>CALVXB010000003.1 GCA_944368775.1 uncultured Clostridia bacterium | reverse complement strand
GTTTTGCACTTCAGAACACCGCAAGATTTGTTCCAAGAAAATCTCTTAAAGTGTTGCACTTAGTTTGACAATTCATCCAATCAATAAAAGAAAGCTGAAAAAGAACGGCGTGCGGGTATTTTCTGCCATGGAAGATATACGCGACGACAGTTCAGGCATTATTCTCGAAAGCGTTTTAGAGGGCGTTGCTGAGGCGTTCTCGCGTGATTTGGCGGAAAAAGTAAAGCGCGGGATGCTTGTCTCCGCTGAAAAGTGTCAGTATAACGGCGGCATCGTCCCCTTAGGCTTTAAGATTGAAAACAAGCAATATAAAATCGATGAGGATGCCGCACCCATTGCAAAAAAGATATTTGAAATGTATGCTCAGGGCTTTACCGTTACAAGCATCTTGGAATACTTGAAAAGCAATCGAATTTACACAAACGCAAATAGAGAGTTCAACAAAACAAACCTCATCACGATGCTG
Organism: uncultured Clostridia bacterium; assembly: GCA_944368775.1. Classification (GTDB taxonomy): domain Bacteria; phylum Bacillota; class Clostridia; order Christensenellales; family Borkfalkiaceae; genus Borkfalkia. The sequence goes on along the minus strand of CALVXB010000003.1, from coordinate 164,453 downwards.
TCAAACAAAAAATATATTGGTACATATACATTTTGTGACATAGTGATAGAGGGCGGCATCCCCCGCATCGTCAGCGATGAGCTGTTTGCAAAGGTGCAAAATAAACTTGATTTGGCAAAGCATAAGAAAGAAAAGAGTGCAGGAAAACTTGACTATATCCTATCCACCAAACTATTTTGCGGGCATTGTAAAGATATGATGATCGGATATAGCGGCACATCAAAGACGGGAAAACAATATCATTATTACATTTGCAAAAACGCCAAAGGCGCAAAACGCACCTGCGACAAAAAGAACGTGCGAAAAGAATATATTGAAGATTTGGTTGTCGATAAATGTAAGGAACTGCTCACCGATGAAAACATAGAACTCATTTGCTCCGAAATAGAAAAGCTGAACAAGACGGAAAGCGGCGCATCCAATATCCGTTACATTGAGCGGCAAATCAAAGACAAAAAGAAAGCCATAAGCAATTTGCTCACGGCGATCGAAAAAGGAAATTTGTCCGACATTATCACAGAGAGACTATCCGCGCTCAATGATGAGGTCAAAGAATTGACGGAACGGCTTGAAGAAGAAACCGCCCTTGTCAATGACAGTAAATTACTGAACGCTAAGGCTGTCAAATTTTTCTTCTATCAACTGCGAAACGGCAAAGCGGACGATATACTTTATAGGAAGATGCTCGTCAATATCTTTGTAAATAAAGTCTTTGTTTATGATAATAAATTAGTCATTTTCCATAACATGGGCGGAAAGGAAATTGAAATCACCGACTTGCTTCTTTCTGAGGTCGAAAGCATATCCGACAGCGGAAACAAAGCAAAAAAGAGTTCGTTTATATCGAATGTCGGGGTACCAAAAGAACAGGCACCTTTTATGGTGCCTGTTCTTTTGGTCTTTGCGGCCCGCAAGCGTCCCGTGGTTCGCGCGAGCGAAGCGACGCTCAGCCGAGGGGCCCCCCTCAGGGGTTTCGGCTGATACCCGCCGGGAGTACCATTCAGACCACAAGATATTGTGGTCTTTTTCTTTACTTACGCCATATTTAGACAAGTCGACGCAAAATCGGTTTATACCAATTTTATACCAAAAAAATCCGCCCGATAGACCAAGGAATGACCGCATGGGCCATTTATTGATCCGTCAGGCGATTCAGTGCCGAGATCGCCGCGTCTTGCGTATCGGGAATGAAGTGGCTGTAAACCTTTAATGTGACGGTCGAGTCGCTGTGTCCCATATACCTGCTTACCGTCTGGATCGGGACGTTCTGTGCCAGAAGAAGGCTGCAATAGGTATGTCGCAGCCCGTGGCAGGTCACGTGCTTCATGCCCCACTTGCGCTCGTAGAAGGTCAGCCATTGCCCGATGGACTGCGGATAGAGCGGCTGCCGATAGACGTTGACGGCGAGGTAGTATTCATCCAAGTGCTCGTCAAACTCACGGTCGGCGAGCCTGAACCAGTCCATATACTTTTTCAGATCCCCGATGAGATCCTCCGTCAGCGGAATGTCGCGGACGGATGTCTTTGTCTTCGGCTCCTTTTCGTAGTAGCCGAACTGCTTGGAATACAGCCTGTTTCGCTTGATGTGTACGACCTTCTTGTCAAAGTCGATGTCAGACCATTTCAGCCCGCACATCTCGCCGTTGCGGACGCCTGTCAGAAGGATAAACTTCAAGATGACTTTCTTGTGCATTTCGTCATCCGATATATCCTCGTCCAGCTTTCGCAGGAAGGCGCGGGCCTCTTTTACGGTAAACACTTCCTTTTCGGCAACGGGCCTCAAAGAAGTATTGCCTTTCTCGGCGCCGACTTTGGTTGCACATACGGGATTTTTGGCGATCCACTCATAGCGGACGGCTTCATTGAACAGCGCGCGCAGGATACGGCGGTAGCCTTTGATCGTTTCAGCGGCATACGCCTTTTCGACGATGACCGTTTCAAAGTATTCGTCATAGGCAAGCCCGCAGCGGTCGCAGAGCATTTCCGCCGTTTGCTTTTCGATGTTCGCTCCCTTTTTATTAAGGTTATACGAGGCGCAGCGGTCGATGACATTCTCCCGCGCCAGCTGCCTGAAATTCACCTTCTTGTTCTGTGTGATTTTGAAATAAGCCATGTGTTACTCCTTGATACTGTTTTGCGCAAAGGAGACATGGCAAATATCATCGTTGTCGAAGACGAAGAACACCTAAACCACATTTTAATATTCATAAAAACTCCATCACCGAAAGATCGAATTTGCCCTTGGTGACTTGAATTTCAAGTGCGCGCGCCAGAAAATGAGAGCGGGAACTGCACGCTCTGCCACGAGGAACAGTTTATGCTCCTCACCGCTTCCGCGATCTTTATGGTGCCGCCCACGGTGAGCAATACCGCCTTCGCGCCGTCAAAATCAAAATATTTATATACGATATTTGTGCCCGCGTCCGCTCCGCTTACCATGCGGTCGCCGTCAAAGGTGACGCAGGGATATTTGCTGCGTCCGGCTCCAACTCCACAACGGCGCAGTCCATGATGGAGGGTTTTGTCGCCTTGATCTCGGCGACGCTGCGGTACTATACCCACCCCGAACAGCTGGATCTTGCGACGTTTTTGCGCGGAGATATTTCGGAAGATGATAAAAAACGCATTATGCGCGAAAAATACGCCGAAATATTGAAAATTATTGATAATTTCATCGCAACCACGACAAAATCGTACCCAAATCGTACCCAAATCGTACCCATTTTTAGCCGTGACTTGCGATAAAGTCGCGTTCTTTTTATGCCGATAAATCAAAAAAAGCGGCCTCGGTTCGCCAATCGCCTCCAAACGATCTCGCCGAACCGAAGCCGCCGCCCAAACATAATAGACATATCTACCAAATATGACTATTATATCGCCTTGGCGCAGAGAAAGGGATTTGAACCCTTGTTACCCTTATGGGGGTAAACACGATTTCGAGTCGTGCGCGTTCGACCGCTCCGCCATCTCTGCATTCCGTTTGTTTATTATACCCTATTCTCAAAAATTTGTCAATCTTTCGGGCAGGTATTTTATGCACAATGTCGTCAAAATTCCGACGAGCGCCCCTGCCGCGATGCCGAACCCGCACACAAAGGGCAGCTGGACGAACAGCGAAGGCGCTTCAAGCCATAAAACCGCGACCGCCGTGCGGGCGATGTTGCTGACGACGGCGCCCGCGATGCTCACGGAGATGAGCCCGACTTTGGGCGAGAAGGCGGCGTACAGACCCGCCATGGCGAGGTAGGCGCACAAACTGCCCGCCAAATTGAGCATGAAGGCGAACCAGCCGGTAAAGAGAGCGGTCAGGATATTTTTCGCGATCAAAAATAGGAAGGCATCCCCTGCACCGAAGCAGACGATGACGAGGAGCAGGAAGCAGTTGGCCAGCCCTATCTTGACATAGGGTGCGAAGGGCAGCAGCGGCGGCACGAGCGACTCGATGAGGAAGGTGATGCTCGCCGCCGCCAGCAGGACGCCCAGCGCCGCAAGCCGTTTGGTCGTGAAGTGCCTTTTCATACGTCCGTCTCCAATCCGCCGCCCTCGACTTCGATGCGCAGCGCGTGCGGCAGGCAGAGGATGGTGCCGCTGTCCCTCTCCCCCATCCACACGCACGACTCGTCGGGGCAGTCGGCGCTCTCCACGCACACTTTGCCGCCGCGCACGCGGATGCGGTTATAGTTTTCGCGCGCCTCCCCCGCGTCGGCAGCGATGTGCGCCGTTTCTCCTTCCACCCAAAAGAGGTAGTCGGCGTCCTCGGACAGCGGGGCGGTGAGCAGCTTTTCGTCGCGGAAGTAGACGGAGAAGCTGTCCCCCTTCTCCTGCGGAATGGCGAAGGCGACGGCGGTGCAGGCCGCCGTCAGCAGCAGCGCGGCCGCGAGGACGAGCGCATCCCACAGCGTGAACCAACGCCGCCTGCGCAGGGCGGCGACTTTCTCCCGCCGCGTCATGACGCGCTCCGCTCCGCGACCGTGCGGATGTACTCGAGCTCGCGCGCGCAGGGAAGGACGGCGTCGGCCGCGTCCGCCGCGTCTGCGCGCTCGAAGATGTCCTTGATGACGGTATCGGGGCTGACCAGCGCCGCGTATTCGGTGCGGTTTAAGACGTCCATATCGCCGACGGCGTAGTACTTCCAATCGACGGTGATGAGGACGGCGGAGACGCCCGCCTCGCGCGAGAGCCGTTCGTAAAAATCGAGCGCCTGCGTGAGCGGCATACAGAAGCCAGCCGTCGAGTATGCGTCGGCGCGCGCGCCCGCGTTTTCGACGGAGCTCGGCACGGCGACCATCGCGCAGATGACGCCGTTTGCGGAGGGCTTGCCCGCGGCGGGGTCGATGATGTGCGAGTAGATGCGGCCGTCCTGCACATAGAAGCGGTAGGTATCGGCGCTGGTGCTGATGGCGACGTCGGAAAGCCCGACGGCGAACAGCCCCTGGCTCGCGCCGCTGCCGGACGTGACGAGGGCGCGCGGGTTTTCGATGGTGGCGGTGTAGCCGAGTTCGGCGTTCTCCCCCCGCTTTTGCCCCATGAGCACGATGTTGGACATGACGGACAGGATGGCGTCTGCGGAGGCGCCGAAGCGCCCTTCGAGCAGCGACGCCGCCGCGTCGCTCATGTACCCCTTGGCGACGCCGCCGAGGTCGATGCGCGTGCCGCTCTTCGCCTTGGAGACGGTGCCGTCCTCGTGCAGCGTGATGTCGTCGAAGTCGGAGAGTTCGAGCGCCTCTTCGATCGCTTGGGCGGAAGGCTCGGCGCGCGGGACGGTGTACTGCCCTTCAAATTCGGGCGTGAAGCCCCACAGTTCGCTCAAATTATACAGCGCGGGCGAAAAAGCCCCGCCCGTCTGCGCGTACAGCTCTTTGCAGAGGGAGAGGATGGCGTAGGTATGCTCACCGACGGCGACACGTTCCCCCGCCGCCGCCCCGTTGATACGGGAGACGTCGCTGTCCGCCCGCTCGACGGAGATCTCGTCCTCGATGGCATGCAGAAGCGCGGCGACTTCGGAAGAAGCCTCCGCGCGTTCGGCCGAGGATACGGCTTTACCGCCGACGTACACGCTGCCCAGCGTAAAGCCGACGTAATAGTCCGACTGCGCAGGGGCGCAGGCGGCCAGCAGAAAGAGCGCCGCGAGCAGCAGCGCGGCTGCGCGCGCTATGCGGCGCATGCTTGCAAAACTCCGATCATTTGTCTCCGTAAAAGATCAGCCCGAGGGTGCCCGGCCCGCAATGGGATGCGATGACCGGCCCCACGATCTGATAGTCGATCTGCAAGTCGTCGCCGAACTCCCCTTTCAGCGCCGCGATAAAGGCGTCGCCCACGTCGGGGCAGTCTGCCTGCAGCACTTCGATGCGGTAGTCGCGCACGTTGCAGTTGTGTTCGCGCATGATGCGGATGAACTCCGAAAAGACGCGCTTTGCGCCCTTGATCTTGCCCACGCTCTGCAGCGAGCCGTCGGGCAGGACGGAGATCATCGGCTTGATGTTGAGCAGCTTGCCGAAGGTCGCCGTCAGGGCAGAGATGCGGCCGCCGCGCTTGAGGTAGACGAGGTCATCCACCACGAAGTAGACGACGGTGTGCGCGGAGAGCTCGGCGAGGTAGGCGTCCAGCTCGTCCATCGTCGCGCCCGCGCGGTACTTTTCTGCCGCGTAGCGCACCTGAAAGCCCGCGCCGAGGCTGATGGACTTGGTGTCGAAGGTGCGGATCTGCCGCCCGGGGTACTTCTGCAGCAGGCCCGCGATGGCGCGGTCCATGCTCTGGAAGGTCGCCGACATCTTGTGCGAGAAGGTGATGTAGTAGATGTCCTGCCCCTCTTGCAGGACGGGCTCGAAGTAGTCGATGTAGTCTTGCTCGTTGATGGCGGACGTCGTCGGCACCGCGCCCTCGCGCATGCGCCGGTAGAAGTGCGCAAAGTCAGTCGCCTCGCCGAGGTCGTAATAGTACTCCTTGCCGTCGAGGACGTACGGCATGCGGATCACGCGTAGGCCGAGCTCTTTGGCGGTCGTGTGCCACAGTTCACAGTTTGTGTCGCAAAACAGTTGATACATTTTTCCCTTTCCTTATGTTTTTCTGTTTCGGCGCTGACGCACCTTCTCTATTATACCGTGTTTGGGGGCGAATGGCAACCGATTCGCGAAAAATCAGAACTTTTTATGGACAATTTTTTGATTTTTGTCTCTTTCGAGCAGATAGCAGTTGAGGATGACGCCGACGACGAAGCAGGTCATCAGCACGTACAGCCACAAGAGGAAGAGGATGAGAAAGACCGCCGCCCCGTACAGCCTTTCGATGGAAGAGAAGCGGACGTAGACGGAAAAGCCGAAGGACGCGATGCCGCCCAACAGCAGCGTCAACAAACTCCCCCACACGACGTCGCCCGCGCCCACGCGGTAAGGGCAGATGTAGACGTTGAGCAGCAGCAAGAGGGCGAACACGACGGCGGCAAACAGCGCGTAGACGGCTGTCTGCGCCGCGAACGAGGGCAGAATGCGCGGCAGCAGCGCGGTGCCGAGCAAAAAGAGAGACACCCCCGCCAGCATGAGCAGCATGACCGCAAAGATGAGCACGAGGGCGGAGAGACGGACGAGCAGTGCGGCCTTGCGGCGGCTGCACTCGTAGATGATCTCGCCGCTGCGGCGCATATGGTAGAACAAATTTGTCGAGGAATACAGCGTCGTCGCGAGCAGGACGACGGAGGCGCCCGCCGTGGCGCTTTCGGCCGCGTCGCGAAAGTACAGGATGATCTCCTTGAAGTCGGCAAAAAACTCCAGCTCGAGGATGGGCTCGTAGTCGATGTGTAACTTGCCGAACAGCAGCGTCAGCCAAAAGAGGAAGGGAACGACGGACATGACCAAAAAGAATGCCATCGTGCCCGCGAGCGTCGTATATTTTTTGGAGGAGAGATAGTCGAACGCGGCGCGCACCCCGCGCACCGCGCTTTGCAGCCGTCTGCGAACGCCGTTCATGCCGATAGTATATGCATTCGCGGCAAATTTTATGGAGGGCCCTTTTACAGGGCAAAAGCCGCCCGTCTTACGGGCGGCGGGCGTCAGGCATGCCCCTGCGCGAGCTCTTCTTTGTACCGCGCGCAGCCTGCGAGCAGCTCGTCGGCAAGCGTCTCGGCGGCGCCGCTCCCCTCGCCGCCCAGCAGGCGCACGATCTCCTGTTTGCGCGCCTCGCCGCACAGCGGGGCGATGCACGTGCGCGTCTTTCCCTCCGCCGTCTCGTGCTTGGAGATGAGGAAGTTTTCGTCCGCCATCGCCGCGATCTGGGCGAGGTGGGAGACGGCGATGATCTGCGTGTCGCGGGCGATGGCCGCAAACTTTTCGGCGACCACCTTGGCGGTGCGCCCGCCGATGCCCGCGTCGATCTCGTCGAAGATGTACGTCGAAATGCCGCCCGCCGAAGTGCACGTCTTGATGGCGAGCATCAGGCGGCTCATCTCGCCGCCGCTGATCACCTTGTTGAGCGGCTTGAATGGCTCGCCCGCGTTGGCGGAAAAGAGGAAGCGCATGGAGTCCAGCCCCTCCGCCGTCGCGCGCGGGGCGTCCTGCGCGCCGTAGTCGGCGAACTCCGCGCCGAAGCGGGCGCTGCGGATGTTGAGCGTCTTGAGCTGCTCGGTCACGCGCGCGCAGAAGTCGTCGGCGGCCGCCTTGCGCGCCGCCGTGATCTTGCGGCAGACGGCGTAGACGGCGGCGTCGTTTTTCGCGGCCGCGGCCGCGAGGGCGGCCGACTGCTCGTCGCTGTGCGAGAGAAGGTCGTACTCCTCCCCGATCTTGTCGCGGTAGTCGGCGATCGCCGCGACGCTGCCGCCGTACTTCTTTTTCAGGGAGCGGATGAGGTCGAGGCGGTTTTCCGTCTCCTCCGCGTCATGCTCGTCGTAGACGAGCTCCTCGGCGAGGGATGCGACCGTCTCGCCGATGTCCTCCGCCTCGGCGGCGGCGCTCTCCAAGCGCTCGCAGAGGGCGGCGTACTGCGCGTCGAGGCGGGCGATGTCCGTCATGCTGCGGCGGGCGGCGTGCAGCCCGTCGACGGCGGCGCCTTCCCCCGTCAAAACCTCCGCGGCCTCGGCGAGGGCGCGGCCGATCTTTTCGATGTTCGCATAGAAGAGCTTTTTCGCCTCGAGCGACTCCTCCTCCCCCTGCGCGACGCCCGCGCGGTCGATCTCGTCCATCTGGTAGCGGAGGATATCGAGGCGGCGGCCGCGCTCGGCGTCGTCGCCCCCCAACGCTTTGCGCTTTGCGGCGATGTCGCGCCGCTCGGCGAGCAGGCGGGAGAGCTCCTCTTTATGCGAAGCGACGGCATCCCCCGCCGCGCGGTCGAGCAGCGCGAGCTGGTTGGCCTCGCTGAGCAGGTAAAAGTGCTCGCTCTGGCCGTGCACGTCGACGAGGTGCGCCGTCACGCGGCGCAGCATGCCCGCGCTGACCGGGCTGCCGTTGATGCGGCTGTCGCCCCGCCCGTCCGCGCGGTAGCGGCGGGAGATGACGAGCTCTTCTTCCGCGTCGAGATCCATCGCGCGCAGCTCGTCATAGACGGGGCTGCCCGGCTGCAGGCGGAACACCGCGCCGACCGAGCAGCTGTCCGCGCCGTGGCGGATCATGGCGCGGTCGGCCTTGGCGCCAAGCACGAAGTTGATGCTGTCCAAAATGACGGACTTGCCCGAGCCCGTCTCGCCGGAGAGGACGTTGAGCCCCTCCCCGAATTCGATGTCGGCGCTCTCGATGAGCGCCACGTTGCGTATACTCAGAGAAGAAAGCATGGCTATTTGAGAAATTCGTTGAGTTTTTCGACGACGACGAGCGCCTTTTCCTCGCTGGAGGCGACGATGAGCAGCGTGTCGTCACCCGCGATCGAGCCGACGATCTCGGGGAGGTTGAGTTTATCGACGATCATGCCGGCGTTGCTGCCGTTGCCGCGCAGCGTCTTGACGACCACCTGGTTGAGCGCCGGACGGATGGAGAGCACGCACTCGCGGAAGAGGTTGTGCATCTTGGGCGAAATTTTGTTGCTGCCGTCGTCGATGTAGGCGTAGCGGTACTTTTTGACCGCGCCCGCCACCTTGAAGAGGCGCAGGTCTTTGACATCGCGCGAGACGGTCGCCTGCGTGACGGTGTACCCGCGCGTGTTCAGCTCCGCGCACAGCTCTTCCTGCGTTTCGATCTCTTTTGCGCCGATGATCTCGAGGATCGCCGCCTGCCTTCCGCTTCGCATTTCTATCCCTCCTCTATTTGCTCCACTTGTTCAGTTTGAACAGCAGCTTGTCGAAAAAGTTGCTGTCTTTGCGCTTTAAAAACTCGACGGAAAAGGGCGCCTTGCGCAGCACCGCCTCCTCGCCGCCCCCCATCGAAAGGACGAACTTGCCGTCGCAGAAGAGGGAGAGCGCCGCGCCCTCGGACAGGCGCACGGACAGCGCGCTCGAATCGGCGAACACGATGGGCCGGTTGTGCAGCGAGTGTGCGCAGATGGGCGTCAAAATGAAGGCGGCGATGTCGGGCGTCAAAATGGAGCCGCCCGCCGACAGCGAGTAGGCGGTCGAACCGGTCGGCGTGCTGACAATGACGCCGTCGCCGACGAACTCGTCCACCTTTTTGCCGTCGATGTGCGCGGTGACCGCGACGACGTTGTCGTCCGCCGCGGCGCTGTAGCCGCGCTGAAAGACGGCGTCGTTGAGGGCGTAAAAGACCTGCCCGCCGGCGCGCACTTCGAGCACGCTGCGCCGCTCCGTCGCGGCCGGCCCCTGCAGCAGGGCGACCGCTTCGGCGACCTGTTCCCCCTCGAACTCCGTCAAAAAGCCGAGGTTGCCCGCGTTGATGCCGAGCACGCGGATGCCCAGCCTTCCTGCCGCGATGGCGGCCTTCAAAATGGTGCCGTCGCCGCCGAGGACGACGAGCACGTCCGCCCCGCCGATCGCATCCACCGTTTCAAACACGGTGTAGGCGATGCGCTTCTTCTTCAAGAGGGCGAAGAGGGCGTCGCAGACGGGCTTATATTTTTTTGTCTCACGATTACAATAGATGCCGACGTTCATGCGAATATTATACAATATTTTATACATTTATGCAATCAAAACGCGAACATTCGTTTTTAAATTTTTGCTCCGAAAGCGCGCAAAAGCCGCCGCCCGACGCGGGCGGCGGCGAAGTATGTCACGCATAGTACTATGCAAAAGCCGAAAAAATGAATTTTATCGGCGATTCTCTTCAAAACGAGCGCACATTTTGCGGCGCGCCGCCGATATGCTTGATGACGCGGGCGGGCACGCCGCCGACGACGGTATCCGCGGGCACGTCTTTGGAAACGACAGCCCCCGCCGCAATGACGGCGTTATCCCCCACCGTGACCCCGGCGAGGATGGTCGCGTGCGAACCCACCCACACGTTTTTGCCGAGGCGGATGGCGCCCGGGCGCATGCCGGCACGGCGGTCGGGTTCGAGCATATGGTTGAGTGTGGCAAAGACGACCTGGTGCCCGATCATGCAGTTGTCGCCGATATAGATGCCGCCCTGGTCCTGGAAGCAGCAGCCGGAATTGACGAACACGTTTTTTCCGAAAAAGAGATTTTTGCCGAAGTCGGCATAGATGGGCGGAAAGAGGCAGAACCCCTCCCCCGGCTCGCTGCCCGTCAGCCGCGCGACGAGCGCGCGCAGCTCCTCCGGGGTGTGGAAGCTGCCGTTGATCTCCGCCGTGATGCGCTGCGCCTCCGTCGCCTGCTCGCGCATCCACGCCTGCAATTCGTCCGCGTCGAGCAGCTCTCCCCGCCCGGCGATCTCCCTGTACGTCGCAATATCCAAAATATACGCTCCTTCGGGCGCGCCCGTTCGCCGCGCCCCTCGTTTTTTGCTTCTATTCTTTCGCTTCTATTATACGAAAGAGCCCGCGCGCCGTCAAATACTTGTTTCGCATGAGGGGCATAGCCCGCCGCTATGCGGGCGGCGCTTTCATATCCGAGCCAAAGGCCGCGCGCAGCGCCCCGACCCTGCGGCGCAGCGCTTCCCGCGTGAACGGGCTGCGGCGGGCGATGTCGTAGCCGTGCATCGTGCCTTCGGTATCCAAATACTCGACCGCGACCCCCTGCGCGCGCAGCCTCTGCGCGAAGGCGGCCGCCTCGTCGTGCAGGCAGTCGAACCGCGCCGCCTCGACGTAGGTCGGCGGAAAAAAGGAGAGGTCCTCCCATTCGGCGGGCGAGCGGTACGCCCGCCCCTGCAAGTAGAAGCGCCACATCTTTTCGTTGAGGCGGGCGTTCCACATGGGCGTGTCCGTATAGTCTTGCATCGAGCGCGTCTGCATGCGGGCGTCCAGCACGGGGTAGACGAGCAGCAAAAAGCGCGGGCGCAGCCCGCACTCTGCGGCGGCGCGCACCGTTTCTGCGGCGAGGCAGCCGCCCGCCGAGTCGCCGCCGACCGCGATGCGCGCGGGGTCGACGCCCCATGCCGCGGCGTTCTCCGCGACGGCACGGTAAGCGGCGATGCAGTCGCTCTGCGGCAGCGGGTACGGGTGCTTGGGAGCGAGGCGGTAGTCGACGACAAACACGGCGCAGCCCGCCCCTTCTGCATACGCGCGCGCGTTTTGATAGTGGTATGGCGCGGCGCCGAAGGCGAACCCGCCGCCGTGAAAGTAGACGAGGCAAGGGAGCGGCGATTGCGGCGCGCCCTGCGGGCGGATGCAGAGGGCGGGGACGTTGCCGAGGCGCACCCGCTCCGTGCGCGCGCCCCGCAGACCCTTGGGCAGCAGCGCGAGCGCGGCGTCCGCAAGGGCGAACACCGCCCGCCCGAAGGGCGGCGCAAAGCGCGCGAACAAGCCGAAGCTGCGGTCGATCGGGTATTTTTTCATACGCCCTCCTTTCGGCGGCATCCTTCTCTTTGCAGTATGGAAGAAGCGCCGCCGCCCGCCCCCTGCAGACGAGCGGGGCGCTCCCCGCATACGGGAAAGCGCCCCTCGCCCGCCCGCGGGCGGTGCTTCAAAAAATCTTATTTTTCGGGGAACAACACATAGAAGGTGCTGCCCTTGCCCACCTCGCTGTCTACGCCGAACTTGAAGCCGTGCTTCAGGAGGACGGTCTTGACGATGGAGAGGCCGAGCCCCGTGCCCTTGATGGGGCGCTTGTGCGTCTCGGCGGAGCGGTAGTAGCGGTCCCAGATGGTCGCGCGCGCCTCTTCGGGGATGCCCTTGCCGGTATCGGTGACGGTGAAGCGGAGCAAGCCCTTTTCGGCGCGGTGCAGCCCGACGGCGATCTTTTTGTCCTCGCCCGTGTAGTTGACGGCGTTGCCGACGAGGTTGTAGACGACCTGCTCTAACTTTTCGGCGTCCCCTTCCGTGTATAACCCCTCCTCGATGTCGCACGAGATGGTGTAGCCCTGCGTCTCGACGAGGTATTCAAAGCGCTCGAGCACGGTGCGGATGAAGTCGGAAAGGTTGATGCGGCGCAGTTTGAGGGTGTCCATCCCCGAGCGGATCTTGGAGATGTTGAGGATGTCGTTGACAAGCGCGGTCAGGCGGTCGGACTCGTCGATGATGACCTGCGTGTGCTTGGCGCGCTTTTCGGGGTCGGCGCCGGAGATCTCCTGGATCATGGAGGCGTACGCCTTGATCATGGTCAGCGGCGTCTTCAAGTCGTGCGTGACGTTGGCGAGCACCTCTTTTTGCAGCTGGTCGGACTTGCCGATCTCCTCCTTCGCGTAGTCGAGCGTTTCGGCGAGGGCGTCCATCTCCGCGTACGAATACTCGCCCTTGAAGTTGACGGAAAAGTCGCCCGCCGCCATGCGCTTGGCGGCGCGCGTGATGCGCTTGACGGGCTTGGTCAGCCACAGCGAGAGCACGGCCGAGAGCACGAGCGCGAGGAAGATGACGATGACCGCGATGGCGATCAGCTGCACGCGCATGGAGCCGAGCGCCGCCTCTGTAAGCTGCGTCGAGTAATTGACGTACAGGTAGATGTCGCCCGTCGTGTTCATGTCGACGGCGTACCCGCCCGCGGGATAGCGGGCGATGTACACATAGTTTTCCCCTTCGACGACGGCAGCGACGCCGCGCGCGGCCTCTGCGTCCTCCTCGAGCGCTTCGTTGAGGACGTTGACCGCGCGGCGGAATACGGCGACGTCCGGCTTTTCTGCCACGATGCCGTACCCCTCGGGGTCAACGTCCTCCGTCGGGTACAGGATGCCGCCGGATGTGTCGAGCAGGTACAGCGTCACGAGGCTGTTTTCGTTCATCGTCTGCATGATGTATTTGTTGATCTCGTCTTCGCTGCCCGGGATGCGCATCAAAAGGCCGATGCGCCCGTACGCCTCCCGCCCGACGTCGGTCAGATCGTCCGTCATCTCCGCGCCGAAAAAGACGCGCAGCAGCATGGTCTGGAACAGCCACGTCAAAAGGATGATGACCGCGGCGAAGGCGAGGAAGCTCACCCACAATATGAAGTTGATGCCGTAGGTGTGGCGGTGCTTTTTGTGCGCCGCGGCCTTTGCCTTATGCTTCAAATTTATACCCCAAACCGCGCAGCGTCACGATGAATTTGCGGTATTCGCCCAGACTGCTGCGCAGCATCTTGACGTGCGTGTCGACGGTGCGGTCGTCGCCGTAAAAATCAAACCCCCACACGTCGGAGAGCAGCTTTTCGCGCGAGAGCGCGATGCCGTTGTTTTTGACGAGATAGAACAGCAGCTCATATTCCTTGGGCGTGAGGTCGAGCTTTTTGCCGTCGACGTACACGTTGCGGCCCTTCATGTCGATCTCCAGCCCCTCGAATTTAAGCACCTCGCGCGCGGCGGCCGCACCCGCCTTGTGCCGCTTGGTCACCGCCGCGATGCGCGCCATGACCTCTTTGGGAGAAAAGGGCTTGGTCACATAGTCGTCCGCCCCCACCTCGAAGCCGAACAGCTTGTCGTACTCTTCGCCGCGCGCGGAGAGCATGATGACGGGGATATCTTTGTACTTGCGGATCTCCTTGACGGCGGAAAAGCCGTCCAGCGCGGGCATCATCACGTCCATCAGAATGATGTCGTAGTCGTTTTCTTTGCACATCTTGACCGCTTGGATGCCGTCCTCCGCTTCAAACGCCTCGTTGCCTTCAAACTCGATATACTCGCGAAGTACGTTGCGGATCATCTCTTCGTCGTCCACGATCAGAACTTTCATCATCGCTCTCCTTGTCACAGGGGGCGCTTTGCCCGCTTTTTTGCCTTTATTATAAAGGCGCAATATTATTATACCACCATGAACGCATGAAAAACAAGTGAAATTTCCTCTTTCTTCCTGCAAAATAATACGAACAAATGTTTGACTTTTTGGGGCGTTTGTACTATACTGTTGGCAAAAGAACAAAGGAGGGAGCGGAGATGATCGATGCGGCGCGGCTGAAAATTCTGACGGAGAGCGCGAAGTACGACGTATCCTGCTCCTCGTCCGGCTCGGCGCGCCGCAACAAGGGCGGACTGGGGGACGCCGCGCCCGCGGGCATCTGCCACTCCTTCACCCCCGACGGGCGGTGCGTATCGCTGCTGAAGATCTTGCAGAGCAACCGCTGCGCGTACAACTGCCTCTACTGCCCCAACCGCGCGGAGGCGGACGTGCCGCGCGCCGCGGCGACGCCGGACGAGATCTGCGAGCTGGTCGTCGCCTTTTACAAGCGCAACTATATCGAAGGGCTGTTCCTCTCCTCCGCCGTCGACGGCTCGCCCGACCATACGATGGAGCAGATGCTCGAGACGGTGATCAAGCTGCGCAAGGTGTACAACTTTCACGGGTATATCCATTTGAAGGGCATCCCGCACGCGGACAGGCTGCTCGCCTCGCGCGCGGCGCAGTACGTCGACCGCATGAGCTTCAACGTCGAATTCCCCTCCGAAAAGAGTTTGCGGCTGCTCGCGCCGCAAAAAAACAAGGACAGCGTGCTGCTGCCCATCCGCCGCCTGGCCGAAGAGAAGAAGATGGACGGCGGCAAAAAGGGAAAGGGGCGCAAGCTGTTTTTGCCCGCCGGGCAGACGACGCAGATGATCGTGGGCGCTTCCCCCGAGACGGACGGGCAGATCTTGCGGCTGAGCGAGGCTCTGTACCGCAAGTTTTCGCTCAAGCGGGTGTACTATTCCGCCTATGTGCCCGTGGTGCGGCACTCTCTCCTGCCCGAAAAATGCACAGGGCTGCTGCGCGAACACCGCCTGTACCAAGCGGATTGGCTGCTGCGCTTTTACGGCTTTACGGCGGGCGAGCTGGCGCCGCCGGGCGGCAACCTGCCCGAGGAATACGACCCCAAGTGCGCGTGGGCGCTGCGCAATATGCAGCTGTTCCCCGTCGAGGTCAACACCGCCCCGCTCGAGATGCTGCTGCGCGTGCCCGGCATCGGCGCGATGGGCGCCTACCGCATCGTCAAGGCGCGCAAGTTCGCGTCGCTGCGCTTTGAGGACCTCGCGCGCATGCGCGTCGTGCTCAAGCGCGCCAAGCACTTTATCACCTGCGGCGGAAAATTTTACGGCGCGGAGAGGTTTTCCGCCGTGCGCACGCTGCTCGCCTTGGAGAGCCGCGAGGAAACTTACGAGCAGCTCTCCTTTTTCTCCACGCCCGAGGCGGCGCACAGCGCGCTGACGGGGCAGTTATGAACATCTACCTGACGGACGGCACCGAGGGGTGCTTTTATACGGCGGCCTTTTCTGCCTGCACCGACCGCGGGTGCATCGTCACCTCCGCGCGCACCTTTCAGCTGCCGCTGGGCGCGCAGACGGTGGAGGTCGTCGAGGACGAGGAAAAGCGGGAGCGGGTGCGGCGCAAGCTGCGCGCGCTCGACCCGCCCTGCCTGCGCGAGATCGGGCTGATCCTGCGCCGCGGCTGCCAGACGCGGGAGATGACCGCCCTCGCCTACCTGCGGCGCATCGTCAAGGCGGGCGGCCCGGTGCGCGACCGCCTCTCAGACCCCGCCGTGCTCGAGGCGACGACGGAGCTGCGCAAGGTGACGGGCGAGGCGCACAACTTTACCGGCTTTCTGCGCTTTATGGAGGGCGCAAACGGCGTCTACTACGGCCCCTTCGCCCCCGACAACGACATCCTCGAGCTCATTTTGCCGCATTTTTTGAAGCGCTTTGCCGTGCAGCCCTTCGTCATCCACGACACCGCCCGCCGCAAGGCCGCGCTCTACAACGGCAAGGACTGCATCCTCACCCGCACGGAAGAGAAAGTGAGCGTCGCCCTCTCCGACTACGAGGACAGCTTTCAACAGCTCTGGAAGGAGTACTACAACTCCGTCAACATCGCGCAGCGGCCGCACGAGCGGCAGATGCGCGGCTATATGCCCGTCCGCTATTGGAAATATATGCCCGAAAAACAGTGACGCCGCACTACTATGTCTGACATAGTACTTGTGCGCCCGCTCCGCGTGAAACCTGCGCGTGACATAACAATGCGGCTGCGCTATGTGAAGCGCGGCGCGGAAACAATTATAATTCAAATATATATCTATAAATAATTAGAATCGGAATCAAAGGAGGCCGCTATGCTCGCCTATACCTATCTCGAAAAGGGGCGCTTTGCGCTCATCAATAAAGAGAAGCCCGCCCTGCTGGATGCGGAGGACGCGATCGTGCGCGTGACGCTCGCCTCTATCTGCACGAGCGACCTGCACATCAAACACGGGAGCGTGCCGCGCGCGAGGCCGGGCGTCACCGTCGGGCACGAGCTGGTCGGTGTCGTGGAGAGCGTCGGCCCCGCCGTGCACGCCGTCCGCCCGGGAGAGCGCGTCGCCGTCAACGTCGAGACCTTCTGCGGCAAGTGCTACTTTTGCAAGCACGGCTATGTGAACAACTGCTCGCACCCCGAAGGGGGCTGGGCGCTCGGCTGCCGCATCGACGGCGGGCAGGCGGAGTATGTGCGCGTTCCCCTCGCCAACCAAGGGCTGACGCCCATCCCGCAAGGGGTAAGCGACGAGCAGGCGCTGTTCGTCGGCGACCTGCTCGCGACAGGGTATTGGGCGGCGCGCATCGCACAGATCGAGCGGGGCGAGACGGTGCTGATCATCGGCGCGGGGCCGACGGGGCTGTGCACGCTGCAATGCGCCCGCCTGCACGCGCCCGGGCGCATCATCGTCTGCGAAAAGGACGCGGCGCGCCGCGCATTCGTCGAGGCGCACTACCCGGGCGTGCTCACCGTGCCGCCCGAAGGGCTGGCGGAGTTCGTGCGCGACCACAGCGAACACGGCGGCGCCGATCGCGTGTTCGAGGTGGCGGGCACGGAGGAGACCTTCCGCCTGGCGTGGGCGTGCGCGCGGCCCAACGCCGTCGTCGTCATCGTCGCGATGTACGACGAGCCGCAGGTACTTCCCCTGCCCTCCATGTACGGCAAAAACCTCGTCTTTAAGACGGGCGGCGTGGACGGCTGCGACTGCGCCGCCATCCTGCGCCTGATCGCGGAGGGCAAGCTGGATGCGACGCCCCTCATCACGCACACCTATCCCCTGCGCGACATCGACGCGGCGTACGAACTGTTTGAAGGCCGCCGCGACGGCGTCGTCAAAGTGGCGGTGCGCTGCAGCGACTGACGCGCGCAGCGCGCGGGCCGCGCCGCAAATCGGCGCAAGATCGATAAAGAAAACGCGGCGGGCGGAGCCGAACGGCTCCGCCCGCCGCTTCTATATTTTTGCCACATTTTTGCCCCCGCAAAAGAAATGGCGGGCGCCTGTATGGCGCCCGCCCAAGCCGTGCGGTATTGCTCCGCGCAAATTATTCCATCTTTTCGAGCAATTTGAGGTCGATGCCCTTTTCGCCGATCTTGATGATCTCGACTTTGACGGTATCGCCGATGTTGAGCACGTCCTCGACCTGGCCGATGCGGCGGTTGCCTCCCAGCCTGGAGATGTGGATCATGCCGTCCTTGCCCGGGGCCAGCTCGACGAAGGCGCCGACCTTGGAGAGGATGCGCACGACGGAGCCGATGAACATATCGCCGACCTCGGGGTCGCGCGCGATGGAGAGGATGATCGCCTTGGCGCGCTCGGCGTTTTCGGTGTTTTCGCCGTACGTCGCGATGCAGACCTTGCCGTCGTCGTCGATGTCGATCTTGACGTTGGTCTCCTCGATGATCTTGTTGATGACCTTGCCGCCGCTGCCGATGACCTCGCGGATCTTGTCGGGATGAATGTTGAAGGTGATGATCTTGGGCGCGTACTTAGAGAGCTCGGCGCGGGGCCGGGGCAGCACTTCGAGCATCTTGTGCAGGATGAACTGACGGCCCTCGTTGGCCTGCGAGATGGCGCGGCGGAGGATCTCTTCGGAGATGCCCTTGATCTTGATGTCCATCTGGATGGCGGTGATGCCCTTTTCGGTGCCCGCGACCTTGAAGTCCATGTCGCCGAGGAAGTCCTCGAGTCCCTGGATGTCGGTCAGGATGGCGATGCGGTCGCTCTCGGTGTCCTTGATCAGGCCCATCGCGCAGCCGGCGACGGGGGCCTTGATGGGGACGCCCGCGTCCATCAGCGCCAGCGTGGAGCCGCAGACGCTCGCCTGCGAGGTGGAGCCGTTCGAGCTGAGCACGTCGGACACCATGCGGATGGCGTACGGGAACTCGTCCGCGTTCGGAACGACCGGCTCGAGGGCGCGCTCTGCGAGGGCGCCGTGGCCGATCTCGCGGCGGCCGGGGCTCTTGAGGCCCTTGGCCTCGCCCGTCGAATAGCCGGGGAAGTTATATTGGTGCATATAGCGCTTGGACACTTCGTCGTCCAGACCGTCCAACTTCTGCACCTCGCTCAGCGTGCCGAGCGTGCAGGTAGAGAGCACCTGCGTCTGGCCGCGGGTGAACACGGCCGAGCCGTGCACGCGGGGCAGGATGCCCGCTTCGCACCAGATGGGGCGGATCTCTTTGAGGGAGCGGCCGTCGGGACGGATGCCCTTGTCCAAAATTTTGGCGCGGACCTTCTCTTTGGTGAGGTAATAGAGGCTGTCCTTCATTTCGCGCTCTTTGCCGGGATAGACGTCGGCGAAGTGCGCGAGGACGTCCTTTTCGACCTCGTCCTGCTTCTCTTCGCGCGCGGCGCGGTCAAACTCTTCGAGCGCCTTGTCCAGCATATCGGATGCGTACGAGCGCACCGCCGCGTCGATGTCGGCGGGGACGTGGTACAGCTCCATCTCGCGCTTGGGCTTGCCGATCTCCTTTTGGATCTCTTCGATGAAGGCGCACTGCTTTTTGATCTCTTCGTGGCCGAAGAGGATGGCGCCGACCATCTCCTCGTCGGAGATCTCCTTCGCGCCCGCCTCGACCATCATGATGGCGTCCTTCGTGCCCGCGAGGCTGAGCGCCAGGCGGCTGTTTTCGCGCTGGGCGTTGTCGGGATTGATGACGTACTCGCCGTCCACCAGACCGACCTGCACCGAGCCGGTCGGGCCGGCCCACGGTATGTCGGAGATGCTCAAAGCGATCGAGCTGCCGAGCATGGCGAACGGTTCGGGCGGGATGTTCGTATCGACGGAGAGCGCGGTCGCGATGACCACGACGTCGTTGAACAGGCCCTTCGGGAAGAGGGGGCGAATGGGGCGGTCGATGAGGCGGGAGGTGAGGATCCCCTTATCGCTCGCGCGGCCCTCGCGCTTTTTGAAGCCGCCCGGGATCTTGCCGACTGCATACATCTTCTCTTCAAAGTCGACCTGCAGCGGGAAGAAGTCCATGCCTTCGCGCGGCTTTTCGGACATGGTCACGTTGACCATGACGACGGTGTCGCCGCAGCGGACGACGCACGAACCGTTGGACTGTTCGGCGTACTTGCCCGTCTCGACGATGACCTGCCTGCCGCCGATCGTCGTCTCAAACTGTCTGAAATTTTTTGTCATTCTACACTCCTTGACTCGTTGTTCTTACGGAGGGCACCTGCCCGCCGCAATATATAATAAGGGCCGAACGACCGTTCCGCCCTTACAATACTTATTTTCTCAAATCGAGGCGGGCAACGATATCCCTGTATTTTTCAATGTCCTTCGATTTGATGTAATCGAGCAACCCGCGGCGCTGGCCGACCATTTTCAAAAGGCCGCGGCGGCTGTGATTGTCGTGCGGATGCTCTTTCAGATGCTCGTTCAGGTGGTTGATGCGCTCGGTGAGAAGCGCGATCTGTACTTCGGAAGAGCCGGTGTCGCCGTCATGGCGCTTGTACTCGTTGATGATCTGCGTCTTTTTTTCCTTTTCCATTGTTTTACTCCTTGGAAATTTGATTCACGAGGACAAAGCTCGGCGAGGAGAACCGCTCGGCTTTGACCACGCATGCAATTATTTTAGCATATTTCGCGCACGTTGTAAACTGATTCAGCCGTATAATTTTCGTTTACGCGCAATTATCTCGTCGATTTTGCCGATATACGTCGGGATATCTTTGGGGGAGCCCAACCGCTCGATGCGCTCCTCTTCTAAAAACAGCTTTTTGCCCACCGCGTTGGCGCCGCAGGCGATGTTGTCGGCGATCTCCTCCATCACGTCGACATTGTACACACAGGCGCGGCCGGGCTTGGTCCAGCCGGTGTTTTCGCAGTTGCCCGCCATGTATTTTTGGCGGTACAGGTAGTACGGGACGTACCCCGCGCCCTGCAGCGCTTCGCGCGAGTAGGCGATCATTTCGGGCAGCCCCGCCCCGCACAGGCGAGACTCCTCCTCCTTCAGCCGCGCCCCCTTTTTGAGGCAGAGGGTGTGCACGGTGATGTTTTCGGGCGCGAGGGAGACGGCGGCGTCCACGCTCGCGCAGAAGTCGGCGACCGACTCCCCCGTCAGCCCCGCGATGAGGTCGACGTTGATGTCGAAGGGGTAGCGGCGGGCCATCTCGAAGGCGCGATAGACGTCGGCGGCGGTGTGGCGGCGGCCGATGCGCGCGAGCGTCTCGTCGCAGAAGGTCTGCGGGTTGACGCACACGCGCGTCACGCCGTACGCCTGCAGCAGCCGCAGCTTTTCGTCGGTGAACACGTCCGGCCGGCCCGCCTCGACGGTGTACTCGACGCCGCGGGCGAAGGGCGCTGCCGCCTTTAAGACGCGCTCGAGCTGCGCGGATTCGAACACGAGCGGGGTGCCGCCGCCGATGTAGACGCTCTTGATGCGGGAAAACAGGCCTTCGCAGGCGGCGATCTCCCTTTCGAGCGCGTCGAGGTAGGCGTCGACGTACTTGCCCGTCCTGCCGATGTCGGCGGTGATGAACGAGCAGTATTCGCATTTGGAAGGGCAGAACGGGATGCCGATATACAGGTCGGCCGCCCCCGGCTCGCGCGCGTAGATGCCCTCCTGCGCATGGAGGACGTCGGCGACGAGCGCGATGTTCGCGGGGGAAACGCCGCACTCTTCAAACAGAGCGCGGAAATCTCTGCCCGCCGCGCGTTCGCTGTAGGCGAGCTTGGTCGGGCGGATGCCCGTCAGCGCGCCCCACGGCATGGAGCGGCCGGTCACGGCGCGCAGCGCGTTATAGACGGCGAGCTTGGAAAAGCGCTTGGCGTAGCGGCGGAATTCGAGGTCGCTCGCATAGGGCATATGCTCGGCGAAGTCGAAAACCCTTCCGCCCATCTCGACGCGGTCGTAAAAGGCGTCCCCTTCCGAGCGGAAGGTATGCGCGACGTCGGGCGCGTCGCCGAACAGGCGGACAACGTCCATCAGCTCGGGGTATAAAAAGTCGGCGTTGGTGGCCAGCATGGCGCTCCTCATGCGAAGGGGTTGTACTTGCGCTCGTGTCCGAGGGTGGTCGGCTCGTCGTGGCCGGGATAGACGGCGAGGTCGCCCTCGATGGCAAGCAGGCGGCGGATGCTCTCGCGCAGCTGCGCGCCGCTGCCGCCCGGGAAGTCGACGCGGCCGACGCTCTCGCGGAAGAGGGTGTCGCCCGTGAACAGGGCGTCTCCGACGCGGAAGGTCACCCCGCCCGGCGTGTGGCCGGGCGTCGCGATGACAGAAAAGCGCATGCCGCACAGGTCGAGTTCGTCGCCGCCGCGGAAGGTGAAGTCGGGGCGGAAGGGCGGGATGCGCAGCCCCATGTCGGAAGCGAGGTTGGCGCTCGAGGCGAGCAGCTGCAGCTCCGCCTCGGCGCAGCCGACCTGCGCGCCCGCCGCCTGCAGGGCGGCGCAGCCGCCGATGTGGTCGAAGTGCCCGTGCGTCAAAAGCACGAAGCGGGGCGTCAGACCGCGGCGCTGCGCCTCTTGCAGCGGTTCTGCGCCGCCGCAGTCGATGATGACGGCATCCTTGTCGTCTTCGGTCAGGAGATAGGAGTTGGCCCGCAGCGGGCCGGCAGGTACGGTAATGATGTCCAAAACACGGTCCTCCTCGCCTTTATCGGCGTATTCTGTCACGCATAGTACTATGCAAACAGCTTAAAAATCAAAGTTCAAGCGCAAAAGCACGCCGCGACAAGTTATTTTGCGACGGTGCGGTACACCTCGCTGATACGGTCGTCGGAGAGCAACTTGCGGATCAGCAAGTCGATATCTTCCTTGCCGTTGAGGCGGATATTTGCCTCGATGACGGCGTCTTTGTTCTTGTCGAAGCGAGAATTGACGGCGGTGATCATCAGGCGCATATCGCTGACCACGCCGGTGAGCACGGAGAGGGCGACGCCCTGGTCCTTCGCCTTGATGATGATGCCCGCGACGAAGTGCCCGCCCCCCTGCGTCTCCGCCCACTCGGCGGGCAGGATGCGGCCCTGCTCCGCCTCGAGGTTTTTGATGTTCGGGCAGTCGGCGCGGTGGATGACCACACCCCTGCCCCGCGAGACAAAGCCGACGATGTTGTCGCCGGGCACGGGGTTGCAGCAGCCGGCAAAGCGGGTCAAAAGTCCGCTCATCCCCTTGACGATGACGCCGCTCGAGTCGGCGGCGTCGCCGTGGTAGACGGGCTTTTTGGGGATCTCCTTCTTATAGAAGTCGA
Organism: uncultured Clostridia bacterium; assembly: GCA_944368775.1. GTDB lineage: Bacteria > Bacillota > Clostridia > Christensenellales > Borkfalkiaceae > Borkfalkia. The sequence goes on along the minus strand of CALVXB010000003.1, from coordinate 141,605 downwards.
TCAGCTTGAAGAGCACCTGGTTGACGGTGATCGCCCCGTAGCCGACGGAGGCGAACATCTCGTCCTGCGAGAAGAAGGAGAACTTTTCGGAAACTTTGGCGAAGCTCTCCTCGGTGAGGATGTCGGAGAGGTTGTAGCCGCGGTGCTTGGCCTCCGCCTCGAGCATACTGCGGCCGATCTTGACGTTTTCGTCCTTCATCTCCCGCTTGAAGAACTGCTTGATCTTGGCGCGGGCGCTGGACGACTTGACGATCTTCAGCCAATCCCACGACGGGCCCTTCGAGTTGGAGGATGTGATGATCTCGACGACGTCGCCCGTCTGCAGCGTGGAGTTGAGGGGGACGATCTTGGAGTTGACGCGCGCGCCGACGCAGCGGTTGCCGATCTCGCTGTGGATGGCGTAGGCGAAGTCGATGGGCGTCGCGTCCTTGGGCAGGGAGATGACCTTGCCCTTGGGGGTAAAGACGAGCAGCTCGTTGGAGTACAGCTCCGTCTTGAGCGACTGCATGAAGTCCTTCGAGTCCTTCAATCCCCCCTCCCAATCGAGCACTTCGCGGATCCAGGAGAGGCGCTCGGTGAAGGAGGAGTCCTCCGCGCGCTTTTCTTTATACTTCCAATGCGCCGCGATACCGAACTCGGCGGTGCGGTGCATCTCGAAGGTGCGGATCTGGATCTCGAAGGGCTGGCCGAAGTTGGTGACGACGGTCGTGTGCAGCGATTGGTACATATTCGCCTTCGGGGTGGCGATGTAGTCTTTGATGCGGCCGGGAATGGGCTTCCAGCGCTTGTGGATCTTGCCGAACACCTCGTAGCACTCGTCCACCGTGCCGACGATGACGCGCACGGCGGTCAGGTCGTAGATCTGGTCGAGCGTCTTGTTCTGCGTCTTCATCTTTTTGTAGATGGAGTAGAAGTGCTTGGGGCGACCGAACACCTCCCCCTCGATCTTGCTCTCGTCGAGGATGTTTTTGATCTCTTTGACGACGAAATCGACGAAGTTATGCCGCTCGTACAGCTTCTGGTGGATGTTTTCGACCAAAAACTCGTACGCTTCGGGGTCGAGATATTTGAGGCAGAGGTCCTCGAGCTCGCACTTGATCTGCGAGATACCCAGCCTGCCCGCGAGCGGGGTGTAGATGTCGAGCGTCTCCTGCGCCATTTTGAGCTGCCGTTCCTTCGAGAGGAAGTTGAGGGAGCGCATATTGTGCAGCCGGTCGGCGAGCTTGATGATGATGACGCGGATGTCCTTCGCCATCGCGACGAAGATCTTGCGGAAGTTTTCCGCCTCCTCCTCTTCGCGCGACTTGAATACGATCTTGTCCAGCTTGGTGACGCCGGAGACGAGGCGGAGGATCTCGTCGCCGAACTCGCGGCGGATGTCCTCCTCGGTGACGGGCGTGTCCTCGATGACGTCGTGCAAAAATGCCGCCGCGACGGTGGCGCAGTCCAGCCCCAGCTCCATGAGGATCTTGGCGACGGCGCAGGGGTGGATGAAGTAGGCCTCCCCCGAGGCGCGCTTCTGCCCGCTGTGCGCCTCCTCGGCGTAGCGGTAGGCGCGAACCAGCGTCTCGCGCTCGCTGCCCGTATAGTTGTCGTAGATCATCTGTAAAACGTCGTTCATAGCTTTTCCTTCCACTTACAAACAGCCGTGTACAGCGCGGAGCGGGCGAGATCTGACTTTTTGCCGCGGACGGCGGCAAGTCTGCCCCGCTCGAAGCGCAGCAGCCCGAGCTCGGTGAACACTTCGATCGCAAAGACGAGCTGGCGCACGGGCAAGCCGGGCGGCGCGGAGAGGGCGGCGGCGACGCTGTCCTCCCCCGTCAGCCCGCCGCGCACCGCGCGGTAGGCGGCGCTCATCCCCTCGCGGGTGGTGTCCAGCGCGGCGACGGAGCGGTAGCCGGCGACGTCGCGGTTGAAGATGACCGTTTTGCCCGCCAGCCCCTGCACATTGCCGGACGCAGGCGTATCCAGCCAGATCACGTCGCGGTAGAGGGCGACTTCAGCGTCCGCCGAAGGCGCGACGAGGACGGCGTTGCCGACGTTGTGCGAGCTGAGGCGGAACAGGTCGCGCTCCAGCCCCTCGGCGCAGTCGGCAAGTTGTGCGGGCACCCCCTCCGAACAGAGCATCAGCAGCCCGTAGCAGCACGCCTCGCGCGCCGCACGGATGCGGGCACGGATGCCCTCCGTCGTGTCCCACACCGCTTCAAACGCGACGGGCGGCTCGACCATGCGCAGCAGCGCGTTGCGGAAGCCGTACAGCGCCGCGATCTCCCCTTCTACACCCGTACAGACCATGTCGCGGACGATGCCGCGCACGCTCTTTTCGCCGCGGAAGCGGGAGATGCCGCACTCGAACACGAGCGTCTTGTGCACGTCGGAAGCGAGCAGCGGCAAGGCAGCCTCCCCGCCGAACCAGACGAGCTCCATCCCGTCCGTGCGGACGGCGATGTGCGGCGAACCGTCTTTGAGGCGGCGCGCCTGCGACCGTTCGCAGCCGAGCGCGAACAGCGGCTTGCGGTTGCCGACGCCGCACGGCTCCAATTTTTCTAACTCTTCGGCGAGGGCGAGGTCGAAGGGTCCCTCCCCGTCGCACACGGCGAGCGTCGGCTCGAAGTCGGCGCGCGCGTACGTCTTGCCGATGTATTCGTCCAGCGCGGCGCGCAGCGCCGCGAAGTTTTCTTTGCGGATGTTCACGCCCGCCGCCTGCGCGTGCCCGCCGAACTCGGCGATGTGCGCGCTGCACGCCCTGAGCGCGTCGTAGATGTTGACGCTTTCGATGGTGCGCGCCGAGCCCTTCAAAAAATCGCCGTGCGGCACGAAGAGGATGGCGGGGCGGTTGAATTCCTCGACGAGGCGGGCGGCGACGATGCCGACGATGCCCGCGTTCCACGACTCGTCGCACAGCATGATGACGTTGCCGTACGCCCCCTCCTCCGCGATCTTCTCCTTGGCGCTGCGGTACACCTCGTCGCAGATCTGCTGGCGCTCGATGTTGAAGGCGTTGAGGCGGCAGGCGAGGTCGTAGATCTCCGCCTTGTCTTCCGAAGTGAACAGGCGGAGCGCGCAGCCCGCGTCCCCCATCCGCCCCGCCGCGTTGATGCGGGGCGCGACGGTGAATGCGAGCGTCTGCGCGGTGATCTCCTCCTTTTTGGTAGCGAGCAGGCAGCGCAGCGCCTCGCGCGGGCGGGAATTGATCAGGCGCAGCCCTTCGCTGACGATGTCGCGGTTCTCTCCCGTGAGCGGCACGCTGTCCGCGACGGTGGAGACGGCCGCGAGATCGAGCAGCGGATACGCCTTCTCTCCCAAAAGCGCGCAGGCGACCTTGAAGGCGACGCCCGCGCCGCAGAGGTTGTCGTACGGGTAGTCGTCGTCAAGTTTCGGGTTGACGACGACGCAGTCGGGCAGCACGGCGGGAAGCTCGTGGTGGTCGGTGACGACGACGCGCACGCCGCGCGATTTGATGTACGCGACCTCTTCGCGGTTGGAGACGCCGCAGTCGACGGTGACGATGAGTTCGGGCGCGTGCTCGTCGATGATCTTTTCGAGCGCGGCGACGGACATGCCGTAGCCGTCTGCGCGCTCGGGGATGTGCGCGACGCAGCGTACGCCGTAGCGGCGCAGCGCCGAAGTCAGGATGGACGCCGCGCCGATGCCGTCTGCATCGTAGTCGCCGAACACGGCGACCAGCCCGCCCGAACGGCGCACGGCGGCGAGCTCGCCGACAAGTTCGCGCATCCCGCGCATCAGAAAGGGGGAAAGGAAGTGCTTGCGCGAGGGCGCGAGAAAGCGGCGCGCCTTTTCGGGCGTGTCGACGCCGCGCGCAAACAGGATGCGCGCCGTGACTTCGTGCAACCCGCAGGCAGCGGCGATCGCGCGGGCGGCTTCGCTCTGCGCGGGCGTTAGCGTGTATTCGGGTACGATCTTTTTCATGCCACTGCCTCCTTTTTGTTATTTTGGTTCTTGACGGCGGGCCCGGACGCCGTGAAAGCGGGCGACCCGCCGCGCGCCACGGCCGCGCGAAAAAATGCAAAGGGCGGGAGACAAAGCCCCCGCCCTACCGTTCAATTTACGTGCACACGCACCGAAAGCGGGCGCGTTCAGCCCTTGAGTACGACGTACATCGAGGGCGACAAGAAGAGCGAGGAGCAGACGGATACGACCGCGGCGATCAGCGTCGCGAGCATGATCCAGGTCAGATCCAGGCTGATGAAGAGGCCGACGACGCCGAGGATGACGCAGAACACGGCCGCGAAGACCGCCGTCATGATGACGAGCTTGCGGTTGTTGCGGACCGCTTCGGCAGCCATGACGGACGCAGGCAGATCGCGCGTCGCTTCTTCTTTGCGCATCCTGCGCACCTGCCCGAACACGAAGGAGTTCAGGAATGCGGAGAGCAAGAAGGAGAAGGTCGCCACGCCGATGAGGCCGACGCCTGCGGGGACGCGGCAGATCGCGACGAGGGCGAGCGTCAAGAGCACGTCGTGCACGCTCGCGACGGTGATCGCAAGGCCGGCGCTCAGTTTGAAGCGAATGGCCGCATACACGAACAGCACCACGAGGGAGACGCCGAGGCCGATGGCCGTGCGCCAGAGATAGGTGTAGTACGGCGCGTTGACCGACTCGTGATAGGAGACGGTGACGAGCGTCGCATCTACCCCGTCGATGGAGGCGGAGGCGATGGAAGTTTCGAGCGATTCGGCGATGGTCGCGAGGTCGTCGACGCTGTCGGCCGTCACCGAAAACTCGAGGACGGTCGCGCCGGTCGCGGAGGACTCGGACGCCTTGGACGTCAGGACGGTGCAGCTATCGCCGAGCTCGCCCTCGCAGTACTCCTGCAGCGCGTCGCGCGCGTCGTCGGTCAGGCGGAGCATATCGCGCACTTCGATGACGTAGGTGTCGCTCGTGGTCGAGTCGCCGTTGAAGCCGACAAAGCCGACCAGGAAGGCGCCGACCGCGATGAGAACGATGCTGACGACGAGGTTGATCCAAAAGACAGTTTTCTGATTACGCATCTTCCGTTTCCTCCCGTTTGAAATTGCAGAAGGCGATCTTTCTCTTCGGCAGCGCGAGCAGCACATAGAAGAAGAAGCGCGTCACGCCCAACGTGCAGGCCGCAGAGAGGAGCGTACCGATCACCAGGATGGTCGCCGCGTAGAAGACGGCTCCCGTCGCGATAAAGCTGAGGATGAGCGCCGCCGCGAAGACCAGGACGTGTACGTCGATGGTCAGCGCGATGCTGCGATTATAGCCCGCCTTGATGGATGCGGTCAGCGTCTTGCCGGTCGCAAACTCTTCGGCGATGTTTTTGAAGGCATACCAATCGAACCCGCACATGAGCGCCGCCGTGATCAGGATCGCGAGCACGCCCGCCATGTTGAGGACGACCGTTCCGAGCAGCGCGAGGCAGATGATGAACAGCAGCCCGAAAGTGATGAAGCCGAACACGTGCGCAAGACCCATCCCCTTGTAGCGGATGATGGAGTAGATCGCCATGATCAGCGCGAGCGCGCCGAAGGCGATCGCGACGATCAGGCCGGCGTTCTCGCCCATCGTAGGCGTAAATTCATAATATTCGGGCGCGTCGAGCGCGAGGTCGAACACGTCGTCTTCGTCCAGCGCCGAATTGACGAGGCAGACGATCGTATCGGCGGCCGCGGCCGATTCAAAGCCGCCGCCCACATAGACGGAGGGCTGATTGAGCGCAGATTCGATGGTCGTCTGCAGGACGGCGGTATCGCCGACGTACAGATACATCGTCGCCGACGTTTCGGTCAGACCCGAGCTTGTGCTGCTGTCCGAAGAGGACGAGATGAGCGTCGACGTCGCGTCTGCAAATTCTTCCTGCCCGTCCGACGTGAAGTCGAAGATCAGGCCGTAATTGCCGTCCGTGCCGATGCCGATCGAGACGCCGCTGACCGAGTCGCTCGTCAGTTCCATCATCTCGTTGCCGGAGCTGTCCGCAAAATATGCGGCGCCGCTGCTGCCGAGCGTGTCGAACAGAGTGGATATCGTTTCGTCTTCGGTATACGGGATCTCGACGCGGATGGTGTAGTCGTCCTGCAGCTTGACGGAGTGACCGGAATAGTTCTTCCCCTCAAAGCGTTCCTGCATGACGCGGAATGCGGTGTCGAACTCCGTACGGAAGCTCTCGCGCACCGTTCCGTTTGCATCCACGACCTCGTCCGAAAGATAGACGCCTTTGTGCCTCGTGTACGTTTCGGCTGCGTCGCTGTCCGTATCCGAATTGACGAGCAATTCGTATTCTTCCTGCGAAATGACCCCTTCCGGATAATACACGGTGTAGTACCCGCCGCCAAGATCGGTGCTCAACTGAATGTGACTGATCAGCGGCGTAAAATAATTCGGTGAGGAAAGTGCGAACGACGCCACGCTGATGAATGCGAGCCCCGCCAGCACGATGACCATGATCACGATCAACGCCACCGACTTCTTCTTGCCCATTGCCTCCTCCTGCAACTAAATAGTGTTTTCCCGAAAAGCGCCCGCGCGGCGGCTGCCGGCGGCACGCTCCCCGATAATAAGAAATATACCTATTAATTATAATAAAGTTCGTATGTTTAGTCAAGTGCAAATTGTCCGTTTTTTGAAATTTTGACGGACTTTTCACCGTTTCGCATACAGCCCCCCTGCCGCAGCGCCCGCGCAGCGACTAAAATAAAGCCGCAGCCGCACGCGCACAGGGGCAAAACCGCCCTACTCGGCGGTGTTTTCGGCGGCGAACGCCTCCGCGAGGCGCAGGTACGCCTCGGCGTTGCGCAAATTCTCCTGCCTGTCCGCCTCCGTCGCCGGCCGCACGATGCGGTACGGGTTGCCGAAGACGACGCTGCCGGCGGGGATCTCTTTGCCGCCCGGGATGAGCGTCGCGGCGCCGATGATGCAGCCCTCGCCGATCTTTGCGCCGTCGAGGATGACCGAACCCATGCCGATGAGGGTGCCGCTGCCGACCGTCGCGCCGTGCACGACGGCGTTGTGGCCGACGGTCACGTTGTCGCCGAGGACGGCGGGCACGCCGTAGCCGACGTGGATGGTCGCGTTGTCCTGCACGTTGGTGTTTTTGCCGATGACGACGGGGGCGAGGTCGCCGCGGATGCAGGCGCCGCACCAGATGTTCGCGCCGTCGCCCAGCGTCACGTCGCCCGCCACATAGGCGAGGCGGTGCACGAAGGTATTTTTGCCGCGCGCGACCTTCTTCATCCCCTCTTCTCCCTCTTTTTGCGCTCGGCGAGGATGTGCATCGCGTCCTCGGTGCGCTTGCGCATCATCTCGCAGGTGATCTCGTACGGCTCGTCGATGCTGCCGTTGAAGTGATAGTTGTTGGCGCTGCACCCGCCGCTGCAGATGTACTTGGCAAAGCAGCCCTCGCACTTTTTTCGGGTGAACAGGCAGGAATCGCGGAACTTTTCGCGGATGGCGGCGTCGAGCGTCCCCTCGTACACGCTGCCCATGCGGAACTCGCTGTCTCCGGCGAACTGATGGCAGGGATAAATATCGCCGTTGGGAACGACGGAGAGGTACTCGTTGCCCGCGCCGCAGGCGCTCACACGCTTTGCGAGGCAGGGGCCGCCCTCCAAGTCGACGTTGAAGTGGAAGAAGTTGAAGCCCTTCCCCTCCGCCATGCGCGAAAGATATGCGTCGCACAGGCGGTCGTACTCGTCGGCGATGGCGGGCAGATGCTCCTTGCCGATGGCCAGGTCCTCGATGTCGGTGACGACCGGCTCGAGGGAGATGCTGTCGAAGCCGCTGTCGGCGAGGAAGAGCACGTCCTTGGAAAAATCGAGATTTTTGGCAGTAAATGTGCCGCGCACATAGTAGCTCTTGTCGCCGCGGATGCTGACGAAGTTTTTCAGATTTTCGATGACAAGGTCGAAACTCCCCTTTCCGTTGGCCGTCTTGCGCACGACGTCGTGCACCTCTTTGCGGCCGTCCAGCGAGAGGACGACGTTGTCCATCTCTTCGTTGAGGAACTTTGCGACGTCGTCTTTGAGCAGCAGGCCGTTGGTGGTGAGGGTGAAGCGGAACTCCTTGCCCCGCTTTGAGGCCTCTTCCTTCGCATAATAGACGGTCTGTTTGACGACGTCGAAATTCATGAGCGGCTCGCCGCCGAAAAAGTCCGTTTCGAGGACGCGGCGGTTGCCCGAATTGGCGATGAGGAAGTCGATCGCCTTCTTCGCCGTCTCCAGGCTCATGAACTCGCGGCGGGAGTGGTAGGCGCCCTCGTCGGCAAAGCAGTAGCGGCAGCGCAGGTTGCAGTCGTGGCAGATGTGCAGGCACAGCGCCTTGACCTCGTTCGACTTGACCGGCCGCACCGCCGTTTCGGGGGCGAACAGCAGCCCGCCCTGTTCCAGCTCGGCGAAGTCCTCCTCGTAGGCTTTGCGCTCTTCGGCGGAAATGTCGGACGTATCCGCATCCTCGCCCATGCGCGCGCGCAGCAGGCGCGCCGCCTTTTCGTCGCACTCGTGCAGCGCCGAGCTGCCCGTATCGAAAATGTAATAATGCCCGCGGCATTCAAAAACGTGGACCATAAACTCCTTCTCTCTCGCATCGCCCTCCCCGCGCCCCGCAGGCCGCGAAAAGGCAGAATTTAAGGAGCAGTAAACAACTGCCCCTTCGGATGATCAGTTATTCTTTTCGGGATCGTTCTCTCTGGAAATCCTCTCGCAGGATTGGTTGCCGACCGTGCAGCTGGTCTTGCAGGCGGACTGACAGGTGCTTCTGCATTCGCCGCAGCCCGTGACCTTCTTCTCCGCGGGGCGGGCGATCGTCTGGATCTTATTCATGATGTGATCTCCTTTGTTCGCTTTTTTACTATTATAATATACGCGCCCGAAAAATGCAAGCGTTTTCGGGCGTTTGCCGTCACGATTTGCCCTTGACGGCCGAACAGATGAAGCCGCTGATCGCGCCGACGGCGGCGCCGAACAGCCAATCGAGCACGTTTTTCCAGCCGAAGGAGATCTCGCCCGCGACGATCGCGAACAAAAAATAGGTCGCGAGGATGACGGCGACACCGCAGACGGCGCCCTTGATGAAGGCGCGCCCCGGGCGCAGGCAGATAAAGCAGCCCAAAAAGATGGAGAGCATCTTGATGAGCTGGTTGACGGGCATGATGACGGACGCGCCGAGCGAAAACAGCTTGATGCACAGTGCAAAGACGAGCACCGCCGCCAGCGTACAGACGGACGCGACGCACACGCCCTTGCCGATCTCCGCCGCGGCGCGGCCGACCTCTCCTCGCATCATAAAAAATACCTCCGCACGAGACTGTTCTATCTCTATGCGGAGGCAGTCTTTTTTATACCGCGGCTCACTCGCCGTCCTTTTTGTCGCCCTCTTTTTCGCCCTCGAAGGGCTCTGCGGGCTGCTGCTCGCCGGACGCGTCGTCCTGCTTTTCTGCAGGCGCTTCGTCCTTCTGCTCGGGTTCGGGCTTGGCATCCGTCTGGTAGATGGCCTGCTTGTCGAACTTCATGTAGCTGTAGTTGCCGTCGCTGCCGCCGGTGCGGAGCACGAAGGTGTTTTCCTCGTCGTCCACTTCGACCACTTCGCCGACGATGCCGCCGATGGTCTTGACTTTGTTGCCCGGGCGGACCGCGTTGATGGTGTCGTTAAAGTTCTTCTGCTTTTTGCGCTGCGAGATGAACGACCAGATAAAGAACGCGACGAGCAGTACGACGATGATGATGATGGGGACCCACTGCATCCAGCTTCCCGCCGTCGACTCTGCTTCTTCCGCTAAAAGATTCAACAGATCCATGGTAGTATTCTCCTTCCGAAATATCGCTTTCGCTGCTTCTTATCATACCTTTTTTTCGCAATTTTGGCAACTGTTTTGCGGCCCTCTGCAAAGAAATTCTGCAAAACAGACGTACTTTTCGCCGTTTCGACACAAAAACGCCGGGCCGCTCACATCCCGCCCGTGCGGCGGTAAAACGTTTCGCGGAAGTCGCGCAGGGTGCCGTCTAAAATGGCGGCGCGCAGCCCGCGCATGAGGCGGTTGAGGTAGGTGATGTTGTGCAGCGAGAGAAGCATCGCCCCGAGCATCTCGCCCGCGTTGATCAGGTGGCGCAGGTACGCCTTGGTGTAGTTGCGGCAGCAGTAGCAGTCGCAGTCGGCGTCGAGCGGGGTCAGATCCTCCTTATAGACTGCATTGCGCACGACTACCTTGCCCGCCGAAGTGAGCGCGGTGCCGTTGCGGGCGATGCGCGTCGCGAGGACGCAGTCGAACATATCGATGCCGCGCATGACCCCCTCGACCAGGCAGTCGGGACTGCCCACCCCCATCAGATAGCGCGGAACGTGATCGGGAAGGGCGGGCTGCAGCAGGTCGAGGAACTCGTACATGAGCGGCTTGGGCTCGCCGACGGACAACCCGCCGATGGCGATGCCGTGCTTGGCGTACGGCTTTGCCGCCGCGACGCTCTCGAGGCGCAGGTCCTTATAAAAATTGCCCTGCACGATGGGAAAGAGCGCCTGTTCCTCGTTTTTATGGGCGGCGGCGCAGCGATCCAGCCAGCGCACGGTGCGCTCGAGCGCGGCCTTGGCATACTTATAATCGGCGCCATACTCGCTGCACTCGTCGAACTGCATGATGATGTCTGCCCCCAGCGCGTTTTCGATCTCCATCACCTTTTCGGGGGTGAAAAAGTGCTTGCTGCCGTCGATGTGCGAGCGGAACCAGACGCCCTCCTCCTTGATGTTATTCAGTTTCGCGAGGGAAAAGACCTGGAAGCCGCCGCTGTCGGTGAGGATGGGGCGGTCCCAATTCATGAACTTGTGCAGCCCTCCCGCCGCCTTGACCAGCTCGTGGCCGGGGCGCATATAGAGGTGATAGGTGTTCGCGAGCACGATCTGCGAGCCCGCCTCCTTCAAGTCGCGCGGGAGCACGCCCTTGACCGTCGCCTGCGTGCCGACGGACATATAGACGGGCGTCTCGATATCGCCGTGCGGGGTGTGGAAGATGCCCGCGCGCGCGCCCGTCTCCTGGTCTGTCTTGATCACTTCAAAGGAAAATTTATCAGCCAAAATGAACTCCTTACGGGGTTTATAGAGTGATTATGTCTGGCATAGTACTATGCAAAACGAGATTTTTCAAAAATACAGATGCGACGCTTATACGATCATCATCGCGTCGCCAAAACTGAAAAAGCGATATTTCTTTTCCACCGCCTGCTTGTAGAGCGCGAGGCACCGCTCGCGGCCCATGAAGGCGGAGACGAGCATGATGAGGGTACTTTCGGGGAGGTGGAAATTGGTGATGAGGGCGTCGACGCACTTGAAGCGGTACGGCGGATAGATGAAGATGGAGGTGTCGCCGTTGCAAGGGCGGAGAAAGCCGTTTTCGTCGGCGACCGTTTCGAGGGTGCGCACGGAGGTGGTGCCGACGGCGATGACGCGGCGTCCCTCCCGCTTGGCGGCGTTGACGATTTCGGCGGCGCGCTCGTCGACGCGGTAGAACTCGGAGTGCATGACGTGGTTCGTCAAGTCCTCCTCTTTGACGGGGCGGAAGGTGCCGAGGCCGACGTGCAGCAGCACTTCGGCGACCTGCACGCCCATCGCCTCGATTTCGGCGAGCAGCTGCTTGGTGAAGTGCAGCCCCGCCGTCGGCGCGGCGGCAGAGCCGTCCGTCTTGCAGTACACCGTCTGATAACGGTCTTTATCTTTGAGTTTTTCGTGGATGTACGGGGGCAGCGGCATGGAGCCGACGCGCGAGAGGATGTCTTCAAACACGCCGTCGAAGCGGAACTCGACGATGCGCTCGCCCGTCTCGGTGCGGTCGAGCACGGTCAGAGAGAGCTCTTCGGAGACGGTCAGGCGGACGCCCGGCTTCGCCTTTTTGCCGGGGCGCACGAGCACCTCCCACGTATTGAGGTCGTGCCGCTTGAGCAGGAGCACCTCCACCCTGCCGCCGTTTTCGGTATAGGCGAAGAGGCGGGCGGGCAGCACCTTGGTGTTGTTGATCACGAGCACGTCGCCCGGGCGCAGGTACTCCTTGATGTCGCGGAAGATGCGGTCTTCGCTCTTGCCCGTCGCGCGGTCGTAGACGAGCAGGCGGGAGGAGTCGCGCGGCTCGGCAGGCGTCTGCGCGATCTGCGCTTCGGGCAATTCGTAAAAATAATCGGACTTTTTCAGCATCACACTTTTCCTTCAAACGCACAAAAAGCGGCGCTTTATGCGTCGCATAGTACTTCGCATATACGGTATTTTCTGATTTTCGGGCACTTATTCGTCTTCAAACATGGATATCTGCGACTTTTGCTTTTCGCTCATCTTCATGCCCATGTGCTCGTAGGCGCCCTTTAAGCAGACGCGGCCGCGCGGCGTGCGCGCGATGAAGCCGATCTGCATGAGGTAGGGCTCGTAGACGTCTTCGATGGTGTTCGCGTCCTCATTGATGGTCGCGGCGAGCGTCTCGAGCCCGGCGGGGCCGCCGCCGAACTTTTCGATGAGGGCGCGCAGCAGGCCGCGGTCGGTGTCGTCCAAGCCCAGCTCGTCGATGTCCATCTTTTGCAGCGCGTAGCGGGCGTCCTCCCTCCCCACCGTTCCGTTGCCGTGCACGGCAGAAAAGTCGCGCACGCGCTTGAGCAGGCGGTTGGCGATACGCGGCGTTCCGCGCGAGCGGCGGGCGATCTCGCGGGCGGCATCTTCTTCAATGGAAATGCCCAACGTCTTTGCCGAGCGGGTCACGATCTGCGCGAGCTCGCCCGCGGTGTACATTTCGAGGCGGCAGAGCACGCCGAATCGGTCGCGCAGCGGCGAAGCGAGCATCCCCGCCTTGGTCGTCGCGCCGACCAGCGTGAATTTTTTGAGGGGGAAGCGCAGGTTTTTGGCGGAGGGGCCCTTGCCGACGATAATGTCGAGCGCGTAGTCCTCCATCGCGGAGTACAAGATCTCCTCGACCGAGCGGTTGAGGCGGTGGATCTCGTCGATGAAGAGCACGTCGCCCTCGTTGAGGTTGGTGAGGATGGCGGCGAGGTCGCCCCCGCGCTCGATGGCGGGGCCGCTGGTCAGCTTGATCTGCACGCCCAGCTCGTTGGCGATGATGTGTGCGAGCGTCGTCTTGCCCAGCCCGGGCGGGCCGTACAAAAGGACGTGGTCGAGCGGCTCGCCGCGCATCTTTGCGGACGAGATGAATACGGAGAGGTTGTCTTTGACCTTTTTCTGCCCGACGTAGTCGGCCATCGTCTTGGGGCGGAGGGCGTTCTCCTCGACGTCGAACTCCCCTTTCGTGCTCATGACCAGCCGCTCGTCCGAATATTCGTCAAAATCGTCAAAATCGTTCATTTTTACCCTCGCTTACATGGAGCGCAGCGCCGTCATAATGATCTCCTCGATGGAGCCTGCGCCCTGCTCGACGGCAGCGCGCACCGCACGCACGCTCTCCGCGCGCGTATAGCCGAGCGACATGAGGCCGACGACGGCGTCCTCCTCGCTGTCCGAAACGCGCTCGGGGGCGGCCTCCTGCGCCTTGCCCGCGGGGGCGGGCTGCTGCTCGGCGGCGACCTTTTCGCGCAGCTCTAAAATGATGCGCTCGGCCGTCTTTTTGCCCAGCCCCTTGACGGAGGTGAGGCGGCGGACGTCGGACGAAGCGATCGCGACGGCGATCTCCCCTACGTTCATCGCCGAGAGCACGGCGATACCCATTTTAGCGCCCACGCCCGACACGGTGGTCAGCTGCTGGAACATCTTTTTCTCTTCCGGAGAGACGAATCCGAAGAGTGTGACCCCGTCGTCGCGCACCTGCAGGTAGGTGTACGCGGCGCCCTTTCCGTCCGTCAGGAGCTTCGCATACAGCGCGCCCGAGCAGACGACCTCGTAGCCGACGCCGTTGTTTTCGAGGATGACGACGCCCGCCTCCGCATAGATGACTTTGCCTTGGATATAACCGATCATAAAAACTCCGCGCGCTTAAATGGTGTACAGCCCCGAAAGGCGGGATGTGAAGGAGTGACAGAGGGCGACGGCGAGCGCGTCCGCCGCGTCGTCGGGGCGCGGGATGCCGGGCAGGCGCAGAAGGCTGGCCGTGACCAGCTGGATCTGCTTTTTGTCCGCCTTGCCGTAGCCGGTCAACGCCTGTTTGATCTGCATGGGCGTGTACTCGAACAGCCGCCCGCAACGCTTGACGCAGGTGAGCAGCGCGACGCCGCGCGCGTGCGCGACGGCGATGCCCGTCGTCACGTTTTTGGTGAAGAAGAGCTCTTCGACGGCGACCTCGTCGGGGGTGCATTTGTCGAGCAGACGCACGATCCCCTCCTCGAGGATGGCCAGCCGCGTGGGCAGGCGCTCCTCCTTCGGGGTGAGGATCACGCCGTAATCGACGGCGCGGACGTCGCCGCGCGCATTTTTTTCGAGCACCCCGTAGCCGAGCGTCGCAAGGCCGGGGTCGATACCTAAAATAATCAATTTTGCGCTCTTTCAGAACAAATAAGTTGAAATTTTTCGGGAAATATATTACAATAGAAGAGGCGGCCGGTGGCGGCCAAAGGCTGCGGCTATGCCGCGGCGACGCCGAAAATGCTGCCGCTTTCTATACTATTTTAAGTGTTTTCGCCCGATAAGTCAATCGAAACGGGCTTAAAAACGCATACGGAGAAGGAAATTATGAAATTGTGGGAGGGGCGCTTCGCGCAGCCGAGCGCCAAGAGCGCAGACGACTTCAACCAATCGCTGTCCTTTGACAAAAAGCTGTATTGGCACGACATTTTTGCGAGCATCGCACACGTCAAGATGCTGGGCGAGACCAAGATCTTGCCCGCCGAAGACGTCGAAAAGATCTGCGACACGCTGCAGAGCATCCTCGCCGACATCGAGGGCGGCGCGCTCGCCATTGAGGGCGCGGAGGACATCCACACCTTTATCGAGGAGGAGCTCGTCAAGCGCATCGGCGTGATGGGCAAGCGCATGCACACAGCGCGCTCGCGCAACGACCAGGTCGCGACCGACTTCCGCCTGTACGTCAAGGACAGCATCTCCGCCGTGTGCGGACAGCTGCATGCGCTCATCTCTACCCTGCTCGAGATGGCAAACGAGCACATCGGGCACATCATGCCCGGCTACACCCACCTGCAGCGCGCCCAGCCCATCTCCCTCGCGCAGTACCTCAACGCCTATTCGGAGATGTTTTTGCGCGACCTCGAGCGCTTTACCGACTGCTACAAGCGCACGGACGTGATGCCCCTCGGCAGCTGCGCGCTCGCAGGCACAGACTTCCCCATCGACCGCACGATCACCGCCAAGCTGCTCGGCTTTTCTAAGATCTGCCAGAACTCGCTGGACGGCGTATCCGACCGCGACTTCGTCGCCGAATACATCTTCTGCTGCTCGACGGTGATGGCGCACCTCTCCCGCTTCTGCGAGGACCTCATCCTCTACTCGACGTGGGAGTTCGGCTTCATCGAGATCTCGGACAACTACTCGACGGGCTCCTCCATCATGCCGCAAAAAAAGAACCCCGACATCCCCGAGCTCATCCGCGGCAAGACGGGACGCGTGTACGGCAGCCTGACGGCCATTTTGACCGTCATCAAGGGCATCCCCACCGCCTACAACAAGGACCTGCAGGAGGACAAGGAGGCGCTGTTCAACGCGGAAGAAACCGTCAAGAGCTGCCTCTCCATCTTCACCGAGCTGCTGCGCAACGTCACCTTCCGCACCCGCAAGATGCACAACGCGGCGGCGGGCGGCTTTTCGACGGCGACGGACATCGCCGACTACCTCGTGATGAAGGGCATGGCCTTCCGCGACGCGCACGGCGTGACCGGGCGCATCGTCCGCTACTGCATCGAGAACGACAAGTCGCTCGATAAGCTCGACCTCGCCACCTACCGCACCTTCTGCGAGCTGTTCGACGAGGACATCCTGCGCAAGGTGCGCGTGACCGAATCGGTCGAGGCGCGCAAGGCGATCGGCGGCAGCGCCAAGAGCGCGGTGCGCGAAAACATCCGCTCCCTCACCAAACGCCTCAACAAACTGTGCAAAGACTGACATTTTTAGTGACGCAAAAGCGCCCCTTGCAACGCAGGGGCGCGTATTTTTTTATGTTTTGCAGCGAAGTATGTCACGCATAGTACTATGCAAATGGCGGAAAAGTTTGTTTTTAAGCTGAATTTTCACCAAACGGCGCAAAAACGGCCTTTGCGCGCTATCAATGGCGCAGGCCCTTCGGGTAGTGATTTTTCAGCCTGCCGCCCGCGAGTTTGCCGAGGCCGACGGGGTAGCCGCGGCAGCAGACGGCGCACCAGCCCTTCCCTTCCGCCTCCAATTCCTCGCCGCGCAGGTAGCGGGCGATCTCCTCGTCCGAGCAGTCGTAGGCGCGGGCGAAGGCGGCGCGCGGCAGCGCGAGGGCGAGGGCGTGGGCGGGCTCGAACCTGCCGCCGCGGAAAAAGCCGAGGGCGAGGCCGGCGCGCAGCACCTTCAGACCGTCCAGCGCGAAGAGCCCGGGCGGGAGCAGGCAGAGCGCCTCGCCGAAGGAGGCGAGCTGCCCCTGCGGGAGGGCGGCGGGGTCGAGAAAGTCGGCCGCGAAGGCGCGCCACGCGGCGACCGCCCTGCGGTCGGCCGTAAACTTTGCGGGGCGGAAGATGCGGCGCTCCCCTGCCGCGCAGGTGAAGCGGACGGCGTAATGCCCCTCGCCGCGCACGCGGTGCGGGTACAGCTTGATCTCCTCGCACTTCACAAAATCGGGGTGGGCGGCCGCAAAGCGGGCGGCGTTGTCCTCATCCTCCTCGCGCGAAAAGGTGCACGTCGAATAGACGAGCGCGCCGCCCGGGGCGAGCATGCGCGCCGCGCTCTCCAAAATTTTCGCCTGGCGGTCGGCGCACATCAGCACGTTCTGCTCGCTCCACTCGGCGGCGGCGGCAGCCTCTTTGCGCAGCATCCCCTCCCCCGAGCAGGGCGCGTCGACGAGGATCTTGTCGAAATACCCATCGAAGCGGTCGGCGAGGGCGGCGGGGTCGGCGCAGGTGACGACGGCGTTCGTGACGCCCATCCGCTCGACGTTTTGCAGCAGGATGCGGGCGCGGTCGGGCATCTTTTCGTTGAGGACGAGGATGCCCTGCCCGCGCATGGCCTGCGCGAGCTGCGTGCCCTTGCCGCCCGGCGCGCTGCACAAGTCGAGCACCCTCTCCCCGGGCGCGGCGGCGAGCAGGGGCGCGGCGCACATGGCGCTCGGCTCCTGCACATAAAAGAGCCCCGCGTCGTGCAGCGGGCTCTTGCCCGGCTTTTCTTCCTCGATATAAAAACCGCTCGCCTCCCACGGAACGGGCTCGAGCGGAAAGGGCGCAGCGGCGCAAAATTCTTGCGGGGATAGTTTCAGCATGTTGACGCGGATGCCGCGGGCGGGCGCGCCGCCAAGGCAGGCCGCATACGCCGCAAATTCATCCCCGAGCTGCGCGCGCATGCGCTCTGAATAGCGTTCGTTCATTCTTGTTCCGGCATAAAGCGGGCGCGGAAATCGGCCAGCGTGTAGATCTCTGCGATCTTGCCCTCCTCCTGCAGTTTGTGTGCGGCGGCGCAGCGGACGCTGTCGTCCCCCTCCTCCTCGACGAAGGCGTTGCAGCCGGAGAGCTTGAGCGAGTATCGCCCGCCCCGCCGCACGATCTCTTTGACGAGGCTCTTGGCGAGGGACAAATTTTCTTCGATGCTGCGGGCGAAGCTGAACCGCTTGCCCCGCCACTCGTCCGTCTGCGGGCGGACGCGGTAGCCGTAGACGAAGTCGTTGAAGCGGGCGCGCTTTTCGCCCCGTTCGCGCTTGATGCGGCTCTTCTCGCGCAGATATTCGGTGCGGCGGTTGGACGAACAGTTGCTGTACTGATAATTGCCGATCTTGCCGAAGCGGATGCTGAACTTTTCGAGCAGTTCGGGCAGGGTGCAGCTTTCTTTGGCGCACATCTCCTGCGCGATGCGCATGGTCGCGTAGGCGTCGTCTGCCGCGCAATGCGGCGTGTAGTCGATCTCGAAGATCTGCGTCAGCGACTCGAGCCCCGCCTGGCGGTCGAAGGTCTCCGTCATCGCCATGTACAGCACCTGCGTATCCGCGAAGCGGAAGGAAAAGGAGGGAAGCTTGTAGCGCTTGGTCTCCAAATTGAGGTACTTGACGTCGTTGACGGCGGCGTGGCCGAACACGAGGCGGTCGCCCCCCTCGAGCAGCTCCTTGATGCGGGGATAAAACTTTTTGAAATCGGGATATTTTTTGAAATCGTCGTAGTCGTACGGGAGAACGATGCCGTCGCCGCCGTGGTCTGTCAGGTGAAATTTCCCGTTCGGGTTGATGAGGATGTCCTGCTTCTCTAAAATATTGAACTGTTCGTCTGCGACGCAATAGCCGAATACGCAGATCTTGGCAACGTTTTTATACACGCATGCACATTCGATATCGAAAAAAACGTACTTCATAGTTCCGCCAAAATTAGAATTGCTACACATAAATTATAACACACGCGGGCGGCATTGTAAAGTCAAATTGGATATTTTGCGGCAAAAGCCGCTCGTTTCGGTCGTGCGCGGCAAAAAACCGCCCGCGCGCAGTTTCTGCGCGCGGGCTTTTCAACTGTACGGCCGTTTATGCGCCCTTGACGCGGGCGATGTCTGCGTTGACGGACTTCGGATCGTTGAGGCCGCGAATGGGGTGCGCCTTGTCCTCGACGCGGTAATCTTTGCCGAACTTTTCGATCGCCTTTTCGATGACGACGTGGCTGGCGAGGCTCTTCACGTTCCCCTGCACGGCGCGGTTGTAGGAGAAGAAGCGGAAATTGTCGGGCAGGTCGTCTACCTCCGCGTAGCTCTCGGCGCGGCCGGTCAGGCGCACGCTGCGCAGCACCTCGCGCACGTAGCTCTTCTGTTCAGAGAACGCAAGGAGCTCCGGGAATTCGCCCCCTTCGGGGAAGAGCTGCTGCCAGACCTTGCCGCTGTATTTTTCCAGCATCGCGGCGGCAAAATGCAGGTGAGAGAGCTCCTCTTCGAAGTGCATCAGCCAGATCTGCTTGATGCGCTCGTCTGTCTCGTCGTTGTAGCAGCTCCAATACAGGTAGCACTCGGTGTACTCGTGCATGAGCATGCACTCGAACATATCCGTCGACGGGTCGGAGAGGCAGCCGTAGCCGGTGACGTGCTGCTCCTCGATCATGGCGATCTCGGAGTACAGCTTGCGGCCGAGCTCGGTGTCGTGCAGGTTGGCGACGTTGAGATAGTAGTTCATCGTCTGCTGTTCGGCGGCGGTGATGATGGCGATGTTGAGGCGGGTGATCGGGTCGTTGAGGTAGTTGTTGATATAGAAGCGCACGTCGTCTTGCGGGGCGCGCGCCTCGGCGACGGTCGGGCGGCCGGGCATGATCTCGGTGTATTTGCCGACCAGCTTTTCTGCATGGATGCCCCGCTCGAAGTCGAGCAGGTCGGCGTAGCGGTAGAGGTGGTCGAAGTCTTCGAGCAGGGCGAAGTCCATCTGCTTTTTGACGTACTCGTTCTTTTCTCTTTGGGCGAGGATGGCGGTAAGGTCGACGGCGAGCTGTTCGTAGCCGATGGTGTGCTCTAAAACGCTCTCGTCGATGGGTTTGAGGGAGGCGATGCGCTTTTGCTGCTGCTGTTCGCCGCGGCGGATGAGCGCCATGCCGCGGCGCACGTCGTTGTTGGTGCAGTGCCGCGTGAAGCGCGCCGTGTTCCAGATCGCCTCGAACTCCGTTCCGTTCATCAGGATGACGCGGACGCGCGTGTACGGGTCGACCGTCTCCTTGTCGTACGGGCGCACGTTGATGCTCTTCCAATTTTTATACGTCTTTTCGATGTCTTTGGCTTGTTCCTGAAATGGATTCATAGGGGTATCCTCCTTTTTTGGAAATATTATGCACATTGCGCCCTTTTCCTATTCCGAAAATTTGCAAAGGGGGCGGAATTTGTGGTAAAATATAGGGAGAAAATGCGGGAGGAATGGCATATGCTGTACGCCGTCGTCGCCATGCAAAAGGAAGCGGACACGCTGCTCGCGCAAGCGCACATCGAAAGAAAACGCACCTTATACGGGAAGCGCGTCTTTGAAGGCACCGCCTTCGGCAAGCAATTCGGGCTGGTGCTGTGCGGCGTGGGCAAGACGAACGCCGCCGCGGGCACCATGCTCGCTCTGACGCTGGGCGCGGACAGGCTGCTCAACTTCGGCGTGGCGGGCGGCGTATCGCCGCAGGCGCGCGTCGGCACGCTGTGGCAGATCGACCGCGCCGTGCAGTTCGACTTCGACCTGCACACTATCAACGGCACGCCCGTCGGCACGCTGAACGAGTACCAGACCCCCTACTTCCCCCTCAGCTGCCGCGAAAACGCCTTCCCCAAGGCGACGCTGGCCTCCGGCGACCGCTTTACAGACGGCAGGGCGGAGGCGGCGCTGTTCGCGCAGCTTGGCGTACAGATCCATGAGATGGAGGGCGCGGCCGTCGCGCACATCGCGTACGCGGCGGGGGTACCCTGCACCATCTTCAAATCCATCTCCGACGGCATGGGCGACGACACGCGCGTCTATACCGAAAAATTGCAGGATGCGCTCGCCGCCCTGCAGGACAATATGCAAGCCATCTTCGAGGAGGCGCTCCATGGATAAGATCCCTTCGTTTGAAAAAGACCACGACCTGCTGCAGCCGGGGCTGCACTTTTCTACCCTGCAAAAAGGCGTGATGACGCTGGATATGCGCTGCAAAAGGCCGAACGCCGGCGACTTCATCTCACCCGCCGCGCTGCACAGCATCGAGCATATGCTCGCCACGGCGCTGCGCAGCGGGCCGCAGAAGGAGCATATCCTCTACTTCGGCCCCATGGGCTGCCGCACCGGCTTTTACCTGCTGACGGAGGGTCTATCGTACCGCGCGGCGGCGGACGCGCTGCGCGCGGCTCTGGACGCGTGCATGGGCATGAATGAAGTGCCCGGCGCGCTGCGCAAGGAGTGCGGCAACTACCTCGAACACGACCTCGCGGGCGCGAAGAGAGAGCTCGCCGCCTATATCGAGCAGCTGGGCGGCCTGCCCGCAGGCGTTTGGAGAGAAGAAGAGGCGCGCGCGGAGGCCGCCTTTGCGGCTGCGCAGGCCTCGGCCACACAGTCGAAGGAGGCGCAGGCATGATCAAACTTGGCGGCGGCTGGGACGAGGCGCTCGCGCCGCTGTTTGCGAGCGAGCAGTATCACAAGATCCGCGAATTTCTCAAGCAGGAATATGCGCATCATATCGTCTATCCCGATATGTACGACATCTTCAACTGCTTCAAGCTGACGCCTTTGGAAAAGGTGAAGGCGGTCATCCTCGGGCAGGACCCCTACCACAACGAGGGGCAGGCGCACGGGCTTTGCTTTTCGGTGCAGGAGGGCGTACAGCCGCCCCCTTCGCTCGTCAACATCTTCAAGGAGCTGCACGACGACGTCGGCTGCGCCATCCCCCGCTCGGGCAATTTGACCAAGTGGGCGCAGGAGGGGGTGCTGCTTTTGAACACGGCGCTGACCGTGCGCGCACACCGCGCCAACTCGCACCGCGACTGCGGCTGGACGTGGTTCACCGACAGCGTCATCAAGCTGATCGGCGATTGCCGCGAGCACGTCGTGTTCATCCTCTGGGGGGCGAACGCGCGCTCGAAAAAGCCGCTCATCGACCAGAGCAAGCACCTCGTGCTCGAATGTGCGCACCCCTCCCCCCTCTCCGCCTACAACGGATTTTTCGGGTGCAGGCACTTTTCTAAGACGAACGCATATCTGCAGGCGCACGGCATCGACCCCATCGACTGGCAGCTGTGACCTGAAAGGAGTTTTATCATGAAATACATCGTGGTGCTCGGCGACGGCATGGCCGACTACAAGCTGAGCGAACTTGGCGGCAAGACGCCGCTGCAGGCGGCGCGCAAGCCGCACATCGACGCGCTGGCGAAGAAGGCGGAGGTGGGGCTGTGCCGCACCGTTCCGAGCGGCTTTAAGCCGGGCAGCGACGTGGCAAACCTCTCCGTGCTCGGGTACGACCCGCACGACTGCTACACCGGCCGCTCGCCGCTCGAGGCGCTGTCCATCGGCATCGACCTCGCCGACACCGACGTGACGCTGCGCTGCAACCTCGTGACCCTCTCGGATGAGGAAAACTACGAGGACAAGACCATGCTCGATTACAGCGCGGGCGAAATTTCGACCGCGGAGGCGGCGGAGCTGATCGGGTTTTTGAAAGAGCATCTGGACGGCGAGCGCCTCACCCTCTACCCCGGCGTCAGCTACCGCCACTGCCTGGTCGTGGGGAACGGAAAGACGGGGCACGAGCTGACCCCGCCGCACGACATCACGAATAAGCCGGTGCGCGGCCACCTGCCGCAGGGCCCGGAGGGAGAGCTGTACCGCGCGCTGATGGAACGTTCGAGCGCGCTGCTGCGCGACCACCCGATCAACAAGGCTCGCGTCGCCGCGGGCAAAAATCCCGCAAACTCCATCTGGCTGTGGGGCGAGGGCACCCGACCCGCCCTCGAAAACTTTGAAGAGAAGTTCGGCAAAAAGGGCGGCGTCATCTCGGCGGTCGACCTCGTGAAGGGCATCGGCATCGGCGCGGGCATGCGCGTCATCGAAGTGCCCGGCGCGACGGGCAACTACGACACCAACTTTGCCGGCAAGGCGGAGGCGGCACTCGAGGCGCTGCTGGGCGGGCTGGACCTCGTGTACATCCACATGGAGGCCCCCGACGAGTGCGGGCACCAAGGGGATATCGCGCACAAGGTATACTCCATCGAACAGATCGACGAAAAGGTAGTGGCGCGCCTCATCGAGGGGCTGCGCGCGGCGGGCGAGCAGTTCCGCATGCTCATCTGCCCCGACCACCCCACCCCCATCGCGCTGCGCACGCACGTCTCCGACCCCATCCCCTACCTGCTGTACGACAGCGCGGCGGAGCGCGGCTGCGGCGCGGCGGCCTACGACGAGGACAGCGCCGCAGGTACGGGCATCTTTGTCGCGCGCGGCTGCGATTTGATGAAGAAGCTGCTCGAAATTTGAATTTGATCCCTGCTGCGGCCTCCCGCAACTGCGGGAGGCCGCTTTTGCAGACAAGCGGCCCTTCCGATGCGATTATTTTCAATTTTTACCGCCGTTTTGATTGCAAATTTTTGAAAAATACGCTATAATAGGAGATACTTGTGAAGGAAATGCGAGAGTCGCCTAATGGTATGGCGTCAGCTTCCCAAGCTGATTCCCGCGGGTTCGATTCCCGTCTCTCGCTCCACAAAAAGCGGCAAGGGCGTGTAACGCCCTTGCCGCTTTTTTGTGTGGAGCGAGAGAGACGGGTGAGAACAACAAGCGCCGTAAAATACGGGTAGAACGCAAAACATCGCCCCGCTTGTCGTTCGTGCCCGCAGGGCTTTGCGCCCCAAAGGGGCGCAAGTACCCGGCTCTCGCTCCTCGCCGCACCGCGGCGACCGGTTTTAGAAAACTATTTTATTATCCAACAAAAGCCCTTGCCGCTTTTTTGTGTGGAGCGAGAGAGACGGGTGAGAACGGCAAGCGCAGCTTCTTCCCCCTTGCCGCACGGCAGGCAGACGAGCGGCGGGATACGCGCAGCGTTCTCTGCAGCGCGTCTTCTTCAAATTCAAAAAATACGGCGCATACAAAAAACCCGCGGCAGACTGCCGCGGGTTTTGTTCTTTTGATTTGTTTGCTTACTCTTCGTCCATTTCCATGAGGTCGGCGTAACGGCTCTCGTAGCGCGTGACGGAGCTGTCGTTATTGAGGAGGATATTGTACTCGCTCTGGCGGTCGGAGGCATAATCCTCGGCGAGCGACTGCTTGTTCGCCTGGTAGAAGTAGTAGGAGAAGGTGCCCTCGACGTTGCGGTCGTCGTACACGAAGCCGTCTTCGTAGGTCAGGCCGCCGTCAAAGACGAAGCTGACGTAGATGATGTGCCAGCCGAAGTCGGCGGCGACGACGGCGTAGGCGCCGGCGCCCGCGTTGGTGATCAGATCCTGCGCGGCAAACTCGAACTCTGCGACGTAGGAGGTCGCCGTTTCGATGGACTCGATGGAGTAGCCGTAGTAGGTCTCGAGGCAGGCGGTGTCCGTCGTGTAGGCGAACATGAGCTCGTTGACGGCGGAGAGCGCCTTATAGGAGATCTCGTCTTCGAGCAGGTAGTCGGCCGCGCTGACGTCGGAGACGCCGGCGACGGAGCCCTTATAGTAGATGTTCGCGCTCTGGTCGATGGTGCGGCCGTCCGCCTTGAGGAAGTCGGCAGCGGTGACGTTGTAGAAGGCGTCGCCCGTCGAGGCCGTCCACGAGGCGTTGCCGCTCGCGTCCTTGCCCGCGTAGTAGCCGCCCGACGCGACGTCTGCGCCCGCGACGTAGTTGATATACGCCTGCATCTCGGTGATGAACTCGTCGATGTTCAGCTTTTCGGGGGTGAGCTTGTAGGTGTCGTCTTCGAGCTCCTCGACGGAGCCGTTGTACGGGTACTTGCCCGCATAGCGCGCGATGCCGTCGTCGCTCGTGACGTAGCTGTCCTTAAAGAAGAGGTAATTGTCGCGGCCGGCGTTGGCGGCGTTGACGTAGTAGTCGCCCTCGGCGAGGTAGCTGTAATCCGTTTCGCCGTTGAACCATGCCGCGCGCTGGTCGGTGCCCTCGACCGCACGGAGCAGTTCGGGGTTGGTGTTGCGGGCGGCGTAGTATTCCTTCGTGCCGTCGGCGTAAGCGATCTCGCTCAAAACGAGTTCCTGATCCGCGCTGAAGGGCAGCAGGATGTTGTAGACGTAGCCGTACGTGTGGTCTTCGGGGGAATACAGCACGAAGGAGGTATCGGAGATGCCGTCCATCGTGGAAATGAAGTCGCTCTGCGCGCCGACCGTCTGGTCGGTGACGAGCTGCGTGTAGATGTTCTGCAGCGTCTGCTCTTCGAGCGTATCCGTCATGCCCAGGTTGATGGTCGCGACGAACTTGTTGATCACCATCGCCTGCAGCTGGTTGCGCAGCTCCATCTTGAAGTAGTCGAGGGAGACGATGTCGTACGAGTTTTCGTCGTCCTCGGAGACGAGGTTGTTCTGGCGCAGCGCGTTGAGGAAGCGAGCATAGGCGCGGGTGCGGGTGTAGGTGGTGGAGCCCTCTACCTTTTCGTACTCGCCGCAGTCGGATACGTTGTTGAAGCCGGTGTAGATGTCATAATCGATGACTTCGGCGCCGTTCTCCGTTCTGGACGGATAGTAGGTGTCAGCCAGCACGTTCGCCCCTTCGGGGACGGTGCGGGTATCGCTGCTCGTCGTCTCTTCACCTTCTTCGGCGATGATGTCCTCTTCGTAGGTGTCGAGCGTGTTGTTGATGGAGAGCATCACGATATAGGTCGCGTAGTTGACCTCGTCTTCGGTGAGGAAGTACTCGTAACCGGCGATCGCCTGTTCGTCATTCCCTTCCGCGGCGTTCACGGCGGAGAGGTAGCCGTCGAGGGAGATGTCGCCGTCCATGCGCAGCGCATCCGTGCCGTCGATGGCGGTGTAGCCGTCGTGCGAGTCTGTGTTGTCGCGGTCGACGAGCACTTCGCCCTCGCTCAGGTAGTACAGCATCGCCATCTGCGCGTTGATCTTGCTGTTGATGAGCGCATCGAGCAGCAGTTCAAAGGTCTCTGCATAGGTGTAGCTGCCCGAAGAGACGTAGCTGTAGCCGTAGGTGAGGAAGTAGGCGACGAGGTCGCGCTTATAGATCTCGTCCGTCGAGAGGATCTCGTCGGTGCGGGAGGCGACGCCGTCGTCCAGATCGGCGCCCAGCGCGTCGAACGCGGAGGAGAGCGCCTCCTTGTCCTCGCCGATGTTGACTTCGGCGATGACCTGCTGCATGTCCTTCGTGCTGTCGACGCCGATGAACAAGTCGCAACCGGCCATCAGGCCGACCGAAAAGGCGAGCGCGAGCACGATACTGATGATCTTGACAAGTTTTTTCTTCATAATAGATCTGTCTCGGAGTTCCTTGTATAGAATTCGCAATATGTTTTATTATACCTTATTTCGGAGAGAAAAGCAATAACTTTTTTATGAAAATAGCGTTAAAATTCTTGAAAAAATGGGGCGCGCTCACGCTGCCTGCGCATTTTCGGCAAATTTGAAGAATTTCGTCATTGCCAGCATGACGGCGCGCGCGTCTTTGCCGCCCGCGAACTCGATGGCGGGCGTCTTGGACATATCCAGCCGCACGCCGCTGCCGAAGCGGTCGAGCGCGGCGGCGAGGCGTGGATCGGCGAGGCTGTTGACGGAGGGCAGCTCGACGCGCCCCCCTTTCGCGCCGACGGCTAGCTTGCGGATGTTGAACTTGGCCGCGTACGCTTTGAGCACGGCGATGACGAGCAGGTTGAGCACTTCTGGCGGCATCTTGCCGTAATTTTCTTCCATCGACAGGCAGACGCGCTTGTAGTCGTCCAGCGTGCGGATCTCGGCGATCTGCTTGTAGCAGTCAAGCCGCGACGAGCTCGCCTCGACGTACTTTTCGGGGATGAAGGCGTCCGCCTTGATGTCCAGCTCGGCGACCGTCTGCTCCTCCCCCGTCAGCTCCTCTTTGAGCAGCTTGGCGTACAGCTCGTAGCCGACCTTGCCCATATGGCCGTGCTGCTCGCGGCCGAGCACGCTGCCCGCGCCGCGGATCTCCATGTCGCGCATGGCGATCTTGAAGCCGGAGCCAAGCTCGGTAAACTCCATGATCGCCTGCAGCCGCTTGCTCGCCGTCTCCGTCATGACCTTTTCGGGCTTGAATGTGAAGTAGGCGTGCGCGAGCACCGAGCCGCGCCCCACCCGCCCGCGCAGCTGGTACAGCTGCGAGATGCCGAGGCGGTCGGCGTCGATGACGATGAGGGTGTTGGCGCGCGGGAGGTCGATGCCGTTTTCGATGATGGTCGTCGAGACGAGGATGTCGCTCTCGCCGCGGTAGAAGCCGAGGATGTTGTTTTCGAGCGCAGACTTTTCCATCTGCCCGTGCGCGACGCAGAAGCGCCCTTCGGGCACGATCTGTTTGAGCTTTTCGGCGAAGGAATGGATGCTCTCGACGCGGTTGTACAGCACGAACACCTGCCCGCCGCGGGCGAGCTCTCTTACGCAGGCGTCGCGGATGAGCGATTCCGTCTCCTCCACCACATACGTCTGCACGGGCAGGCGGTTGGAGGGCGGCGTGTCGATGGTGCTGATGTCGCGGATGCCGCTCAGCGACATGTGCAGGGTGCGCGGGATGGGCGTCGCCGTCATGGTCAGGCAGTCGACGTCGCGCTTCATGTTTTTGATCTTTTCTTTATGCTCGACGCCGAAGCGCTGCTCCTCGTCGAGGATGAGCAGGCCGAGGTCCTTGAAGCGGACGTCGGAGGAGAGCAGGCGGTGGGTGCCGATGACGAGGTCGACCTCGCCGCGGGCGAGGCGGGCGAGGACTTTGTCCTGCTCGCGCGCGCTCTTGAAGCGGTTGAGCGCCTCGACATTGACGCCGAAGTCGGAAAAGCGCTTCAGCGCCGTCTCGTAGTGCTGCTGGCAGAGCACGGTGTTGGGGCACATGAGCGCCGCCTGCTTGCCGTTGAGGATGCACAGGTACGCCGCGCGGAAGGCGACCTCCGTCTTGCCGTAGCCGACGTCGCCGCACAGCAGGCGGTCCATCACCTTTTTCGAGCACATATCCGCCTTGATCTCGGCGACGGAGGAGAGCTGGTCGGGCGTCTCCTCGTACTCGAAGGCGGCCTCGAACTCCGCCATCCCCTCCTCGCAGGGAGAAAAGGCGTAGCCGCGCTGCTCGGCGCGCTCGGCGTACAGCTGCTTCAGGTCGAAGGCCATTTTTTTGAGGGAAGCCTTGACCCGCTGCTTGACTTTTTCAAACTCCGCCCCGCCGATCTTGGAGAGGGCGGGCGTGTCCTCGCCCATGTAGCGGGAGAGGATGTCCATCTGCTCGACGGGAACGTACAGCACGTCGCCGCCGCGGTATTCGAGGGCGATGTATTCCTTGGTGCCGTCCGTCGTCTCGATCTTCTTCGTGCCCGTGATGCGGCCGATGCCGTGTGTCTCGTGCACGGCGTAGTCGCCCACCTCGGGGGAGGTGAACATGTCGTTGCGGCGGCGGCGGATGCGCTTTTTGACGGCGGGCTTGGTGTAGACGTCGCCCGTGCCGATGACGGCGATCTTCTGCTCGTGCAGCACGAGGCCGTGATCCAGCTCGTCGGGCAGGATCGTGACGCCCTTGAGCAGTTCGAGGGCGGGCGGGCAGGCGGAGACGGAGATGCCCTCGTCGTAGAAGAGGTCGCCCAGCTTGTCGGCGCGCGCCTGCGTGCCGCACCAGATCATGACGCGGTAGCCGCCCGAACGCCAGCGCTTGACGTCGGAGACGAGCATCTCCATGCCGTTGAGGTACCGCCCGACCGGCGAAGAGTGCAGGTTGTAGACGCGCAGCGGCTCGAAAAAGTAGGTGCGCGAGGCGAAGGTCTGCAGCGCCGCGGCGCGCACCGAGCCGAGCAGCGCGAAAAATTCTTCCTTCCCTAAAAGCTGGTCGCGGCCGAAGGAAAACACCTCGCCCCCGCGGTGCAGGGAAGTGAAGCGCTCTTCGTGCTCCTTGTACAGCGCCTCGGCGCGGTCGCGGATGAGTTTGCACTCGTCGAAGATATAGAGCGCGTCGCCGAAAAAGCTTTTAAAATCTGTCGCACAGGCGAGCAGCGGAAAGAGGTAAGACGCCCCCGCGAAGGGCGCGCCCCCCTCTAACTTGGCGGCGATGTCCCCCGCGATGGACTGCGCGCGCTCGTAGGCGGCGGCGTCGCGGAAGGAAGGGAGCTCGCCGAACAGGGCGTCTTTGAGGTGGCGCGCCTCCCCTTCTCCGATGGCGACGTCCGTCGCCGCGACGATGTCGACGGCGGGGCGGCTGCCGAGGCGCTCGCCGCTGATAAAGTTGTACGGCTTGATCTTTTCCACCGTATCGCCGAAGAAGTCGACGCGCACGGGGTTCTCCTCGTTGATGGGGAAGATATCGAGGATATCGCCGCGCAGGGCGAAGTTGCCCTTCCCCTCCACCGTCGCGGCGCGGACGTAGCCGAGCGAGACGAGGCGGGAGGGCAGGGAATCGAAGTCTTGCTCTTCCCCCTCCCGCAGCGTGAGGGAGAGGACGCGGCGCGGGAAGAGCTGCATGAGGCTCTCCGCGTCGCACACGACGATGCGCGCCCCCTGCTGCGCGCGATACAGCGCGTTCAGGCGGCGGAAGAGGGCGTCGCGCGAGACCGCCTCTTTATATAATAGGACTTCGTCTTTGGCACACAGCAGGGCGGGCTGCTCCCCCGCGAAGCCGCCGATCTCCGCCGCCGCCCGCGCGGCCGACTGCGCGTTGTCGGCGACGTAGACGACGCGGCCGGGCGTGCACGCCGCGGCGATGAGCGCCTTGTGCGGCGCGGACACGCCGAAAACCGCCGTCGGCGTGCCGAGGCGGAAGTCTTGTTCCAGGTCGAGATATTCCCCGCCCAGATTCTGTGCATGAAAAAAGTTTCGGGGCATGGCGATTCTCCCGCGCGCGCCCGCGCGCGAAATCATACGGCTATACGGCGGCCGCACAGCGCGGGGCTTGCAGGTTTCAGCTGCCCGCGAGGCGAAGCCGTCAGTTTTTGTTGTGCTCGTTCATCACCTTTTCGATGCCCTCGCCGCGGGCGAAGGCGATGGCCGCCTCCGCCGCCTCGCCGCAGGCGGCGGCGAACAGCGGGTAGTCCTCTTTGCGCACTTCTGCGAGGACGTAGTTGATGATGGGGATGTTGACCTCCGGGTCGCGGATGCCGATGCGGATGCGCGGGAACTCGGAGGTGCCGATCTCACCGATGATGCTGCGCATGCCGTTGTGCGTGCCGGCGCTGCCCGACGCGCGGATGCGCAGTTTGCCCTTCGGCAGGTCGAAGTCGTCATAGATGACGAGAAGTTCGGCGGGCGAGACCTTATACTTTGCCATCAGCTGCTTGACGGCGCGCCCGCTCGCGTTCATGTAGGTGACGGGGCGGGCGATGATGACCTTTTCGCCGCCGAGGAAGGCCTCGGCGACGGACGCCTCGCACTCCTTTTTTTTGAACTTGACGCCCAGGCGCTCGGCCGCCTCGCCCGCGGCGAGGAAGCCCATGTTGTGGAAGGTCTTTTCGTACTTTTTTTCCGGGTTACCGAGCCCTACGATGAGATACATAATCTGCCTTTCAAATAAATCAAAACGTGCGAACGCCGCGTTCGTAAAAAACGCGGCATTTGAGCTTTTGTGTTGGAAGTGCGCCCGCGCGGGGCGCTGCCTGCTTGCGCTGCCCTTGTTTTACGAGCGGCGGCGCGTCAGTCGTAGATCTTCGACATGGGTTTGTCGAGATAGACGTTTTCGATGGCGGCGGCGAAGATGTCGGCGACGGAGATGACGCTGATCTTGTCCAGCTTCTTTTCGGGCGGGAGGGCGATGGTGTCGAGCACGGCCAGCTCCTTGATGGGAGCCTTTTCGAGGCGCTCGATGGCGGGGCCGCTGAACACGGCGTGCGTGCAGCCGGCGTACACTTCCTTCGCGCCGTGCTCCATGAGCGCGACGGCGCCCTGGCAGATGGTGCCGGCGGTGTCGATCATGTCGTCCACCATCAGGCACTTTTTGCCCTCGATGTCACCGATGATGTTCATCACCTCCATCACGTTCGCCTTGGGGCGGCGCTTGTCGATGATCGCCATCTGGCAGTTGAGCTTCATGGCGACGTTGCGGGCGCGGGTGACCGAGCCGATGTCCGGCGAGACGACGACGAAGTTTTCGTCGATGATCTTCTTATTTTTGAAATAGTTATAGATGGTCGGCCCGCCGAGCAGGTGGTCGAGCGGGATATTGAAAAAGCCCTGGATCTGCGCCGCGTGCAGGTCCATCGTGAGGACGCGGTCTGCACCTGCGGCGGTAATGAGGTCGGCGACGAGCTTTGCGGTGATGGGGTCGCGCGAGCGTGCCTTGCGGTCTTGGCGGGCGTAGCCGAAGTAGGGCATGACCGCCGTGATGCGGCCTGCGCTTGCGCGGCGCGCCGCGTCGATGAGGATGAGCAGCTCCATCAAGTTGTCGTTGACGGGCGCGGACGTGGACTGAATGATGAACAGGTCTCTGCCGCGGACGGTCTCGTCGATGTGGACGGCCGTCTCACCGTCTGAAAAGCGGCCCACTTCCGCGCCGCCAAGCTCTGTGTTGAGCTTTTTGGCGATCGCTTCCGCCAGGGGGCGGTTGGAATTGCCCGCGAAGATCTTGATCTCGTTGCCGTGCGTTATCATGTGTACCTCCGATACAAATCTATGCAGCCGCGATTCCCCGCGGCGTAAGCCCGAACGAAAGCCGGCCCCCTTGGCGGGGAAGGCCGGGCGGAACATCCGTTCCGCACACCCCCTTTTGCGCGCGGCGCTGTTGCCTGCGCGTTCAGACGCAAAGCGCGGCGGTTTTCCCCTGCGGTGCCCTGCGGACGCTAATATTGTACGGTTTTTGGCCGCATTAGTCAAATGTTTTGCGGCACATTCGCGCAGAAATCTTCTCTTTTCGCGGGGCGGAAGGGCAACGCTTCAGCGCGCGCCCTCCCCCTCTGCCCCGCCCGCGGGGAGCCCTTCTCCCTCACCCGCGGCGGGCGGCGCGCTCTCCCCTTCCGCCGCGGCGGAAGCGGACTTGGCGCGGGCGCGCATGGCGCGGAAAAAGCCGGAGAGGATGGCCGAGCACTCCTCCTCGAGCACGCCCCCCTCCACCTCGAGCGTGTGGTTGAGCAGGTTGCTCTCCGCCAGCTCTTTTGTCATCGAGCGGCCCTTTTGCTCGTACGCGCCGAAGTAGATCTTGCGGATGCGGGCGTTGAGCGCCGCGCCCATGCACATCGGGCAGGGCTCGAGGGTGACGTACAGATCGCACTCGGGCAGCCGCCAGCTTTTCAGCTTTTTGCAGGCGCGGTCGATGGCGTACATCTCCGCGTGCGAGCTGGCCATCTGCGTGCGGGTGCGGCGGTTGTAGCCGGAGCCGACGATCTTGCCCTCGCACACGACGACCGCCCCCACAGGCACTTCGCCCTGGGCGAGCCCCTTTTTGGCGCGGGCGAGCGCCGCGCGCATAAAGCGCAGCTTATCTTCCATAGTATCCTCCGGCGGGTTTCGTTTTATGTCGCCGCGCGGCATCCGCGCGGCGGAGAAAGAAGCGCCCGCCTGCGCGCCGGCCCTTCAAAACGATTTATTTATGGTAGGTGCTGCCCGCGTTGATCATGAAGGCGCGGTACAGCTGCTCGCACAAGATGACGCGCATGAGCTGGTGCGGGAAGGTCATGTCCGAAAAGGAGAGCAGCACGTCCGCACGCCGCTTGACGGCGTCGTCAAGCCCGCAGGAGGAGCCGATGACGAAGGTCATCTCGCGCCCCGCGCTGCACTGCGCGCCGACGGCGGCGGCGAGCTGCTCGCTGGACATCTTTTTGCCCTCGACGGCGAGCACGAACACGGTGCCGCGCAGCTCGCGCAGGATGTGCTCGGCCTCTTCTGCGAGGGTACGGCGCTCGGGCAGCTCGCAGACGCGAACGGATGCGAAGCGGGAGAGGCGCTTTGTGTATTCCGCGACGGCGTCCGCGAAAAATTTTTCTTTGAGTTTGCCGACGCAGACGACGTTGAGCTTTTGCATCCCTTACCCCCCGAGCCCGACCGCGAAGTTGGCGACCCACACCACGGCGCAGAGGATGAGCCCGACGAGCGCGGAGAAGAGGAAGGGTTTGATCGCCCCTTCCTTTTTGCGATCGCTCTTGCGGTCGAAAAAGATGAGATATGCGAGCGCCGCGACCAGGCAGACGGCGGAAACGATGTAGACGGCGATGGCGCCGCCCTCCGAAATTTTTGAGAGAAAACCGAACTTAGAGTCGAATATGATGACGGCATTGTTGATAAAGTGCGCGAGCACCGCCGGCCAGACGCTGCCTGCGCGGATGGCGAGCAGGGTGAACGCCGCGCCGCAGATGAACTGGTAGATGGTCTGCGGCGGGTTCATGTGGAATACCGAAAAAATGAGGCCGCCCAAGAGGCAGGCGGCGACGGTGCCGAGCTCTTTGATGCCCTCTAAAATGATGCCGCGGAAGAGGGTCTCCTCGCACAGCGCGGGCAGAACCGCGACGACGAGCAGGACGCCGAAAAAGCCCGCGCCCTCGAGCGAGGGGAGCTGCGATGCGGG
Organism: uncultured Clostridia bacterium; assembly: GCA_944368775.1. Taxonomy (GTDB): domain Bacteria; phylum Bacillota; class Clostridia; order Christensenellales; family Borkfalkiaceae; genus Borkfalkia. The sequence goes on along the minus strand of CALVXB010000003.1, from coordinate 108,472 downwards.
CATCCGATAGCCCATCCATTCTAAAAGCTGCACGAACAGGCCGTTGACCCAGTTGAGGCTGAACAGCAGGCCGAAGGCGAGCAGCAGCGAAACGAGGATATAGCGCGGGCGCACCTTGCGGAAGCCGAAGTCGCGCGGCTTTTGCCTGCCGCTGAACGCGAAGGCGAAGATGACGGCGAGGAAGAGCAGCTGGTTGACCAGGTAGCTCAGGTGCTTGTAGGCGTCCGTCGCCTGCAGGTCGGCGACGGGGGTGTCCGTCGCGCTCGAGATGAGGGCGACGGTGATCGAAAAGAGAAAGGAGACGAGGACCAGCCCGACGACGGCGCTCGAATAGACGAGCCCGCCGACGACCGGGCGCGGCCGGTCGAGCAGGCCGCCCCTGCCCGCAGACGGCGTGTTTTGCGTATTCATGCCTTCATTATAAAGAAATTTGCGGGCGATGTAAATAAAATTTTTCGCCCGCGCCGAAATTTTTTGCGATTTTCAAACTTTTTTGCTATACTTGTACCGTCGGCGCGCGCAAGACGGCGCGCCGTGCGGAGTACGATATGAGAAACATTCACACGGATACCATCGAACGGGCGGTCTACGAGCTTTGCGGGCAGGCGTGCCTGCACCTGACGGACGCCTGCACGCGCGCAATGCAGGATGCGGCGGCGCAAGAAGAGAGCGGGAGCGCGGCGCGCTTCGCGCTGGATACCCTGCTGCAAAACGCCGATACGGCGGCCGCCGAGCGGATGGCCGTCTGCCAGGATACCGGCTACGCCGTCGTGCTCGCCGAGATCGGCCAAGACGTGCACATCGAGGGCAAGCCGCTCGCCGCGGCGGTCGACTGCGCCGTCGCGAAGGCGTATGCGGACTTTCGCTTCCGCAAGAGCGTATGCGACCCGCTCACGCGCGAAAACACGGCGGACAACACCCCCGCCGCGCTGCATACCGAGATCGTGCCCGGCGACAAGATCCGCCTGACCTTTCTCCCCAAGGGGTTCGGCAGCGAAAATATGTCGCGGCTGTATATGCTCACCCCCGCCAAGGGCGTCGCGGGGGTGGTCGACGCCATCGTCGAGACGGTGCGCCTCGCCGGCAGCAAGCCCTGCCCGCCCGTCATCTGCGGCGTCGGCATCGGCGGCACATTCGACACCTGCGCCTTCCTCGCCAAAAAGGCGCTCACGCGCGAGCTCGGCTCGCACAACGCGCGCGCGGACGTCGCAGCCATCGAAGCGGAAGCGCTGGAAAAGATCAATGCGCTGGGCATCGGCGCGCAGGGATTCGGCGGAAAGGTGACCGCCCTCGGCGTGCTGTGCGAGCTCGCCCCCACCCACATCGCGGGCCTGCCCGTTGCCGTCAACATCCAATGCCACTGCATGCGCTGCGCAAAGACGGAGATCTGAACAGGCGCGAAAAGGCAAAAATGAGGCCATTTGCGACGAATTATGTCACGCATAGTACTATGCAAAACTTGAAAAATCGGGAGAACGGGAGATGAAGAAGATCACATTGCCGCTGACGGATGCGGATATCGAAGAGCTGCGCGCGGGCGAGGGGGTGCTGCTTTCGGGCAGCCTGCTGACCGGGCGCGACTGCGCGCACAAGCGCATCTGCGCCATGCTGGACGCGGGCGAACAGCTGCCATTTTCGCTGCGCGGCGAGACCATCTATTATGCCGGCCCCTGCCCCGCGCCCGACGGCAAGGCGTGCGGCAGCTGCGGCCCGACGACGAGCGCGCGCATGGACGCCTTTGCGCCCCGCCTGCTCGACCTCGGCCTGAAAGGGATGATCGGCAAGGGGGAGCGCAGCGAGGAGGTGTGCGAGGCGGTCGTGCGCGACCACGCAGTCTACTTCGCCGCCATCGGCGGGGCGGGCGCGCTGTACGGCAACGCCGTGCAAAAGAGCGAGATCGTCGCCTTCCCAGACCTGCTCAGTGAGGCGGTGTACCGCTTCACCGTGCAAGACTTCCCCTGCATCGTCGCCATCGACTGCAAGGGCGGCAGCGTCTACCGCAAGTAACGAGCAGCCGCTTCCGGCCGCGGAACAGGCCGAGTAAGCAGGCGCACCGCGACCGCACTTTGCGCGATCTATGTCACGCATAGTACTCTGCAAAACTTGAAAAATCAAAATTTGAGCCCCTGCATCGCAGATGCAGGGGCTGTTTTCTTGTTTTATGATCCTCGCGCGGCGGGCGCGTTCTTGCGGCGCAAAAACGCGCGTCAGGGATGCGGGATGCCCTTTGGCGGATCGGTCAATTCGTCGGTCGGCATGCCCTTGCGGGCGCGGATCTCGGCGACCGTCTTTTCGTACCCCCTGCCCTGCGGATGATAAAAGACTTCGTCTTTCAACGAGTCGGGCAGGTACTGCTGGCGCACCCAGCCGCCGTAGTTGTGCGGGTACTTGTAGCGGGCGCTCTGCGCCTTGTCCTGCCGGCTGCCGTAGGAGTTGTCTTTGAGGTAGGGCGGCACGGCGTCGTCGCGCACTTCGCGCGCGGCGCGCTTGGCGGCGTCCATCGCGAGGATGACGGAGTTGGACTTTTCCGCCTCGCACACGTAGACGATCGCGTTACTGAGCGGGATGAGCCCCTCGGGCGCGCCGAGGTGCTCGAAGGCGACCATGGCGGACGTCGCGACGACGAGCGCGTTCGGGTCGGCCATGCCGACGTCTTCGCTCGCGTGCACGACGAGGCGGCGCAGGATGAGCATGGGGTCGCACCCGCCCTCGATCAGGCGAAAGGCGTAGTAGAGGGCGGCGTTCGAGTCGCTGCCGCGCAGACTCTTGCAGAAGGCGGAGAGGAAGTCGTAGTAGGCGTCCTCGTTGTAGGAGAGCGCCTTGCGCTGGATGGACTGCTCGGCGTCGGCGAGGGTGACGGTGATACTGCCGTCCTCCTTGGGCGGGGTGGTGAGCACGGCGAGCTCGAGGGCGTTGTACGCCATGCGCAGGTCGCCCGCCGCCGTGCGCGCGATGTGCGCGATGGCCGCGTCCTCCGCCGAAGCACGGTAGGCCGCCAGACCCTTGGGCGAGGTGAGCGCCGCGCGCAGCGCGCCCGCGATCTCCCCTTCCGTCAGCCGCTTGAACTCGAACACGCGGCAGCGGGAGACGATGGCGGGCGTCATGGACGCGTACGGATTTTCCGTCGTCGAGCCGATGAAGAGGATGGTGCCCTGCTCGATGGCGGGCAGGAGGGAATCCGACTGCGTCTTGTTGAAGCGGTGGCACTCGTCCAGCAGCAGGTAGGTGCGCTTTCCGTACAGTTTGAGGGCGTTGCGGGCGTCCTCCACAGCCTTTTTGACGTCGGCGACGCCGCTCTGCACGGCGTTGAGCTTGATGAAGTTGCCGCGCGTCGTCTTGGCGATGATGTTGGCGAGCGTCGTCTTGCCGCAGCCGGGCGGGCCCCAGAAGATGCAGCTGCCCAGCCTGTCCGTGCGGATGGCGCGGCGCAGCAGGCTGCCCTCTGCGACGATGTGCTTTTGACCGATGAATTCGTCGAGCGTCTCCGCGCGCATCTTTTCTGCGAGCGGCTTGGCGCCCTCCTCGTTGTTGTTGAAATCGAACAGGTCCATAGTTCTCCGTGGGTGCGTTCTCGAACGCGCCGCAAAGCGCGCCCGCCGCGGGCGGGCGACGGACAGGCGGCGGGGCGGCGGGGAAAATTCTTCCCCTATTCGCCGACCAGCGCGCGGATCTTTGGCGCGTACTGCTTGCCCAGCGCGTAGCCCGCCTCCAATGCGCGGTCTAAATTTTTGAATGCGAATTGCTGCATATCGCCCAGCTCCGGCTCAAGCCAGAGGTCGACGAAGCGGCGGCAGCGGCGGTGCTCTGTTGCGGTGAGGGCGGAGTCCATGATCTCGTACACGCGCGCGATGAGGGCGATCATGTTGGGGATCTTTTCGATGTGCTCGCAGCCGCCCAGCACGTCCACCGCGACGACCACCTGCGCGCCCATCTCGCGCACCTGGCGCACGGGGACGCGGCAGAGGATGCTGCCGTCGATGAACAGCCCCTCCTCCGTTTCGACGGGGCGGAAGAGGGTGGGCGCCGAGCTGGAGGCGAGCACCGCGTCGACGACGCTGCCCTGCGAAAAGAGGCGCAGCTTGGCCGAGCGCAGGTCGACGGCGACGCAGCGGAAGGGGATCTGCAGGTGCTCGAACTGCGCGTCTTCGAGCAGCCCCGCGATCATGCGGCGCGCCTTGTTCCACTTCATCAGCCCCAACGTGTTGAGGGGCAGGATACCGAGGTCGAAGATGTCGCCCGCGCGCAGCTTTTTGGCGACCTCTTCCATCTCTGCGGGCGTCATGCCCTTGGCGTAGCAGGCGCCGACGATGCTGCCCATCGACGTGCCCGCGATCATGTCCGGGCGGATGCCCTCCTCCTCCATCGCCTTCAAAAAGCCGATGTGCGCGATGCCGCGCGAGCCGCCCGCGCCGAGCGCGAAGCCGAGTGTTTTGCGCATATATTCCCCCTTTGATCCATAAATTTAAGTGATATGAAGTCCGGGACGAGCCCTATGATCTTGAACTGTCTGCGGTGGCGGCGCGCCCTGAGCTATGGCGCGGCCGCGCTGCTGCTCCTCTTCCTCGCGCTGCGGCCGCAGCGCTGCGCCGCCGCCTGCGCGGAGGGGATCGCGCTATGGGCGAAGGCTGTGCTGCCCGCGCTGTTCCCCTTTCTGCTGCTCACCGGCGCGACGGCCGGCCTGCGCGGCGCGGACAAAAGCCGTACGCGCGGAGGCCGCGCCTCAAAAAAAGGCTGCGCCCAAAAAATCGGAACAAAGCTGCGCGCGCCGCTGCGCGCGCTCGGGCTGTCCGCCGCGGGCGCGGGCGCATTTTTGACGAGCGCGCTGTCCGGCTATCCCGTCGGCAGCCGCGCCGTCGCCGACCTGTACGCGGGCGGGCGCATCGGCCGCGGCGAGGCGGTGCGGCTGAGCGCGCTCTGCTCGACGTCGGGGCCGATGTTCGTGCTCGGCACCGTCGGCAGCGGGATGTTCGGCGGGGGCGGCGCGGGGGCGGTGCTGCTCGCCGCGCACCTGCTCGGCGTGCTGTCCGTCTATTTTGTCCTCCGCTTTTTTGAATGGAGAAGGTCGGCGCGCGGCCGCAAAGACGCCTTTTCCCGCCCGCCTGCGGGCGGGCAGACAAGTCGAGGCGCGCCCCGCCCGACGGAGCGGGCCGCCGCAAAAGAACGGGCCGCAAAGGAACTCTCCCTCGGCGAGGTCGTTCAAAATGCCGTGCTCGCCGTGCTCGGCGTGGGCGGCTTCATCGCCGCCGCGAGCGTGCTGCTGTGCGTGTTGGAAGACCTGTATCTGCTGCGCCCGCTGCAAGAACTTCTTACCCTCTGCCTGCGCCCCTTCGGCTTGGAGGGCTGCGCGGCGGGAACGGTTTGCGGACTGATCGAATCTACGCGCGGCTGTGCGGCGCTCGCAGGCGCGGGCGAAGCGGCCCTGCCCTTTGCCGCCTTTACGATCACATTCGGCGGGGCGAGCATCCTCGCCCAGCAGCTCGCCTTTTTGAAAAAGGCGGGCGTGCGCGCAGGGCGATTTGTCGCCGTCAAAGCGGCGCAGGGAGCAGCGGCATTCGCCTTTTGCCTGCTATTCCTCTTCCTTTGAATTTTACCCCGTTTTTACGCGATCTATGTCACGCATAGTACTATGCAAAACGCTCAATAACAGCCGATGAGCTTGAATCCGTCCGTATATTCCTCCAAACGGTCGAGCGCGGCGCACACATGGCGGTCGGCGACGTCGCCCTTAAATTCGATGAAGAAGCAGTACGTTCCCGGCGAATTTTTGATGGGGCGAGACTCGATCTTGGTCATGTTCAAATCGTACACGGAGAGGATCTGCAGCATTTTGAGCAGCGCGCCCGGCTCGTGCGGGCAGGTCGCGGCGAAGTAGACGTGGCTGCTCGACGCGGGCAGGTGTTCCCTCCCCTTTTTGACGAGCAAAAAGTGGGTGAAGTTCTTCTTTTCGTCGGCGATGTTTTCGCCGAGGAAGCAAAAGCCCGCCGCCCGCACGTGCGAGCCGACGATGCCCGCGTCGCCCGCCTCGCGGATGTGCGTGAGGCTCTCCGCCGTCGACGACGTTTCGATCGTCGCGGCGCGCGAGAGGACGCCGGAGAGAAATTTGCCGCATTGCAGGATGGCCTGCGGGTGGGAGTAGACGCGGCGCACCTCCTCGAGCCGCGTGCCCTCGCGCGCGATGAGGCGGTGCTCGATGGGCAAAACGTACTCGCGCACGGCAAACAGCGATGGCGCGGCGTACAGCAGGTCGAGGTTTTGCGTGACCGCCCCCTGCAGCGTGTTTTCGACGGGCAGCACGGCGCTGCCGACTTCCCCCTTCCGCAATTTTTCGACGGCGGAAAAGAAGCTCTTGCAGGGCACGCCCTGCGCCTGCGGGCACAGCTTTTGCGCGGCGAGCATCGAATAGCTGCCCTCCGGGCCGAGGTAGGCGACCTTTTCGGCGGGCGCGGACTGCATCTGACTCATGGCGTGCTCCTTATACTTTGTTCGCGATGTCGAGGACGAGGCGCTCGGTATCTTCCCAGCCCAGGCAGGGGTCGGTGATGGACTTGCCGTAGATGACGTCCTCTTTTTGGCTGCCTTCTTCGATAAAGCTCTCGATCATGAAGCCCTTGACGTACTTTTTGAAGTCGCGGTCGTAGAGGCGGTTGTTGAGCACCTCCTCGACGATACGGATCTGCTGTTTGAACTGCTTGCCCGAGTTGGAGTGGTTGGTGTCGATGATGATCGCCGGGTGCTTGAGCCCCGTCTGCGAGTAGCCCTCGATGACCTTCATGACCGTTTCGTAGTGGAAGTTGGGGATGTCGTTGCCGTAGCCGTCGACTGCGCCGCGCAGCACGGCGTGGGCGAGCACGTTGCCCGTCGTGCGGACCTGGTAATTCTGGTATTTGAATACCTGGCCGCCGCTCTGCGCCGCGTAGATGGAGTTGAGCAGCACGGGCACCGAGCCGCTCATCGGGTTTTTGATGCCGACGGGCAGGTCGATGCCGCTGGCGACGAGGCGGTGCATCTGGTTTTCGCTCGAGCGCGCGCCGACGGCGATGTAGGTGAGCAGATCCTCGATGTAGGCGTAGTTTTCGGGATAGAGCATCTCGTCCGCCGCCGACAGCCCGCTCGCGCCGATGGCGTCGATGTGCAGATGGCGGATGGTGAGGATGCCTTTGAGGATATCCTCCTTGCTGCGCGGGTCGGGCTGGGTGAACATCCCCTTGTACCCGACGCCCTTGGTGCGCGGCTTGTTCGTATAGATGCGCGGGACGATGACGATCTTGTCCTTGACCTTTTCGTTGAGTTTGCCGAGGCGCTCGACGTAGTCGAGCACGGGCTTGCTCTCGTGCGCGGAGCACGGGCCGATGATGAGCAGCAATTTATCCGTTTCGCCGCGGATGACCTGCGAGGCGAGCGCGTCGCGCTCTGCCTTGATCTTCTGCAGCGATTTGGGCAGCGGTACCCGCGCGAGGATCTCCTCTGCGGCGGGGATCAGTTCTTCTCTCTTAAACATGTCCTTCTTCCTCTTGCAAGTATTTCTTCAGATCCCCCCTGATCTCTTCGGGAACATAGCGGTCGACGCTCTTTTTGAAGCGCAGCGCGTCTTTGACCAGCGTCGAACTGATGTGCAGGTACTCCTGCTTGGTCGGCAAAAATACCGTGATCATCTCCGGATACATATCTTTATTGATATAGTCGAGCTGCGCCTCGTAGTCGTAATCGGTGCCGTTGCGGATGCCGCGCACGTAAAACTGCGCCTTCTCCCGCCGCAGCAGGTCGACCATGAGCCCGTCGTAGGAGAGCGCGCGCACGTTGGGATAGGGCGCGAACACCTTTTGCAGCATGGCAAGGCGCGCCTCTACCGAAAAGAGCGGCTTTTTGTTGGGGTTGATGAGGATGGCGACGATGACCTCGTCGAACAGCGCGCGGCATTGGAGGACGATGTCCTTGTGCCCGAGCGTGGGCGGGTCGAAGGTGCCGGCGAACACACACTTTTTCATAAAACGTTCCCCTCTTTTGTTTAATCGGGTGTAAAAAAGGTCAGGTAGGCGATGCCGTACTTGCGCTCGTCGTAGCGGACGAGGCCGTCGACTTCCCCCTCGAAGGGCTTGTCGCTTTCGAGCACGGCGACGCCGCCCGTGTTGAGCAGCTTGCGCGCCGCGACGCGGCGCAGGGCGTCCTCGCCGAAGCCGCTCTTGTACGGCGGATCGATGTAGATGACGTCGAAGGTGACGTCGATCCTGTCGAGCAGCGCGGCGTAGTCGAGGTTGTACACCTTGGCGTCCGTGCGCAGCAGCGCCAGATTTTTGCGCAGGATGGCGAGGCTGTCCGCCGAGACGTCGTTGAACACGACGAGGTCCGCCCCGCGCGAGATGGCCTCCAGCCCGATACCGCCCGTCCCGCAGAACAGGTCGAGCACGTTCGCACCGGAAATTTCCGGCGCGAGGATATTGAACAGCGCCTCTTTGGCGCGATCGGATGTGGGGCGCACGTCCTTGCCCTTGAACGAGGCGAGCACGCGGCCGCGGAACTTTCCGCCGACGATCCTCACAGTTTTCTCCTCCGGCCGCAGCGGCCGCACTTTGCCGATATTTTAGAATGGAAGCGCCCGCAGTACCCCGAACCTTTCTGCCCGCGCGCGCCGTCGCGCGCGATGAGCCGCCAAGAAGGGCGGCGCGGCACGATTTCAGCCCCCTATTGCGGGCGAAAGAACGCACCTTCGTCGGTGACAACGGCGTCTGCGGGGACGTCGTGCGCCTCGGCGGGCAAACTTTCGACCACCTGAAAGGCGTAGGCGATGCCCACCTTGTAGGCGGCCTGCCCCGCGCCCGCGAGATAGCGGTCGTAAAACCCGCCGCCGTAGCCGAGGCGGCGGCACCGCCTGTCCGCCGCGAGCAGGGGCAGCACGGCGACGTCTGGGCGGGCGTCCTCCCCTTCCCCGAGCGGCTCCTCGATGCCGAAGGGCCCGCGCATGAAGGGCTGGCCCGTCCAACGCACGAGCTCCATCTCCTGCCCGCGCACGCGCGGGTAAAAAATGACCTTGCCCCGCCGCGCGAGCTCGCGCGCGATGCGCGCGGTGTCTGCCTCCGCGCCGAAGGAGCGGTACAAAAAGAAGCTGCCCGCCGCCGCGACGCGGGGCAATGCGAAAAAGTTTTCAAAAATTTTTGCGTCGCGCGCGGCGCGGTCGGGCGCGTCTTGGCGCGCCGCCTTCATGGCGCGGCGAAGCGAATTTTTATCCGTCCACATAGTCTCTGACCGCCCTCCCGCCCATGCGGGCGAGTACCTCGTACGAGATGGTATGGTTGGCTTCGGCGACGGCGTCCGCATCCGAAAAGACGCACACCTCGCCGTATTTTTCACCGCGCATTTCCGCCACGCGGGCGTCCATGCACAAATTCCCCTCCCGAAACAAGCCGTCGGCATAGCCGCAGCGCAGCACGGCGAGGTCCTCCCCCGCGGGGGCGCGCCTGCCGTACCCCATGCCGCCGCCCCGGTATTTTCGCACGGCCGCGACGCGCGCGTAGGCGCGCATGGCGGGGCGCAGGCCGAGGGCGGCGGGCGTCGCCGCGGGCGCAAAGCCGCGCGGCAGGTAGCCGTACAGCCCGATGCCGACGCGCGCCATGTCCATGGCGTAGGCGGGGTCGGCGAGCAGGCCGCCCGTCGCCGCGATATGCTTTTGCAGCCGGCCGAAGGCGTCTTCTGCCCGGGCGCAGGCTGCCAAAAACAGGGCGAACTGCCGCGCCGCCGCAGCCGCGTCCTCCGGGCAATAAAAGTGCGAGGCGACGCCCTCGACGCGCAGCCGCCCGCGCGGGCGGCGCAAAAAGGCGGCGAGCGCTGCCTCGTCCATGCCGAAGCGGTTCATGCCCGTGTTGACTTTGATGTGGCAGCGGGCAAAAAGGCCGTACTTTTCGCACGTCGCCTCTAAAAGGGCGGCGTCCGCGAGGTCTGTGACGAGAAAGGTGAGCCCGTACGCGATGCCGCGCAGCGCCTCCTCTTCCGTGAGGGGCGGCACGAGCGCGAGGATGTCCTCTGCGACGCCCGCATGGCGCAGCGCCGCGCCCTCCGAAACGAGCGCGACCGCGAACGAGCCTGCGACGCCGCGCAGCGCGTGCGCGACCATCGCCGCGCCGTGGCCGTAGGCGTCCGCCTTGACGACGGCGCACAGCGCCGCACCATTCGCAAGCGCCGCAAAGCGGCGCGCGTTGGAGCGGATCGCGCCGAGGTCGACGACGACGCGCACCTGCTGCATACCCTTTCCTCCCCCGCGGGCGGCAGCCCGCACCACATACTGTATGCGGCGGGGAGAAAAATGCGTGCATCTCTTTTTGAAATTATACCACAAAAGCGTAGCGATGGCAAATACTTTGCCCGACTTTTCGCCGCGGCCGCGGGCGCACGGGCGGCGTCACACATCGCGACGCTGCGGCGGGCGAACGGCACCCGATAGCGCCCACCCTCCGCCTGCGGCTTTGCTGTCTTTGAAGAACTCCCTCTGCTCCGCAGAGAGCGTCTCGCCCGTGCTGTCGGTCTCGGGGAGAGAAAATCTTTTATTTTTTTGCGATTTATGGTTGACAGCTCCCTCTTTTTGGTGTATTATAGTATTGGAAATAAAAGTTTCCATAAAAGATTCTGCCCTATCAAAGGTGTCTCTTTTGAGTTCGCCTTGGCGGGATCTTTGAAGATTCCGCTGCTTCTGAGGTGTCTCTTTTGAGTTCGCCTTGGCGGGATCTTTGAAAGATTCCGCTGCATCAAAGGTGTCTCTGATGGGTTCGCCTTGGCAGAATCTTTTTTTATGCCAAATTGCGCGAAAATTTTTCGCAGAACGGTTGACGATTCTCTCTTTTGGGTGTATATTGTTAATGAAGACATCCCTATTCGATGCAGAGCTACTGCCTTTGGCGGTTCCAGCTGTTTGTGCGGTAGAGGTGTCTTTTTTTAGTTGACATTTCTCGCGCTTTGGTGTATATTATTATTCGGAAAGAGGTGACTCAACACCCTCAGGCTTTGACTTGTTTAGTTGAGTCGCCTCTTTTTCTTGTTCACCGAAAATTTTTTGCGAAAAGGGTTGACAGATCCCTCGTTTTGGGATAAAATATTAGTGGAATCTGTACCACGGTTCGCTTTGGGCGTATTGTTGGGGGCTTGTTCACCCGACGGCGTGGCAAGGGTTCCTTTTTTATGTCAAAATTCGCTGGCAGTATATCGACGACACCGCGCCCGCAATTCTATAAAAAAGACAGGCAGCCTGCCTGTCCTTTTTTATCTATCCTTTTGCGCACGGCTAAAAGTCGATGCCCTTTTTGTTGGTCACTTCGACGGAGATGCGCAGTTCTCGCTGCTCTCCTTCGCCGAAGAGGGAGATGCTCGTCTTGCCATAGACGGCGCGGCTGCCGCCCGCGACGCGCTCGACGCTGCAGCCGAGGGCACGGAACGCTGATTCAAATTCCTCTTCATGGCAGGCACCTCCCCTTTCGTCCTACCCATTAGACGGCGCACGCGGCGGTTTTACTCAGCGGGAGGAAAAATTCTCACAAAGATTGGTCCCCTTTACTTGACAAACACACACGATACCTGTTATAACATAAACACTTGTAGGTAAATCAATGAAAAAATATATCTATCCCGCTTGTTTCTATCCCGAAGAAGACGGCCGCTATTCTGTGATCTTCCCTGATTTTGGCGGCGCAACATACGGAAACGACCTTGCCGACGCCATAGACATGGCCGCCGATTACTTGATCGGAACCATTTTTGATATGCTCAATGCGCATCAACCACTACCCACCCCCTCTGCGATGCAAGATCTCCGCGCAAATGAATATCCAAACGGGTTCACGTCTTTGATCGCCGTCGATGCCGACGTTTGCCGCGCGCAAAACTCCTTCAAAAAACTTTGATCGTTTTTGCGACGCACAGAGAAGCGATGCGACGCGACAACGGCTTTTTGTTTAGCCTGCGGCGCAGTCGAAAGAGCGATGCCTTTCAAAACAAAGCGACCAAATGATTGGCCTATAAAATGTGAAGCCGGCAGAAATCTGCCGGCTTCCTTTTATACTTTTCCTGAAAAAGTCGTCAGCACGCTGATGTCCGTGCCGAGGGCGACTGTGATTTTTTCAAGCATCGAATCTTTCGGCGTGCGCGTGCCGTATTCGTACTGCTGCCACGCCTGCACCTTGATGCCGACCCTGCTCGCCGCTTCCGCCTGCGATATTCCGGCCTCCTCCCGCGCCCTGCGGATCGCCGCCGCCTGACTATTGTATTTGATGACGCCGCCATCTTTTGTCTTTATCGTGATTTCGACGATCATTGCCGCATTCTCCTTTCGCTAATTCGACGGATATATTGACGCCGCTGCTTTTTTACAAAAATCTCTTGACTTTCGTCCCCTGCCATGTTACAATGATTTTGCAGAGAGGGCGAGGCAGGTTGTGTGCCCTCTCCGCGATTGCCGTCCTTTCCTTTGCTATCGGTGGGCGGCTTTCCTTTTTGCCCGTTTTTGCCCGCCTTATATGACAGAATAAAAAAGTCTTGCAAGGCTTGGCAAAGGCGATCGAAAATCAAAATGTTGTCGAAAGCGTTCGAGTGACGATCGTCTTGAAAAAACCAAAGCCCTGCAAGGCGCCAAAGACCGACGATCAATAATCGCCGATGGGCAGAGGGGGCGGAGCCGCCGCCCCCCTTGTAAGACCTATTTTAGCACATCGTGCAGGCGTTGTCAACCGGTATTTTAAGTCAAGCATTTACAGAATGAAGCACCTTCAGGAGGCTTGCCCTATCGGGGCAAAGCGCTGCGCGCACGAACAGTCCGCTGCGCGGGCAGCTAAAGTGCAGATTGTGCACCAAAAAGAAGAACAGAGGCACCTGCACCTTCAGGGGGCTTGCGGCTACGCCGCAAAGCTCTCGCTGCGCTCAAGCACGAACAGCCCGCTGCGCGGGCAGCTAAAGTGCAGATTGTGCACCAATCAAAGCCTAATTCGAATTGCGGTTTAGGCTCTGTTTTTTCGTTTTGACCCATTGAACCCTCCGCATTGCCTTTTCGGGTGGCTGAGGGTAGCACAGTCCTCGCGGAAGTAAACGGTTGCAAAATCGTTGCTGAAAACACCTATAGAAGATTTTAATAGCCGAGCAAGGAAAGTTCCTTACTCGGCTCTTTTGTTGCCCTGCAAGCCGTTTTACGCGCCATAAATGCAACGATTTTTCTTTATCCCGTTGACTTCCGCAGGCTTAATTCTGATTACACCGACATTTGCCGTCCTATGCTCCTCCGCCGGTTGCCCGAAAAGGGCAATACAATTCTGAGGTATCAAAAATGGAAATGTTGGTAACTAAGTTCTCAAACGGTAAGTACAGGAATGAGGGAGAGTTGTTCTCTGAACCTATCTCGGACGAGAATGTCAAACTCATGGGCGAAATGATGGCATTGCAAGCACTTCGCACCGCAAAGAAATTCGATTGGCAGGTCGCGGACAGATACTATATCGGCATCATAAAAGACCTGCACCATATGGGCGAGGTCGATTATATCGTGTCGGACGGATACGACATCGCCCAAACTGCAATTTGCTTCCTCTGTCAGTTCAAGGGCAAAAAGGTATCCGATATCTACGGCAAAGACCGCAAAGGCATTGAGATAACCATTAAGCTCGCCTGCTACCGCGAATTGGACGGCATTCTCAGGCGCTATCGCAGAAATGCGCAAAAGACGGATGAAATCGATTTTACGGACTACAAGGCCCTGCCTATGGATCTCGTCAATTATTACGAATACGAGCAGACCAGCTACGACAAATACGACGACCTTGTAGAAAATCTGCGCCTTTCAGAGCTTGAACTTGCCATTCTGAATTGCTATATGCAGGGAATGCACCAAACGACAGTCTGTGCAGAACTCGGGATCGGCAGAGGTACGATCTACCACCGCAAAGCGAGCATCCGCAGAAGATATTATGCATTATATCCTAATCGATAAGATTTTTATTGGTTTTTTTAGCATAAATTCAGGCGGGATAAAAATCCCGCCTGATCCGAAAGACAATTAAGTTTACAAAACAGATTTTACGATATCTTGAACGCCTGCTGTAAAAGCGGCAATCCCCAAGAGAAGAATATGACTATTACTGCGATAATGAACGCTGCGAGAAATGCGTAGTACACGATATTGAGCGCGAGGTGCTTCTTTTTCATATCGGCGGTTACTTCGCTGCGGTTTGCAAAGCGGATATTGTAGATGTTGAGCAAGATGCCGCAGGCAATATATGCCGCCACGACGAGGTCTACCGCGATGAGCGCAAGCACGTAGACGGGCACACCAGAACTGTAATTATCTCCTAAACCGGCGACCAGGCGGCTGTTGGCGCTGAAATAGAGCGACCTATGAAGGCTGTCTCGCAGCATATACTGAACGCCTGCAGAGGAAGTTTCGACGACGGGGTTTGCCATGCCCGTAAGCTGAAGATTGCATCCGCCCGCAAGGCACGCCTCCGATTCGGCAGGAGTGATGACATTGTAATCGGTGATGACAAAGCCTTCATATCCCCATTCGCCGCGCAGCACGCTTATGTTGAGCGCGTAGCTCGAACGGCAACGCATACTGCCTATCCTCGCCATGCTCGACATTACACCCATGGCGCCGCCGTCGGTGAGAGCGTCCTCAAAGGGGCGGAGATAGATCTCTCTTATCGCCTGTTCGCGGCAATAGGTCGCCACGCCGCCGTTTGCATCGCGGTTGGTCTCCTGGTCGTTGAGCGCCATATGTTTGGGCACGGTGTTGAGCCCCTTGCTCGCCGCGCCCTCCGTCATTGCGACGGACATCACTCCCGACAGATAGGGATCCTCGGAGAAATACTCGTAATTTCTGCCCGAGAAAGGCGTGCGGTGAATATTTGTCGCGGGGGCATACCAGCCGGTATAATTATCGAGGACGGCGAGATTGCCGTTTATTTTACCGTAATCATACACGATCTGTTCATTGAAAGTAGCGGCGAGAAATATCTCCGCGGGACCCACGACATTGTGTACCCCCTCCGGCCCGTCATACACATACGCCGTCGGTTTGTTTATGGAGGGGATTTCGGCGGTGCCGTATGCCGAGGACTGATAGATGGCGTGCATGGTCTCGACGGACATACTGTTCAAAAGCTCGTCCCACTTTTCGTCGTCGAAATCAAGCCCCGCAAGGTCGGCAAGTTTGAGTTCCGTTGCCTGCCCCGTAACTATAGCCTCGTAAGAGTCCTTGGCATTGGGGTTGCCGGACGACTCCCAGCCGGTTGCCTTCAGATCGTCGATGATGTCCTGCGACGCTTCGTGCGTCTTTGCCTCGCCTGCGGCATTGGTCGTATTGGATACGCCCGCCTTTACGCCCGTGGCATATTCGAGGCCGTTGTTATCCATAGCCGACCAATTTTGCCTGGAGAGATACACGGCGTCTTCGAGCGCGGCGCCGCCGAAGCGGTTCACTATCTTGTTTCCGTCCGCGCCGATCGCGTACACATCGTCGTCCGTTTCGGAAACTTCATACCCGTAAACGAATGCCGTATCGCCCGCTTCAGTCATACCGTCTGCGACTGTCTTGCCCTTCTGCGCGAGAATATTATTGACGGCTTCGTGCGCATTGGCTGCGGCAGTAAAATAATACTGACCGGCTTCGAGGATGTATGTACCGGCACCGAACTCGTCGTAGGAGCGCATCTCTTCGCCGCTGACGGTGATCGTGACATCCTGATCGGCTCCCGCCGCGAGTTCGTCTGTTTTTGCAAAGCCGACGAGCTGAACGGCAGATTTTTCGATCAGGTTTTGCCTGTCGTAATCGGTGTAAGGCGATTGCATATACAGCTGCACGACTTCCTTGCCGGCTTCCTCGCCCGTGTTTTTGACGTTTACGGTAAATGTGAACTCGTCCGAAACTTCGTCATAGCTGCCGGTAAAATCGCTCCATTCGAAATCCGTGTACGAAAGGCCATAGCCGAATGGGTATGCAACGACTTCCTCATAATCGTAGTCGCTGACGCCGTCCGTGCCGAGCACCTTGTCCTCATACCTCGTCTCGTAATATTTATAGCCGACATAGACGCCTTCGGCATAGTTGATATACGAATAATAGCCGCTGCCGTTGGACGACGCATCGATCATGTTGCCGTTTGCGTCCAGAAAGCGATAATCGCCGAAATTCTGCATGGCGGGTGAGGACAGGTTGTCATAGGAATATGTGTCGACTATCCTGCCCGAAAAGTTCGCATCGCCCGCTATAAGTTTGCAGAGGGCGTTTATGCCGCCCGTCCCCGCACCTGTACCGGGCGCCCAGATCACCGCGTCGATGCCGTACTCGTCGACAAAGTCCATCTGTACGGGATTGGCAGAGTGCAGAAGAACGATGACCTTCTTGAACCCAGCATTATTGACGGCCGTGAGCATATCTCTCTCGTTCTCGGTGAGCTGGAGATAGTGCTCATCCGCAGAACCGCCGAAGCGATCCATATTGCGGGGAAGATCTGCGCCCTCACCGCTGCTCCTCGAGATGACGACAATTGCCGCGTCGTTATAATTACTGTAGCTCTGCTTTACTTCGTCGGTATATTCGCTCTGCGGCACCTCGTCTATCTTCCACGACCCCGCCGAAGAGCCGTCGCCTTTGTTGTCGCCGATGCCCCAATCGGTGTGGGACGAGCGGTTGTAAAAGGCGCGGAGCGTGCCGTTGACCTTAAAGCCGTAATCTTCGAGCGCGTTGGCGAAAACGGCGTCCTTGGCAGTCTTGATCTTGTCGAGCGTCATCCAGAGCGTCGAACTCATGCCGAAGACGCTGACAGCCTCGCTCTCTTTGTTCAAGGGGAGCGCCCCGTCGTTTTTGAGCAGGACGGCGCCCTCTTCCACCACTCTCTCGTTCATGTTGGCAGTGAAGTCGTTTAAAGCCTCTTCGAGCGTGTCGTAATCGGACTGCCCCTGCGCGGACGTTTCGCCCACTTTGCCGAACTGCGTTATGAGCACGTTGTTATAGGACGCGGCTATACAATTCAGCACGATCATGATGACCAGCACGGCCGCACAGATCGCGGATACGACCGCAAGCCTGATTTTTTGAGATTTTTTCATAGCTCTATCCTCCCGACGATATTATTGTTCCAACGCCGCGATATCATTGCTTGTGAACGTCAGGGTTATTTCGTTCCCGCCCAGGCTCGCCGCGTACACGATAGTGGTCACGCCGCCCTCCGCAGTCGAGGTGATGACCTCCGAGGGGTTGCTGACGCTCGTCATCGTTATGACGCCGTCTTCGCACGTCCATGTGTATTCAAAATTGATCGCCCCGCCGTATGCGGTCATCGCCGCAGTGCCGTCGCTGTAAAAGGTGATCTTTGCACCGTCATCGCCGTTAAACGCCAAAAGCTCGGTCTTGACTTCGACATCTTCGAGCGCGGAGATATCGCCGCATGTAAACGTCAGCTCGACATTGTTCCCGCCCAGGCTTGCCGCGTACACGATGGTCGTCACGCCGCCCTCCGCAGTCGAGGTGATGACCTCCGAGGGGTTGCTGACGCTCGTCATCGTTATGACGCCGTCTTCGCACGTCCATGTGTATTCAAAACCGATCGCCCCGCCGTATGCGGAAATTTTGGCAGTCCCGTTGGCATAAAATTCGATCGAATTCCCTTCGCCGCCCGCAAAAGTCAAAATGGCATCCTTTTCGGGAACGTCCGGCTCCGGAACTTCTGCCTTGCCGCCGTTTTCGGTGACATACGTCTTCCATGCATCGAGGCTGTCATACTCTGCCTCCTTGGTGCCCGTAAAAGTTACAGTCCTGCTGTAGCCGCCGGCAAATTCAAACTTATATTCCCACTCTACAGAGCCGTCGCTTTCGGCATAGAGGGAGGTCTCTGTAAAAGTGGCGTCGGGATCTTCGGTCGATACCGAAAAGGTCGTGAGCCCGTCGCGGTCGGTAGCCTCTTCCCACGCGAGCTCCGTCACCTCATAGGCGACGTTGCCGTTATTCCAGGTGGCGAGATAAATTTCTCCCTCGCCGCCTTCATACATCTGGCCGAGCAGGAAGAAATCGAAGCCGTTCCCGATCAGGCCGTGATACTCTCCCGTAAACTGCCATTCGACTTTGGCAGGCCCGTCGCCAGAGCCTTCCGGGCCGCCTCCCGGTTCCTTCTCTTCTTCGCCGCAGCCCGCGAACAATGCCGCGGAGGCGCATACCGCACACGCCGCAACCATACATGCTAAAAACTTCTTTTTCACAACTTTCCTCCTCGTGCGCGACAGCCGCGCACTTTTTTTTCTTTGTGCGGAAAGATCTTACTTTCCGCTTCGTGCACGATTCTAACACATTGCGGAAAATAAAAAAGACCCGCCGCAAATCCGGTAGGTCTCTTCGCATATCTCGTAATTTTATTACTCCCGTTTATCCCCGAGAACGGGCAGCAGAGCGGAGACATAAAACGCCCCGCCTTCGGCGCGGACGGAAAGCTCCCCGCCGTACTTTTCGGCTATGCGCCGCATATTTTTTATGCCGAAGCCGTGCGCGGCAGTATCCGCCTTCGTCGTCGGCATGCCGACGTAAGCATTGCCGCCCTCGTAATAGTTGGACACTTCTATATACATAAACCCGCCCTGCCCACGGATAATGCAGTTGACGTATCGCCTCTCTCTTTCCACGCCCGAAAGATACTCGGCGGCATTGTCGAAGGCGTTGCCGAGCAGCGAATACAGGTCGAAACTTTTGATGAAGCCGCTCGCGCAGTTTTCCGTGCAGCATTCAAACCGTATATCCCTCGCCGCGAGCATTTTGGCGGCGTCCGAAAGGATGATATCGAGCTCAGGGTTGCCGGTGTTGTAGGCGTTTTCGTAAAGAGCGACGATGTGTCCCAGCCTCTTCGCCGTATCTGCGTCCGCAGCGCCGCTGCGCGCGGCGCGGATGACATATTTGAGGTCGTGCATCTGCGAGCGCATGTTTTCCATATTTTGTTTGAGGGCTTCGTACTGCCGCCTCTCCTTTTCGAGGAGCGCATCGGAAACGCTCCGCTCGAGCCGTTCGCGGTTGAGCGCGGCTATGCGCATCGATTGATAGAGCATAAAGACGATGAACGCGAGTTCGACAAGGCTTAAAACGAGGCTCCAGACATTTCCGTGCAAGTAATTCCTGGCGACGGTAAGAATGAGCTCGAATGTCATCGAGAGAAAGATAAAGAGCGTCACCGTTATCCCGTCGAGGGCGAGCCCCTCATCGCTGTTCACCTTCCTTATATAGGAGAACCACATGATGACGAGCATGAGGGCATAGCACATCCAAGACACCGCCCTTTCAAAAAAGAACTCGCTTTCGAGAGGGGTAAATCCGACCACGATGCCGGCAAATACGCTCGACCAGCGCTGCAGGAGCATGGCAAGTATACTGAAATATAGTATTCTTTGAAATTTGACTTTGAATGCAAAATACAAAAAGAGCGCGGGGAGGGTACATAAGATAAACTTAAAAATGCCGAAGACCACCTCTGCCGCACCTTCCGCCGGTATGTAGATCAGCGCGCACAGCGGCAGCTGCCAAAGTATGCCGCCGAAAACGATCGCCGCCATTTTAGCGCGGAAGTGCGGCTTTTTGCCGTAATGCGCCAAAAGCAGAAGGACGATAAGTAAACACTCGATATAAAAGGGTATATAGATAAACAATTCTTCGACGTAAAGCATAGGTTCACCCGTGCATATAGCGCGTGAGCGCTTCCATGAATTGTTTGCGCTTTGCCCGGCTCAAGGGTATCTTATCGCCGCCGACCATAATGATCTCGCTGCCCGTGCAGGACAGGACGTACCTCAGATTGACTATAAAGCTCTGAAAGCACCTGAAAAAGCTATCCTGCGGCAGCGCTTTTTCGCAGGCGCTAAGCGTGCCCGAATAGGTTATGCTGCGCTCGGCGAGGTGGTAAGTTATGCGGTGAGCCTCGGCTTCGATATACAGCACCTGACTTAGGCGAAAGCGTTCGACGCCGTGATTCGTGACGACGGAGATATAGTCTTTTCCCTTCATCTCCAACCGCTTGATGAGCTTGTTCATGAGGGCGGACAGCCTGTAATAATGTACGGGCTTTACGATAAAGTCGCTCGCCTCCACCGCATACCCGCTTATCGCCATATGCGCGAGGTTCGTGACGAAAACGAGCGCGACGTCGCCGTCCGTACGGCGCAGCTTGCCGCTCGCCATAATGCCGTTTATGTCGGGGAGTTCGATGTCCATAAAGATGATATCGGCGTCGCTTCTGTACTCGGAGAGGAAGCGAAGGGCGCTTTCATAATGCCTTACGGCGATCTCCCTGCCGCTCTCTTCGGCATATTTGTGTATCAATGAAATGAGCAACTGCGCGTCGGAAGGGCAATCGTCGACAACGATAATATTTATCATACGTCACCTCTCGTACTATTTTACCATATCGCAGGCAGAATTTCAATACTTGCGGCGATTTTCCTCAAATATCTGTTGAAGCGATACCATTGAGATTTTAGCAGGCTGAAAATTGCCGCACCGTTACCCCGAGCGGAAGAGTCGGGGCGGGGTCGTTATCTTCAAAGGGCATATGATGCGAGCAAATTCCTCTCTCGCTCTTCTTCTTAAAGAACAGAAACA
Organism: uncultured Clostridia bacterium; assembly: GCA_944368775.1. Classification (GTDB taxonomy): domain Bacteria; phylum Bacillota; class Clostridia; order Christensenellales; family Borkfalkiaceae; genus Borkfalkia. Next base: position 87,879 of record CALVXB010000003.1, on the reverse strand, counting down.
GACGCAGGTCTCGATAGACAACATCGTAAATGCCATAGAGCGCGGAATCGTTTCAAACGCGACGGCAAAGAGATTAAAGGAACTTGAAGAACGGCAGCAGGAACTTGAGCGGCTTGTCCTGATCGAACAAAGCAAAAGCGCCGTTAAACTGACCGAACAAGATATAAGGCGATTTTATGAGCAGGCGCTGCGGCAGGAAGCCAAGATGCTGATCAATTACCTGATAGACAAAATCGTTCTGTATGATGACAGGATGGAGATATATTTCAACAGCCCGCTCAAAGCAGACGGCCCCGACGAAAGTCGGGGCTTTTGCTTTTATAAGAACACTGTATCGTGCTATGCCTTCTCGCACGCGCAGATAACGCCGCCACAACGGATGGAGGTAAGGATATATATCGGCTAAAAGCGCAGAAAAAAAGCCTGACCCGAATACCCTTTTGGATATTCGAATTAGGCTTTGATTGGTGCACCTTCAGGGACTCGAACCCGGGACCCACTGATTAAGAGTCAGTTGCTCTACCAACTGAGCTAAAGGTGCATATATGGTGATCCATCCGCGATTCGAACGCGGGACACCGTGATTAAAAGTCACGTGCTCTGCCAACTGAGCTAATGGACCGAATCGCTGACAAATGGCTGGGGTGGCAAGATTCGAACTTACGAATGCCGGAATCAAAATCCGGTGCCTTACCGCTTGGCGACACCCCAATCAAAAATTTTATGGGGCGGGCGACGGGAATCGAACCCACGACCTCCAGGGCCACAATCTGGCGCTCTAACCAACTGAGCTACACCCGCCATAAAATTTGGCGCGCCTGAAGAGATTCGAACTCCTGACCCACGGCTTAGAAGGCCGTTGCTCTATCCAACTGAGCTACAGGCGCATAAACACGCTCGACTCTCATCTATGCTTATGGAGCGGGTGATGGGAATCGGACCCACGCAGCCAGCTTGGAAGGCTGGAATTCTACCATTGAACTACACCCGCGATTCACAACGCTATGCCATTATACCAAATAGAGAATTTTATGTCAAATATTTTCGGAAACTTTCCGCAAAAAATTTGCGATTTTCAAAACGCACAAAAAATGTTCGTCAGTGCACTTCGACGATGGTTGCGATTGCCTTTTTGCCGACGACGACGAGGTAGCAGTAAGTCGGCACGGGGGTATAGCGGGTCATGCAGCCGGGGTTGACGACGAGCACCTCCCCTTCTTCGTGCACGTCTGCCTCGTGCGTGTGGCCGTAGAGGGCGATGTCGCACCCGCGCTCTCTCGCGGCGGCGACGAGCTCTGCGGTGCCCTGCTTGACGCCGTAGCGGTGGCCGTGGCAGGCGAAGATGCGGCGGCCTTCCGCCTCTAAGACGAGCTCGCTTTCGGCGCCGTAAAAGTCGTTGTTGCCGAGGACGACGTGCGTCTTTTCGGGATACATGCGGGCGAGCTCGCGCGCGTCGGAGGCCATGTCGCCTAAATGAACGAACATGTCGCACTCGGAAAGCACGCGGGAGATCTTTTCAAGCGGGGCGAGGTTGCGGTGGGTGTCCGAGAGGACGACGATCGTCTTCATACGCCCGCCTCCCTGCAGCGCGCCGCGAGCGCCGCCAGCGCCTTGGCGCGGTGAGATACGGCGTTCTTTTCCTCCGCGGAGGCGACGCCGAAGCTCTTTTGCAGTTCATCGCTCCAAAAGAGCGGGTCGTAGCCGAAGCCGCCTTCTCCTGCCGCTTCCTTTAATATATGGCCGTAGGTGCGGCCGCTCGCCGTCAGCTCTAAACCGTCCGCCGTGCAGAGGGCGACGCAACTCTCGAAGTACGCCCCGCGCTGCCCGTCGGGAACGGCGCGCATCCTCTCTAAAAGGAGGGCGTTGTTGGCGGCGTCGTCGCCGTGGCGGCCGCAGAAGCGGGCGCTGTGCACGCCCGGAGCGCCGCCCAGCGCGTCCACGCACAGGCCGGAGTCGTCGGCGAGCGCCGTGCAGTGCAGCGCGCGGCTGACCGCGCGCGCCTTGATGCGCGCGTTTTCTTCAAACGTCTCGCCCGTCTCCTCGATGTCTCCCGTAAAGCCCGCCTCCTGCATGGAGATGACGACATGTCCGCGAAAGATGGCGGCGATCTCGCGCAATTTCCCTTTATTTCCGCTCGCGACGACGATGGTCTGCAACGCTGGTCCCTCCTGTTATGTCACGCATAGTACTATGCAAACGCGTAAAAATCAAAATTTCGAGCCGCTTTTTCGCTTACGGGAGCATATTCCCCGCGGAGAGGTAGATTTTATACCATTCCTCCCGGCGCAGCTCGACGCGCGCGCCCTCCGCCATTTCGAACAGGTGCTTTACGTTCGACGTGCCCGTGACGACCTGCGCGACGGCGGGGTGGCGCAGGATCCACGCGGCGACGACGGCCGCCTTGGTGACGCCGTAACTTGCGGCTACATCCGCCAGAGCGGCGTTGAGGGATGCGAAGTGCGGGTCGTCTAAATACACCCCTTCGAGCAAACCGTAGCGCAGGGGCGACCACGCCTGGACGGCGATGCCGTGCAGGCGGCAGTAGTCGAGGGCGTACCCGTCGCGCGCGGCGGCGCCGTCGGTGTTCATGTTGACCTCCATGCCGCAGCGCACCATGCCCGCGTGCGCGGGCGAGAACTGCAGCTGGTCGACGCACAATTTTTGGCGCAGCGCACTTTGCAGCAGCGCGATCTGGTACGGGTGCATATTCGAGACGCCGAAGCGCAGCACCTTGCCCTCCCCTTCCAGCTTGTCGAAGGCGGCGGCGACCTCCTCCGGCCGCATGAGCGGGTCGGGGCGGTGCAGCAGCAGGATGTCGAGGTGGTCGGTGCGCAGGCGGCGCAGCGAGCCCTCGGCGGCGGCGACGATGTGCTCGGCGGAGAGGTCGTACATCTTGCCGCGGATGATGCCGCACTTGGATTGCAGCACATACGCGCCACGCGGGATGCCGAGCGCGCGCATCGCGTCGCCGAACAAGCTCTCGCACGCGCCGTCGCCGTAGATGTCGGCGTGGTCGAAAAAGTTGAGCCCCGCGTCCAGCGCGGCAGAGAGCAGCGCGCGCGTGCCATCCGCGCCCGCCTTGTCCAAACCCATGCAGCCGACGGCGAGCACGGGCAGCTTCATATCTGCGACGTTGACCTTGCGCATCGATGTACCTCCCCATTCCTTTTTGTTCTATTATACATGATTTTCAAAAAAACGGCAATACATTTTGCACCAAAGGCAAAAAAATCGGACATGGCGCGCCGCCCGCCCTTTTTTGTTCGTTCACTTGACATAAGTGCGGGCGTATGATACCATGGAAGCGTACCGGGCGGCCCGACAGACGCGCGGCCGCGGGAAAGGAGTTTTATGGAAAACAAGATCCTCGAGATCAGAAACCTGAGCAAGAGCTACGGCAAGGACAAGAAGGCGGTGGACGGCCTCTCGCTGGACGTATATGCCGGGGATATCTACGGCTTTATCGGGCAGAACGGCGCAGGCAAGACGACGACGCTGCGCGCCGTGACGGGCATCCTCGACTTCGACGCGGGCGAGATCTACATCGACGGCAAGTCGGTGAAGCAGCAGCCGGTCGCCTGCAAGGCGGTCACGGCGTACATCCCCGACAACCCCGACCTGTACGAGTACCTGACGGGCGTGCAGTACCTCAACTTTATCGGCGATATGTTCGGCGTGGATAAGGCGCTGCGCCGCGAGCGGGTGGAAAAGTACGCCGCGATGTTCCGCATCGAGGGGGACCTCGGCTCGCTGATCGGCGCCTATTCGCACGGCATGAAGCAAAAACTCGCCATCATCGGCGCGCTGCTGCACGCGCCCAAGCTGATGGTGCTGGACGAGCCCTTCGTCGGGCTGGACCCGGAGGCCGCCTTCAAGCTCAAGCAGGTGTTCCGCGAGATGTGCGCGGCGGGCAGCGCCATCTTCTTTTCGACGCACGTTTTAGACGTCGCCGAAAAGCTGTGCAACAAGATCGCGATCATCAAGGGGGGCAAGCTGATCGCGAGCGGCGACATCGACGCGGTGCGCGGCGACGAGAGCCTCGAGGCGGTGTTCATGGAGGTGCTCGAGAGCGATGCGCGCTAAATGGATGCTGCTGACAAAGATCCAGCTGATGGGGCTGCTCGGGCTCAACCGCGCGCGCAATACGAGCGACGCGCGCGTGCGGCGCAGGGCGGTCGGCGGGGCCGTCGCCTTTGCCGTCGTCTCCCTCCTGCTGATCGCCTACGTCACCCTGTTCGCCGTCGTCTTTTGCGGGCTGGGGCTGACGCAGGCTGTGCCCGCCGCGGCCATCGCGCTGACGGCGATCATCACCTTCTTCTTTTCGCTGCTGCAGGGCGGCTCCATCCTGTTCGCCCTCAAAGACTACGACGCGGTCATGTCTTTGCCCGTGTCCAAGCGCGCCGTCATCGGCAGCCGCCTGCTCGTATCTTACCTCGTCAACCTGCTCTTCTGCCTGGGCGTGATGGCGCCGGTCACCGTCGTCTACTTTGTATTTGCGGGATTTTCTTTCGCGCAGCTGGCCGTCATCCTCGCCGCGACGCTGTGCGCGCCCCTGCTGCCCGTCGTCGTGGCGACGGCGATCGGCACGCTGCTGACCGCGCTGATGGCGGGGCTGCGCATCAAGGGGCTGCTGCAGGGACTGTTCGGGGTCTTGTTCTTTGCCGCCATCATGGTGCTGAGCTTTGCGTTCAGCTTCTCCATGCAGTCTCCGGACGCCGCCGGCAACATGGCGGCCGCCGTCGACGCGCTGGCGCGGTACGTCTACCCGCCCGCGCAGTGGGTCTCGATGACCCTCTCGGGGGAGGCGGTCTGGGGCATCTTCGCCTTTGTCGGCGTATCCGTCGCCGCGGCCGCCCTCTTCGTGCTCGCGGTATCCCCCTTCTATTCCAAGATCAATGCGGCCCTGCTCAACCGCGGCGCGCGCGTCGCGTATAAGGCGGGGGACGTGAAGAGCGCGTCCGCCTTCGCATCGCTGCTGGGCAGGGAGTTCAGGCGGCTGTTTACCTCCTCGGTGTACCTGTTGAACGGCGTATCGGGCGCGCTGCTGCTCGTGCTAGGCGGCGTCGCGCTGCTCTTCGTCGACGCGCAGGCGTTCATCGACCTGCTGCGCGCGGAGGCGGAGACGGAAGCTCCATACCTCGTCGAATTCTTCGAGCAAAACCTGCCGTACATGGCGGCGGGGCTGGTCGTGCTCTTTATCGGCATGTCTTGCCCCGCGGCGTCGGCGCTGTCTTTGGAAGGCAGCTCGCGCGGGCTGCTGTTTTCCATGCCCGTGTCGGCGCGCACCATCCTGCTCGCAAAGGCGATGCCCACCTTCCTTATCGACGGGGCGGCCTCCCTCTTTTTCTCCGCCGTCGTCTGCGCAAAGGTCGGCGCGGGAGCGGCGGGCTGGGCGGCGCTGCTGTCGACCGCCGTCATCTTTTCCGCATTCACAGCGCTGTGCGGCATCTTCCTCAACTACAAGCTGCCCAAATACGACTGGAAGGCGGAGGCGAACGTCGTCAAGAGCAGCGCGCCCGTGACCATCCTCGTGCTCGGCGCGATGGCGATCGGCTTCCTGCTGATCGGCCTCTCCTTCCTCGGATGGTACGCCGTCGCGGCATTTAACGCCGTTTGCATAGTACTCTGCGTGGCATGGATCGCCTATTTTAAGGGGGCGCGCCTGTACGCGGGCTGAAATACGCGAACGAAACGACGCAAGGGGCGCCCCCGCAGGGGGCGCCCCTCTCTGTAATAAATTCAACCCGAAAAAAGATCAGAAGGCCCAGCGGCCGTTGCGGAATATCGGATGGCGGGCACCCGTATCGGTGACGCCGTCGATGTGCAAGTCGTCGTTGCCGATCATGAAGTCGACGTGGATGATGGAGTCGTTGACGCCCAGCGCGTGCAGCTGCCCTTCCGTCTTGTCCTCGTAGCCGCGCACGCAGTTGGTAAATCCCCTGCCGAAGGCGAGGTGGCAGGCGGCGTTTTCGTCGAACAACGTGTTGTAGAAGAGGACGCGGCTGGCGTTGACGGGAGAATCGCAGGGCACGAGCGCGCACTCGCCGAGGTAGGACGCGCCCTCGTCCATCTCGATCATCTTTTTGAGCAGCGCTTCGCCCGCCGAAGCGTGCACTTCGACCGCGCGGCCCCCTTCAAACCGCACAGAGAAGTTGCGGATGAGCTGGCCCTGGTAGGAGAGCGGCTTGGTGGAGTAGACCACCCCTTCCGCCTCCCCCTTTTTGGGGCTGGTGAACACCTCTTCGGAGGGAATGTTGGCGTTGAACGGGATGCCGGAGAGCGTCTTTTCCTCCCCCGCCGAGAACAGCCCCTCGCGCAGCAGGCCGACGCGAAGGTCTGTGCCGTTGGAGCTCTGATACTCGAGGGAGGTCAGGCCGAGCGAATTGAGGTAGGCGCAGCGGGCGGCGAGGTCCTCGTCGTGCAGGCGCCAATTTTCGATGGGGTTGCCCTCGAGCGCGCGCGAGCAGGAGAGGATGGCGCGCCACAGCTTTTCGACGGCGATGCTCGCGCTCGTCGCGCGGGGGAACACCTTTTTCGCCCACTTTTCGCCCGCGACGGCGGCGATGCACCATTGGTACTTGTTTTCCATCTTGTCGCGGTAGGGTTTGACGATGCGCGAGCGCGCCTGCATGGCGCGGGAATACTTGGCGGCGTCGATGCCGCTCATGCCGTCGGGATCGGCGCTCTCCAAATAGAGGCGGGCGGGCAGCTCGCGCACCTGACAGCGCAGCTTCTCCTCCTGCCAGGGGCGCACCTCGCCCAACACGGCCTCGTCGCAATACTCCGCCGCGAGGCGGGAGACGGGCTGGTGCGTCCACTCGACGCGCACCTTCGCCGCGCCCGCGCGGTAGCACTCCTCCGCCGCCAGCTCGACAAATTCGGGCTGGTCGAGCTCGGCGGTGATGATCACTTCCTGCCCCTTCTGCACGTTCAGCCCGACGCGCGCGAGCAGTTTGGCATAATTTTTTAAGACGGTCTTTTGCATAGAAATTCCCTTCAGCGCAGGCGTGCGCTCCAATTTCCCCTTTCAAACACGGGGACGCGCGCGCCCTCTTTGGTGACGCCGACGATCTCGAGGTCCTCGCTGCCGATCATAAAGTCGACGTGGATGGAAGAATCGTTGACGCCCATCGCCGCGAAATCGGAGTGGGTGTACCTTTCAAAGCCGACGATGGTGTTGCTGTAGCCGCGGCCGAGCGCGAGGTGACAGCAGGCGTTTTCGTCGAACAGCGTGTTGTAAAAGAGGATGCCCGTGTTGTTGATGGGCGAATCGTACGGCACGAGCGCGCACTCGCCGAGGTAGGACGCGCCCTCGTCCATCGAGAGGATCTTTTCGAGCAGGGCGGCGTTCTTTTTGGCGCCGCAGGCGACGGCGCGGCCGCCCTCGAAGCGCAGCCAGAAGTCCTCGATCAGCTCGCCGCCGTAGGAGAGGGGCTTGACGGCGTACACGATGCCCTCTGCCCTGCCCCGCGCGGGGGTGGTGAAGCACTCCTCCGTCGGGATGTTGGGGTTGAAGTAGTTGCCTGCGACCGTGCATTTCTTCCCCGAAATGAACTGTGCCTGTTCGATCAGCCCCACGCGCAGGCGGGTGCCGTTACTGCTGCGGTACTCGAGCTCTTTGAGACCGAGGGCGTTGAGCTTGTCGCACTTTTCGCGCAGGGCGCGGTTGTGCCACATCCAATCGGTGAGCGGGTCTTTGCCGTCCGCGCGCGAGACCTGCAAAATGAGCTCCCACAGCCGCTCGACGGCGGTGTTTGAGCGGTCTTCGGGGAAGATCTTTTTCGCCCACGCGGCGGAGGGTACGGCCGCCACGCACCATTGGTAGCGGTTGGTCATCGCGTCGGTGTACGGCTTGGTGATGGCCGAGCGCGCCGCCTGCGCGAGCAGCAGCTTGTCGCGGTCTGCCCCGTTCATGCCGTCTGGGTCGGCGGAGAGGATCTTGATGGTGACGGGCAGCTCCTCCGCCCTCTCTTTGAGGCGCATCTCCTCCCACGAGGGGACGTTGGCGAGCTCCTTCACCGACTCGAAGCGGGAGGCGAGCTTTTCGAGCGCCTGGCTGTGCCAGCGGACGGTCACGCGCGAGGCGCCCGCGCGGTAACACTCCTCTGCAAGCATGGCGATAAAGCCGGGCTGGTCGAGCTGGGCCGTGATCTCGACCCGCTGCCCCTTGCGTATGTTGCCGCCCACGCGGGCGATCAGTTTTGCGTAATTTCTCAGCTGTGTCTTCTTCATTGTGTACTCCGCCGTTCGTCTGTTCGATCTATGTAAATATGATACACTTTTTGCGCCAAAATGTCAACACTCTGCCGCAAAAATCGGGCGCGCGGGCGGGCGCGGAAGGGAGCGAAATTTGACGGTTTTTGGCAGTTTCGGACACAAAAAGATTTTACAAATGTAATAAATTTGAAATATCCGAAAAAATTGTTCAAAATAGTATTGACATTCTCCCGAAAATGGAGTATTCTATTGAAAATATCTTTTGAAAGGAGGAGAACCTATGTATTGCCAGGATTGCGGACAAAAACTCACGCTCAAATTCTGCGACAACGAAGGTCTCGTCCCCTACTGCAACGAATGCGCGGAATTTAAATTTCCGTCCTTCCGCGCGGCGGTCAACATGACCGTCGTCAACAAGGCGCAGGACCGCATCCTCGTCGGCAAGCACACCAACGGGAACAACCTGCTCTTTGCCGGGTACATAAAGAAGGGCGAATCGGCGGAAAAGGCCATCCTGCGCGAGATCCGCGAGGAGACGGGGCTGAACACCCTCAAATACCGCTACACCCGCTCGCGCTATCACGAGCCGCGCAACGTGCTCATGCTGGGGTTTATCGTCGTCGTGGCGGACGGGGAATTGAAGCTGAACGAAGAGGAGATCCTCGAGGCGCGCTGGTGCACCTTCGACGAGGCGCTCGAGTACATCGAGCACGACTCGACGGCGGAATACTTTTTGAAAAACTCCGTCGCCGAGCTGAAAAAGGGAAAGATCTGATCGCGCAGCGCGCACGGAAAAAGCCGCACGGAAGGTAAGTTCCGCGCGGCTTTTCCTCTTTTGCCGCCCTGCGGCGGGGTTCCCCTTGCCGCCGCAAAGACAGGCGTGCGGCGCCTTATCTCCTGCGGTAACTTTCGCAGCAGGTGCAGCTTTCCGCATCGCAGTCGCAGGTATTGCCCACGACGATCTTGTCCAGCGTGCAGTTCTTGCCTTCGCAGTTGAACATACACTCGGATACTTCGCAGCCGATGGCCTGGTTGATCTTGTTCATAACGCTACCTCCGTACCGATATTGTGTGCGTTTGGCCGCCGTTTATGAGCAAAGGGTTGACTTTTTTTGCACTTCGTTGTACAATATTAAGAAACAACCAAACAAATTGCGAGGTGACTGCGATGAAAGTGATCTTGAAACAAGACGTGAAGGGCTCGGGCAAAAAGGGCGACATCATCGAGGTGAGCGACGGCTACGCCAAGAATTTTCTCCTGAAAAAGGGGCTGGCGGAGCAGGCTTCTTCGGTGGCGGTCAACAGCCTCAAATTGCAGAAGGAGGCGGAGGCGCGCCGCAAGGCGGAAGAGATCGCCGCCATCCGCGAACTCGGCAAAAAGATGGACAAGAGCACGGTGACACTCTCCATCAAGTGCGGCGAAAACGGCAAGACGTTCGGCAGCGTGACCTCGCGCGAGATCGCGGCGAAGCTCGCCGAGCTGGGCTACGACGTGGATAAAAAGAAGATCTTGCTCAAAGACCCGATCAAAGCGGTCGGCGAATACCCGGTGGAGATCCGCCTGATGGAGGGCGTCTCCGCGAAAATTTCTGTATCCGTCGTGCCCGAAAACTGAACGAGCCGCCCTGCCGAAGGGACGCGAAAAGCCCTGCCGAAGGGGCGAAAAAGCCCTGCCGAAGGGGCGCGAAAAGCCCCGACGGCTCGGCAGCAAAAAACCCCGCCCTGCGCGGGGTTTTTTAGATGCGAGCGCGGACAAAAAACCAAACGCCCCGCCTTGTTCGGCGGGGCGATCTTTTTACCCTTCCTCTCCCCTCTATTTGCGGCGGAAGAGGATGCGGCGGCAGCTGTCGCACTCGATGAAGGTGCCGTCGGCGAGCTTTGCCAGCTCTGCGATGGAAAGCTCCATGCCGCACTGCGGGCAGCGGTTGCCCGAGACCTCGCACACGACGGGGAAGAGCTTTTCTTTGCGCTTGGCGTTGTACCTGGCGAGGGCGTCTTTGGGCACCTTTTTGCCAAGCTCTGCGAGCTCCGCCTCGATCTTTTTGACGTCGCCCGCGCGCGCCTCCTTCACCTCGGCGTACTTGACCTTGTACTCCTTGTACTGCTTCTGCATGGCGATGGTCTGCTTTTTGGCAGCCTGGTACTCGGCGGAGGCGCTTTCGATCTGCGAGGCGAGCTTGTTGATCTCCGCCTTCAACCCGCGCAGGTTGTCGGCGATCTGCGCCGCGTTCTTTTTATAGAAGGAGATCTCGCCCCCCTGCTCGTCCACCATCTCGTCCAAATTTTCGTAATCTTTGATGGTGTCGGCGATCTCGGCGTACTTTTTTTCGAGCAGTTCAAAGAGGTGTTTGAGCTCTGCGGCCTTGGCGTCCAGCGCGTCCAACTTTTCGGGCGCTTTTTCTAAAAACTTGCGCGCGGTCATGTACTTTTTGCGCTCGTCCGTCGCGGCGAGCCCCTGCTCGACGGCGCGCAGGCGGCCGTCCGCTTCCTGATACTGCAACAATTCATCGATCATATGGAACCTCCCCTCTCAAAGCATATGCGCGTCTTCGTAAAAGGCGCTCGGGACGCCGAGGCGCGCGCTGAGAGACTGATAAATTTTCTGAAATCCGTAATTTTCGCTCGCGTAATGGGTGAGCTGCACGACGCACAGGCCGGATTCGAGCGCGTCGCAGATAAAGTTGTGTTTGATGTCCGCCGAGAGGACGCACTGCGCGCCGGCGGCCTTGGCCGCGGCGATGGCGCCGCCGTCCAGCCCCGCCCCGCAGAAGGAGCCGACACGGGAGATGTTTGCGGAAAGGTCGCCGTACACGAACAGGCGACGAGTGCGCAGCGTCTGCGCGAGCTGCTCGGCAAAATCGGCGAGGGTGCGCGCGGGAACGCCGTAGATGCGGCCGTAGCCGCCCGCCGAGAGGGGCTCGGTGATGTGCATCTCCCCTTCCGCGCCCGCCGCAAGGGCGAGCTGCTCGTCGATGCCGCCGGGCGCGCAGTCCATGTTCAGGTGCATGGAGATGACGCCGATGCCCGCGCGCAGGCAGGCGTGCAGCCGCGCGCCGAGCGCGTCGTCTGTGCGGACGTCTTTGATCGGGAAAAAGATGGCGGGGTGGTGGGTGACGATCAGGTTCATCCCCCGCGCCTTGGCCGCGGCGATGGCGCCCGCCGACAGGTCGAGCGAAAAGAGGGCGCCCGTCACTTCTTCTTTTTCGTCCATCAATAAGATACCGCTGTTGTCGTGCCCGTTGTAGCGGGCGACGTACTCATCGCTCAACTGTTTGGGATAGAGCGCGTCGATGCGCTCATAGACGTCCCGCAATTTCATCGCGTACCTCCGCAAGTTCGTTCAGCCGCGCCTGTACGGCGGGCACTTGTCTGCTTGCCGCCGCGAGGCGGGCGCGGCACTTTTGTATCTCTTCTTCTACAAGCGACAAAAACTCCGCCGAAGGAGAGTGGATATTGTCGTAGCCAAAGGCGAGTTCGCGCGCGCCGTAGGCGCGCCCCTGCCCGCCGCGCACGGCGCGCAGCAGGTCGTAATGCTTGGTGTCCGTAAAGGTGAAGTCGCGCTCGATCGCGTAGCCGCGCTCCAACAGGAAGCGGCGCAGCTTGGGCGCGTTTTTCATGGGCTGGAGCACGAGGACGGGGGGCAGGAAGCCCTCTTCGAGGATGGAGACGATCTCCTCCCCGCCCATGCCCGCGATGAGCACCTCGTCGGTGTCGCGCGGGATATCGGACAGCCCCGCGCAGCACACGCTGCGCACCCGCCCTTCGGCGATGTACGGCGCGAGCAGCGTCTCCGCCTTATGCAGGCTGCCCGCGCTGATATCGGAGATGACGGCGGTGCGGCACAGGTTTTGCTCGAGCATATACTGCGTGCAGTAGCCGTGGTCGCACCCGACGTCGGCAAAGCGGGCGCAGGGGCGCAGCTCGCCGCAGAGGACGCGCAGGCGGCGGGTATTTTTCATCAGTCGAGGAAATCTTTCAGCTTTTTGCTGCGCGAAGGGTGGCGCAGTTTGCGCAGCGCCTTGGCCTCGATCTGGCGGATGCGCTCGCGCGTGACGTTGAACTCTTTGCCTACCTCTTCGAGGGTGCGCGGCTTGCCGTCGTCGATGCCGTAGCGCAGGCGCAGCACCTTTTCCTCGCGCGGGGTGAGGGTGTCGAGCACGCCGAGCAGCTGCTCTTTGAGCATGGTGAAGGCGACGGAATCGGAGGGGGTGGTCGCGCGGTCGTCTTCGATGAAGTCGCCGAGGTGCGAGTCCTCCTCCTCGCCGATGGGCGTCTCGAGGGAGACGGGATCCTGCGCGATCTTTTGGATCTCGCGGACGCGCTCGACGGGCATGTTCAGCTCTTTGGCGATCTCGTCGGGGGTGGGCTCGCGGCCGAGCTGCTGGAGCAGGATGCGCGAGGCGCGGGTCAGGCGGTTGATCGTTTCGACCATATGCACGGGGATGCGGATGGTGCGCGCCTGGTCTGCGATGGCGCGGGTGATCGCCTGGCGGATCCACCACGTCGCGTAGGTGGAAAATTTGAAGCCCTTTTGGTAGTCGAACTTTTCGACCGCCTTCATCAGGCCGAGGTTGCCCTCCTGGATGAGGTCGAGGAAGAGCATGCCGCGGCCGACGTACCGCTTTGCGATGGAGACGACGAGGCGCAAATTGGCCTCGGACAGGCGCTTTTTGGCCGCCTCGTCCCCCTCCTGCATCCTGCGCGCGAGCTCGACCTCCTCGTCCACCGAGAGGAGAGGCACGCGGCCGATGTCTTTGAGGTACATTTTGACGGGGTCGTCGAGGCCGATGTCTTTGAGGGCCTGCTCGAACAGCTCGCGGTCGCGCTCGTCCTCATCCACGATCTGGATGCCCGCTTCGCCGATCGACTTATAGATATAGTCGATCTGATCGGGGCTGGTGTCGATCTTTTCGAGGATGTCGCACAGCACGTCCGTCGAAATGCTTCCCTTTTGGCGGTATTCGCCGATGATCTGCTTTAAGATCTCGTTGAGTTTTTGTTCGGATACGCTCATGAAGTATCATGTCCTCCGCTTATGTTAAAAAAATTTTTGGCAAATGGAATTTGTGTCGCGCGCCCGGCTTAGCCGCTTTTCGCCGCTGATGCGGCGCGTTCTTGCCGCGGGCGCGGGGCGAATGTGCGGCGCGCCATTTTGCGGCGCGGCCCTAATTGTACTGCTTTAATTGGATGGTGAGCTGCAAAATGCGGCGGGTCATCTCCTTCTTTTTGGCGAGGTCTGTCTCCGCGTCGCACAGCGCGCTGAGGCGGTCGAGCTCTTCGGTCAGGCGGGCGCACTCGAGGGAACGGACACAGGCGTCGAAGTAGCGCGCGCCGTTCTCCCCCTGCAGCGCGTCGCCCACGCTCAGATCGAGGATCTCGTTGAGCTCGGGCGTGTTTTCGTCGAAGAGGTCGAACAGCGCGCTCGCGCGCACCGCCTCGCCCCTCTTTTGCCGCTCTTTGATATATTCTGCGATGGTATTATGCACGGGATGCGCAAATTCGACACCCGAAAGGTCGAAATTTTTCGCGTAGCGCGCGCCGAACAGCACGGCGGCGAGCACGAAGCGGCGGGCGCGCGTCAGCCTGTCCGCGCCGTCTCCCTGCAGGGCGGGGTCCGCCTTGGGCAGCTCGACGGGCGCGGGCGCGGGGGCGGGCGCGCTGTCGAGGTCGCGGCGCAGCGACTCGTAGGTGACGCCCGTGCGGTCGCGCAGCTGCTTTAAGAGGTCCTCTTTGAGGCTCTCACTGTCCGCTTCGCGGATGATCTTGAGCGCCTCGGCGATGTAGGCGCGGCGCTCCTCCGTCTTGCCGAGGTCGTACTTGCGGCGGGCGGCTTCGAGCTTGAAGTCGATGAGCGGCATGGCGGCGTCGAGGCACTTTTGGTAGCCCTCGCTCCCCTGCTTTTTGATCACGTCGTCGGGATCCAGCCCCTCGGGCAGCGGCACGACGCGCACGTTGAGCTGCTCGTCGCGCAAGATCTCCAGCCCGCGGATGGCGCCCTTTTGCCCGGCGAAGTCGCCGTCGTAGCTGATGTACACGCTGTCGGCGTACCGCTTGGCGAGGCGGGCCTGGTCTTTGGTCAGCGCCGTGCCCATGCTCGCCACCACGTTTTGGAAGCCCGCCTGGTAGAGGGCGAGGGTATCCATGTACCCTTCGACGACGATGATGTCCTTCAGCCCCGCAGCCTTTTTGAGTTTTTTGACGAGATTGATGTTGTAGAGCGTCTTGCTCTTGTTGAACACGATGGTCTCGCGGGTGTTTTTATATTTGGCGAAGTCCGTCTTGCCGAGGACGCGCCCGCCGAAGGCGATGACGTCGCCGAAGGCGTTGATGACGGGGAAGATCAGCCGCCCGCCCTGCGCGTCGATCAGCCGCCCGTTCTTTTCGGAGAGGGCGACCGCGCCGCTCTCGAGGATGTCGTCGCGGCGGAAGCCCTTGTCCAGCAAAAACTGCGGCAGCGAGCGGAAGTCGAGGGAGGCCCCCAGCCCGAACTTGCGAACGATGCTTGCGGCTATTTTGCGGTCTACAATGTACTGCACATGCGCGTCCGCCCTGCCCGAATTGATGTTGTCCAGATAGAAGTGCGCGGCGGCGCGCAAGATCTGCAGCACGGCGTCGCGGCGGCGCTTCTGCTCGGCAGTCTTTTCGGTGTCGAAGTTCATTTCGGGCAGCGGCATCTTGGCGCGCTCTGCCAAAATTTTGACGGCGTCCATAAAGTCTACAGACTCTATTTCGCGGATGAAGGTGATGACGTCTCCCGAAGCGCCGCAGCCGAAGCAGTGGTAAAACTGCCCCTCGGCGTGCACGGTGAAGGAGGGCGTCTTTTCGTGATGGAAGGGGCAGCGCCCCCACCAATTGCCGCCCTTGCGCTCGAGCGGGACGTAGGCGCCGACCACTTCGACCAGATCGTTTTTGCTCTTTAATTGCTGCAAATATTCGGGGTCGAGCCCTTTTGCCATATGCTTGTCCTCCGCCGCACGACGGGTCAGATGTCCTCGATGTCCTTTTCGGTCAGCGCCCAGCTGTGCGGGATGAAGATGTTGTTGAACACGGCGACGGCGAACTTGTCCGTCATGGACGAGAGGTAGTCGCACAGCACCTGCTCGAGCGGCCATTGTTCGGCGAGGGAGAGGTAGAAGGCGGGCAGCCGCTCGCGGTTGTTCCAAAAATAGTCGTACATGGACGAGAGCATGCGCTTGGCGCGCTCCTCCTCCTTCATCGAGAGCGGGGTTATGTACACCTTTTCAAACATGAACGAGCGCAGGTTTTCCAGCGCGTGCGCCTCCTTTTCGCCCATCGCGACGCAGTCTTTGCCGACGCTGTTTTCGTAGATGGAGCCGATCATCGTGTTGATGCGCTCGCGCGTGGTCGCGCCGAGCACGCGCACCTCCGCGCGCGGCAAGTCCTCCGCCCGCAAGAGGCCCGCGCGGATGGCGTCCTCGATGTCGTGGTTGACGTAGGCGATGCGGTCTGCGATGGAGACCGCCTTGCCCTCGAGCGTGGCGGGCTTGCCGCTCTTTTTGTGGTTGAGGATGCCGTCGCGCACCTCGAAGGTCAAATTGAGGCCGCGGCCCTCCTTTTCGAGTACGTCGACGACGCGCAGCGACTGCTCGTTATGCGCGAACCCGCGCGGCGAGAGGCTGGCGAGCACCCGCTCGCCCGCGTGGCCGAAAGGGGTGTGGCCGAGGTCGTGCCCGAGCGCGATCGCCTCGGCGAGGTCCTCGTTGAGGGCGAGGCAGCGGGCGATGGAGCGGGCGATCTGCGAGACGTCGATGGTGTGCGTCATGCGGGTGCGGAAATGGTCCCCTTCCGGCGAAAAGAATACCTGCGTCTTGTTTTTCAGGCGCAGGAATGCCTTGCTGTAGATGATGCGGTCGCGGTCGCGCTGAAAGTCTGTGCGCATGGCGCAGGGCGGCTCTTCGCGCTGCCGACCCTTGCTCTCGCGCGAGCGGCAGGCATAGGCGGAACAAAAGAGTTCTTCTATGCGGTACGTCCGTTCTTTGCCGAACAGCTGCTCCATAAGCCACCCTCCCTGCGCTTGCGGCGCGGCAATATGCGGCACGCCGCCCAAAGCGCCGTACCATTAAATAATTTCGCCAAAAAAAGAAAAAAACCTTTTTTCAAAGGAATTTTTTTCGCAAAAAGGCAATTTTTCGGGCGTTTTGCCCGTTCAGAGGGGGAAAATCGCGCGGACGCGAAGTACTATGCGTGACATAGATCGCCGCTAACGGCGCATTTTTGCGCGCGCGGCGAGCGGGGCGGGCGGATATTTTTCAAGAAAAAGTCACAAAAGCCCGCCGTCGACGCGCAGCACCTCGCCCGTCACATACCGCTGCGTCGCGAGAAAGACGACGGCAGCCGCGGCCTCGGCGGGCGTGCCCGCCCTGCCGCAGGGCACGCCGGAGAGGAAGGCACTTTGCTCTTCTGGCGAGAGGCGGGCGTTCATGGCGGTATCGATCATGCCGCAGGAAACGCAGTTGACGCGGATGCCGGAGGGGGCGAGTTCTTTTGCGGCGGCCTTGGTGAGGCCGATGAGCGCCGCCTTGGATGCGGAGTAGGCGGCCTCGCAGGAGGCGCCGACCTCTCCCCAAACGGAGGAGACGTTGACGATGCTCCCTCCCCCGCGGCGCAAAAAGCCGGGGATGGCCGCGCGCGTGCAGTAGAAGGCGCCGTCGACGTTGACGGCGAAGATGCGCCGCCAATCGGCCGCGTTCGTGTTTTGGATCTGCCCGAAGAGGGCGACGCCCGCGTTGTTGACGAGGATCTCGAGGCCGGGGAGGGAAGAAAACATCGCCTGCACGGCGGCCTCGTCGGAGACGTCGCCGCGCAGCGCGAGCGCGCCCGCGCCCGCCGCCTCGATACGGCGCACCGTCTCGCGCGCGCCATCCTCGTCTTGCGAATAGCAGAAGGCGACGTCGCGCCCCGTGCGCGCGAACGCCTCGCAGACGGCGCGGCCGATGCCGCGCGAGCCGCCCGTCACAAAGACCATGTCCATATCAGCCGTGCAGCAGCGGGAGGCCGAAAACTTGAATGATCTCCCGCGCGACTTCGTCGACGCTCTTGCCGTTGGTGTCGACGGTGTAGTCGGCGCAGCTCTCGTAGACGGGGGTGCGGCTGTCGAGCAGCGCCTGCATCTTTTCAAAGGTCGTATTTTTGAGCAGCGGGCGCTCGTCGCCCGTGTGGCCGGTGCGCGCGAAGAGGACGTGAATATCCACCTTCAAAAAGACGATCTTGCCGCCCCCTTCCTTGAAGGCCGCGCTGTTTTCGGGGCGAAGCACGCAGCCGCCGCCCGTCGAGATGACGCAGTTGTCCTCCCCCGCGATGCGGTGCACCGTCTCCGTCTCTAACTTGCGGAAGCGCTCCTCGCCGTAATACTCGAAGATGTCTGCGATCCTGCCGTACTTGTCGACGATCAGGTCGTCCGTGTCGTACCAGCGCATCCCCGTCAGCTCGGAGATGCGGATGCCGACCGTCGTCTTGCCCGAACCCATCATGCCGCAGAGTACGATGTTCATAACAGAAAACTCTCCGCCGCGAGGAAGTAGCTGTTTTTGCCGAAGCCGAGCACGGTGCCGCGGCACACCTCGGAGATGACCGACGTGTGGCGGAATGGCTCGCGCGCGTGCACGTTGGACATATGCACCTCGACGACGGGCGTCGGCACGGACGCGATGGCGTCGCGCAGGGCGTAGCTGTAGTGAGTGAACGCGCCCGCATTGAGGACGATGCCATCCGCATCCGACTGCTGGATCTTGGTGCACAGCTCCCCTTCGATGTTGCTCTGATAGAACTCGCATTCGGCGCCGCGCTCCTTGCAGAAGCGCTCGAGTTGGGCGTTGATGTCGTCGAGCGTCTCCGTGCCGTAGACGCCCTTTTCGCGCCGACCGGTCATGTTCAGGTTGACGCCGTTGAGAAACAATAACTTCATGGTAGGGTCACCTCGCTGTTATCTCGCGTTTATGTCTGACATAGTACTATGCAAATGCCGTTTATTCGGGATATATTCGCTTATATTCTTCAAAAAGCGCCTTTGCCTCCGCAGCCTTGGGCTCGCGGCCGAGGACGATGCAGTCGCCGTAGTAGGCCTGGTAGAAGAGCATGCTCTCCCCGTTGCAGATGGGCTTGCCGAGCGACTCGGCGATGCGCAGAAACTCGCTCTTGCGGGGATAGTAGATGAGGTCGCAGGCGGCCTTGACGCGCGAGAGGATGTCCTCTCCGACGGGCGAGACGCCCTCCGTCTTGTGCATGCCGACGCCCGTGATGTTGATGATGAGGTCGTAATCGGCGGGTTCCACCTTTTCGAGAGGGGTAAAGCAGCCGAACTCGGCGTAGAGGCGGTCGACGCTCTCCTTGCGCAAGTCGTAGACGAACACGTCCGCGCCGGCGTCGGCGAGCTTTTTCACCGCGCTGCGGCCCGCGCCGCCCGCGCCCAAGACGAGGATCTTTTTGCCCCGCGGGGCGATGCCGTTGTTTTCGAGCATGAGCATGAACCCGACGCCGTCGGTGTTGTAGCCGACCTTGTCTTTGACGACGTTGACCGCGCCGAAAACCTTTGCATCCCCTTCCAGCCTGTCAAGATACGGGATGATGTCCAGCTTGTACGGGATGGTGACGTTGAAGGCGTCGTATTCGGCGATGAGTTTTTTTGCGGCCTCGTCAAAATTTTCCTTTGCGACGGAGAGGAGCTCGTAGCTGCACGCGCTGCCCAGCGCGCGGAAATCGAACGTGTGCATCTTGGCGCTGTCCGATTTGGAGACGTCCTTGCCGATCACTGCCATTTTATACATTGTATCCAAACCTCCGTTCAGGAATTGAGCAGATCGAAAAAGTTGGGGAAGGAGATATCGACGCACTCCGCACCCGCGATGTCGCCGCCCCGCTCGCTGGCGGCCAGCGCGACCGCGCCGCTCATGGCGATGCGGTGGTCGGCGCAGGCGTCGAAATTGCCGCCGCGCAGCGACTTTTTGCCGCGGATGATAAAGCCGTCCGGCTTTTCCTCGACGTCGCCGCCGATCGCCGCGAGCATGGCCGCCGTCGTACGGATGCGGTCGCTCTCCTTGACGCGCAGCTCCTCCGCCCCCTCGATGACGCTCTCCCCCTCCGCACAGGCGCACAGCACCGCGATGACGGGCAGTTCGTCGATGAGGGAGGGCATGATCGCGCGGCCGAGGTGCACGGCGCGCAGCGGCGACTTGCGGACGCGGATGTCGGCGACCGGTTCGCCGCAGACGGTGCGCTCATGTCCCAAAGCGTAACGCACGCCCATTTGGTCGAACACGCGCAGGATGCCCGTGCGCGTCGGGTTGACGCCGACGCTGCGGCACAGCGTCTCGCCGCACAGCGCGCCCAGCGCCATAAAGTAGGCGGCGCCGGAGATGTCGGCGGGGACGGCGACGTCGACGGCGCGCAGCGCGCTGCGCCCGACCGTCACCGTGCAGCCTTCCGCGCGGATGTCGGCCCCCATCGCCGCGAGCATGCGCTCGGTGTGGTCGCGCGAGAGCAGCGGCTCTCGGATGACCGTCTCCCCTTCCGCACCCAAAGCGGCGAGGATGAGCGCGCTTTTGACCTGCGCGCTGGCGACCTTGGTGTCCACCGCGCGGCCAAAAAGGGGCGCGGGGCGCACAGTGACGGGGGCGTGGCCGTCCGCCGTTTCGATGTCCGCGCCCAAAAGGCGGAGGGGCGCGGCGACGCGCTCCATCGGGCGGCGGGAGAGGGAGGCGTCGCCGGTCAGGCGCACCTGCACGCCCTGCCCCGCCGCCAGCCCCATCAAAAGGCGCATGGTCGTGCCGCTGTTGCCGCAGTCGCAGTCGGCCGCGCGCAGCCGCTCCGCCCCGCGCACGCGGATGGAGGTGCCGTCCACCTCGACCTGCGCGCCCAAAGCGCGCATGCAGGCAGCGCTCGAAAGGCAGTCCGCCCCGAGCAGCGCGTCGGTGACGACCGCCTCGCCGCGCGCGATGCCGTTGAAGAGGATGGCGCGGTGGGTGACAGATTTATCGCCGGGGATTCGAAATTCCCCGAAAAATTGTGTGCGGGGGCGTACGTTCATTGCCTTTCCTCCGCGAGAATGTTCAAGTAGTGCGCGTAGCGCTCGGGCGGGAGGGTGAGCTCGGCGTATGCGCCGCGCGATTTGGGGAGAATGAAGGAGACGCCGCTGCCCGCGTTCTTTTTGTCGAGCAGGGCAAACCGCAGCCCCTCCGCCGCGTTCGGGAAGCGCGGAATGCGCGGCAGCGCGCGCAAGACGAGGGAACGCACCTCTTGCGCGTACGAGGGCTCGCACACTCCCTCCCCTTCGGCGATGAAGCTCTCCAGCCACAGGCCGATGAGCACGTACTCGCCGTGCGAGCGCCGCCCGCACAGCAGCTCGAGCGCGTGGCCGGTCGTGTGGCCGAGGTTGAGGCACTTGCGCAGCCCGCTGCTCTCCGTCTCGTCCCGCTCGACGACGCCCGCCTTGAAGCGGATGCAGTCGGCGGCGAGCTCCTGCAAAAAGGCGAGTTCATGCAGTTTGTCGGCGTTTTCGCGGATCTTTGCGCCCACCTTCTCGTCGAGCAGGCCGGTCTTGACGATCTCGCCGAGGCCGCAGCGCACTTCGCGCGCGGGGAGCGTATTCAAAAATACCGGGTCGCAAAAGACGCGCTCGGGCTGGTAGAATGCGCCGACGACATTTTTGACGCCGCGGTAGTCGACCGCCGTCTTGCCGCCGACCGAGCTGTCTACCTGCGCGAGCAGGGTGGTCGGCATCTGCACGAGGCGGGTGCCGCGCATGTACAGCGCCGCCGCAAGCCCCGCCATGTCGCCGATGACGCCGCCGCCGAAGGCGACGACGACGGACGGACGGTGCAGCTGCGCGTCTAACATCTTGCCGAGGATGGTGAACAGCCCCGTACGGTTTTTATGCCGCTCGCCCGCCGGCAGCACGCAGGCGGGCGCGCCCGGAAAGAGGCGGGATATCGTGTCCGCGTACAGGCGGGAGACGTTGGTATCGGTGACGACGAACGCCTGCGCGCCGCGCAGGTATTCGCTCGCCGCCTGCGCCGCGCCCTCGCCGCAGTACACGGTGCTCGGCCGCGATTTTGTGTGAACTTCGATGATCTCCATGCTGCCTCCTCAGATCAGGTCGTTGTAGCGGGCGACGACTTCGCGCATATTGTCGCCGCCCAGGCGCTCGAGGACCGCCTGCGCGAGCGCGAAGCAGACGGTGCTCTCCACCACCACCTCGCAGGCGCAGATGGCGCACACGTCGCTGCGCTCGGTCGCCGCGCGGCAGGCCTCGCCCGTCTCGTAGTCGACGGTGTTCAGCCCGCGCATGAGGGTGGGGATGGGCTTCATCGCCGCGCGCAGGACGATCTCCTCGCCGTTGGACATGCCCCCCTCGATGCCGCCCGCGTTGTTGGTGCGGCGGACAAATTTTCCGTTTTCGGGATAGATCTCGTCGTGCACGGCGCTGCCCGGGCGCATCGCCGCGGCGAAGCCGAGGCCGATCTCGACCCCCTTGATCGCCTGCACGCCCATGACCGCGCCCGCGAGGCGGCCGTCTAACTTTTCGCCGTAGCTCATGCAGCTGCCGAAGCCGCTCTTGAGGCCGCGCACGCGCACCTCGACGACGCCGCCCGCCGTGTCTTTGGCCTCGCGGATGGCGTCAATGCGCTCTTTTGCCCGTTTGCATAGTACTATGTCTGGCATAAACAGCTCATTTTCCTGCACGCCGCGCAGCTCGTCGAAGGAATACTCCCTTTCGTCTGCGATGCCCGCGACCGCGCGGACGTAACCGTTGACCTCGACGCCCAACGCGCGCAGGAACATACGGGCGAGGGTGCCCGCCGCGACGCGCACCGCCGTCTCGCGGGCGGAGGCGCGCTCTAAAATATTGCGCGCGTCCGTCTGGTCGTACTTGCGCAGGCCGGTCAGGTCGGCGTGGCCGGGGCGCACGCGGGTGAGGCGGCGGGCGGCGACGTCCGCACCGTAGGGGGACATATACGGCTCCCAATTTGCGTAGTCTTTATTTTCGACGAGCAGGCAGACGGGGCTGCCCAGCGTGCGCCTGTCGCGCACGCCCGCGAGGATCTTTACGCGGTCGGTTTCGATCTTCTGCCGCGCGCCGCGGCCGTAACCGCTCTGGCGCAGGGCGAGGTAGCGGTCGATCTCCGCCGTATCCACTTCTAAATTGGAGGGAAGCCCCTCTACGATGGCGGTGAGCGCCTGTCCGTGCGACTCGCCGCTCGTCATCCATTTCAGCATAACCGTTATTCTCCGTAGTTTGTAGCATATCATGCGGCGGGCGAGACCGTCCAGGAGCCGTCCGCGCGTATGGTCAAAATGATGCTGCCCACCTCGTCCGTGCGCCAGATCTGCGCGTTCGGCGAGGCGGCGAGCACCCGCTCGGCCGAGGGCATGGACGGGTGGGTGTACGGGTTGTCCGCGCCCGCGCTGACGAACAGCGCCTGCGGGCGGCACAGCTCGGCGAGCGCCCTGCCCGTCGAGCCCGAACTGCCGTGATGCCCCGCCTTCAAAAATTCGAGGCCGTCTAAATCCGGCTCGAGGTCGACGCTGCCCCACGCTGCCTGCGCGCGGCAGGCGAAGGCCGCGCCCTCCGTCAGCTCGAAGTCCTCGACCAACCGGTTTTCTACCCGCGTCGAGGCGTCGCCGGTGAGCAGCACGCGGCGGCCGGCGTACTCGACGTAGAGGATGGCGGAGCTGTCGTTGAAGCTCTCCTCCCCCGCCGACGCGGCGTTGGGCGCGATGTACTCGCTGCCCTCGACATCGGGCGAGAGCGGACCGAGCAGCATCGCGTAGTAAAAATGGTCGGCATCCTCCGAGAGCAGATGGCGGTAGGTCTGCGAGACGAGCATGGGCGCGCCGCTCGCTGACGCCTCTTCCATAAACGACGAATATGCGCTGTTGACGGAAGTGTTCAGGCAGTACGGCATCCAGATCTCGTCCGCGCCGTAGCACTCGACGACGTCCGCCATCCCGCCCGCGTGGTCGCTGTCGGGATGGGTGAGCAGCAGCACGTCGAAGGCGTCGACGCCCAGCGCGTGCGCGTAGCCGATGACGGCGGTGCGGGAGGCGACGCTCGCATCCCCCGCGTCGACGAGCATGGTCTTTCCGTCGGGGAATTCAAAGATGGTGCAGTCGCCCTGCCCCACGTCTACGAAATGGACGCGCAGTTCGCCCGCCCGCCGCTCCGGGAGGTCGGGCGCGGCGAGGAACATCGCCAGGTGATCGAGGCGAACGAAAAAGACGTCGACGACGATGCCGGCGAGGACGAGCAGCGCGACGAAGGCCGCGAAGAGGATGCCCGCGAGCTTGAGCTTGCTGCGCTTTTTCTTTTTCGCCTGTTCTGCCATGCTCCGCCTCCAAAGAACGCGCGCCCGGTGGCCGGGCGCGCGGACGTCGCTCTTATCGATCCGGGCGCGCGCGGCGCCGCGAAAGGGGTCGCTTACTTGCCGACCGCGAGGGCGTATGCGCCGTAGATGCCGGCGTCATTGCCGAGCGTGGCGCGGACGATCGCGAGCGGGACGCGGTCGCTGTCGACGTACAGGCGGTCGTTGACATACTTGCGCAGCGGCTGCAGCAGGTACTCGCCCTGGTTGGAGACGCCGCCGCCCAGCAGGATGGCCTGCGGGCGCAGGATGCCGACGAGGTTCAAAATGCCTTCGCCGAGGTACATGACATAGTTTTTGACGACCTGCGCACCCACCTCGTCGCCCGCTTTTGCGGCGTCGAAGGCGGTCTTGCCGTCCACGTTTTCGGGGTCGCCGACCAGCTTCCACATCAGACTGTCTTTATGCTCGAACATCGCGCGCTTGGTGTCGCGCATGAGCGCGGTCGCGGAGGCATACTGCTCGAAGCAGCCGCGTCGGCCGCACCCGCAGGGGATGCCGCCCACCTCGATGACCATGTGCCCCGCCTCGCCGCCGGCACCGTGGAAGCCTTCAAAGATCTTTCCGCCGATGATGATGCCGCTGCCGACGCCCGTGCCGAGGGTGATGAGGATGCTGTCCTCATAGCTCTTGCCCGCGCCGAACTTCGCCTCGCCCAGCGCGGCGGCGTTCGCGTCGTTGGCGACGAACACGGGCACGCCCAGCTTGACCGCGAGGTCGGGGCCGAGCGGCATATCCCGCCAATCGTAGTTGCTCCAGCGGACGACCATGCCCGAAGCGCCGTCGATCACGCCCGGCGAGCCGATCCCCACGGCCCCTACTTCGGACATGCCGCCGTAGCGCTCGCTCAGACCGCGCACAAGCTGCGCCATCTTTACGACCGTCGTCAGGTAGCCTTCCTCGCGCGAGGTCTTGACCGTGTCTTTCGCGATCATGTTGCCCTCGGTGTCGAAAAGCCCGGCTTTGGCGCTCATCCCGCCAAAATCGATCCCTGCATAGTACTTTTTCATATCATATACCTCTTTATAGATTCTCTTTCTGAATTTGTTGCAGCAGCGCGGCACCCCCCTCGGCATCCGTTGCTGCGAGCCGCGCGCGCAGCGCGTCGGCTGCATCGCATTCCTCTTTTGTCAGGAGCAGGTCCGCCCGCCGCGTGAAGGAGCGGGCAAAGTCGATGCCGAACGGGTCGCCTTCGGCGCGGGCCGCGCCGCCGTAGAGCAGGCAGTTGGCCGCATCGGCGAACCGGTCGAACGCCTCCCCCGCGGCGGGAGCCGCGGCGATGACGGTCAGCGTGCCGGCGCGCTGCAGCCGCCGCGCCGACGCGAACAGCTGTTCTGCCAGCGATGCGCACCCCTCGACGCCCGGGAGAGAAGAAACTTCTGCGCAGGCGCGGAGCAGTTCGGCGAGCGGGTCGACCAGCAGCACGACGTCTCCGCCGGAGGCCGCGATCCCCTTGCAGTAGGCGAGCGCGAGGCGGGCCATGCGGACGCGCTCGGCCGGCTGCGAGCCGAAGGGCGCCGCGAATACCGACGCCGACGGCGCCGCCGCCGCAAACTCGCCGCACTCTTCCGGCCGGCCGAATGCGAGGACGACGGTGCGCAGATCCGCCTGCGCGGCGCAGCGCGCCGCTTCGCGGATGAAGGCCGTCTTTCCTCCCCCCGCGGGGGCACGGAACAGGACGCGCTGTCCCTTGCCGATCGGGCTCAACATCTCGAGCGCGCGGATGGCCGCGACGGGCGAGGCGGAGAGCGGGATGCGTTCGGCGGGGAGCAGCGGAACAAAATCTTCAAATGCGGGGCGGCTGCGCGAGGGGGCGATCCCTTCTACGCCGATGATCTGCACGACCTCGACGCGGCCTTCGCTCCGCTCGCCCGCGTAGCCGGAGATCAAGTCCCCTTCGCGCAGACCGTAATCGTCGATGCAAGACTGCGCGACGAACACGTCCGTGCGCACGCCGTTTTTGTCGCACAAACGGCCGCCCGCGGAGAGGCACTCGAGGATGCCGACAAAGCGGCGGTCGGCATAGCCGGCCGAGGCGCGGGTATCTGAAGCGCTGTCGCGAAACTCCGTCTGTTCCGCGCTGTCCGGCCCGGCGAGAAAGGGCATCGTCTCCTTGCACGCGGCGATGAGGCGGCGCACCTGTTCGATGCTCTCCGGCGAGGCCCCGTCCGACTTGACGCGCGCGCCCTTGTTGCTGCGCGGCTCGGGGTCGGACAAGCCGGACGCGACGGCGATGATCCGGAGGATCAGGTCGTGCTTCTTCCCCAACGTCGGCGCATTGACGCCGAACGCGCGCGCGAGATCGCGCACGCCGTGGATGTTCAGGCCGTCTAAATAGTCATACAAGGGGCGGTAGACCCGCAAGAGCTCACTCTCCCGCATCGCGCCTCCTTTCGGCGATCACGATCCTTCCCATATACCGCGACATGGCGCCCAAATCGAACGTACTGCCGCCCAGCCGCGAGCAGCGGTTGCCCGCCAGGCGCAGCAGCGGCTGTTCGTCGTCGATATCCAGCGTGCAGCCCTCGCAGCGGTAATGGATGGCCATGGCGACGCGTGGCCGCAGCGCCCGGATATATGCGAGCGCGTCCTTTGCGTCGACGGTGTACGTTCCGCCGACGGGCACGAACAGCAGGTCGACTTTGCCGATCGCGCGCAGCAGGTCGGCGCGGGGCAGCTCGCCGATGTCGCCGAGGTGGCACACGCGCGTGTCGCCGTCTTCCAAAACATAGATGATATTTTTGCCGCGTTTTGCGCCGCCCGCGTCGTCGTGAAAGGACGCGATGCCCGTGATGCGCACGCCGCCGCAGGTGAACGAGCCGACGGACTCGATGACCTTGGGCTCCCCCGCCACGCCCGCGATATTGTGGTGGTCGAAGTGCCCGTGCGTGCAGAGCACGACGTCCGCCCGCATATGCGGCATCGGGTAGCCGATACCCTCGTACGGGTCGATCAAAAAGCGCGTGCCGCCCGCAGACGTGAGGCGGACGCAGGAATGCCCGAAGTATTCAACGATCATCTTTTCCCTCCTTGCCCGCCGCTTGCGGGCGAACGATAAAGCGCAGGCGGTGCCGCTGCAGCTCGCCGGAAAAATCGAGAAGGTACGCGCAGTCGAGCGCGAGGCGCTCCCCTTCACGCACACATTCGGCGCGCAGCGTGCGCACGCGCACGGGGATCTCGCCGAAAGGCGAACGGATGACGGCGTCGCTCTCCGCGCGCGGGTCGAGGGCGAGTTCGTAGGCGATCTCCCCTTCCCGCGCGACGCGCAGCGGCTCTCCGGCACAGATGCAAAAGCGGGCACCGTCGTGCGCGAAGGTATAGACGGGGACGCCCCCCTCCTCCGCGACCATGGCGGGCGCGGCGAACCGCTCCGTTCCCGAAGGGCTCTCCGCGATCATGCAGATGTGCGCGCGGGCGCTTTCGCGCCCTCCGCCGCCCTCTTGCGGGCGCGCGTGTACGTTTTCTTCCATTATAACATACCACTGCGTGTTTGTAAATAATTTTGCGAAAATTGTGCACGTTCGCGCCGCCCTTCGCGCAACGCAGGCGCAGCTCCCTCCGCCGCAGGGGCGCGGCGGGGCGTCAGAGGATCTTGCGCTCGCGGTCCAGCTCTTCTTTGCGCAGCCGCCCCTCCCTGAGGAGCGCCTTCAGCGCCCCCTCGTCTCCGGCGCGCAGCGCGTCGAGGTAGGCGGCGAGGTGGGCGGAGAGCGTCTCCAACTCCTCCGTCACGGCGGGAAGGTTGAGCATATACAGGCGGGTCCAGATGTCCTCGTCGACGCCCGCGATGCGCGTCATGTCTTGGAAGCTGCCCCCCGTGAAGCCGGGGAAGCCGTTCGCCGCCGGACTCTTGACGTAGGCGTTGCTGACGATGTGCGCGAGCTGCGAGGTATAGGCGATCTTGCGGTCGTGATAGGCGGCGGTGCAGTGCACGATCTGGCCGAAGCCCATCGCGCGGTACAGCCCCTCGAGGGTGCGCACCGCCTCCTCGTCCGTCTGCGGGCCGCGGCAGACGATCATGCTCGCGCCGTCGTACAGCGTTTCGAGGGAGTTTTCGAGGCCGGAGACCTCGCGGCCTGCCATCGGATGGCAGCCGACGTAGCGGAAGGCGCGCGGCTTGGCGCTCATGCGCGCTTCGACGGCGCTTTTGACGCCGCAAAAGTCGGCGACGATCGCGCCCGCGCGGAAGGGCGCGGCGTCCATCCAATCCATCGCCGCGTCCGGGGGGAGGGCAACGAATGCGACGTCGTAGGCGGCGATGTCGCGCGCGGGGGCGTCGACGACGCCCGTACGCACGGCGCGTTCGAGCACGGCGGGGCGGTCCCAGCCGTCCGCCGCATAGCCTGCGCGGCGCAGCGCCTTCGCTGCGGACCCGCCGATCAGCCCGAGGCCGGCGATCACGATCTTCATAACAAACGATACTCCTTTCGCACGGGGCGAAGCGCCGCACGCGGGCGGCAAAACAGAAAAGCGGCCCCGCCGCGACGCGGCGGGAGCGCGCAAAGGTCAATATTCGATGCTGAGCGCGTCCAGCAGGGAGAAGTCGGCGACGGCGACCCCGCCGCCGCGCACGACGCACAGATGCGGCTCCTTCGGGACGACGACGTCGGCGTTGAGCGCCTGCGCGCAGTACTCGTCCAGCCCGACGAGGCGGGCGCCGCCGCCCGAGAGGCGGATGCCGCGGCGCATGGCGAAGGCGGCCGCGCGCGGGGAAATGCGGTCGAGCACGAGGCGTATGTACTCGGCGACGAGGTCGCCGTAGCGGCGGACGCAGGCGTCGAGGTCGGCGGAGGTGAGCGTGACCTGGCAGCCGCGGCCGCTGAGCAGCTCTTTGCCGCGCACGGTGATGCGCACGTTGTCGCCCGCGTACAGCGAGGCGACGGTCAGCTTGACGCGCTCTGCGGTGAGCGGGCCGATCTGTACGCCCATGCGCATCTTGGCCATATCGGCGATGTCGGCGTCCAGCTTGCTGCCGCCCAGCCCGATGCCGATGCCCGCGGCGATGCCGTCCGACGTGACCGCCGCGATGTTGGCGGTCGCCGCGCCGATGTCGACGACGAAGGCGGGGCGCTCGTCGCCCAGCGCCATCCCCTGCCCGATCGCCGCGAGGATGGGCGCCTCGATAAAGCGAAAGGTACCCAGCCCGCACGCCTGCGCGACGGAGGCGTAGGCGCCGAGCAGGGCGTTGGATGCGCCGCAGGGCACCGAAAAGAGGGCGGTGCAGCGGCGCGCCTTGCGGCGGGGGATGCCGATCTTGTTCAGGAAGGAAGAGAGGATGGCGGCCGCCATGCCGGGGTCGACGATCCCGCCCGCCGCGACGGGGCGGACGAAGGAGACGAGGTCGGACGCGCCGACGTTCAGCTTGCGCGCCGCCGCGCCGACCGCGCGCACTTCGCGCGTGCCCGAAGAGATGGCCGCGCACGTCGGTTCGGCGAGGACGATGCCGTTCCCTTCCAGATAAATTTTCGTTTCGGAAGTACCGAAGTCGATCGCGAGGCGCATCATAGGACAGGCACCCCGCACGCGATCAGTTGGTCGCGGATGACTTCTTCGGGCAGCCCGACGACGTTCGTGTAGCTGCCATGCACCGCGCGCACGAGCTGCGGGTCGTCTTGAATGCCGTAGGCGCCCGCCTTGTCTAAGGGAGAGCCTGTCGCGACGTACGCGGCGATAAATTCTTCGGAAAGGTCGTTGAATACGACCTCGGTGCGCGCGCTGCCGCACACGCCGATGCCCGGACCGCGCAGGCAGTAGCCGGTATACACCTCGTGCGCCCTGCCCGAGAGGGAACGCAGCATGCGCGCGGCATCGGCGGCGTCCTTGGGCTTGCCGAGCAGGCGGCCGCCCGCCCAAACGACGGTATCCGCGCCCAAAACGAGCGCGGCCGTGTGACTGCGGTATACGTCTTCCGCCTTTTGGCGCGCCAACTGTTCGACGATGCGCGCGGGCGGCTGCGAAAGATCGGCCGTCTCGGGGCAGGTCGAGGGGATGACGAAAAAGGTCGGGAGGATGCGCGCGAGGATCTCGCGGCGGCGGGGGCTCGCGCTTGCTAAAACGATCTCCATAACTTCAAATGAATAGCCGCAACGCGGGCATTGCGGCTATCGTTCCTCAGAGAATTTGCAGATTTTTGCGGAAGGACTTGCGGAATTCGAGGTTGGCGCTGAGCGCGTCGCGGATCTCCAGCGAGGCGTCGCCCTCCACTTCCGTCTTCATGATGACCGAATCGCCCAACACGTCGCAGTTGATGCTCTTGATGGTCGAGCTGCAGCTGCGGTCGAGGCTTTCTGCGATGCGGAGCATGACGCCCAGCTTGCGCACCGCGTCGAGGTCTTCTTCCTGCACGATATCCTTATAGCGCATCCAATCGAGCATGGAGATGTCCTCCTTTTTGTGGCAGCCGGCGACAAAGGCGGCCAGGACGATCTCGCGGTGGGTGATGCCGTACAGCGTCGAGTTGAGGATCATGTACCAGCTGTGCTTCTGGTGGTTGTAGAATTTGATGCGGTTGCCGCAGTCGTGCAACGTGGCGGCGACCTTGAGGATCTTTAAGTACTGCCGGGGGAATTTGTGCAGCACGCGCAGCTGCTTGAACAGCTGGACGGACAGGTTGACGACGTGCTCGACGTGCTGCTCGTTGCACTGATAGTACTTCACCAGCGTATTGAGACTGTAACCGAGGATGTCGGAGATGGGCTTTTCGAGCGTGACGGGCATCGCCTGGTTGAACATGATGCCCTCGCGCAGGCCCGAGCCGCCGATGGTGAAGCTCTCAAAGCGCATATAGCGGGTGAACGACTTGACGACGGCCAGCGCCGCGGGCAGGATGTCTGCCCGGCCGGAGGAGAGGCCCTTGATCTTTTTCTTTTTGTCGAGGTCGAGCACCTTGATCATGTCGTAGATGGACTCGAAGTCCTCGGTGGGCAACACATAGTTGTGCACGGTATCCAGCGGATACTTGCGCACCATCTTGCTGATCTTGAAGATATTGCGGAAAGAGCCGCCCACGCCGATCATCTGCGTGTCGGGGTCGATGTTTTGCAGCCAATCGATGCCGGTGAGCTGCTCGGTGAAGAATTCCTCCACCTTTGCCGCCTGCTCTTCGGGAGAGAGACCGTCGTCCTTGAAGAGGTCGGTCAGCGTGACCGCCCCGAAGGGGAGGGTGATGAAGTTGAGCATATTGCGGCGGTTGTAGTAGACGATCTTGGTGCTGCCGCCGCCGATCTCGAGGATGAGCCCCTTGGGGATATCCATCGAGTTGATGACGCCGCGGTAGACGAGCGTCGCCTCCTCTTCCTCGCTGAGCACCTTGACCTTGATGCCGCAGGTCGCCTGGATCTCATCTAAAAAGCTGCGCTGATTTTTTGCGCGACGGACGGCCGCCGTCGCCACGGCGATGATGCGGTCGACGCGGCTTGCATCCGCCAATTTTTTGAACATCTTGAGGGTGCGGATGGTCTCCGCCACGCGCGAGGGCTTGAGGAAGCCGTCGCGCTCCATATCCTGCCCCAGACGGACGCTCTCCTTCAGCTCGTCCACCACCATAAAGTGCCCCTCGCCGAACAGTTCGACGATGACGAGCCGCGCCGAATTGGAACCAAGATCGATGATACCTATTTTCTCCACTATGCCACCTCTGCTGTCTGAAATCGTTTAGGCCAAAAGACATGAATTTTTCCCGGTATCTATAACCAACTGCTTATAGAACAAGAAAATAAATTGAACCGAATACATTATACCATTGAACGGCGATTTTGTATAGGGCTTTTTCGGAATTTTATGCAAATTTTTTTGTGAATTTTTTTGAAATGGTTTGATTTGTATATTTTTCACATAACTTTTGCAAATTATTCACGAAAAAAAGAAAATAATTCAGTCAATTCCAAACAAAACAAAAAAATGAGCTGTGCAAAGTGCACAACTCACTTGGAGGCCGGCCCCGCCGCCGCCCTCAAAGGCCGAGCAAAAGCGCCTGCAAAGAGGCAAAATCGCAGACGACGGCGACGGCGCCCGCCCCTTCGAGCTCGCCATCCTCGGCGCAGCCGGTGCGGATGCCGATGCAGGGCACGCCGCACGCCGCCGCGCCGAGGACGTCGTAGTTGCGGTCCCCCACCATGACCGCGTCGGCGGGAGCCGCGTTCAGCCGCGAAAGGGCGCGGGCGACGATCTCCGCCTTGCCCGCGTGCGCGTCGTCCTCCGCGCCGCAGACGGCGTCGAAATAGCCGTCAAAGCGGAAGCGGCGCAAGATCTCCTCCGCGAAGAAGGTGGGTTTGGAGGTGGCGATGCCGATGCGCGCGCCCGCCGCGCGCAGGGCGCGCAGGCAATCTTCCGCGCCCAGCATGGGGGCGCACTCGAACACGCCGTGCGCGCGGTAGGCGGCGCGGTAGACGTCTTTGACGCGGCGGGCCTCGGCGTCGCTCATGCCGTAAAAGGTGTGCAGCGCCTCGAGCACGGGCGGGCCGACGAAGCGGCGCAGCGCGACGTCGTCGCCGGGGTCGTAGCCGCAGGCGGTCAGGGCGTCGCGCATACAGTGCAGGATGCCGGGCGCGGTATCGAACAGGGTGCCGTCGAAGTCGAAGAGGATGTTTGGCCGATAGAGCATGGAGCCTCCCGTTTAGTGTTCTTTAATGCACTTGCGCGGGCACTTCTGCACGCAGACGCGGCAGCCGACGCACTTTGTATAGTCGATCTCGGGCAGGCCGTCCTTCATCGCGATGGCGCCCGCCGGGCAGTTTTTGGCGCAGATGCCACAGCCGATGCAGCCGTGCGCGCACAGCTCCATGACCTCCTTCCCCTTGCCGTGGTTGGAACAGGCGATATACACTTTGGCATTTTTCGGGATGCGGCCGATGATGTGCTTGGGGCAGTCTGCGATGCAGGCGCCGCAGGAGATGCACTTCTCTTTATCGACGCAGGCGTAGCCGCCGTCTCCGACGGCGAGCGCACCCGTCGGGCAGACGCCGACACACGTCTTTTTGCCGATGCAGCCGACGGGGCATGCCTTGACGCCGCCCGCGATCAGCTCGCAGGAGGCGCAGTCGCCGTACCCCTGGTAGGCGTACTTATCGTAGCAGGCGTGGCCGCCGTTGCAGTGCACGACGGCGACCGTCTCTTCGCCGATGTCGCCGCCGCCCAACAGCTCGGCGATCTTCGCCTTGTTGGCGGCGGGTGTGGCGCGGCAGTCGGAGAGCTTGGCCTCCCCCTTGACGAGCGCCTCGGCAAACTGGGCGCAGCCCGCCCGGCCGCAGCCGCCGCAGTTGGACTTGGCGAGCAAGTTCTCTACCTGATCGATGCGTTCGTCGCGGCGGACGGTGAAAAAGTGCGCGCACACGACGAGCAGGATGCCGAATACGAGGGCGACGGCGAGCATGACGCCGCCCGCAAGCAGGACGGAAATGATATCTTCAGTCATACGATCACCCCGCTAAAATGCCCGAAAAGCCCGCGAACGCGAGCGCCATGATCGCCGCCGTGACCAGCGTGATCGGGAAGCCCTTGAAACATTGGGGGATGTCTGCGCGGTCGGTCTTGAGCCGCACGCCCGCGAGCAGGCAGATGGCGAGCAGGAAGCCGACGCCCGTCGCCACCGACACGCAGAAGGTGTACACGAAGTCGTACGACGAAAAGACGATGGCGCTGTTAGCGGTGCCGAGGATGGCGCAGTTGGTGGTGATGAGGGGAAGGTAGACGCCCAGCGCGCTGTACAGGGTGGGCGAGAAGCGCTTGATGGCCATTTCGAGCATCTGCACGAGGCTGGCGATGACGAGGATGAACGCCATCGTGTACAGGTAATCGAGGTTCAGCGGCAAAAGCACGAAGTTGTAGACCAGCCAGCAGAATACCGACGCGACCGCCATCACGAAGATGACGGCAAAGCCCATGCCCGCGGCGGAGGACATCTTTTTCGACACCCCGAGGAAGGGGCAGATGCCCTGGTACTGCGAGAGGACGATGTTTTGGGAGATGACCGCCGTGAACATCACGGAAATGAGGGATATCATGCCTGCACCTCCCCTGCCCCGCCGGCGAGGGGCAGCGACGCCTGCCGCAGCCGCTCTTTGCGCGCCTCCGCCTTTTGGATGATGAAGTTGAACAGCGCCATCATGCAGCCGAAGGCGATGAAGCCGAAGGCGCTCGCGCCCGCGCCGCTCATGGCGGGGAAGCCGGGGATGGCCATGCCCGCGAACGCGCCGCCCGCGAAAAATTCGCGCACGATGCCGATCAGGCAGAGGGCGCCCGTGAAGCCGAGGCCCATCGAGAGGCCGTCGAGCGCGCTGTACAGCGGCGGGTTGCAGGAGGCGAAGCTCTCCGCCCGCGCGAGGATGATGCAGTTGACGACGATGAGGGCGATGAACGCCTGCATGGTCTCGTACAGGTCGGGCAGAAAGCGGCGCATGACCATCTGCACGATGATGACGAAAGTGGAGATGATGACGATGTAGCACGGGATGCGCACCTTGTCGGGGATGACGTTGCGCAGCAGGCTGACGAAGATGTTGGAGAAGATGAGCACGAAGGTGGTCGCCAGCCCCATCGCAAACGCCTGCGCGAGGGAGGTGGTCATGGCGATGGTCGGGCAGGTGCCCAGCACCAGCACGAAGGTCGGGTTGTTGCGGATGAGCCCGCCGAGGACGGTCTCTTTGATCTTACGCCTGTTCATTCGTATTCCCTCCCGTCACATGTTCGTTCCAGTACCGCACAGCCGCGTCGACCGCGTTGGCGACCGCCGTCGAGCTCTTGGTCGCGCCCGAGACGAGGTCGGCTTCCAGCCCGCTCAGCTCGGATACGTCCTTGCCGAGGAACTGCCCGTAGAAGGCGTCGTCGAGGCGGTCGAGATAGGTCTCGCCGTTTTCGCCGATCAAGATCTTTTCCAAAACGGAGCCGCGGAAATAGAGGTAGACCTGCACGGGTCCGCCGAACCCGCCGTTGCCGGATGCCAAAAAGGCGTGCCACTCTCCGTCGTCGGATACGGCGTAGTAGATGACGCTGCCGTTTTCGTACTGCTGCCCCTCCTCGTCCGTCATTTCGCTGAAGGACGCGCCCGTATCTTGGGCGAAGCGGTCGTAGGCGGACTGCAGCGGGTCGACGTAGGTGATGATATTGAAGAAGCCGAGCAGCAGGCCGCTGCACAGGGCGATGGCCGCCAGCACGACGATGCACTTCCAGACGGCGTTCTTTTTGGTATCAGCCATTGCGCACCTCCTCCATCGCGTCGAAGCACTCGAGGATCATCTCTCGCAGCGCCGTGTTGGTGCGGGTGGCGCTCAATTCGGCGTCCGTGCCCAGCTGTGTCAGCGATGCGATCTCTTTATAGCTCTTCCCTTCAAACAGGGAGAGCTCGGCGACGTAGCCCATCGTGCTCTGTTCGATGGGTTCGATATTTGTGACAAATTCCCCGTCCGCGTCCAGCGTGACGGTATAGCGCAGCGGCTGTTGATAGTTCTCGTACAGGTCGGCGATGCCCGCGACCTCGAAGCTGACGCTGCCGTCCTCGTTGCGGTCGGCGGACTCGATGCTCTCGTAGGTGCCCTGCAGCTCGATCGGTCCCGTTTTGACGAAGCTGCGGTCCTCGGTGGCCGCGACGATGGGCGCGGCGACGGCGAGGGCGAGCGCCATCGCGCCGCACAGGCCGAGAGCCGTCCACTGCGCGATGCGCGGCATCGGCTTACCCGACTTGGTGCGCTGACCGAAGCGGACGGGCAGGATCATGCGGTCCATGACCGGGACGAGCAGGTTCAGGATGAGGATGGCGAGCGAAGTGCCCTCCGGATAGGCGCCGAAGCGGCGGATGATGACGGTGAGCACGCCCAGCCCGACCGCGTACAGGATGCGGTTATATCTCCATTTGGGAGAGGTCGCGTAGTCGGTCGCCATAAATACGGCGCCGAAGAGCAGGCCGCCCGAGAGCAGCTGCAGCGGGATCTCCCGCGCGCTCTGATAGCAGGCGAGGACCATGACCGCCGCCGTGAGGATGTACACGGCGGGGATGCGCCAGTCGATGACGCGGCGGACGCACAGGTACGCGCCGCCCGCGAGGATGGCGACCGCGCACGTCTCGCCGATGCTGCCGCCCGTATAGCCGAACAGCAGCTGTAGGACATATCCCGGATAGCCGGAGACGTTCCAGAAAGAGCCGGAGAGCGCCGCCGTGCCGCCCGAGAGGTAGGTCGGGGCGGAGGTAAAATCCGTCGGAAGGTCGGACGGGGTGCCGAGCAGATTTCCGGAAATATCCGCGCCGATGTAGTACTGAGCCATGACGGAGCTGTACGCGAGCAGCAGAAACACGCGCGCCGTCGCGGCGGGGTTGGCGAAGTTTTTGCCCAGCCCGCCGAAGAGCATCTTGACGATGACGATGGCGAACACGCCGCCGATGACGGGGATGTACCACTCTGCGCGGGGAGGCAGGTTGAGCCCCAAGATGACGCCCGTGACCAGCGCGGAACAGTCGAAGGTGAGCGGCTTTCTGCGCGCGAGGTTGAAGAGCTGTTCGGAGATAAAGCAGGTCGCCGTGCAGATGACGACGAGCAGCAGCGCGTACAGCCCGTAAAAGAGCGTTCCGCACACCACGCAGGGCAGCAGCGCGATGAGCACGTCGACCATGATGCGGCGGGTACTGCCGCCGCCAAGTTCGTGCGGGGAAGCCGCGACTTTATAATTGGATATTTCTGCCATCAGATCTTCCTCTCGCGTATCGTCTTTTGCGCCAGCCGCACGCTCTGCGCGAGGAAGCGCCCCGCGGGGCAGACGTAGGAGCAGCACCCGCAGCCGATGCAGGAAGCCGCGCCGCAGCGCTTGGCCTCCGCGTAGTCTTTTGCAAAGAAGGCCGCCTCGATGAAGTTGGGCAGCAGCCCCATCGGGCAGGCCTGCACGCAGCGGCCGCAGCCGATGCACACCGTCGCCTCCCGCGAGACGCACTCCCCTTCGTCCAAAAAGAGCAGGCCCGAGCTCGTCTTGCCCGTGCACACTTTGAGGGAAAAGACCGCCTCGCCCATCATCGGGCCGCCGGATACGATGCGCGCGCAGCTTTCGTCTGCGCCGCAGAAGGCGGCGAGCTCGCGCAGCGGCGTGCCGTTCTTCACCCAATAATTGCCAGGCTTTTGCACCGCGCCGCCGGAGACGGTCATGATCCGCTCGTAGCAGGGCGTGCCCTCTCTGACCGCCCGGTACGCGGCGAAGGCCGTGTGGACGTTGACGACGACGACGCCCGCGTCGACGGGCAGGCCGCCTTCCGGAACGGTGCGGCCGGTGCAGCCGTAGATGAGCTGCTTTTCCGCGCCCTGCGGATAGCGGGTGCGCAGCGGCTTGACCTCGACGCCCTCCCCCGCCCTCTGCGCGAGCAGGGCGATGGCGGCGGGCTTGTTCTTTTCGATGCCGATGACGGCGCGGGGCGCGCCGCAGGCGCGCATGCACAGGCGGACGCCCTCGAGCACCTCGTCGGCGTATTCGAGCATGATGCGCTCGTCGCAGGTGAGGTAGGGCTCGCACTCGGCGCCGTTGACGACAAGCACGTCCGCGCGGCCGCCGACGCTGAGCTTGACCGCCGTGGGGAAGCCCGCGCCGCCCATGCCGACGATGCCCGCCTCCTCGATGCGCGCGAGCACCTGCTCGCCCGCGGGGTCCGTAAGGGGCGGGAGGGAGACGCTTTCGTCGGTGCCGTCGCCGACGATGTGGATGTGGTCCTGCTTTTTGCCGGACGCGGTGATGTGGCCGACGATCTCCTTGACGGTGCCGGCGACCGGCGAATAGACGTTTGCTGAGACGCCCTCTGCCTTGCGCGCGACCAGCTGCCCGCGCAGGACGCGCTCCCCCGCTTGTACGGCGGGGACGGCGGGCGCGCCGATGTGCTGTTTGAGCGGGAGCCAAACTTCGGCCGGCTCCGGCCCGCGCGCGATCGGCACGCCGCTCGTGCGCTCTTTATGCGCGCGCGGGTGCACGCCCTTTCTGAAAATAGCCAAAATATCTCCTCCGGAACTTTTCGGGCAGACGCCCGGCGGCAAAATGCGCCGCTCTGCTTTATTTTACCACATTCCTCTCTCCATGTAAAGAAAATCGGGGGAAAGCAATGCCGCATCGGACAAATTTTTACACGCACGGCACCGGCCCGGGCGAGCAAATTCAGGCGCGCAGCGCGCGCACCCCCTGCGCGAACTGATAGAGAGAAAGCAGGCATAAAAAGACGCCGAACCCGACGCGCAGCGCGCCCGCCGTCACCCCCTGTACGAACGCCGCGCCCAAAAAAGAGAGGACGGAGGCGGGCAAGATCATCCAAAGGGTGCCGCGCGCGTCCAGCAGGCCGTCCTTCGCGTGCACGGGCAGGGAGAGCGCCGCCATGGGCAGAAAGGAGAGCAGGTTGACAGACTGCGCGAGGTGCTGCGGCACCCCGCACAGCACCGTCAGGATGGGGATGAGCACCGTTCCGCCGCCCATGCCCATGCCGCCGAGCAGGCCGCCCGCAAGCCCCGCCGCCAGCCAAACCAAAAATCGCATCTTCCCCTCCTCCCGCCCGCGCGGGCGGCGTATGTATCGGTTTTTGAAGGGCGGCGCGGGGGCGGGTCGGCGCGGCAGAGGGGGCGGGCGGGCAAAGCGGACGGTTCTTCCCTTAATAAAGGGAGCGAACTACACGATCATGCGGACGCCCGCCGCGAACATGACGGCGGCGAAGGCGATGGTCGCGGCGGCGGGCGAGATGATATTGAGCAGCTTTGCGCCCGCATAGCCGCCCGCCAGCACGCCCAGGCCGACGGCGAGGAAGAGCTCGGCGTCGAAGTGGCCGCCCCAAAGGTAGACGGCGGCGCTCGCCAGGCAGACGGGCAGGATGACGAGGATGGCCGTCGCGTGGGCGACGAGGGGCGGCTTGCGCCCCACGCCCGCGAGCAGGGGGACGACGACCATCCCCCCGCCCCCGCCGAAGATCCCGTTGACGGCGCCGACGGCGCAGCCCGCCAGCGCGAGCAAAACCTTACTTTTTGCGGCAGACGCGGCCATATCTTTCCCCCTCCTGCAATTCAGTTTGCCTCTTCCCTTAAAAATAATGAGATTTTCACCTTTTTTTTATCTTTATTGCTTGCATTTAAGGGCAGTTTATATTAAAATAAGATAGTACGGATTCTAAATGATTCAAAATTTCAATCTCTACGAAAAGGTGTTTTATGGCTAAAAACAAGAAAACGAAAAAACTGCGATTTGCGACGTTGGCGCTCTCCGGCCTGATGCTGGTGGCGTCGTCGTCCTTCCTCCTCGCGGCCTGCTCGCAGACCACCGATGACGATGACGACGGCAGCTCCACCCCCACCCGCACGGATACGCAGACGTTTGCAAACGCAAACTTTGAGTATTTCGACGACAATGACGGCGAGTACCTCATCGGGAGCGCACAGAGCTGGACGAGCGGCACCGTTTCTAACGACAACGGCGTGAGCTCGAGCTCCTCCATCGCGAAATCGGGCATCGTGGACACGAGCATCGACTGGACGGAGTACTACACCTCGTACAGCACCGCCCTCGAGTACGAAGACACGGACGAGGAGGACATCCCCGAAGACGTCGAATACTTCAAAGACATCGACGACTACTACGATATCCCCGGCTGGGACGTCGTGGCCGCCGAGCTGGAAGCGGAAGACGACGAGCTGGACATGACCGAAGAGGAGTCGATCGCGGCGCACGCGAGCGAGATCAAGGCTGCGGCCAAGGCGCTCAACCCCGGCACCCATTGGACGGAGGCCGAGGCGGAGGACGAAGAGAACGGCACGCACGTTCTGATGCTGCACAACTACCGCTCCAACAACATGGGCACGGCGGCGCAGTACTCCTCCAACTCCGTCACCCTGGCGGCCGGCACGGCGGCGAAGTTCTCCGTGTGGGTCAAGACGAGCGAGCTGACCTATAACGACGGCACCCCCGTCGACGGCAACCGCGGCGCGTTCATCCGCGTGAACAACTCCGTCGGCGGCACCGTGCAGGATCCGCTGATCATCCGCAACATCGACACCTCCGGCGTCGAAGAGAACAACGGCTGGGTGCAGTACTCCTTCTACGTCAAGGCATCCTCCTACGCCTCCACGACCTTCACCGTCGTGCTCGGCCTCGGGATGCAGACGGAAGGGACGAGCTCGAACTACTTTGAGTATGTGCAGGGCTACGCCTTCTTCGACGACCTCCACTACGAGGTCATGGAAGAGAAAAAGTTTGACGAGGGCGTCGCGGACGAA
The DNA here is from genome assembly GCA_944368775.1 of uncultured Clostridia bacterium. Classification (GTDB taxonomy): domain Bacteria; phylum Bacillota; class Clostridia; order Christensenellales; family Borkfalkiaceae; genus Borkfalkia. The sequence continues at coordinate 48,077 of CALVXB010000003.1, read as the reverse complement.
GTCCCCGCCGACCAGCAGTTCAAGCTTGACCTCTCCTTCGGCAGCGACCGCGCGAAGGTGGATGCGGCGTCCGTGACGGACAACTATTTCGCGCTCGACCTCGACGACCTGAACGTCGCCGGCAGCCTGAACGTTTCCGCCGCGAGCCCCGAGCTGACGACGGACGAGCGCGGCAACAACTACCTGACCTACTTCGGCAGCCGCGGGCAGATCACCGAAGAAGAGATCGACGCCGACCTCGCGATGTCCGGCGTGCGCACCTCTGCGCAGCTGCGCGGCAGCGACTATGCGGCCCTTTCGGAAGATTTTGAAAAGTTTGACGACCTCGCCTTCGGCGGGGCGGACGAAGATATCCTGCTCCTCTACAGCGCTTCGGGCGCGCCCTACACGGCGACGCTCGACGACGAGAACGTGTTCACCGTCAGTAAAGACGAGTATATGTTCGTCAGCTTCTGGGTGAAGACCTCTGAGATGAACGGCGGCACGGGCGCGACCATCCGCCTGGTCGATGCGGACACCGAGACGGCCATCGGCGCGTTGGATACGACGACGCTCGCGACCATCGACCTGGTCGACGACGAAAAGAAGCAGGACGCCGAAGCGTACGAGGACATCAACGACGGCTGGCTGCACTGCTACTTCTACGTCTCCAATGAGACGGAGGACGAGGAGAGCATCTCCTTCTACCTCGAGTTCTCCTTCGGCGTGCAGACGCTGAGCGGCGCATCCCTCTCCTCCTTCGTCCCCGGCTACGCGGCCTTCACCGGCTTCGAGTACGGCACGATGAGCGAAGAGCAGTTCAACCTCAAGACGACGGGCACCTACGCCGTTGCCGCTTCTTTGACGGGCGGCGTAGTCAACCCCGAGAGATCCTTTGACGATACCGCCTACACCGAGGCGGACAAGATCGAGACCGACCTCGCCGATACCCGCAATTACAGCGGCGTGTACGGCGGCAGCACCTACGTCGGCGGCGAGCCGCTCGACGACGCGAGCAAGAACACCGTCAACGCGCTCGACACCGCTGGCCTGCTCAACCGCAAGTATGCGGAGGCGTACAACGGCCAAGAATGGATGAGCTGCATCCTCAACTATGCGGATGCGCTGACCATGACCGAGCAGCTCTGGGACGAACTGTTCGGCGCAGACTGCCTGCAGCCGCTGCTCATCGCCAACACCGTCGAGCAGGCATACGGCTACATCGCCAACGCCGCCTCGACCGTCGCGACTTCCTCGTATGCGGGCGTGACGGTGCGCGTCAAGCTCAGCCCGGGCGCGACGGCGAACGTGTACCTCATCGACACGGCCGAAAAGAACTTCGGCGAGCAGCAGTACACCGACACCATCCACTACCGTTCGGGCGTCAACTACCGCTATGACAACAAAGGCAATGTGATCGACCTCGACCCCGAGGACGAGAACTATAACTCCAAGACCAACACCGTTCTCTGGAAGCTGGACAACGGCCTGTGGGGTCCGGCGAGCGACTACGAAGGCGACGTCTACTACGCCAACCTCGCCAACTACGAGAAAGACGACGACGGCAACCTGGTCAACGACGACGACGAGATCGTCTATCACAACCACGACGGCGCTTACTACCGCTACTACGACGAAGATTCCGACACCTATTCTGTGTGCGTGGAGGACTTCACCGAAGCGGGCGTCGACCTGACGGACGCGACCTTGCAGGGCGCGACGGACAAGGCGCTCATGCAGACGGTGACCAACGATACGGACGAGGTCTCCGATTGGATCTATGTGCGCTTCTTCATCGCAAACGGCAACACGACCAAGAACTACCGCCTGGAAGTTTGGTCGGGCAGCCGCGACGGGCAGACGGAGAACGCGGCCGACAGCTTCGTGCTGTTCGACGTCGTCAACTACGAGAGTCTCACGAGCGACACTTTCGACAGCCTGCTCAACGCCCGCCTCGAAACGTATGCGGAAGAGCTCGACCTCCAAGACGTCGACGCGCTGCAGGATGCCTACAACGAGGATCCCGCTTCCTTCATCGAAGGCGACGCGGGCAAATCGCTCATCTACTACAACTTCTCCCTGTACGACGACAATGCGTACGCATCGTACGACCCGGATCATTCCGATCTGACCGGCGACCCGTATGCCGACTATGACCAGAGCAGCTACGAGAGCACGGTCGCGTACTTCAGCTACAACTTTGCGACGGACAGCCGCACCTACTACGACACCTTCGTCGACTACTCGGCGAGCGAGATCACCGTTTCGACCAGCGCTTCGACGGAGACTGACGAAGAAGAGGAAGAAGATACGGCGGCGGACGAAGACGGCCAGAACGTCTGGCTGCTCGTCTCCTCCATCGTGCTGGCGATCATCCTGATCCTCGTGCTCATCATCCTCCTCGTCAAGAACCTGCTCGCCAACCTCAAAAAGAGGAAGGTGAAGGCGGTCGCCCCGACCTACGACAACAAGCGCAAGCGCTACATCCGCAAGCTGCGCCTCGAAGAGTCGAGCGAGAACAAGCCTGAGGACGACGTGCTGCCGACGGACGACGACGAGATCTCCGAAGAGGATATCTACCGCGTCGACGACGAGCCCGCCGCACCTGCCGACGAAAACGGCACGGACGACGAAAACAACAACAATAACTGATCGCGATCAGCGACGGTAAGCGGCGCCCCGCATCCGAACGGATGCGGGGCGCTTTTTGTCTGCGCGCTCCCCTGCCGCGCGGGCGGGGCAACGAGGGGGCGGGCGCGAGCAGCCGCGCGAGGCGGCGGGCAGGTTCTTACCGCCGCGCCTGCATCGGCGATGCAGCTTCTTTTCTGCCGCAGCGGGCAAGCAACATGGGGGCGGGCGCGAGCGGCACGCAGGGCGGCGGAGCGGCGCTTCCCCTATCCTTTATTATAATAATTAAGAAGGCATGCGAAAGGCCCGCAGACTGCCGTCTGCGGGCCTTGTGTGCGCCGTTTAAGCGCTCTTTTTGATGAGTTGGGGCTTGGCGTTGCCGAGCACGCAGTCGCGGGTGATCTTCACCTCGCTGATGTCCGAATCGGAAGGGATCTCGTACATGACGTCCGTCATCAGATTTTCGATGATGGTGCGCAGGCCGCGCGCGCCCGTCTTGAGCTTGATCGCGGTGCTGGCGATCTCGCTGACGGCGGAGGGCTCGAAGGAGAGCTTGACGCCGTCCAGGCCGATCAGCTTTTGGTACTGCTTGATGAGCGCGTTTTTGGGCTCTGTGAGGATCTTGACCAGCGCCGATTCGTCCAGCGGCTGCAAATTGACCACGATGGGCACGCGGCCGACGAACTCGGGGATGAGGCCGAACTTGGTCAGATCCTGCGGCTTGACGTCGTCAAAGAGCTGGTAATCCATCTCGTCCGTGCTCTTGACCTTGCCGCCGAAGCCGAGGGAGGTGTCGTCTTTGCGCGCCTGCACGATCTTATCCAGCCCGACGAACGCGCCGCCGCAGATGAAGAGGATGTTGGTCGTGTCGATGCGCATGCACTCCTGCTGCGGGTGCTTGCGGCCGCCCTGCGGCGGGACGTTGGCGATGGTGCTTTCGATGATCTTGAGGAGCGCCTGCTGCACCCCCTCGCCCGAGACGTCGCGCGTGATGGAGACGTTTTCGCTCTTGCGCGCGATCTTGTCGATCTCGTCGATGTAGATGATGCCGCGCTGCGCCTTTTCGATGTCGTAGTCGGCGTTTTGGATGAGTTTGAGCAAGATGTTTTCGACGTCCTCGCCCACGTAACCGGCCTCGGTGAGGGTGGTCGCGTCGCTGGTGGCGAAGGGAACGTTGAGGATGCGCGCGAGGGTGCGGGCGAGCAGCGTCTTGCCGCAGCCCGTGGGCCCGAGCAAGAGGATGTTGCTCTTTTCGATCTCGACGTCGTCATCCCGCTTGCGGGAAAGTTCGCTGTTGATGCGCTTGTAATGGTTATAGACCGCTACGGACAGCACCTTTTTGGCCTTGTCTTGCCCGACGATGTACTTGTCGAGCTCGGCCTTGATCTCGGACGGCTTTTTCAGCTCGACGCGGTCGTTCGGCTTATCCTGGCGGGCGGTGCGGATCTCTTCGTCGCAGATCTGGACGCATTCGTCGCAGATGGCGAGGCCGTTGGGGCCGGAGATCAGGACCTTGGTGCGGCTCTTCGGCTTGCCGCAAAAGGAACAGCACTGTTCTTCACTGCTCATATCGGTTACCTCCTTTCGGCATGCGCCACTCCGTTTAGACGAACGCGCGGCAACACAAAATGTCGCCGCGGGTGTGTCTGTTGCAGAGGGCTGCCGATCGTTCCGCAGCGGGGGCTCGTCCCCTCCCGTCTTACGCGGCTTTAACGGCGGTATGCGCGCTCCCGTGCGGCCGCGGTGCGGCAGCCGGTGCGCGGGATACGCCCCTGTTATCTCTTATAAAAAACTTTGTCGACGAGGCCGTAGCGCTGCGCCTCCTCCGCGGACAGGTAGTTGTCGCGGTCGGTGTCGCGCGCGATCTCCTCGACGCTCTTGCCGGTGTTTTCGGCGAGGATGCGGTTCATCTTTTCGCGGATCTTGAGGATGTGCTCGGCCTGGATCTTGATGTCGCTGGCCTGACCCTGCGCGCCGCCGAGCGGCTGGTGGATCATGATCTCGCTGTTGGGCAGGGCAAAGCGCTTGCCCCTTGCGCCGCTGGACAGCAAAAACGCGCCCATGCTCGCAGCCATGCCGATGCAGATGGTGGATACGTCGCAGTGGATGTACTGCATGGTGTCGTAGATCGCCATGCCCGCCGAAACGCTGCCGCCCGGGCTGTTGATGTACAGGCTGATGTCCTTGTTCATGTCCTTCGCTTCGAGGTAGATGAGCTGCGCGACGACGGTGTTGGCCATCGCGTCGTTGATCTCGCCCGAAAGAAAGACGATGCGGTCCTCTAAAAGACGGGAATAGATGTCGTACGAGCGCTCGCCGCGGCTGGACTGCTCGACGACCATCGGGATGAGGTTCATTCGGATGTCTTGCATGCGGTCTCCTTAAAATATTGCGGGAGGGGGAATTACTCCGCCTTCTCCGCCCCTTCTTCCTTCTTTTCTTCCTGCGCGTCGGCGGGCTTTTCTTCCGCGACGGCGAGGTCGTTGTTCTCTTTGAGGAAGTCGAAGAGCTTGTTCACCACGATGTCGTTGGCGAGGTACTCGCGCTGCGAATCGGTGACGTCCTTTTTATATTCTTCGAGCGATTTGCCGGCAGCCTTGGCGAGCTCTTCGAGCTTGGCCTCGATCTCGGCGTCCTCCGCCTTGATGTTTTCGGCGCGGACGATCGCGTCGATGACAAGCTGCGCCTTGACGTTGTCCGCCGCCTGCGCGCGGTAGCCGTTGCGGAAGTCCTCCATATTGCTGCCCATGTATTTGAGGTAATCTTGCAGCTTGAGGCCGCCGTACTGCATGCCGAGGCGGTACTCCGCGTTGCGCACCATCGTGTCGATCTGGTTCTCGATCATCGCGTCGGGGATCTCCACTTCCGCGTTGGCGGTGACGGCGCGCACGATGTTGTTCTCCGTTTCGGCGTCGCCCTTCTCCTTGGCCTGCTTTTCGAGGCGCTCGCGCGTCTCCTTGCGGTACGCCTCCACGCTCTCCGCGCCGGCCGCGTCCTTGATGAACTCGTCGTTCACTTCGGGCAGCTCCTTCTTTTCGAGCTTGTTGAGCTTGACGGCGAACACGGCGTCTTTACCCTTGAGCTCTTCCGCCTGGTAGTCGTCGGGGAAGCGGACGTTGACGTCCTTCTCCTCGCCCACCTTCATGCCGACGACCTGCTCTTCAAAGCCGGGGATGAAGGAGCCGCTACCCAAGACGAGCGGATAGTTTTCAGACGTGCCGCCGTCGAACTTGACGCCGTCGATGCTGCCGGAAAAGTCGATGGTCGCGGTGTCGCCCTCTTCGGCGGCGCGGTCGGCGGCCTCGACCATGCGCGCGTTGCGCTGGCGCAGGCGCTCGATCTCGGCGTCGACGTCGGCATCCTTCACAGTATACTCTGCTTTCGCGATCTTTATACCCTTGTAGTCGCCCAGCTTGACCTCTGGCTTGACGGGCGCGACGGCGACGAGGACGGCGCCGTTTTCGCTGATGTCCTCCACCGACAGCTCGGGCTGACCGACGACGGTGTAGTTGTCCTTTTCCTTTTCGAGGATGTCGTAATAGTGATCGGAATAGAGGTTGTTGAGCGCGTCTTCGTAGAACACGGCCTTGCCGTAGTTGAGCTCGATGACGTGCTTGGGCGCCTTGCCCTTGCGAAAGCCGTTGACGGCGAAGCGGCCGCGCGTCTGCATATACGCCTTCTGATTTGCTTCATCCCACTCTGCCTTGTCGAAGGTGATGGTGATCTTGATCGTGCTCTTTTCCGAAGGTTGGATGTCGTATTTCATGAACTTTCTCCTGCTGAAAAATAAACTTTTACTCAGTACAGTATTGTACCACAAAGCGCGCATTTTGCAAAGCGTTTTTATGCGGCGCGCGAAAATAATTTGCCGTCGCAGCGGGCGTGAACGCGCTTTGTTCCGCTGCGCGGGCGCGCACTTTTCCCTTTCTGTCGGGCGGCGTTTGCTTTTTTGCCGCGCTTTTGGTATAATAGAAAGAAAACACCGGAGGCACGCATGCCGCAAGACGCATTCACACTCCGGCACGTCGCGCGCGAATTGAACGCGATGCTCGCCGGCGGAAAAGTCAATAAGATCATCCAGCCCTCCCGCGACGAGGTGGACATTTTGCTGTACGCGGGCGGAAAGACGCGCAAACTGCTGCTCAACACGCACGCCTCCTTCGCGCGCGCCTGCGTGTGCGACGCGCCGCGCACCGCGCCCGAGGTCGCGCCCAACTTTTGTATGCTGCTGCGCAAGCACCTCTCCGGCGCGACGCTGACCGCCGTCCGCCTCGAGGGGTTCGAGCGCATCCTCTCCTTCTCCTTCGACTGCACGGGCGAATTTTCGCGCGCGCAGCGCACCCTGCACGCCGAGATCATGGGCAAGTACTCCAACCTCGTGCTCACCGAGGGCGGCGTCATCACGGGGGCGCTGAAGATCTCCTCCCTGCAAGAAAACTTCAAGCGCGCCCTCTTCCCCGGGGCGAAGTATCTGCCGCCCGAGCCGCAGGACAAGGCCAACCCCGCCGACCACGCCGCGGCGCTCGAGCGCCTGCGCGCCTTTGCGGGCGGGGATCTGGCCGAATTTTTGTTCCAAAACCTCTCCGGCATCGCGCTGCCCACCGCGCGCCTGCTCGCGCAGCAGCTGGGCGGCCGCAGCGAGCCCTTCATCGACGCGCAAGCGGCGGAGGAACAGGTGCACGCCTTCATCTTTTCAGACGAAACTGCGCCCGCCGTCGAGCGGCGGGGCGGCGAGGCGAAGGACTTTTACGCCCGCTTCCCCGCAGGCGAACGGTACGAGAGCGTCAACGCAGCGATGGCGGCGTACTACGCCGAGCGGGAGGGCAAGCGCGATTTTGCGGATAAGAAGCGCAAACTCGAGGGCCTGCTCGCCGCGCGGCGCAAGAAAGAGGAGAAGAAGGTCAACCTGCTGCTCGAGCGCGAGCGGGAGTGCGCGGATATGGAGAAGAACCGCATCGCGGGCGAGCTGATCACCGCGAACATCTACGCGCTGCGCAAGGGCATGGAGGGGTGCGAGCCGGTCAACTACTACGACGAGGACGCAAAGACGGTGCGCATCGCGCTGGACAAGACCCTCTCCCCCGCGCAGAACGCACAGAAGTACTATAAAAAATACAACAAGCAGAAGCGCACGCTGGCGGCCGTCGCGCCGCAAAAGGCTGAGGCGCTCGCCGACCTCGACTACACGCAGAGCATGCTCGCAAACCTTGCGCGGGCGGAAAATATGCTCGATCTGCAGGAGATGGAGGAGGAGCTGCGCGCGGCGGGGCTGCTGCCCCCCGAAAAAAAGAGGGCGAAGGCGGCCCCGACGGTGCCCTTCCGCACCTTTGCCGCGGGCGGGTTCCGCATCCTGGCGGGGCGCAACAACGTGCAGAACGACCGCCTGCTGCGCGCCGCGTCGCCCGACGACGTCTGGCTGCACACGCAGAAGTACCACAGCGCCCACCTGCTCATCCGCACGGAGGGGAAGGAAGTGCCCGACGAAGTGCTGCTCGCCGCCGCCGAGATCTGCGCCTATTTTTCGGACGGGAAGGCGGGCGACAAGATCCCCGTCGACTACTGCGCGCGCAAGTTCGTCAAAAAGCCTTCTGGCGCGAAGGCGGGATTCGTGACGTACACAGACTACCGCACCATCCTCGTCACGCCCGACCGCCACGCCGCGCTGGAGGAGTGACAGCCCTTCAAAAACGCAATTTGCGGGCGATCATGCGACGCATAGTACTCTGCAAACCGCGAAAAAACAAAAAATATACGACAAAGGAGGCAGGGCAAACGCCCTGCCTCCGCAATTTTATAGACTTGTGCCGCGCTTTTTGCGCAGGAGGAGCATCCGGCAGACGGGGCCGTTTTTGGCGGCGTCGCCGCCCAGCGCGCCCGCCAGCGCGACGGGCATGCCCATCAATAGGTCGCCGCCCAGCACGAGCAGCGGCGCTTCTTCGCCATAGACGCTCACTTCGTACACGGCGGAAGGGAGCAGCCCCTTGAAGCGGATGCGCGGCACCGGCCCGAGCGGGGTGCGTTCTTCGATCGTGAGCACGGCGATGGCGGCGGCGCGGTCTTTGGAGAGGGTGATGATGCCGCTCGCCCCCTCCCCATGCAGGGAAGACTGCTCGCCGAATTGCAGCAGCTTCCGGTTATTTTTATAAAACTCGATCTGCCGCGCGATGCGCGCGCGCGCGTCCTGCCCGGGCATCCCCTCCCACACATAGCCGAGCAGGCAGCCGGAGGCCGCGTAGAAGTCTTCGTCGGAGGGGCCGCCCTCGCCGCACAGGAGGCCTGCGCCGATGACCGCCTGCGGGTAGGCGCAGGGCGCGCCGCTCAAAGCGGGGCTGCCGGCACCCGCCTCGCCGCAGACGAAGTGATTTTGCGTAAAGTAGCACAGGTTGCCCAGATCCAGCCGCCCGCCGTAGGGCGCGCAGCCCTCGAACAACACGAAGGGAAAGCGGCGCACGACCTTGGAGACGACGCGGTAGTAGCCGAGCATATAGCGGTGGAAGTACTCGCCCGCGAGTATGCCCTTGCCGAAGCAGTCGGTCATGGTGCGGCAGCAATCCCAGCGCACATAGGACGCGCCGCTGCGGTCGATCGCATCGCAGGCGGCGCGGACGACATAGTTCTGCACCTTTTCGTCCGCGAGGTTGAGCATCAGCCTGCCGCGGACGCTGACGGGGCGGCGCCCCGGGATCTTCATCAGATACTGCGAGCGGGTGCGGCAAAGCTCGCTGCTCTCCGGCACCGTTTCCGGTTCGATGCGGATGCCCAGCGCCATCCCCTCCTCATGCAGCTTTTCTGCGAGGGCGGCGAGCTCGTCGACGGTCGCCGCGCGGCAGGCCGCATCCCCCTCGCGCGCAGCCCCCTCCGTTATGCAGGCGTCGCAGGGAAGGGCGGGCATAAACAGTTCTGCCCCCACTTCTTTGGCGGCGGCGGCGAGGGCGGGCAGATCGTCTGCCGCCGAGACCTCGACATAGACGGGCCTCTCCTTTTTGCGCCACTTGCCCGCGCTGATATGCTCGCCGACGAAGGCCTGCATGCGATAGCAGAGGGCGTCCTCGTCCGGCGCGAAGCAGACGACCGCCTCGGGGGAAACGAGGCTATCGCCCGGCTGCAGCACCCAGCCGAAAGCGAAATCGTTCATGCCGACGAGCAGGCGCGAGCGGCCGCCGCCGACGGAAAAGACCTCTTTATGGTTGCCCGAGTAGACGAGGTCTGCGCCGAATACGCCCGCCTCGCCGCGTGCCGTCACGAATGCGGACGTCGAATGGGCGGCGCCGCTCTTGGAATCGTTGACGAAGATGCCGCCCTCCGCCCGCCGCGCGTTGCGCAGGCAGCCGCTGCCCGGCGTCCACGAAAAGGTCGTAAAATCCATGCCCGTTTCGGCGAAGTCGAGCTGCAAGCTCATGAGGCGGCGGATGCCGATCTCTTTGCGCCCGTTGTTGACCACGCGCGCCGACGCGGCGATGACGTCGCAGTCGTCATAGGCGGTGAAGTACAGGTAGAGGGCGACGCGCGCGGCGCTGTCCGTATATTTGAGTTCGACCGTCTTCCCCTCACCATAGGAAGCGGGAAGCCCGGGGAGCTCGGGTTTGGCGGCGAGCACGCGCGCCTTTGAAAAAATAAAGTCCGCCGCAAAGCCGCCGCCGGCGCCCTGCAGCAGCAGGCTGTACTCCGAATAGTCTTCGGCGCCGAAGGTAGAAAGAAAGCGGCGTCCGCTGCCCGGGATGTTGGCGAGGTCGCCGCCGCTGACCAGCCTGCTCCCGTAATAAAGATACTCTGCCGTATCCGTGCGCAGGACCATCGTCGTGTTCGGCGTATCCAGACGGATCGTTTGTCCCTTTTTTTTGATCATGAAAGCCTCCGCATCTGTGTGTTCGGAACATTTTGTCACAGGATAGTTTCAGTATATCACATTTTGTACCATTTGTATAGCAAATCGTTCAAATATTACAAAAAAAGCGAATATTTTGAACAGCTTGCCGCGCGGCGGCGGGGCAACACCCCACAGCGTTGCCGCATATCGCGCCCGCGCGGGGGCGAAAATATGCGCGATCTGCGCGCAGCCTACGGCGCGCAGACGTCCTTGCCGATGCGACGAAAGGCGCGCACGACCCCCTCGACGGCGTCTGCGCGCGCGGGGCGGGGAGCGGCGCGCAGCGCCAGCTCCGCGGCGACCGCGCGCGCGTCCTCCGACGCCTCCAAAAACAGCCGCACCAGCTCGTCGCCGAGCATATGCGGGCCGCCCTCGCACAGGGTGGCGGCGTAGTCGGCGAGCACGGCGCGCTCCGTTTCGAGCAAGTCGAACAGCGCGTCCGCCTCACTCATCAGTGCGCGCCTCTTCTTCCGGATGTCCTGCATGCTCACTCCTCCAACAGCGCGAGCAGCGACGAAAAGCGCTGCGCGTGCCGCTGCGAAAGTTCTTCTAACCGCGCGGCGAGCGCCGCGTCCGTCAACGTCGAGGCATACAGCCGCGCCTTTTTGCCCGCAAGGCTCTCCGCCGCGAGCAGGCGGGCGACCGCGTACAGCCCGCCCGCCGTCAAAATATTATCCATTCCCCTTTCCTCCGCCGCTTAGTATGCGCCCTGCCGCCCCCTTTATGCGGAAAAGAAAAGGGCGGGGAGCCGCTGCCCCGCCGCCTTTGGCGCGACGGCAGCCGATACGGCTGCCCTCCTATTCTGTCTGTTCGATGACGCCGCCGCCGATACAGTACCTGCCGCTGTACAGCACGGCGTACTGCCCGGGCGTGACGGCGCGCTGGGGTTCGTCGAAGAAGATCTCCGCCGCGGCCTCCCCCGTGCGGCGCACGCGCACCCCCTGCTCGCCCTGCCGGTAGCGGAACTTGGCCGTGCAGACAAATTCTTCCGCGGCGGGGGGCGCGGGGATCCAATTAAAGCCGCCGACCGTGCAAGAATTTGTGTACAGGCGGCTCTCGTCGCCGTGGGCGACGTAGAGGATGTTGTTTTTGAGGTCCTTTTCCACCACGAACCAGCGGCCGGGGTTGTCGTCCCCCTTCTGCCCGCCGATGTTGAGCCCCTTGCGCTGGCCGAGGGTGTAGTACATCAGCCCGATGTGCTCGCCCAGCTCGCGCCCGTCGCAGGAGAGGATCTTGCCCGGCTGCGCGGGCAGATAGCTGCGCAAAAAGTTGCGGAAGTTGCGCTCGCCGATAAAGCAGATGCCCGTGCTGTCCTTTTTGGCGGCCGTCGAGAGGCCGTTTTGCTCGGCGAGGGCGCGCACCTCCCTCTTTTGCAGCCCGCCGAGGGGAAAGAGCACCCCCTCGAATTGCGGCTGGGTGACCTGGTTCAAAAAGTAGGTCTGGTCTTTGCCCGCGTCCGCCGCCTTGCACAGGTAGTGCGCGCCGCTTTCGGCGTGCTCGATGCCGCAATAGTGGCCTGTCGCGACAAAATCAGCGCCCAAAGATTTGGCGTAATCTTTGAAGGGCCCGAACTTGATCTCGCGGTTGCAAAGCACATCGGGGTTGGGCGTGCGGCCGCGCGCATATTCCTCCAAAAAGTGGCGAAAGACGCGCTCGGCGTACTCCTTTGCGAAGTTGACGGTATAGTACGGGATGCCCAGCTTGCTGCATACGCGGCGGACGTCCTCGTAGTCCTGCTCGGCGGTGCAGCAGCCGTTTTCGCCCTCCTCTTCCCAATTGATCATATACAGCCCGACGACATCGTAGCCCTGCTCGCGCAGCAGCAGCGCCGCGACGGAGCTGTCCACCCCGCCGCTCATGCCGACGACGACCGTGCCTTTGCCTTTCATGCCGCCTCCGTACTCGCTTTTTTTGCCATTATACCGCGCCGCCGCCCGTTTGTCAACAAAATCGCCGCCCTGCGGCGGGCGAGCCTGCGCCCCGCGGCGGGCGGCAAAAGCGGGGGAACGTTCGTTCCCCCGCGCAGCTTATTTTAATTTAGAGAGGTAGGCGAGCGCCGTTTCGACGCAGCCGTCCACCCCGATGAGGCCGCTGTCTAAGCAGAGGTTGTGGTTTTCCGCCATCCCCCACTTTTGGTCGGTGTAGTACTCGTAGTACTTTTTGCGCTTTTTGTCCGTCGCGCGGATGTGATCTTCCATCTTTTCGGCGGAGACGCCCGTATCCATGGACAGCTTGCGCTCGACGCGCTTGGCGAGCGGCGCGTGCACATAGATCTTGATGCTGTCCTCCAAAATGACGTCCGAACAGCGGCCGATGATGACGCACGGCCCCTCCTGCGCGAGCCGCTTGATGAGGTTGGACTGCGCGATGTAGATCTGGTCGGTCATGGGCATCTGGTAGTACGAGTAGAGGGTGCGCGAGAGAAGCCCCGGCGCGCTCTCCTCGTGATGGCGCATGAACTCGGCGGAGAGGTTGCTGTCCTCCGCCGCCATCGAGATGAGCTCCTTGTCGTAAAACGGGATGCCCAACGCGTTGGCGAGCTTGATGCCGAATTCGCGGCCGCCGCTGCCGAATTGGCGGCTGACGGTGATGACTTTGTTCATGGTGTACCCCCTTTCTCTTGTACTGCGCGGCGCGCGCCCCTGCAAGTCGCCCCTGCGGCGCGCCCGCCCGCACTTCTATTAAACCGCAAAAAGGTCGATTTGTCAATAGTTCTCCGAAAAATTTTTTGTGTGAAGCGCCGCCCCGCCGCCCGAAGTGTGCAAAAACGCCGCGGCGATACCGCCGCGGCGCGCCAAAACGTGCGTGCGTTCACTTTTTTTGCGGAGAAAAGATGTCCGTCTCCGCGCCCGCCTCGGCGGCCTCGGCCACCTTTTTGTAGGCGGCGTCCTGCGAAAAGTCGCGCGCCTCGTCATAGCTTCCGCCCAGCGCCTCGATGGCGAACTTGAGCTCGCGGTAGGCGGCGAAGCCGATCTTTTCTTCGATGCGCTGCATCAGGGCGGGGAGGGCGCGCTCGTCGCCGTAGGCGGCGAGGTAGCCCGCGTACTGCGGCAGGTCCGCCTCGTCGGCGGCGAGAAAGGCGTCGACGAGCGCGCGCAGGACGCGCTCGTCGCGGCGGGCGGTGCGCGAGAGAAGTTCGAGCGCGTAGGCGCGGGCGGGTCCGCCGAGCAAGCCGAGCAGCTCGTCCGTCACCGCGTCCGCCATTTCGGCGAGCTTTTCGGCGACCTCGTCTTTGACGTGCTCGTCGTAGGCGTCCTCGGCGAGCATCTGCGCGTAGCGGGGGGCGGCCTGCGGGTCGGCGCCGATGAAGTGCACGGCATAGAGCACGAGCGACTCGTCCGTCTCGCGCAGCAGGGCGAGCGTTTCGGGCACCGCGCCCCGCGTTTCAAGCTCTTCGAGCAGGATGTCGGGAACGGTGACGTCCTGCAAGAGGTATTCTTTGAGCGTTTCGACCAGCCGCCCGTTCGTCATGCCCGCGAAGTACAGGCGGGGCGTGGTGCCGATCTCCTCCATCGGCGTGTCGGCAAACTTGCGGTAGGCGGCGGCGATGGCGTCCTCCCACTCCTCTTCGGTGCGCTCTCCCGCGTGCTTGGCGAGGTATTTTGCGACGCGGCGGTTGAACTGCCCGTCAAGATCGATCAACTTCATCTTTCGCTCCCCCCGTCCGGGCCGGACGGGCCTTCCCCTTTTGCGGGCGCGGCGTCCTCCGCGTCCGCGGTCTCGCTCGCGTCGGCGGCGGCCGCCTCCGTCTCCTCCAGCGCGTACGCGCGCACGGCGGCGAGGATGCGCGCGACTTCTGCCTCGTCGCCGCCCATCCCCTGCACCAGCTTGCGCAGCTTTCTGCCGTCCGCCGTGCGGACGGTCAGGTAGATGGCGCAGGCGAGGCTCTCCTTCTTTTTGATGCAGGAAAAGCCGTCGTGCGCGGCGAACAATTCGTAGATGCTCTCCGCCGCGACGCGAAGCTCTTCTCCGTCGACCGCGCCGACCAGCGCGAAGCGCGCGAAACAGATGGAATAGGCTCCCACGAAGAGGGCGTGCCGCTTGCGGTCGACGTGCAGCTTGCAGAAGGAGATGCGCGTATAGATGTCGGAGATGACGACGCCGCAGTCGAAGTCGCGGTTGCGCTCGCACATGTGCTGCAGCGCGGCGATCTTGATCACGTCGTTGACGGAGGCGTTGAGCAGCAGGTCGCAGAGGAAGGGCTGCACGTTGCCGTGCGCGGCGATCTCAGCCGCGATGAGCTGCAGCCTTGGCTCCGCGCCGTCCCCTTCATCCAAGCACCACTCGAGCAGCTCCTGCCCGAAGGGCTGCGCGCACAGCGCGCGCTGGTCGGCGGCGCTCATGTGCTGCAGCAGCATGAGGGCGGCGGTGTTCGCCTCGCGCTCGCCCTGCGGCAGGCGGTAGAAGAAGTTGGTTTCGGGCACTTCGCCCCCCTGCTCGTCGTAGTCGCGCACCTTGCGGAAGTAGTGGCGGGCGACGGCGGCGTGCGGGTAGACGTCGAGCAGCTTGCCGAAGGAAGCGAGGCTCTCCTTGACGCGGCCGCAGCGGAAGGCGGCGACCGCCTTGAAGTAGAGCAGCGTCATGTCGTAGCGCACCATCTTTTCGATCTTGCAGAAGCGCTGATACGCCTCCTCGTAGAGGGCGTTTTCGCAGCAGACGGTCGCGATCTTGTACAGCTCGTCGGCGTCCTCCGTTTCGATCTTTGCGAGCTTTTCGGCGACGGCGCGCCCCTCGTCGCGGCGGTCCTGCTCGGTGAGCACGGCCGCGTAGGTGGAGAGCACCTGCACGTTGTCGGGGTCCTTTGCCAGCAGGCCGAGGCACACTTTTTCCGCCTTGTCCGATGCGCCGGAGAGCAGATAGGAGACGGCGAGGTAGTTCATCGCCGTCGGGTAGTACTCCGAACCTTCGTGCACGCGGCGGAAGCAGCGCTCCGCCTTGGCGTGATCCCCCTGCTTGAGCGCCTGCAGGCCGGCGTCGACGTCGGCAGAATAGTCGGCGTGTTCGGGCGGCCAGGCGATGCGGAAGCGCGGGCGGGGCGGCTCGCTCATCAGCTCGCCCATCTCGACGTTGTTTTCGGGCGAGACGTACTTGTCGTGCACCATCTTGTTGTAGTAGTACATCGCCTGCGGGATGTTGCCGAGATTGTAGTAGCAGGCGGCCAGCCCCTCGTAGGCGTCCACCGCCTCGTTCTCCGCGCAGACGTCCAAAAAGCGGAACCAATTGTAGGCGGCGAGCTCGTACTGCTCCATGCCGTCGTACGCCTCCGCGAGGTCGGCGTACTCATCCGCGCCCGGGCCGTACAGCTCCAGCGACTTGTGCAGCAGCCGCAGCGCGGGGATGTATTCCTCTTCGTCCAGCTTCGCCTCCGCCATGTCGAGCAGGGCGTCGGCGCTCAGGTCGAACCGTATCTCTCTTTTATCCATCGTATCCTCGTGCTTATGTAGTTCCGCCGCCCGTGCGGGCGATCAGTTGTTCCGTCTCCGCGGGGGTGAATACGTAGTCTGTATTGCAGTAGTGGCAATGCACCTCGATCTTGCCCTGTTCGGCGATGATGGAACGAAGCTCGGCGGCGCCCATGCCCGCGAGGATACCCTCTATATAATTTCTGCTGCAATTACACTTATATGCGGGATGAAGGGTGTAAAATTGTGCCGCGCCGAAGTACTCGCGCCAAAGCTGCTCGGCAGAGCGCGTCTCTAAAAGGGTGCTGACGGCGGAAAATTTGCCGATCGCCTCCTCCGCGAAGCGGATGCTCTCCTCGCTCGCGCCCGGCATGGGCTGCAAAAAGACGCCGCCCGCGCCGATGCACCTGCCCTCCCGCCCGATCTTGACGCCGACGGCGACGGCCGTCGGGCGCTGCTCGCTGTAAGCGAAGTAGGCGGCGAAGTCCTCGCCGATCTCGCCGCTGACCAGCTCCGTCGTGCCGACGAAGGGCTGCCCCTCGTCGTCGCGGACGACGGAGAGGTAGCCGCTGCGCCCGACGCAGCCGCCCACGTCTAACTTGCCCGCCGCGTTGGGCGGGAGGTCGACGCGCGGCTCTTCGATATAGCCGCGCATGTGCAGCGCCTTATCTCCGCTGACATAGATATTGCCGCCCGGGCCGCCGCCCTTGATGGTGACCGAGAGGGCGCCGCGATCCTCCTTGAGGGAGGAACACAGGTAGGTCGCCGCCGTCAGCGTGCGGCCGAGCGCCGCCGCCGCGACGGGCGAGAGGCCGTGGATGCGGATGGCCTCGTTGACTAAGTTTGTGGTATCCGCGACCGCGAGCGATACCTCGCCGCCGCAGATGAGCCCGCGCAGGATCGCGTCCTGTCTTTCCATTCTCATTCTCCTTTCAAAACTCGCCGCTCCCCTTTTGCTGCGGAAAGGCGGCCGCTTGGCCGCGCGCGACAAATTCAAATTCACGCGCGCACGCACAGATAATTTTCGCGCATTTTGTCGGACGGGTCGCCGAACGCGCCCTCGACGGCGCGCACGCAAAAGCCCGCCCCCTCCGCCGCGGCGACGAGGTCTTCTCTTTCGTGAATGTACTGCACATGGTGCTCGTCCGAACGGGTGAACCTGCCGTCCTCGCCGCGCACGAACAGCGTCACGTCCATTTCGACGCGATCCCCTTGCAGCGCGTTGAACCACATCCAGGCGACCTCCTCCCTGTCCTCGCAGAAGGTGTTGCTTGCGACCACCTCGCGCAGCTTGTATGCGGAGGACACGTCGAACAAAAATGCGCCGCCCCGCCGCAGGCAGCCGTGCACCCGCGCGAAAAAGGCGGGGACGTCTTGCGGGGGGATGTAGTTGAGGCAGTCGTTGACGCACAGCGCGAGGTCTGCCCGCCCGCCCAGCACGCGCACCTTGCGCGCGTCGGCAAGCACATAGCGCACCCGCCCGCCCGCGCCCAGCTGCTCGGCCTTGGCGAGCATGGCGGGCGAATTGTCGTAGCCGGTCACCTCGAAGCCGCGCGCCGCAAAGGCGCGGGTGAACGCGCCGCTGCCGCAGCCGATGTCGATCGCCCTGCCGCAGCAAACGCCCAGCGCGCGGGCGCGCTCATATAAGTACTGCGACCATTTTTCATAGTCGCAGTCAGCATTGAGATATTCAAACCATCCCGCCAGCGCGGAATAGGCGCCGTTCACTGCGCGCTCTCCCCGCGCTTCTTTTTCTTTTTGGCGGCCTTTTGCGCCTCCTTCTCCTTTTCTAAACGCTCGCGCTCGAGCTGCTCGAAGTGCGCGTTGTAGGCGACGTACTTTTCGTCGTTTTTGTGCGCCTCGGCATACTGCTTGGCGTCCGCGTCCATTTTATCTTTGGAGTCGCGCAGCTTTTTGAGGTCGCCGCGGGTGAAGGATGCGGGCAGCTCGTACAGGGCGAGGCCGTCGTCGAGCGGCTTGATGGGGCGGGAGGCGAGGTCTGACTTGACTTCCATCGCCGCCTCGAGGCTCTCCTCGTATTCCTTTTCCGCCTTGTTCTCCGCGGCGGGTCGGGGCTGGGGCGCGCTCTCTTGCTTTACGCTCTGCGCCGCGCCGACGAGGCCGTCAAACGCCCATTGCGAATAGTTCATCCAGACGATGACCATAAAGATGATGCCGATGAGGATCATGAGCGCGAAGCCGAGCGTCTGGAAGAAGGTGCCGAAGCCGCCCAGCAAAAACACGAGCACAAGCGGCAGCGCCGTCATCGCGCCGTACAGCAGGTTGAGCGGAAAGAGGCGGAAGGTGAGCGCGACCGCCGTTTTGAGCGCCGTCCAGAAGCCGACGTCGTAATTTGCGCCCACCGAGAGCGTCCAAAAGAAGATGAGCACGAGCAGGGCGATGCCGACGGACGCGGCGACGATGCCCGCGATCAGCCAGCCCGCGCTGCCCTCCCCCGCCGCGATGAGGTAGTTGGAGTAGTCGATGGCGAGCACGAACAGATAGGCGGGGATGCCGCACACGGCGGCGGCGGGGAGCGCCGTTTTGGCGTTGACGCCGATGCCCTTCCAGAACTCGCGCAGGGTGAACTCGCCGCCCGTGCGGATCATATTGCGCACGACGTGGAGCGCGCCGGCGATGCCGATGGCGGCGACGATGAGGCCGAGCACCATGATCGCGCCGAAAAAGCGGTCGACGCTGAGGATGACCTGCTCGCCCACCCCCTCCAGCGCGGGATAGGCGGGGAAGCCGACGAACAGCCAGCCGGAAAAGGGCATGGTCTGCCCGCCCGCGAGGATGTACGATTGGCGGAGCAAGAATAAGATGACCAGCGGGATGCAGAAGAGCAGCAGCAGCAGGTTGAGCAGCACCAACTTTGAGAAGCGGCCGCGCATCTGCTCGATGACGTACGCCCAGCGGCCGAGTCCGATGGCGGTGCGCGCCCCGCCGCGGTCTTTTTCTTCGAGCGTACGCGCGATATATCCTTTTTGACCTTGCGTCATTATGACCTCCGTAAGCGGCGCATCCGTCTGCAAAACTGCGGCCGCTGTTACTTATTCTACTACAAAACGGAAATAATTTCAATTAAATCGCCCGCGCGAACGAAAAATCCTCCGACAAATTCTTTGACATTTGCGCGATTGTGTGCTAAAATTTTTGTGCCGAATAGAGGAGCGGGCGAGCATGAGTACCGCCGCCGCGCCGGGGACCTTCTTCCCCGACGGCGGGAAAGGGCGTCTCCGCCGAGGCACGGCAGAAGAACGGGCTGCCGCCGCCGGGCGCACGGGAGAATACCCGTGCGACTGTCACCGTAACGTGGAGCACTATGGACGCAAGACAACCTTCCTTCCCCAAAGCGCGCGAGTAAGGCGCGCGGGGCGTGTTCCGTATACGGTGCGTTCGCGCGCCGTTTTTTTTCGGCCGCGGGCGCATTTGACACCGAAAAATCAACGCTTTAAGGAGTTTTTTATGAAGACGTACAACGTAGCCGTCATCGGCGCGACGGGCATGGTCGGACAGCGGTTCTGCCTGCTCCTCGAAAATCACCCCTGGTTCCGCGTGGTGGCGCTGGCCGCCTCCCCCGCGTCTGCGGGCAAGACCTACCGCGAGGCGGTTGCCGGGCGCTGGGCGATGACCTCCCCCATTCCCGAAAAATTTGCAGACCTCGTGGTGCTGGACGCCGAGGCAGACCTGCCCAAGATCGCGGACATGGTCGACTTCGTGTTCTGCGCCGTCAATATGAAGAAGGATGACATCAAGGCTTTGGAAGAGCGCTACGCCAAGGCGGAGGTGCCCGTCATCTCCAACAACTCGGCGCACCGCTTTACCCCCGACGTGCCCATGATCATCCCCGAGATCAACCCCGAACACGCGGAGATCATCGCCGCCCAGCGCAAGCGCCTGGGCACGCAGCGCGGCTTTATCGCCGTCAAGAGCAACTGCTCGCTGCAGAGCTACGTGCCCGCGCTGCACCCGCTGCGCGGCTTCGGCGTGTCGAAGGTGGCGGTGTCCACCTACCAGGCGATCAGCGGCGCGGGCAAGACGTTCGACCGCATGCCCGAGATCGTCGACAACGTGATCCCCTACATCGGCGGCGAGGAAGAAAAATCCGAGCGCGAGCCGCTCAAGATCTGGGGCAGCGTGCGCGGCGAGGAGATCGTCTGCGCCGATTCTCCCAAGATCACGGCGCAGTGCCTGCGCGTGCCCGTCTCCGACGGCCACACGGCGTCGGTGTTCGTCTCCTTCGACAAAAAGCCGACCAAAGAGGAGATCTTGCAGGCGTGGGCGTCCTTCTCCGGCCTGCCGCAGAAGCTGCAGCTGCCCAGCGCGCCCAAGCAGTTCATCCACTACTTTGAAGAGAACGACCGCCCGCAGGCCAAACTCGACCGCATGCTGGAAAACGGCATGGCCGTTTCCGTCGGCCGCCTGCGCGAGGACATCGTGTTCGATTATAAATTCGTGTGCCTGTCGCACAACACGCTGCGCGGCGCAGCGGGCGGCGCGGTGCTGATGGCGGAACTTCTTTGCCAGCTGATGTATATCTGACGCCGCGCAACATACTGCGGCGTACGGCATATCCCGCGCCGAGGCATATGGCATATCCCGCGCCACGCGGCGCGGCAACAGTAAATTTGCGGAGGGAAAACGCATGGTAGACTTTTTCAGGGGAACGGCGACGGCGATGATCACGCCGTTCACGCAGACGGGCGTCAACTTCGACGCCTTTGAGAGGATGATCGAATTCCAGATCGAGAACGGCACGGACGCGCTGCTCGTGCTGGGCACGACGGGCGAGCCCGCGACCATGACGGAGGCGGAAAAGGAGGCGGTGATGCGCTTCGCCGTCCAAAAGATCGCAGGGCGGGCGAAGGTGATCTTCGGCAGCGGCTCGAACAGCACGGCGCACGCCGTGGAGGCGAGCAAGAAGGCGGAGGCGATGGGCGCGGACGGGCTGCTGGCCGTGACCCCCTACTACAACAAGTGCACGCAGAACGGGCTCGTCGAGTACTACCGCGCCATCACGGACGCGGTGCGCATCCCCGTCATCTGCTACAACGTGCCCGCGCGCACGGG
The DNA here is from genome assembly GCA_944368775.1 of uncultured Clostridia bacterium. Taxonomy (GTDB): domain Bacteria; phylum Bacillota; class Clostridia; order Christensenellales; family Borkfalkiaceae; genus Borkfalkia. Next base: position 27,128 of record CALVXB010000003.1, on the reverse strand, counting down.
CGTGAACATCAAGCCGGAGACGATGGAGCGCATCGCCGACATCCCCAACATCGCGGGCATCAAGGAAGCGTGCGGCAACATGGAGCAGATCTGCGAGACCGCCCGCCGCATCCGCGGCAAGTGCGACCTGTACTCGGGCGACGACAACCTCAACCTGCCCATCCTCGCCATCGGCGGCGCGGGGCTCATCTCCGTGTCCTCGAACATCCTGCCCAAGGAGACCAAGCAGATGTACGAGCTGGTCATGGCGGGCGACCTGCCCGCGGCGAACAAGCTGCAGGACGCGATGCTGCCCGTCATCGACCAACTCTTTACCGAAGTCAACCCCATCCCCGCCAAGGCGGCGGCAAACATGATCGGCCTGGACGCGGGGCTGCCCCGCGGGCCGCTGACCGAGCTCGAGCCCGCGCACAAGGAGTCGCTGCGCGCTGCGCTGCGCACCTTCGGGCTGAACGTATGACGAGGTGGAGGGCATGATCGACATTCTGATCAGCGGCATCTGCGGCCATATGGGCCGCAACGTGCTCGAACTCGTGCTCGCGGACGAGGAGACGGCGTGCGTGGGCGGCGTAGACCTGCGCAAGGGCGAGCTGCAGGGCGTGCCCGTGTTCGACAGCTTTGCCGACGCGCCTGCGGCGGACGCCGTCATCGACTTTTCCAGCGCGGACAACCTCGACAACGTGCTCGGCTACGCCGCGCGCACGGGGGCGGCGGTCATCCTCGCGGCGACCGGCTACACCCCCGCGCAGCTCGCACAGATCGAGGCGGCGGCGAAAGAGCTGCCCGTCTTTAAGACGGCGAACCTCTCCGTCGGCATCAATCTCCTGCAGAAATTGGTGAAGGAAGCGGCCGCCTTCCTCGGCGAAAACTTCGACATCGAGATCGTCGAGCGGCACCACAACCTGAAAAAGGACGCCCCCTCCGGGACGGCGTATATGCTCGCCGAGAGCGCGAACGAGGCATTTGAAGGCGGCAAGGAGTATGTATACGGCCGCCACGGGATGGTCGGCGCGCGCAAAAAGGCGGAGATCGGCATCCACGCCGTGCGCGGCGGCACCATCGTCGGCGAACACGAAGTGATGTTCGCGGGCGACGACGAGATCATCACCCTCGCGCACAGCGCGCGCAGCAAGCGGGTGTTTGCCGCGGGCGCGGTGAAGGCCGCCAAATTCATGTGCGGCAAGCCTGCCGGGCACTACGATATGCAGGACGTGCTCAAGGGCTGACCCGATATTCTCCCCTGCCCCCGGCAAACCGAATAAACAAGATACAGGCGAAGCGCCGCCGCAACGAAAGTTGCGGCGGCGCTCCTTTTTTTGCGGCGAGCATGCCGCAGCTTTTTGCCGCGGACGAGCGGCAGGCGCGCCTGCGGTGACAAATTCAGAGGCTCAAAAGATAATAGATGATGCCGACGGCCGCGCCCGAGAGGACGCCGAACACGATGATGGGGCCGGCGACGACGAACATCTTGGCCGCCATGCCCGTGACCATGCCCTCCGCCTTGAACTCGAGGGCGGGCGAGGCGACGCTGTTGGCAAAGCCGGTGATGGGCACGATGGAGCCCGCCCCCGCCGCCTTGCCGATGCGGTCGTACACGCCGAGGCCGGTGAGCAGGCAGCCGAGGAAGATGAGCGCCACCGACACGGCGGCAGCGAGCTCGTCGCCCGCGAGGCCGAACGCCGCCTCGAACACATAGCGGAAAAACTGCCCGATGCAGCAGATGAGCCCGCCGACGATGAAGGCGCGGTAGCAGTTGTGGAAGTGCTTTGTGGGCGGGGCGAGCGAGCGGACGTAAGCGAGGTAATTTTCGTTGATGCGGGCAGCCCCCTGCCCCGCGCCGCTGCCGCCCTTTTGACTGCCGCCGCTTTGACAGCCGCCCTGCCCTCCCTTTTGACTGCCCCCGTTTTGGCTGCCGCCCGCGCTCCCCTTTGCGCCCGCAAGGCGGGCTTCGGCGGGCGTGGGCAGCGCGCTTTTGAATGGTTCAGCGACCATGGCGCTCCTCCGCGGGAACAAAGGCGGGGATGCAGCTTTCGCGCTCGTCGCGCGACTTAAATTCGCCTGCGGGCATTGACCTCTTCTTCATGCAAAGAGTTTGCGCAGCGGCGCGCTTTTTATGCGCCGCGCATTTGCAGCGATCTATGTCACGCATAGTACTGTGCAAACGCGCGAAAAACGCAATGTATTCGCCTATTTTGCGGACTCGGCCTCAAATTTTAGCTTTTCGACGACGGGCGCGTCGGCGGGCGCCCAGGCGGCGGGGTCGAGCGCGGAAAGGGGCATCCACTCGAGCGACTCGTGCTCGGTGTTGCAAAAATCGGACAAAAATTCGCAGCGGTAGGTGCGCAGAGTGACGATGAAGTCGGGGTACTCGTGCGTGACGAAAGCAAACGGCGCGCACACGCGGGCGCGGACGCGCAGCTCTTCGGCGAGTTCCCGCGCGAGGGCCTGCTCGTCCGTCTCGCCCGCCTCCACCTTGCCGCCGACGAACTCGTACTTGTGGGCGACGTAGGCGTAGCGGCTGTCGCCCCGCTTTGCGGCGAGCACCTTCCCCTCCCGCACGACGACGGCGGCGACCACCTGCAGATGCTTTTTCATGCTTGCTCCTTTGCGCCGACGGCGCGCAAAGAGCCTGCCCCGCGCGGGGCAGGCTCCGTCTTTGCTTTGGCTTATTCTTCCGCGGCCGGCTCGATGCCGAACTCGCGGCGGGTCTCTTCGACCAAGCTGTCGCTCTCGCGGTGGCCGGTGACCAGCTGCGGGCTGACGTTTTTGTAGTCGCGAACGCCGGTGCCTGCGGGGATGAGCTTGCCGATGATGACGTTCTCTTTCAGGCCGATGAGCGGGTCCATCTTGTTTTTGATGGCCGCTTCGGTGAGCACGCGCGCCGTTTCCTGGAAGGAGGCCGCGGACAGGAAGGAGTCGGTGGAGAGCGCCGCCTTGGTGATGCCGAGGAGGACGCGCTTCGCCGTGGCGGGGCGGCCGCCGTTCATGATCGCCTTTTCGTTTTCCTCTTCAAAGGTGAACATATCGACCAGCTCGCCGGGGAGCATATCGGTGTCGCCGCAGTTTTCGATGCGGACCTTGCGCATCATCTGGCGGACGATGATCTCGACGTGTTTGTCGTTGATGTCGACGCCCTGCGAGCGGTAGACGGACTGCACCTCGTTGAGGATGTAGTCCTGCACGCCCTTGACGCCCTGGATGCGCAAGATGTCCTGCGGGTTGACCGAACCGACGTTGAGCTGGGTGCCAGGCTCGATCTTGTCGCCCGTCTTGACCTTGAGCTCGGCGTTGAAAGGAAGCAGGTACTCCTTTTTGTCGGTGCCCGCGAACTCGTCGCGGATGACGATGCGCTTCTGGTTGTCTTGCTCGCTGACGAAGGCGATGCCGCCCACTTCGGAGAGGGTCGCGACGCCCTTCGGCTTGCGCGCTTCAAACAATTCTTCGACACGCGGCAGACCTTGCGTGATGTCGCCCGTGGCCGCGATGCCGCCCGTGTGGAATGTACGCATGGTCAACTGCGTGCCCGGCTCGCCGATGGACTGCGCCGCGATGACGCCGACGGCCTCGCCCACCTGAATGGGGCGGCCGGTCGCCATGTTTTTGCCGTAGCACTTGGCGCAGACGCCGTGGCGGGAGGAGCAGGTGAACACGCTGCGGATGGAGACGTCGGTGATGCCCGCGGCGACGATCTCGTCCGCCGTGTCGTCGGTGATCATCTCGTTGACGGGTACGATGACCTCGCCCGTCTTAGGGTGAACGACGTCCTCGGCGGTGAACCTGCCGACCAGGCGGTCTTTCAGGCTCTCGATCTCGCCGTTGGGGCCGACGATGGCGGAGATGCGCATGCCGCGCGGCTTTTTGCCGGCGCAGCAGTCGTCCTCGCGCACGATGACGTCCTGCGAGACGTCGACGAGGCGGCGGGTCAGGTAGCCAGAGTCTGCCGTCTTGAGCGCCGTATCGGCGAGGCCTTTGCGGCCGCCGTGCGAGGAGATGAAGTATTCGAGAACGGTCAGGCCCTCGCGGAAGCAAGATTTGACGGGGATCTCGATCATTTTGCCCTGCGGGTTGACCATGAGGCCGCGCATGCCCGCGAGCTGCTTGATCTGGTCGATGGAGCCGCGCGCGCCCGAGTTCGCCATCATCCAGATGGGGTTGAAGTCGTCGGCGCTCTTGCGCAGCTCTGCCGTGACGGCGTCCGTCGTGTCCTTCCAGACGGAGACGACGGCGTTGTAGCGCTCCTCTTCCTTCAAAAGGCCGCGCGCGAACTTCTTTTCGATGTTTTCGACCTTGTGCTCCGCCTCGGCGATCATCGTCTTTTTGACGGCGGGGATGTGCATGTCGAACACGGAGGTGGTCAGCGCGCCGATGGTCGAGTACTTAAAGCCGAGCGCTTTGATGTTGTCGAGCACCTCGGCCGACTTGCCCGCGCCGCCCTTCGCGTTGAGCTTGGCGATGGCGCTGTCGGGGTCCTTGTACACCCAATTTTTGCGGTCGTTGCCCGTCTTGAAGCAGCGGTCGACGATCTTGGAGATCATCTTTTTGTCGACGGGCACGCTCTTTTCGCGGCCGTCGGCGTCCTTTTTATAGCCGGAGATCTCGTATTGCAGGTAATCCTCCTTCGCCTTTCTCTCGACGAAGCCGAGATCCTGCGGGATCGCCTCGTTGTAGATGATGCGCCCGACCGTCGTCTTGACGCGGCCGGTGACCGTTTCGCCGTCGAACTCGCTGGAGGCGTCGGAGATGCGCACGGTGCGGCGCACCCAGATCTCGTCCTGCAGCGTGATGCACTTGGTCTGGTAGGCCATGATCGCCTCGTCTTCGGAGGTGTACAGCCCCGCATGATACTGCTCGGCGCCCTCGGTGCCTGCGGGCACCTCGTTGTGGTCTTTGTCGTACCAACGGCCGTCGTAGCGCTTGACGATGGTCAGGTAGTATGCGCCGAGGATCATGTCCTGCGTCGGCGTCATGACCGGCTTGCCGTCGGACAGCTTGAGGATGTTGTTGGCCGAGAGCATGAGGAAGCGGGCCTCCGCCTGCGCCTCGATGGACAGCGGCACGTGCACGGCCATCTGGTCGCCGTCGAAGTCGGCGTTGAACGCGCCGCAAACGAGCGGGTGGATCTTGATGGCGCGGCCCTCGATGAGGACGGGTTCAAACGCCTGGATGGACAGGCGGTGCAGCGTCGGCGCACGGTTGAGCAGCACGGGATGCTCTTTGATGACACTTTCCAAAACATCCCACACGGCGGGTTTCGCCTTTTCGACGGCGCGCTTTGCGCTCTTGATGTTGTGGCACTGGTTGGATTCGACCAGCTTCTTCATGATGAAGGGCTTGAACAGCTCGATCGCCATCTCCTTGGGCAGGCCGCACTGATAGATCTTCAGTTCGGGGCCGACGACGATGACCGAACGGCCGGAGTAGTCGACGCGCTTGCCGAGCAGGTTCTGGCGGAAGCGGCCCTGCTTGCCGCGCAGCAGCCCGGAGAGGGACTTGAGCTCGCGGTTGGAGGGGCCGGAGATGGCCTTGCCGCGGCGGCCGTTGTCGATGAGGGCGTCCACCGCTTCCTGCAGCATGCGCTTCTCGTTTTTGACGATCATGTCCGGCGCGCCCAGCTCCATCAGGCGCTTGAGGCGGTTGTTGCGGTTGATGACGCGGCGATAGAGGTCGTTGAGGTCGCTCGTCGCGAAGCGGCCGCCGTCCAACTGCACCATCGGGCGCAGGTCGGGCGGGATGACGGGCAGCACGGTGAGGATCATCCACTCCGGCTTATTGCCGCTCTTGCGGAAAGACTCGATGATCTCGATGCGCTTGACCGCGCGCAGGCGCTTAGTGCCGCTCTGGTTGTTTTCGATGATCTCTCTGGTCTCTCTGCTCTCCTTTTCGAGATCGACCGCCTGCAGCAGCTCGCGGATGGCCTCCGCGCCCATGCCGACCTTCAGGCCGGTCTTGCTCGAGTCGCCGTACTGCTCCTCGATCTCGAGCAGGTCTTTATCGGTAATGACCTGTTTATAGGTGAGGGTGGGAACGGTGCCGGGGTCGAGGACGACGTAGGCGGCGAAGTAGATGACCTGTTCGAGCTGCTTGGGGCCCATGTCGAGCAGCAGCCCGATGCGCGAGGGCACGCCGCGGAAGTACCAGATGTGCGAGACGGGCGCGGCCAGCTCGATGTGGCCCATGCGCTCGCGGCGCACCTTGGCGCGCGTCACTTCGACGCCGCACTTTTCGCAGATGATGCCCTTATAACGGATGCGCTTGTATTTGCCGCAATGGCACTCCCAATCTTTGGTCGGCCCGAAGATCTTTTCGCAGAACAGGCCGTCCTTTTCGGGTTTTTGGGTGCGGTAGTTGATGGTCTCCGGCTTGGTGACCTCGCCGTACGACCACTCGCGGATCTTTTCGGGAGAAGCTACACCGATCTGGATAGAGTCAAAATCGTTCAATTCGTACATACAATACCTCCCGCTTTACTCGTTGTCTTTGTCCGCTTCTTCGTCGGCGTCGTCCTCGTCGTCGAGGTCGTCCGGATCGTCGAGATCGTCCAGATCGTCCAGATCGTCGTCCTCGTCGAACAGCTCGGCCGAGCTGAAGTCCTCGTCGAGGTCCTCTTCGTCTTCTTCAAAGATGGAGTCGACGTCCATGTCCTCTTCGTCCTCGTCGTCATCGTCGTCGAAGTTGAAGTCGAGCTCCTCGACCTCCTCGTCGCGGTGCGTATCGTGCTCCTCTTCGTCCATGTCGAGGTCGGAGAGGTCGCGCAGCAGCAGCTCGTCTTTGCTCTCGGTGAGAACTTTGACGTCCAGCGCGAGCGACTGCAGCTCTTTGAACAGCACCTTGAACGCCTCGGGGATGCCCGGCTCGGAGATGTTGTTGCCTTTGACGATGCTCTCATACGTCTTGACGCGGCCGACGATGTCGTCCGACTTGACGGTGAGGATCTCCTGCAGGATGTGCGCCGCGCCGTATGCTTCCAGCGCCCAGACCTCCATTTCGCCGAAGCGCTGGCCGCCGAACTGCGCCTTGCCGCCGAGCGGCTGCTGGGTGACGAGGGAGTACGGGCCGATGGAACGGGCGTGGATCTTGTCGTCGACCAGGTGGATGAGCTTGATCATGTACATCTGGCCGACCGTCGTGCGGTTTTCAAACGGTTCGCCCGTGCGGCCGTCGTACAGCTGGATCTTGCCGTCCACTTTGCCGTTCGGGTTGACGATGTTGTTTTCGGCAAACAGCTCGCGGATGTCCTTTTCGGTCGCGCCGTCAAAGACGGGGGTCGCGATCTTCCAACCAAGCTGTCTGCAGACGTGGCCGAGGTGCACTTCGAGCACCTGGCCGATATTCATTCGGGACGGAACGCCCAGCGGGTTGAGCACGATCTGCATCGGGGTGCCGTCCGCCATGAAGGGCATGTCGCTCTCGGGCAGGATGCGCGAGATGACGCCCTTGTTGCCGTGGCGGCCCGCCATTTTATCGCCGACGGAGATCTTGCGCTTCTGCGCGATGTACACGCGCACCAGCTTGTTGACGCCCGGGGAGAGCTCGTCTTTGTTTTCGCGGGTGAAGATCTTCACGTCCACGACGATGCCGCCCTCGCCGTGCGGCACACGCAGCGAGGTGTCGCGCACTTCGCGCGCCTTTTCGCCGAAGATGGCGCGCAGCAGGCGCTCTTCGGGCGTCAGCTCCGCCTCCCCTTTCGGAGTGACTTTGCCGACGAGAATGTCGCCGCTGGTCACTTCCGCGCCGATGCGGATGATGCCGTCCTCGTCGAGGTCCTTCAACGCGTCGTCGCCGACGTTGGGGATGTCGCGGGTGATCTCCTCTTCGCCCAGCTTGGTGTCGCGCGCCTCCGTTTCGTGCTCCTCGATGTGGATGGAGGTGAACACGTCTTCGCGGACCAGCTTTTCGGAGATGAGGATGGCGTCCTCGTAGTTGTAGCCCTCCCACTCCATGAAGCCGATGAGGATGTTTTTGCCCAGCGCGAGCTCGCCGTTGTTGGTGGAAGGGCCGTCTGCGATGATCTCGCCCTTTTCGACGCGCGCGCCGGTATTGATGATCGGGCGCTGGTTGAGGCAGGTGCCCTGGTTGGAGCGCTCGAATTTTTTGAGGGGGTACTCGTCCACAAAGCCGTCGTCGCGGCGGATGCGGATGAGGTCGGAGGCGACGCCGATGGCGACGCCCGCTTCCCTCGCCTTGACCATGACGCCCGAGTCGCGCGCGATGGCCGCCTCGATGCCCGTCGCCACGATGGGGCTCTCCGTCTTGAGCAGAGGCACCGCCTGGCGCTGCATGTTCGAGCCCATCAGGGCGCGGTTGGTATCGTCGTTTTCGAGGAAGGGAATGAGTGCGGTCGCGACGGAGACGAGCTGTTTGGGCGAGACGTCCATGTAGTCGATCATTTCGCGGGGCAGCTGGGTGATCTCCGCCTGACGGCGGCAGGAGACGCGCTCGTTGACGAAGGTGCCGTCCTCATTGAGCGGCTCGTTCGCCTGCGCGACGATGTATTTATCCTCTTCGTCCGCGGTCAGGTAGTCGACCTCGTCGGTGACGCGGATGACGGAGGGATGGCCGTGCTCGTCGAAGCCCTCTTTATGCACGCGGCGGTAGGGCGACATGATGAAGCCGTACTCGTTGACCTTGGCGAAGGTCGCGAGCGAGGAGATGAGGCCGATGTTCTGGCCTTCGGGCGTCTCGATGGGGCAAAGGCGGCCGTAGTGGCTGTGGTGAACGTCGCGGACGTCGAAGGTCGCGCGCTCGCGGTTGAGACCCCCGGGGCCGAGCGCGGACAGCTTGCGCTTGTGCGTCAGCTCTGCGATCGGGTTGGTCTGGTCCATGAACTGGGACAGTTGCGAGGAGCCGAAGAACTCGCGGATGACCGCGGAGACGGGGCGGACGTTGATCAGGCCGGAGGGCGTGACCTCGTTGGGGTCCTGCGTCGCCATGCGCTCCTTGATGAGGCGCTCGAGGCGGGCGATGCCCACGCGCAGCTGGTTCTGCAGCAGCTCGCCGACGCAGCGCACGCGGCGGTTGCCGAGGTGGTCGATATTGTCGACCGTTCCGATGCCGTAGCGCAGGTCGAGGTTGGTCGACACGGCGGCGACGACGTCGTCTACGGTGATGTGGCGGTGGTTGAGGCGGTCGATGAGGGGGCGCAGCACCTTCTTCTCCTCGGCGGTGACCGTCGGGTCGCTGCGGCGGAGGATCTCGTGGAAGAGCTTGCAGGCGGCGACGAACTTGATGCGATTCTCGCGGCGCTTTTCGCGGTTTTTGCGCTCCTCTGCCTTTTCATCTTCCGAAGGCTTGGTTTCGGCGGTGAAGAAGGCCTCGTTGATGCGGTCGCGGTAGTACTCGGCGACCGTCTCGACGTCCGCGTTGTCGCAGGCGGCGGCGATCTCTTCCGAGAACTTGAAGTTGGGATAATAGACGGTGGGCAGCAGGCCGAAGCTCTTCGGGTTGCGGTCGGAGAGGGCGGAAAAATCGACGGTGTTGTTGCCGATGATGCGGTGCTTGATGCGGCCCGCCTTCTCGTCGGAGACGAGCACTTCGACGACGTTGATGCCGGCGTTTTGGATCTGCTTGGCCTTCGCCTCGGTGATCTTCTCCTCCTTGGAGACGATCAGCTCGCCCGTCGAGGGGTCGACGATGTCTTCTGCCGCGATGCAGCCGGGCAGGCGGTAGGCGATGTTCAGCTTTTTGTTGAACTTATAGCGGCCGACCTTGACCACGTCGTAGCGGCGGGGGTCGAAGAAGAGGTTGTGCATGTGCTGGCGCACAGACTCGTCCGTCGGCACTTCGCCCGGGCGCAGCTTGCGGTACAGCTCGATGAGGCCGTCTTGCTCGCTGTGAGCGGTGTCCTTTTCGATGGTGGCGTTGATCATGCGCTCGTCGTCGCCGAACACGTCGCGGATGGCGACGTCGGAACCGAAGCCGAGGGCGCGCAGCAGCACCGTCGCGCAGATCTTGCGCTTGCGGTCGACGTGCACCCACATCACGCCCTGCGAATCTTGCTCGAACTCGAGCCAGGCGCCGCGGTTGGGGATGACCGTCGTCTTGAACATCTCGCGGCCGCTCTTGTCCTTTTCAGACTCGTTGTACGCGCCCGGGGAACGGACGAGCTGGGAGACGATGACGCGCTCTGCACCGTTGATGATGAAGGAGCCGTTTTCGGTCATGAGCGGGAAATCGCCCATGAACACTTCCTGGTCGATGACCTCTTCCTTCACCTTGTTGACGAGGCGCACCTTCACGCGGAGGGGAAGGGCGTACGTCGCGTCGCGGTTGCGGCACTCCTTTTCGTCGTACTTCGGTTTGGCGCCGAATTCGTGGTCGAGAAAATACAACTCAAAGTGATCGGAATAGTCGGTGATCGGAGAAAAATCCTCGAACACTTCGCCGATGCCCTCTTCGATAAAATTCCGATAGGAATCTTTCTGGATCTCGACGAGGTCGGGGATGTCGATGACTTCGTTGATCTTACCGAATTTCCGTCTCTCTGTTTTGCCGTACTTTTGAATGGGTAAATTCATCAAACACACGCTCCTAAATTATTTTCGATTTCCCGGTACGCGAAACACCTCGGCGAACGTTCGGCAGACGCGAAAAAATTTTTTCGCTCATTTATCCTCCGCCTCTTTACAACTCCGGAGTTTTGCGGTATAATGTTGCCGTCGGGTGCAGGGCTCCCCGCCCGCCTTCCCCTTTCCATATTATAGAAACGGGCGTTCGGCGCGGCGCGTTTTTCGCTCAAAAAAGGGAAAAACGGACAAAATGCACATTATACTCCATAATAGATACAGTTCGACATTATATTAAATTTCCAACAAATTGTCAACTTATTTTGCGGCCGCAGCCGCGAAATTTTTTCAAAAAAAACAAAATCGCCGCCCGTTCGACAGAAACGTTCACGGCCGCCCGCGCACGGCGGCCGGTTTTTGCACCGCGGCGGCCGGGAGGTCATACTTTTGCGCATCGATAAATTTTTGAAGGTGTCGCGCATCCTCAAGCGCCGCACCGTCGCCGGCGACGCCTGTAAGGCGGGCAAGGTGAGCGTGAACGGGCGGGAAGTCAAGCCCGCCTACCAGCTGAAGGTGGGCGACGTGGTCGAGCTCGCCTTCGCGGCGGGCAGCCTGAAATTCCGCGTGCTCGGGCTGAAGGAGACGGTCAAAAAGGACGAGGCGCCCTCGCTGTACGAGATCGTCGCCTCGCCGGGCGAGGCATGAGCGCGCGCTTTGCGGCCGTACTCCCCGCCGCGGGCGTCGGCGCGCGCGCGGGGTTCGCGGAAAACAAGGTGCTGCGCCCCTTCGGCGGGGCGAGCGCGCTGCGGCGCTCGGCGTCCGCGTTTGCCCTTCACCCGCTGATCGGCACCGTCGCCGTGTGCGTGGCCGAAGCCGACCGCGCGGCCGCCGCGCGGGAGACGGCGGGGCTGAACGGCGTCATCTTCGTGCCCGGCGGCGAGACGCGCACGCAGTCGGTAAAAAACGCGCTCGAGGCGCTCGCCGCACTCCCCTGCCCGCCCGACTATGTGCTCATCCACGATGCGGCGCGGCCCTTCGTCGGCAGGCGGCTCATCGACGGCTGCATCGAAACGGTGCGGCAGTTCGGCAGCGCCGTGTGCGCCCTCCCCTGCACCGACACCGCCGTGCGCGCGCAGTGCGGGTTCATCGCGGAGAGCGTGCCGCGCGAGGGATTGTTCACCGTGCAGACGCCGCAGGGATTCGCCTTCCCCGCGCTGCTGGAGGCGTACCGCAAGATCGCCCCGGGGGACAACTTCACCGACGACGCGGGCGTGTACGCAAAATATGTAGCCCCGCCCCGCCTGTTCGCGGGGGAGGCGCGCAACAAAAAACTCACCTTTGCGGAGGACTTTATCATGGACGAGACGCGCACGGGCATCGGCGTGGACACGCACGCCTTCTGCGCGGGCGATCATATCGTGCTGGGCGGCGTGCGCATCCCGCACGAGCGGGGGCTGCGCGCGCACAGCGACGGCGACGCGCTCTGCCACGCCGTGACGGACGCGCTGCTCTCGGCGGCGGGGCTGCCCGACATCGGGCACTACTTCCCCGATACCGATCCGCAGTACGCGGGCGCGGACAGCCTCGCGCTGCTCAAAGAAGTGCGCGCGATCGTTGAAAGAGAAGGCTGGAAGGCCTGCAACGTGTCGGCATCCGTCGTCGCCGAGCGCCCCAAACTCGCGCCGCACATCGCGCAGATGAAGCGAAACATCGCGGACGCGCTGCAAATTCAGGAAAATGCCGTCGGCATCGCGGCGGGCACCAACGAGGGGCTGGGCTATATCGGCCGCGGCGAGGGCATCACGGCCATCGCGAACGTGCTGCTGCGCGGCGGCGCATGAGGCAGGAGAGGCGACTTATGGCAAAGACAAGATCGGTCTACGTATGCTCCGAATGCGGGGCAAAGAGCCCGCAATGGCTGGGGCGCTGCCCCGCCTGCGGCAAGTTCGGCACCCTCGTCGAAGAGATCGACGAGGCCGCCTCCGCCCCGCCCAAAAAGGAAAAGCGGGAGCGCTCGGCGTACGCGCGGCGGCCGGTGCCCCTCTCGCAGGTCAGGGAGGAGCGCTTCGAACGAATATCCTCGGGCATCGCCGAGCTGGACACCGTGCTGGGCGGGGGCATCGTGCCCGGCTCGCTCGTGCTCATCGGCGGCGACCCGGGCATCGGCAAGAGCACCCTTTTGACGGAGGTCTCCGCGCACCTGTCGCGCGCGCATAAAGTGCTGTACGTCTCCGCCGAGGAGAGCTGCTCGCAGGTGAAGATGCGCTGCGCGCGTTTGAAGTTGGATTCGGACAACCTGCTGCTGCTCAACGAGACGTGCATGGAGGACATCGAGGAGGCGATCGAGGAGGAAAAATTCGTCGTGATCGACTCCATCCAGGCGGTGTACACGAGCGCGCTGTCGTCTGCGGCAGGGTCGGTGGCGCAGGTGCGCGAGTGCGCGGGCAAGCTGCAGCGCATCGCCAAGAGCCGCGGCATCACCTTTTTCATCGTCGGACACGTCACCAAGGAGGGCGCGCTCGCCGGGCCGAAGGTGCTCGAGCACATCATGGACACCGTACTCTACTTTGAAGGGGAACGGGAGGAGAACTTCAAGATCCTGCGCGCGTACAAAAACCGCTTCGGCTCGGTGCAGGAGGTGGGCGTGTTCGAGATGACGGGCGAGGGCATCTATGGCGTCTCAGACTATGCGGGCATCTTCCTCTCCGAGAGCCGCGGCGAGGCCGCGGGCAGCTGCGTGACCCCCGCCGAGACGGGCAACCGCTGCATGATGGTCGAGATCCAGACGCTGACGGCAAAGACGGCCTTCGGCCTGCCCCGCCGCATGCCGCTGGGCGTCGACTACAACAAGCTCGCCCTGCTCATCGCCGTGCTCGAAAAGCGGTGCGGCCTCCCCTTTTACAACCTCGACGTCTACCTCAACGCGATGGGCGGCATCCGCCTCAACGAGCCCGCCGTCGACCTCGCCATCTGCGCGGCGCTCGCGAGCGGGCACAAAAACCGCCCCATCGACAAGTACACCGCCGCGTTCGGAGAGGTGGGCCTGACCGGCGAGGTGCGCGGCGTGACCTTCGCCGAAAAGCGGGTCAACGAGTGCGTCAAAATGGGCTTCAAGCGGGTGCTCTTCCCCGCCAAAAACTTTAAGAGCGTCAAAAAATTCGAGGACAAGATCGAACTCGTCCCCGTGCAGTACGTCGGCAATATGCTGCGCAAGCTGTTCCCGCCCGAAGAGCGCGCAGACGATTAAAAGGCGCACGGCGGCCGCGCGCGTGCCTGTCCAAAAAAGCGCCGCGGAAGCGGCGATGTATGCCGCGCATAGTACTCTGCAAAGGGCGAATTTTTTGCATTTCGGGCGCAATTTTCAAAAAAAAAGAACGGAAAACCGGTAAAAAGAACGCCGCCGCGGCTTTGCCGCGGCGGCGCCCCTATTTCGGCACGCTTTTGGTGGGATGAGCTTACAGGTTGGTCAGGTAAAAGATCTCCTCTGCCGTCAGCTTGCGCACGGCGCCGCGCTCGAGCGAGCCGAGGCCCATGTCGCCGATCTTGATGCGCTTCAAAAAGACGACGTGCTTGCCGACCGCCTCGAACATACGGCGCACCTGGCGGTTGCGCCCCTCGTGGATGGTGACGTGCAGCTTGGTGAAGCGCTTGTCCGCCGCGACGACGCGGATGCGACTCTTGCCCGTCAGCTTGCCGTCCAGCTCGACGCCCGAACACAGGCGGCCGAGCTCGACGTCGGTGATGCCGCCCTCGATCTTGACGAGGTAGGTCTTTTCGATCTCGTTTTTGGGATGGGTGAGGCGGAAGGCGAGGTCGCCGTCGTCGGTAAAGAGCAGCATCCCCTCGGTGTCGTAGTCGAGGCGGCCGACCGGAAAGAGGCGGCCCACCCCGGCGGGGAGAAGCTGCATGACCGTCTTGCGGTCTTTGTCGTCTTTGACGGTGCAGACGTACCCCTTGGGCTTGTTCATCAGGTAGTAACTGTGCGCGGTGCGGCGTTGCACGGGCTTGCCGTCGACGGTCACTTCGTCTCCGTCGGCGACGTCCTCGCCCAGCGACGCGGGCTTGCCGTTGACTTTGACGCGGCCGTCCGCGATCAGCTTGTCGCAGGCGCGGCGGCTGGCGACGCCGCTCTCCGCGAGGTATTTGTTGATCCTCATTGTTATCCTCGGTACTTTTCGGCGGTCTCGCACATGGCGGCGAAAGCGCCCTCGTTCATACTCTCTATACTAACGATTTTTCGGCAAAAAAGCAACTGTTTCGCGAGGAAAATCTGTAAATTTCGCGCAGGGCGGGCAAAGCCGCCGCCTGCGGGGCGTCAGTCGCGGCCGGAGAGCGCGCCCATCCACTCGGACGCCTTGTCGATGAGGTTGTCGAGCGGGTCCTCGCCCGCGCGGATATAGCGGCAACCCTTGCCCTCGTCGACGATAAAACCCGCAGGCTTTAAGGAGACGACGACGCCGCTGCCGCCCGCGAAGGGGACGCTCTCCCCCTCTTTGACGACCTTGGTCTCGCCGAGGTCGCCCCCGCCCGCGAGGTAGCCGACGGTCACCCGCGAGACGG
Organism: uncultured Clostridia bacterium; assembly: GCA_944368775.1. Lineage (GTDB taxonomy): Bacteria > Bacillota > Clostridia > Christensenellales > Borkfalkiaceae > Borkfalkia. The sequence continues at coordinate 12,066 of CALVXB010000003.1, read as the reverse complement.
GGATCACCTGAAACCCGCTCGCCGTAACGATGGGCGCGCCGATGACGTGGTCGACGTCGACCAGCTCGCCGAGGTTCTGCATCGAGCTGTCGACCAGCCCGTGTACCTTTTGTTCCGATCTTTCCTTCATACATTTTTCTCCTTATGATGATTGTGAAGCGCCCTTCTGTTTGCCGCCCTGCATCATTTTGCGCAGCAACAGCTTGGCCGCGGCCGCGAGCAGGACGGCGAGGTTGAAGGCGATGAGGATGCGCCCGCTCGCCTTGCAGCAGTCCTCCCCCGCGCGCAGCAAGACGTCCGTATGCAGCCCGCCCGCTTTCGTGCGGGCGCGCAGGTATGCCGCGCCCATGCAGGCGGCGATGCGCGCCGCAGCCGCCGCGAAGAGGGCGAGCGCGGGCTGCTCTGCCCGCCCGACCTCCAGCACGAAGGCGGCGTCCGCGACCGAAAAGCCGCGCGCGAGCTTGAACTTTTTGCCCGCCGCAAACAGCTCTCTGTACGGCAGAAGCACCGCCCTGCGCCGCGACAGGTGCAGGGCGATGCCGCGCGGCGCGGGCGCGGCGTAGCCGCCGCGCAGTTTAACCGCGCGCAGGATATAGACGCCGAAAAACAGCTTTTTCTGCGCGGCGTCAAAGTACAGATGCACGCTGACGACGAGGGGAAGGAGCAGCAGAGCGGCCGCCGCGGCGGCTGCGATCAGCCAGCCCACCGCAAACCTCCGGTACTATGCCACGCATAGTACTCTGCAAAACGCGTTTTTCCCATATTTCGGCGGTCAGATGCACCAATTTTGCGCCAGATCGCGCAGAGAATCGAGGAAGGTGCAGCGGTCTACGTTCTCGTTGGCGAGCAGGGGCACGCTGTCCGCCTCGACGCCGTTTTTGTAGATGACCGCCCTGCCGAGGGCGTCGCCGACGGCGACGGGCGCGCGCACGGGCTGCAATTCAAACACGCAGTCCACCTCGTCGGTATCCTCCTGCGCGCAGAAGAGGTAGGCCGCGCGCGCGGGGCGGACGTGCACCAACTTTTGCCTGCCGCCGCGCACCTCGCAGGGGGCGGACAGCACCTCGTCTGCGAGCACGGCGCGGCTGGTGTAGTTGGCGAAGATATAGTCGAGCAGCTCCCCCGCCCCCGCAAAGCGCGTCTTGCTGTCCGGCGCGCCGATGACGACGGATATGGCGCGCAGACTGCCCCGCTGCGCCGTCGCGGCCAGGCAGAAGCCCGCCTCCGCCGTATAGCCCGTCTTGCCGCCGTCGCAGCCCGCATAGCTGCGCAGCAGCTTGTTGGTGTTCGCCATCTCGGTGACGCGGCCCTCGGGATGGCGCATCTCGTCCGTCCAAGTGCGGCTGTACGAAAAGTATTCCTCATGCGCCAGCAGCGCCGAGAGCATCAGTGCGACGTCTCGCGCGCACGAATACTGCCCGCTCGCAGGCAGGCCGGTGCAGTTGGCGAAGGCGGTATCCGTCATCCCGAGTTCTCGCGCGCGCTCGTTCATCTTCTGCACGAAGGCGCGCTCGCTGCCGCACAGCCGTTCCGCCATCGCGACGCACGAGTCGTTGGCAGATGCGATGCAGATGCTCTCGAGCAGGTCGCCCGCCCTGTACGAGCCGCCCGCCTCCAAAAATACCTGCGAGCCGCCCATGCCCGCCGCCCGCTCGCTGACTGCGATCTGCTCGTCGAAGGAGAGGCGGCCCGCCTCCTGCGCCTCGAAGCAGAGCAGCATGGTCATGATCTTGCACATGCTCGCGATGGGCAGATGGGCGCGTTCGCCGCGCGCGTACACGGGCGTGCCGCTGCGCCAATCGCACACGTACGCCGCCTTGCAGCCGGGCGCGAGCAACTCCCCTTCTGCGGCGGCCTGCACCTCGCTCGCGCAGGTGGCAGACAGCTCCCCTTCTGCGGCGGCCTGCACCTCGCCCGCATAGACGGCCGCGGGCAGCGCCCGCACCTGCGCGCACCCGCCCGCCGCAAAACTCATGCAGGCGAGGACGGACAGCGCCCAAAAACATTTTTTCAGCATCGGCAATTTCCCTCCCGATTTTCCCTTATCTTGCGCAATTTTCGCCCCACTATGCGGCCGCGCAAAGGCCGCCGGCGCACCGCCGTATGATCATTTATAAAATGAAGAATGTGCGCCACAAAGCGCACAAACAAATAACGGCCCTCCGCTTGCGCGGAGAGCCGCCATTTTACCGCTTCGATAAAACGGAAGTATTATTGTATTATTTGCTCTGGGCAGCCATCCAGCCCCACAGCGTGACCTCTTCGCCGCCGACCTGCACCTTCGCGGTGCTGGTAGGATCGAGATCGGAGATCTGCAGTTCGCCATCGGCGCCCTCGGTGGGCTGCACGTTGACGCACTCGTCGCGCAGGGTGTAGATCCAAGACCAGTGACCGTTGTAGTTGACGCCGTCCACGGTGACCGTCTCGAACAGGCTGTAATACACGTTTTCTGCACCCGCGTTGATCAGGCGGACGTACAGGTTGTTGGTGTACACATCCTGCTGCTCGCCGTTATTCGCGATGCTCACGGTGTTGTCGTTGGTGGAATGGGTGAACCAGATGGGCAGATCTTTGATCGCCTCGACCTTTTCGTCGGAGACGTCGCCGGTGGGATACGCCTCGCAGACGGGGTATGCCGCCGCAAAGAAGTCGGGGAAGTTGAAGATCATGTTGACCGTCATGAAGCCGCCGTTGGAGCAGCCGCCGACGTAGATGCGGCTCATATCGATGTCGCCGTTCTCCTCGATGTAGGCGTCGATGAGGCCCTTGAGTGCGGAGACATAATACTGCGAGCCGACTTCGTTGGAATACTGCCCGTCGCCGCCGTCCATCCACATGGTGGGCGTCTGCGGAGTGAGCACATACGCGCCCTTGACGGTATCCGTGATGAAGTACTTCTGCACCACGTCTTTGGCGAGGTTGGTGACCTGGTTGCCGAGGATGGCGACGGAAGGATCGGTGCCGCCTTCGCCCGCGCCGTGCAGCCAGATGATGAGCGGGTTCTTCGCGCCGTCGTTTTCCATCTCTTCGGTGCCGTACGAGCCGTAGGTCAGGGTGATGTCGCCCTCGGTGTAGGTGCCGGTGGTATCCCAGACCGCGAGGTCGGGGACCGTCCAGCCGTCGGGCGCGGTGACGACGTCGAGGACGGTGTACTCTACGCCGCCGATGGCGAGCGCTTCGCCCGAGCCGATCGCGAGGTTGTAAATTTCGGGATCGTTCCAGGTGTTGACCGTCTGGTATGTGAAGGGCGAGAGGTTGCCGTTGAACGACCACATCCCGTAGGAGACGGCGTACTCGATGGTGACGTAGTCAGACGTTTCACCTTCGACCTTGTTGCCCTCCGCGTCGGAGAGGTAGACGGTCTGGCCGGAGCCCTGACCGAGCGTCACCGTCTGCGGGCCGAACCAGCCCTGGCTGGTATAGGAAATGTTGAAGAGGTCGTCGCTGAGCGCGCTCGCCGCGATGGCGTCCTCAAAGTGCAGGACCGCCTTTTCGATGGCGGGGCCGCCCTCGTACGAGCCGACGATCATTTCGAAGGTGACTTCCTTATCATAGATCACCTCTTCCGGTTCGGGTTCGGGAGTAGGCTCTTCGCCGGAGCCGCCCGTGGTGATTTGGCAGTAGTCGATATTCGGGGCTTGGCCCTGCGCGGTGATGACAATGGTGTTTTCACCGGCGACGAGGCTCTGCGTGCCCATCGTGATGTTTTCCCAGACGATGTTGTAGCCCATCGCCTGATTGGAGCCGTGGAGCACCTGCTCCTCGTAGTCGATCTGCGTGCCGTTGATGGTGACGGTGATCACGCTCTCGTTGATGGTCTGATCGATGACGGTCATTCCCGCCATCCAATCGGCGTTCGTGCTGGACATACAGAAGTAGACCTCTGCATCCACAGCCTCTTCGAGCGTGAAGGTGAAGGTGATGGTGTTGCCCGCCGTGCCGAAGTTGCCGACCGACTTGCCGCCGCTGGCGATCTCGACCGTCTCGATGAAGGAGCTGCCGTAGGAAGGCTCGCCTTCCACTTTGGCATCCTCCGCTTCGAGGCGGATATCCAAGTCCTCGGTGTACTGGGCGTACAGGGTGACGTCTTTGGTGACGGTATAAGCGGACAGATCGACCGCATTGCCGCCGGTCGCCGCGTCAAACCAGCCGTTGAAGGTGCTGCCCTCTTTGACGGCGGTCGGCGCGCCCTCGATCTTGGCGCCCTCTTCTACTTCGACCGTCGCGCTGCCTTCGAGCGTGCCGCCGTTCGCATCGAACGTGACGGTGAACATCGTCGGCTCGGGCTCGGGTTCGGGCTCCTTATCCTCGGTGTACTGCGCGTACAGCGTAACGTCTGCGGTGACGGTGTAAGTCGATAGACTGACCTCGTCTCCGCCCGTCGCCGCCGTAAACCAACCGTCGAACGTATAGCCGTCGCGGCTGGCGGTCGGCGCCCCCGTGATCTTTTCGCCCTCCTCCACTTCGACCGTCGCGCTGCCGCTGAGCGTGCCGCCGTTCGCATCGAAGGTGACGGTGTACGTCGTCGGCTCGGGATCGGATTCGGGATCGTCGGGCGCGCAGGCTGTCATCAGCCCGAAGCACATGGCGAGCGCCACGAGCAGAGCCACGATCTTAGAAAGCCTCTTTTGCATATGTTACCTCCCCTAAAAATTTATTGAGCGCAACATTCCACGATGCGCTCATATACTAAAAGTGTATAGCGCCTATCGTGAAAAGTCAATACCCGCGGCACATTGCAACCAAAATGCGGCACACTTAACAATTTTTGCTCCCCCGCCCTCGCCGCGCGATGCGCGCTCTTCTCATCGCTTTGCAGCGCCGCTTGTGGCCGCGCCGCAAAAAAGAAAAGGGCACGCGCACAGGCGGGCTCTTCTGTTATTATTTTGAAGCGCCGCCTTTTGCCCGCAGCGCATACCAAAAAGAGCCCGCGCACAGGCGGGCTCTTCTATTATTATAATAAAAGGAAGGATGCGCGACGGGTCAGACGTCGGCGCGGGCGGCGAAGTCGCTGAGGATGGAGGCGAGGCTTTCGGCGCTGCGGCGAGACTCGGCGAGCACCTCGGCGTGGCTGAGCTCGTGCTCGGTCAACCCCGCGGCGACGTTGCTGAAAAAGGAGAGCGCGGCGACGCGCATGCCGAGGTAGCGGGCGTAGATCGCCTCGACGGCGGTGCTCATGCCGACGGCGTCCGCGCCCAAAGTGCGGAAGGCGCGGATCTCGGCGGGCGTCTCGTACGAGGGGCCGAGCAGCTGCAGGTACACCCCCTCGCGGCAGCGCACGCCCGCCTCGCGGCAGGCGGCGAGCAGGTCGGCGCGCAGGCGGGCGTCGTAGGCGTGGGTGAGGTCGACGAAGGGAGTGCGGTCGTCCGCGCGCAGCCCGACGAGCGGGTTGCGGCCGGTCAGGTTGATATGGTCGCGCACGGCCATCACCTCGCCGACGCGCGCGCCCTCGGCGATCGCCCCGGCTGCGTTGGTGAGCAGGACGGCGCGCACGCCCAGCTCGAAGAGCACGGCGACGGGCAGCACCGCCTCGGCAGCGGAGTGCCCCTCGTAGAGGTGGAAGCGCCCCTGCACGGCGACGGCGGGCTTGCCGCCCAAGCTGCCGCAGATAAAGTGCCCCGCGTGCCCCGCCACGCCGCACAGCGGCATATCGGCAAGATCTGCAAAGGGGATGTTCGCCGCCCCTTCCAGCGCGGCCGCGGCCGCGCCCCAGCCGCTGCCGAGGACGACGCCCAGCCGCGGGTGCTGCGCGCCCGCGGGATAGGCGAGCTTTTCGATCTGCCGCGCGATCGCCTCTGCGCGCATACGGATGGCGTCTTTCATATATCCCTCCCCTGCAGGCAGCGCCCGCAGATGACTGTATCTTCTTCGAGGCCGAACCAGCCCTCGAGAAAGCGGGCGACGCAGTCGAAGCCGTCGAGCGTGCCCAAATTTTGCGGCAAAATGCGCGTTCCGTAGACGAGCAGCGGCACATACTCGCGCGAATGGTCGGTGGACGGCGTGGTCGGGTCGCAGCCGTGGTCGGCGGTGATGACGAGCGCGTCGCCGTCGCGCAGGTTCTTCAAAATATCCGGCAGCGCGCCGTCGATGGCGCGCAGAGCGGCGGCGTAGCCGTGCGGGTCGTTGCGGTGGCCGTAGAGCATATCGGTGTCGACGAGGTTGGCAAAAACCAGCCCCTCCCCCGCCTGCGCGGACAATTCTGTGATGACGCGCAGCCCCTCGGCGTTGCCCGCGGTGTGGATGCTGCGCGCGATGCCGCGGCCGCAGAAGATGTCTCCGATCTTGCCCACGCCGACGACGGGGATGCCGCGGGCGGCGAGGCGGTCGAGCACCGTCTCCCCGGGCGGCGCAAGGGCGTAGTCGCGGCGGTCGGCGGTGCGGGTGAACTTGCCGCCCTCGTGGATGAAGGGGCGCGCAATGACCCTGCCCACGGCGCGATCGCCCGTCATGACGCGGCGGGCGGCCTCGCAGATGCCGTACAGCCGCGCGAGCGGGATGACGGAGGTGTCCGCCGCGATCTGCAGCACCGAGTCTTGCGAGGTGTACAGGATGGGCCTGCCCGTGCGCAGGTGTTCGGGGCCGAGGCGTTGGATGATCTCGGTGCCGGAGGCGATCTCGTTGCCCATGAAGCGGACGCCCGCCTCCCGCTCGATGTCGGCGACGACGTCGGGCGGAAAGGTGGGATAGACGCGGTAGGACTTTTCGAGCACCAGCCCCGCCAGCTCGTAGTGCCCCGCCGTCGTGTCCTTGGCGGGCGTCTTTTCGCGCAGGCGGGCGTATGCCGCGCGCGGCGCGGGAACGGGAAGCAGTTCCCGTTCGCCAAACGCCTTCGCGACGCCGTCGATGTTGTTGAGTCCGAGCGAGGCGAGCACGGGCAGGGAGACGCCCGTCGCGGCGAAGGTGTTGCCGTAGGTATCCGACCCCGCGTCGCCGTAGTCGGCGGCGTCGGGCAGTTCGCCGATGCCGAAGCTGTCGATGACGATGAGAAAGGCGCGCATCGTTCCTCCTCCCCCACGCGCCGGCTTTTTGCCGCGCGCGGGGCGATTTTATAGTGAGGGGGCGGCCGCAAGCCGCCCCCTGCCGCTATATCCGTCAGCGCAGCTCTGCGCCGACCTTTTCGTGCAATGTTTTGAGGATGCGGCGCACATAGCCGTCCGCGTCCTCGGGCGCGATCGCCTTGTCGTGCGGGGTGAAGGTGACGCTGAACGCCATGCTCTTCTTCCCCTCGCCGACCTGCTCGCCGCGGTAGACGTCGAACAGGCGCACGTCGGTGACGAACTTGCAGCCCTCGCGGATCGCCTTCTCTGCGTCCGCGCAGGCGGTGTCTTCCGAGACGATGAGCGCGAGGTCGCGGCGGATCTCGGGGAATTTGGGCAGCGGGACGTATTGGATGTCATTCCCCAACGAACCCTCGAGCGCGGCGTAATCGAGCTCGCCCAGATAAACGGGCACCTCGAGGGAGAGCTGCTCGGCGATGTCGGGCGCAAGCTCGCCCAGCCAGCCGATCGTCTGCCCGTTCCAAACGACCTCTGCCGTCTTGCCGGGGTGCAGGAAGGGGCGCTGCGCGGCGCGGTAGCCGAATTGCAGGCCGAACTCGGCGGCGATCGCCTCGAAGGCGGCCTTCGCCGAGAAGAAATCTTCCTTGGGCCCGTACACGCCGACGGAGAGGGTCGCGCGCTCTGCGGGCATCTCCGCGAGCGGGAGCGCCTTTGCGATGTACGCGCTCGCCAGCTCGAAGAGGCGTGCGCCGTCGTTGCCGCGGCGGATGTTGCGCACGAGGGTGTGCAGCATGGAGGGCGCGAGCGTCGTGCGCATCACGCTCATATCCTCGCCGATGGGGTTTTTGATGCGGATGGCGCGCGCGAGCTCGTCGTCCAGGCGCAGCAGGGCGTAATCTTTGGGAGAGATGAAGGAATAGGTGATGATCTCGCCGAAGTCCTGCCCGCGCAGGGCGCGCTTCGTGCGTGCCGCCTGCTGCTGTGCCGCGTTCAGGCCGCCGTTGGTGACCGCCGCCGTGTCGAGGAAGGTGCCCTCGATGTGGTCGTACCCGTACTCGCGGATGACTTCCTCGGCGAGGTCGGGGTAGCCGTCGACGTCCTCGCGGTAGGCGGGCGGCGTGACGGACAGCGTTTCGCCATGCACGGCGACGTTGAAGTTGAGGCGGGTGAGGATGTCGCACATCTCCTGCCGGGGCACCTCGATGCCGAGCAGCGCGTTGATCTGCGCGGCCGTCGTCTCGATGGCGCGGGGCGGCTCTTGCGGGGCGGCGATGTCGAAGCGGTCGCAGGCGATCTTGCCGCAGCCCAGCTCGTCGATGAGGTTGAGCGCGCGGTTGATGGCAACGCCCGTGGTATAGGCGTCCACCCCCTTTTCGTAGCGGGCGGAGGAGTCGCTCTTTTGCCCGAGCGCGCGGGAGGTGCGGCGGATGTTGGCGCGCTCGAACTTGGCGCTCTCAAAGAGCAGCTCGGTGGTGCCATCCGAAATGCCGCTGTTGAGGCCGCCCATCACGCCCGCCAGCGCGACCGGCTTTTCGCCGTCGGCGATGACGAGGTTTTCGGGGGTGAGTTCGAAGGTGTTTTTGTCGAGGGTGGTGATCTGTTCCCCTTCTTTGGCGCGGCGCACGCAGATGCGGCTTTCCGCGATGCGGGAGAGGTCGAAGGCGTGCATGGGCTGGCCAAGCTCGAGCAGGACGAAGTTGGTGATGTCGACCACGTTGTCGATGGAGCGCAGCCCGCTGAGCGCGAGGCGGCGGCGCATCCACAGCGGCGACTTGCCGATCTTGATGTCGCGCACGTAGTGCCCGATGTAGCGGGGGCACAGGTCTGGCGCCTGCACGGAGATGCTCACCCGCTCGCTGGTGCGGAAGGCGCCCATGTGGTAGGTCAGCGGGACGGGCGCGACCTCTTTATGCAGCACCGCGGCGACCTCGCGCGCGATGCCGTAGATGCTCTGGCAGTCGGGGCGGTTGGAGGTGACGGCGATGTCGAAGATGTAGTCGTCCAGCCCCACCACCTGCTTGATGTCGGTGCCGACGGGGATATCCCCCTGCAAGATGAGGATGCCGTTGACGTCCGCGCCGTCGTACCAATCGTCGTTGATGCCCAGCTCTTCGCCCGAGCAGAGCATCCCGCACGACTCGACGCCGCGCAGCTTGCCCTTTTTGATCTTGACGCCGCCGTGCAGGGAGGAGTTGTCCAGCGCGACGGGTACGAGCGCGCCTTCAAACACGTTGTCTGCGCCTGTCACGATCTGGATGTCCTCGCCGTAGCCGCCGCAGTTGAGGCGGCAGACGCGCAGCTTGTCCGCGTTGGGGTGCGGCTCGATCTTTTCGATGCGGCCGACGACGCAGCGGTCGATCTCCGCGCCGACGTAGATGAGTTCTTCCACTTCAAACCCGCAGGAAAAGAGCTTTTGCTGCAGCTCCTGCGCGGATACGTCGATATCTACATAATCTTTCAGCCAACTGAGAGGTGCTTTCATGCCTGTCTCCTCCTTAATCCCGGAATTGCTTTAAGAACCGCACGTCGTTTTCAAACAGAAGGCGGATGTCGTTGATGCCGTACTTGATCATCGCGATGCGCTCGAGGCCCATGCCGAAGGCGAAGCCGGTGTACACGTCGGGGTCGATGCCGCAGTTTTCGAGCACGCGGCGGTTGACCATGCCCGCGCCCAGCACCTCGATCCAGCCCGTCCCCTTGCAGACGCGGCAGCCCTTGCCCCCGCAGTTGCGGCAGGAGAGGTCGACCTCCACGCTCGGTTCGGTGAAGGGGAAATAGGAGGGGCGCAGGCGGGTCTTCGTTTCGGACGAGAACATGCGGCGGGCGAACTCGTCGAGCATGCCCTTGAGGTCGTTGAGGGTGATGCCCTTGTCGACGACAAGCCCTTCCATCTGGTGGAACATGGGTGAATGGGTCGCATCCGAGTCGGAGCGGTACACGCGCCCCGGGCTGAGCACCTTGATGGGCGGCTTTTTGCTCTCCATCACGCGGATCTGCCCCGACGAAGTCTGCGAGCGGAGCAAAAATTCGCCGCCGATGAAGAAGGTGTCCTGCATATCGCGCGCGGGGTGGTCGGCGGGGATGTTGAGCGCCTGGAAGTTGTAGTAGTCCTGCTCGATCTCCGGCCCCTCGAACACGTCGAAGCCCATGCCCGCGAAGATGTCGACGAGCTCTTGCTTGACGAGGGAGACGGGGTGGACGGAACCGCCGCCCGCGAGCTGTGCGGGCATGGTCACGTCGATCTTTTCGCTCGCGTAGCGGGCGGCGAGCTCCTCTTTTTTCAGCTCCTCCTCGCGCGCGGCGAACTGCTCCTCCGCCCAGGCGCGCACGTCGCCGACCAGCTTGCCCGCGGCGGGGCGCTCTTCGGGCGGGATGTCGCGCATCCCCTTGGACAGCGCGGAGATGGCGCCCGTCTTGCCGAGATACTGCATCTTCAGTTCAAACAGCTGCTTGCGCGTCGAAACGCCCTGCATGCCCTCGCCGATCTCGCGGCGGATGCGTTCGATCTTCTCTTTCATAGCACACTTTACTCCTTACGGATGATTTTTCTTTGAATTTTTTGCGATTTGGCCCGCGCTTTGCCGCGGCCGCGGCGAAACGCGCGGCAGACGGGCGCATATTCTAAAATAAAAACGCCCCGTGACAAACTGTCACAGGGCGCGAAGGGCGCGGTACCACCTATGTTCGCGGGAGAACTCCCGCCTCTTTTCCGCTTAACGCGCGGCGCACGCCCGCCCCTACTGCCGCCGCGCGGGTTGGGGGCGAAAGCTCGGAAGGGAATACCGGACGCGCCGTTCGGGCGGCCTTGCAGCCGACGGGCTGCCCTCTCTGGACAACGACGCCCTGTCCGTCTGTCTTCGTCATCGCATTTGCCTATTACATTTACTATAAAACAAACGCGCGCAAAAGTCAATCGTTTGCGGCGGGCGGCGCAGGATTTTTTGGCGGAATGTGCGGCGCGGGTGCGGCGGCTGCGGCCTTTCCCCGCCCGCAGAAAGAGCCCGCCTTCCGCCGCGGCAGGAAAGCCCGCCCGCGCGGGAGCGGGAAATGAGTTGCCCGCGGGGCGGCGGGCGGACATTCTTCTTTTACGAGCCGCCGAAGTAGATGGAAGGCACCTCGCCGACGATGACGCTCTCGCAGACGGGCACCTGCGCGGCCGCCTCCACCTCCATCGCGCGGGAGGGAAAGAGGATGCGCACGGCGGCCGTCACCTGCATGGTAACGGCGTGGCGGGTCTGGTTGATGCCCGCGCCCGCGAATTCGGAGCGGAAGTCGCAGCCGACCGCGCCGACGGGCAAGATCTCGAAGGTGACCTCCGGCCCGAAGCCCGCCAGCCACTCGATGCCCGTCAGCGCGCCCGCCGGCACCTGCACCCCCTGCCCGCAGGCGGCGGCGAGCTTGCCCGTAGCGAGGGCGACCGTCTGGCGGGCGAGCAGGTTGAGCTGCCGGGCGTCCGTCTCGATGCGCACGATCTCCCCCTCCCCGTCGCGGGTGACGGTGACGAGCGAATCGTACTCAATGCCGTTCCATTGGAGCGTCTCGGCGACCGCCTCGTTGAGGGCGGTGAGGGCGAGCGCGCGCACGGTCGCCTCGCTGAGCGAGAATAAGAGGTCGGTGACGCTGCGCTGCAGCCAGAAAAACAGCCCGACGAGCGCCGCGAGCGCGGCGGCGACGACGATATATTTTTTGGCACGCCTGCCCGCCGGCCGCCTGTAGCGGCGGTAGCGATACCCCGCGCCGCAGGAAGAATGTTCCATCTCCCCTATTGTATGCGCCCCGCCCGCAAAACAGAATGATAATGCGGGGGACATTTCTCCCCCGCCGCCGAAAAAAGCAAAAAGTGCGGCAAAAATCGTTGACAAAACGCACAAAAAACAGTAAACTATATTATGCTGACTTCGCGGGCAGATGCGCCGCGCGGCAGAGAATAGACCCATGCAGAGATGTCTGAGCGGCCTAAGGAGCACGACTGGAAATCGTGTGTACCTCGTAAGGGTACCGAGGGTTCAAATCCCTCTCTCTGCGCCAAACGAGTATAATCCGAACCTGAAACCGATTTTAGTCGGCG
>CALVXB010000002.1 GCA_944368775.1 uncultured Clostridia bacterium | reverse complement strand
TGAACTACAAAAACGATACGAAAACCATTACCCTTGACGAGCTTCAAGGTTCGGATTTTAATTCGGTCACTGCGCCAGAAAAGCACCTATTTAGGTGCTTTTTTTCATTTTATCACGGCTCTATGCGAAATTTGCTATACTCTTCTTTGCGAAACTGTGTACTCGCGTGCGTGTATGTTTGCAGCGTCATCTTGATATCCCCGTGCCCTGCAAGGCTTTGGCAGACGTTCGGGTTGATGTTACACTCGGCACAGCGCGTCACAAAGGTATGCCGCAAATCGTGCAGCCGATGCAGGGGGCAAAACTTATGAAAGACCCTGTCGACCATGCACGGCTTAAAGGGAAACACGGGCGCATCGCCGACCTCGGCCTCAACCGTTTGAGCAGCCTCGACAGCTGCGGCAGGTTGGGCAACACCGGCGGCTTTGGCGGCCTTTTTTGCGGCAGCAGCGCGCTTCCTGGCGACGTTCGACAGCTTTTGCCGCTCTAACAGCGCACGCACGGGCGGGAGCAAGGGCAAATCGCGCACGGCAAACGCAGACTTCGTACCGCGAATGAGCAGCCGCTCATTTTCAAAATCGATATCCGACCAACGCAAGGCGAGCGCTTCGCAACGGCGCACGCCCGTATAGAGGTAAAACTCGAACAGATCGCGCATATAGTGATCGCCGACGCGCTCGAAAAAGGCACGCTGTTCGGCAACAGAGAGCGCCTCGCCCACCTTGGAGCGGTGCCTGACATGCTCGACCTTGTGCATGATATCGCCCGCGATGTAGTCCAGGCAATACGCCTTGAACAGGCAGCCGTGCAGCACCGAGTGCGCGTACTTGCGCATGCGGGTAGAGGGCACGGAGGCAAGCGCCTTGTCGATGTCAAAGGCGGTCAGCTCCTTCAACTTCATCTCTTTCAGCCACGCGGGGATATGCAGCCGAACGACCCGCTCGATGTTCTCGAGCGAGCTCTTGGCCAGCACGGGCAGCTTGTACACATTGTACCATTCTGCCAGCCATTGGCCGAGGGTGTAACCAACTTTTTGCTTCTTCATAGTCCTACCTCTCAAACGTTCACCGACCCGTCGTCCCGTTCTGCACGAACTACGACGCCGTCCATAGGCCGACGGGCTAATGCGCATAAGAATATCTCACGCGCGGGCGCAGTTTTACACATTCCCCCCACAACGGCGGGAAAACTTTGCTTTGCTGCGGCTTTCTGAACTCTGCCAGCGAGAGGGGCGCAGCGAGGACGAGCTGCGTAAAGCGCACCCTGCCGTAGTACTCGCTCTCAAACTCCGCAGAACAGGCCACCCGCTCGACGCACGCGGCGGCAAGCACCTCGTCTATCAATGCGCCGTCCGTCGTCTCTTCGGGCTTTTTCAGGTTGCGGCTCATAAAGTAACTCTTTTGCCCCGCGAGCCGCTCGTCGACGTTGTCCTTGGTCATGTACTTGGTGACGTACGCGCCGAGGTTGTCGACGTTGTCGATGGCGTTGACCTTGACGAAGCCCTGCCCCCACAGCCGCGCCAGCTCGTCCGCAGGGATGTACGGGCAGTTGAGCAGCAGATGGTAGTGCACCGCGCCTCGCTTTTGGAACTCGGGCACGGCGACGTACTGCGGAGAAAAGCCGACGTACCGCTTGAGCCGCTTGACGAACTTCGCAAACTCGCCGTTGGCGCGCCGCAGGTCGGTCACGTTGTCCGCAAAGGTCTTTTCCCTTTACACACTTATTATACTATATGGCAGATTCTATGTAAAATACTTATTTTTTATTTTAAGAAATGCAATTTTGTTATGCCTGATCCCCGAGCGAACCGACGCGCACCTTGATAAATTCGATAAACTTTGCAACCGTGCGCGACATGGGCTGATGCGCCTTCCACGCGAGCGTGTTTTTGGAAACAAGCTCGGGATAGAAGGGTTTGAAAAAAATATTGGGCGAGTTGTACAGCGCCGCCGCGCCCTCAATACAGATGGCGGCGCCGATTTCGCTGTCAACGAGAATAGCGGCATTGTAGAGAAGGTTATAGGTGGCGTAAATTTGCATCTTTTCGTAGTATTCGCCGAACCAATTTGCAACGCCGTGCGAGACGCCGCGTACGGAGATGAAAACTTTATGCCCGACGAGGTCCTCCTTCGTCACATAGTCCTTCTCGGCGAGCGGGCACTTGGCGGGCACGATGACCCCCCCACCGCTCCTTGACGGGCAGCTCGACAGCCTCATATTTACTGAGATCGATATTGCCAATAAAGGCACCCACGTCCAGCGTACCACGCTCCAGCCGCTCCTTGACCTGGTCTGCAGCGCCCGAATAGAGGTCGAAGGTGACGGCGGGGTACTTCTCGCTGAACGATTTCATGAGCCCTGCGAGGTATCGCATGACGGCACCCTCGCCGCTGCCGATACTGATGGTGCCGGCAAGTTCTTCGGAATTGGTGCGAAATTCCCTCTCCGTCTTTTCGGTGAGGTCGACGATCTCCTGCGCGCGGCGGCGAAGGAGCATGCCCTCTTCGGTGAGAGAGGTGCTGTGCCTGCCGCGGGTAAAGAGCTGCACGCCGAGCTCTTCTTCGAGCTGCATGAGCTGACGGGAGAGCGCGGGCTGGGAGATGTGCAAGATTTCCGCCGCCCGCGTGATGTTCTCCTCCCGCGCAACGACGAGAAAATATTTTAAGATGCGGTATTCCATGGTTTCCTCCGCTTATGTTATTGCTTACGACATATTATGCAATTTGATTATAACACACAGCGGACACGTTTGCAACCGCCGATCGCCCACCTTCAAAATTTCAATGCGGAGAGCTGTTTTTTAAGACCTTCCGCCGTCACATTGACACTTAAATGTATGCTCGGCAGGAAGTGTGCTGCGGGGCAGCACTTATGTAAAATAGCGTCCGTCTTTCCTGCGCCGCTCCCGCCCGACGTGAAGAAGGGCACGACTGTCTTGTCCGAAAGATCGTAGCTCTCCAAAAATGTCTGTATGATGCGCGGCGCGACGTACCACCAGATGGGAAAGCCGACGAACACGACGCCATATTCCGCCATGTTCCCCACTCTGTCCGCAATTTCGGGGCGGAAATGCTCGTCCGCCATCTCGCGCGAGGAGCGGCTGCCCTTGACCGTCCAATCGAGATCTGCCGCCGTATAGGGCTGTGCCGGTTTGATCTCAAAGAGGTCGGCGCCAGCCGCCTTTGCAACTTCGTTTGCCACACGCGCCGTCGTGCCCGTGCAGGAAAAATATGCTGCAAGTATCTTTTTGTCTTTCATAAGCTGACTCCTTTGGCACAATCTGCCGTATTGTTTATTTTAAACTCTTGCCGAGTTCATATGCTGCGGTCACATACCGCGAGCGGGCGGTCATGGAGGGCGTGCCGCAGCCCTTGCCCCACACCGCGCCCATATCGGTGAAGTTGAGGTATCTGACGAGCGTCTTGTAGTGCGCTTCCAAGGCCTCGAACGTCCAGCCGTCGGAATTCCATGCGGCGGAGATGATGGCCGACTTCATATGCTTCCGCTGAATGGAGGAATTGAACGCGCAAAAGCGATCTACAAGCGTCTTTAACTGCGCGGACATTCCGTAGTAGTAGAGCGGCGTGACGAACACGACCATATCGGCGGAGAGGATGAGGCTGCGCGCCTTTTCCACGTCGTCGTGCTGCACGCAAGGGCCCTCATATCCGCACCGGATACACCCCGTGCAGGGGCGGATATTTGCGTGGGCGGCGTCGAAAATTTCAATCTCATGCCCCGCTTCCCTTGCTCCTTTGATAAATTGTTCTGCCAACATATCGGACGAGCCCTTTTTGTTCGGACTGCCTTCCAGCACCGCGATCTTCATACCATACTCCTTTTGTATATTTTCGTTTCTATTATATCGCATCTCTTTGACAATGTAATATACTTATTTTAAATCGTGAAGCATAGCTAAATTGAATTGCCAAGATTTGCCACTGCAAACAAAAAGGTGCAGCGTTTTATTACACCTGCACCTCTTATTTCTTTATCGAATTTTTCTCTCCGTCACAACAAAATCAGAGTGTCCATAAAAATATGTGGCAGTATAATTCACCTATGCCTGCAGCCACTCTTCCCAAAAAATCTTGCTGCGCAATCTTTTTTGGGAGCCCTTTTTGCCCCTTTCGCCAGGCAGCCGTTTTGCACGACAAAGACAAGCGAGCCGCGGGTACTAAAAGTATCTGCGGCTCGCGTTGAGCCTTTTCTTATTGAGAGAAGCGGCTGCGCGTTCAGAGCGGCGCAGCGAACGAGGCGTATTGCCCCGCAGCGTTGTGAAAAAATCAATCTTGCAGCAGTTTATCCTGCGGCGTGATCTTGCGCAGCACGCGGCAGGGGTTGCCCGCCGCGACGACGCCTGCGGGGATGTCGTGCGTCACGACGCTGCCCGCGCCGACGATACTGCCTTCCCCGATCGTGACGCCCTGCAAAATTTTGACGTCGGCGGCGATCCAGGCGCGGTCGCCGATGGTGACGGGCTTGGAGATGACGACGTTGCGGACGCGCTCGTCCGGGTCGAAGGCGTGGTTGGTCGTGTAGATGCCGACGCGCGGCCCGAACATGACGTTTTTGCCGATGGTGACCTCGCCCATGTCGAAGATGATACAGCCGAAGTTGAAAAAGGTGTCGTCGCCGATGGTGATGTTGTTGCCCATCTCGCAGATGAAGTCGGGCTCGATGAACACGTTTTTGCCCACCTTGCGGAAGAGCTGCCGTTTGATCTCCTCGCGCACTTCTGTATCTTCTTCAGTCGTCTTGTTATAGGCGCGGAACAGCCGTTTTGCGACCCGCCTGCGCGCCTCCAGCTCGGGCGCGCGGTCGTTTTGCGGCAGACCCGCGAGCATCATTTCCCATTCTGTCATGGCGCACCTCTCAAATGCCTGCACGAATATTTTCGACCGTCTTATGTTCTATCGTGAGGTGTTCAAAGGTGCGCATGCCGCCGCTGCCCGTCGGCGACTGCGCCACCAGCCCGACCTTTGCGACCTTGCCCGCGGGGAAATGGAAAAAGCGGGTCATATAAAAATGCGCGCCGTCCTCCGAAAAGTGAAAAGCAAACGCGTCGCCGACGCGGCAGATCTGCAGCCACACGCTCTTGTCCGCGATATTGCAGCCGTTGGCGTCGTCAGACTGCCCGCGCGTGACGACGCTGACGACGGCGTTGGGGCCGATGTCTGTCTTTTCAAAGCACAGCTTCGCCCAATTTGTCTCGTCTTTGTAGACGAGCAGCGCCGCCGCGTCGTATGTAGAGGCGCAGTCGTGCGAGACCTTGACTTTGAGCACGAAGTCACCTTCGATCTCCGTATAATAGACGGGCGCGTTGCACAGCGTGCCCGCAGCCTCTCCTTCTTCACCCGACGCATTGCAAAAAAAGTCTGTGTGCGGCGGGGCGTAGATCTCCCACCTGTCGCCTTTCTTTTCGATCTTGCTTTCATTCAGCCATTTGAATTGCATACATCTTCCTCCGTATGGCATTATACTGATAATAGTATATCACACAATTTGCGCAAAGTTGTTGCACTATCACATATAAATATGATACAATATCGCCGAGGAGGCATTATGAATGCGGAAAAGATCGTCACGGACGACAGTTATCTCGAACAACGCAAGCACGGCGAGGCGAGCTTCCCCTTCCGTTACTACGAGGAGGACGTGTGGCAGTTTGACGCGCACAACATCAATTGGCATTGGCACAGGGAGATCGAAATGATCTTCGCCGCGCGCGGAGATATTCTCTGCGACGTCGGGGCGGACAGCTTTGTGTTGAAGGAGGGCTGCGGGCTGTTCGTCAACAGCGGCGTGCTGCACCGCTATGCGGCGGAGGGCAGCGTGTGTATGCCGAACATCCTCTTTTTGCCCGAACTGTTGGGGGAGGAAGGGGGCAGGATTTACGAAAAATACGTCGCGCCCGTCATACGCGAGGGCGCGGAATACCTGCTCTTACAGCCGGGCGAAGGCGGGCAGAACGAGCCGCTCTCCATACTGTTTTCTGTTTTTGAAGAGCAAAAACATGGCGCAGACGAACTCGCTATCCTGCAAAAGCTGCTGGCGCTTTGGAGGCTACTATGCAACCGCCTGCCGCGCACGCGCGCGCAGGACGGAAAGACCGTCCGCGCGATGCAGCTGCAGCAGATGATAAGCTTCATCCACGAAAATTTTGACAAAAAGATCGCGCTGCAGGATATTGCCGCATCCGTCTATGTGGGCAAAAACACCGCGCTGCACATCTTCCGGGAGACCATACGCATATCGCCCGTCGCCTATCTGATACAATACCGCCTTTCGCGCGCCGCCGCCCTCCTCCTCGCGGAGGACGCCACCGTTGCGCGCATCGCCGAGCAGACGGGATTTGAGAGCAGCGGGTACTTTTGCAGAAAGTTCAAGCAGATGTACGGCTGTTCTCCGACCGAATACAGAAGCGGCGCACGGCAGCAGCCATCCCCGCCCCGATGACGCCGCCGCGCCGCGGGCGGTATGCCAAATACTTATATCGAATATCAAATCATAATTGACGGCTATACTTTTTTGTGTTATAATGAAAGAAAAAAGGAGGGGCGCGCAATGGAACTGCGAGAGCTGCGATACTTCCTCGCCGTAGCGCAGGAGCAGAGCATCACGAAGGCGGCGAACTACCTGTACATATCCCAGCCCAGCCTTTCCAAACAGATGCAGAATTTGGAAAAGGAGGTCGGGCGGCCGCTGTTTGTGCGCGGGAGCCGCAAGATCGCGCTGACCGAGACGGGCGTGCTGCTCAAAAAGCGGGCGGAAGAGATGATCGCGCTGTACGAAAAGACGGAGGCGGAGATCTCTGCGCCGCCCGAGGACGTGGCGGGGGAAGTGCTGATCGGCGGCGGCGAGAGCTGCGCGGTGCGCACGGTGGCGCAGGCCGCGTGCGCGGTGCAGCGGGAGTACCCCTCTGTGCGGTTCAGGCTTTTCAGCGGGGATGCAGACGAAATGATGGAGCGGCTGGACAAGGGATTGATCGACTTTTGCATCGTGGTCGACCTCGAGCGGCTGCCCGACTATTCAAAGTACAGCGCGCTGCGGCTGCCCTATGCGGACACGTGGGGGGTGCTGATGCGCCGCGACAGCGCGCTCGCCGCCAAAGAGCGCATTGCGGCGGACGATCTGCGCGGCGTGCCCATCCTCACCTCGCTGCAATCGCTGCGCAAGGGCAGCCGCCTGCTCGAGTGGTTCGGCGGCGACGTCAAAGGCCTGAACATCTGCGGCAAATTCAACCTGATCTACAACGCCTCGCTGCTCGTGAAGGCGGGCATGGGGTATGCGATCGCGCTGGACCACCTCGTCAACACGACGGGCGAGAGCGTGTTCTGCTTCCGCCCCCTCGACCCGCCCCTGCACACGCCGCTGGACATCGTGTGGAAGAAGTACACCGTGTTTTCGCGGCCGGCGCAGATATTCCTCGACCAACTGCAAAAGACGATCGCCGAACAGACGGCGCAGCCGTGACCGCCCCCGCGGGCGCGGCCTCCCGGCGAAGCGGGCTGCGCGGCGGCACTTCAAAAAGAGAAGGAAGGAAAAAGGATGAGCGAACTCAGGAAGATCCCTAACGTCGGCGCGCAGACGGAGCACGACCTGCTTGCGATGGGATATGCGACCATCGACGCTCTGCGCGGCAAGAGCGCAGACGAACTGTACGCGCAGGAATGTGCCCTGCGCGGCGAAACGCTCGACCGCTGCCAGCTGTACCTGCTGCGCGCCGTCGAATACTTCGTCAACACAAAGGACCCCGACCCGCACAAATGTAAATGGTGGTATTGGACGGACGAGGCGCTCGAGCCCTCCCCCTGCGGGACGGTATGCCTGACCGACTGCCCCGCCTGCCCGCAAAACTGCAAGGGCTGCCGCGCGATCGAGGGAGAGGTATATTGGCTCCCCTATATAGGCGGCGACTGCTGCCCCATCTACCACTGCTGCGTGCACGAGCGGGGCGCAAGGAACTGCGGCGGCTGCGAGCGGCTCCCCTGCGCGCATTGGGAGCTGCGCGACCCGACCATGACGGACGAAGAGATCGAGCGCGGCCTGCAAAAGCGGCTGCGCCGATTGGAGACAAATTCAAAAAAATAAAGACAGGAGGATATGACCATGGATCTGCAAACAGGCATCTGGACGCGCGCGCCGAAGGAATATACCGTCGGCGAGGACGCCGTCGAGATCGTGACGCAACCGCACACCGACCTTTGGCAGCGCACCTACTACCACTTCCGCAACGACAGCGCGCCCCTGCTGCAGTGGCGCACGGCGGAGAAGTTCTTTTCCTTTACCGTGCGCACGCAGTTTGACAGCAAGCACCGCTTTGACCAGTGCGGCGTGGCGGCGTACTTCGACAGCGAAAACTGGCTGAAGGCGTCTATCGAATACGAAAACGAGCGCATCCAGCACCTGGGCAGCGTGGTGACTGCGGGCGGCTACTCTGACTGGGCGACGACCGCCATCGACGCCTCCGTGCGCAGCATCTGGTACCGCCTCAGCCGCCGCGAGGACGACTTTTGCATCGAGTGCTCGTACGACGGAGAACATTTTACCCAGATGCGCATCTGCCATATGCCCGTTGCGACGGGCGAGGTGCCCTTCGGCATCTACGCGTGCAGCCCCGAAAACTCTTCCATGCGCGCCCGCTTCACGAACTTTCACTTTGGCGAATGTATGTGGAAGGCGCACGTCGGCCAACCGCCCGACAAAGATTGAACGGCAGCAAAAGCGAGAGAGCCCGCTGCAAGCGGGCTCTCTCTTTTTATCCGTATCGCTTTTTTGACGAACTCACTTTGTTTGGGTGTGCAGCATGATGTCGATGATCTCTCTGTCCGTCTGCGCCATGCCGTCGTGCGCGAGACGGCCGATGTTGCGGATGGTGTTTTCGACGCCCTTGGTGACGATGCCGTCGCCGCCGTAAAATTGGTTGCCTTCTTTGAACATTTCATAGCCGAGGATGCCCGCGTCTACCGCCTGCGAGATCTTGGCGGCGCAGGACGCCTTGGCGCCGTCGCAGATCATGCCCGAAACGATGGCGACCGCGTTGACGATGGTGTGCGAGACGACCTTTTCGTCGCCGCCGCAGAGGTAGGCGATGCCCGCGCCCGCGCCGACGCCCGCCGACACCGCGCCGCAGTAGGCGGAGAGGGTGCCGATGCCCGTCTTTAAGTGGATGGTGACGAGGTCGGAGAGGGCGAGCGCGCGGTACATTTCCTCTTCACTCTTGCCCAGCTCGCGCGCGTAGACGATGACGGGGACGGAGGCGGTCAGCCCCTGGTTGCCGCTGCCCGAGACGATGACGACGGGCATCTCGCAGCCGTTCATGCGCGCATCCGAGCCCGCGGCAGCCCAGGCGCGCGCCTTGCGGCGGACGTCGCCCGCGGCGTTCTTTAAAAGCACCTTGCCGATGTTGGCGCCGTACGGGTGGCGCAGCCCCTCTTCCGCGATCGCCATGTTGTATTCGACCTGCTGCGAGAGGACGCGCCGGATGTCTTCGAGCGGCACTTCGCGCGCGAAGCGGCAGATATCCTCGACGTTGAGGCAGGCGCGGTCTGTACGGCTTTCGGCGCAGCCCGCCTCCCCTTCCTTTTGGAAGAGGACTTTGCCGTCGACCTGCTCGCAGACGATGTTGGTGTGGAAGTCGACGATGCGCACGGAGGCGGTGTGCGACGCCGAGCGCAGCTTTACGCAGATATCGAAGATGTGCGGCGTCTGCGCCCACTCGATATGGACGGGCAGCTGCGCGCGCATCGCGCGGATGGCCGCGATCTGCTCGTCTGTGACGGCGGAGATGACCTCGAGCTGCTTGTCTGCCCTGCCCGCGACGAGGCCGGCGCAGACGGCGGCGTCGACGCCGCGCATCCCGCCCGTGTGCGGGACGACCACGCTCTTGACATTTTTGAGGATATTGCCGCTGACGGCGACGTCCGCTTCCTGCGGCGGCTCGCCGAGCAGATCGCGCGCCCTTGCCGCCGCATACGCGACGGCGATGGGCTCGGTACAGCCCATCGCGGGGCGCAGTTCTTCCTTCAAAATGTCGATGTACTTCTGAAAAATCGTTTGCTCCATCGTGTTTGGTGTATCCCTCTTTTTATGCTGCACGCCCGGCAAACGGGCGCTTATTCTTTATCGTAAATGTACACGGCGTCCTCGCCGTCGTCCTCGACGAAGCGGACGGCGATGCCCTCGCGGCGGGAGGTGGGCACGTTTTTGCCCGTGTAGTCCGGCTTGAAGGGCAGCTCGCGGTGGCCGCGGTCGACGAGCGCGGCGAAGCGGATGCGGGCGGGGCGACCGAGCGCCATCACCTCGGAGAGGGCGGCGCGCACCGTGCGGCCGGTGTAGATGACGTCGTCGCACAGCAGCACCGTCTTGCCGTCGACGGAAAAGCCGACCTCGCTGCCCGAAAAGCACACTTCAGAATCGAGGTCCTCGAGGTCGTCGCGATACAAGGTGATGTCGAACACGCCGAGGGGGATGTCCGTGCCCTCGACGGCGTCGATGCACGCCTTCAGCCGCTTTGCGACGGTGACGCCGCGCGTGCGGATGCCGATGATGACGAGGTCCTCCGCGCCGTCCTGCTCGACGACCTGATGCGCCATGCGGCGGAAGGTGTTGCGCATATCCTCTGCGTCCATCAATTTCCCTTTGACGATCATTGCGGGCCTCCTGTTTGTTCTTCCTTTTTTATAGCGCGCAGCGCGTCGAGCACCTTGCGGAAGTGCGGCGGCAGCGGGGCTTCAAATGTCATCCTCTGCCCCGTGCGCGGGTGGGTGAGCGTCAGGCGGAAGGCATGCAGCAGCTGCCCTTCCAGCTTGAACTTCTGTTTTTTGGAACCGTAGACGAGGTCGCCCGTGACGGGATGCCCCAGATATTTGCAGTGCACGCGGATCTGGTGGGTGCGGCCGGTCTCCAGCTTGAAGTGCACGAGCGTGTACCCCTGCGGGAAGCGCTCGACCACCTCGAAGCGGGTCGCGGCGAGGCGGCCCTTGCCCGCGGGGACGACCGCCATTTTGACGCGGTCGGTCGGGTGGCGGCCGATGTACGTTTCGACGCGGCCTTCATCCTGCCCGAAGATGCCGTCGCACAGCGCGAGGTACTCGCGCGCGCACGATTTGTCGGCGATCTGCGCGGAGAGAGAGAGGTGGGCGGCGTCGTTTTTGGCGACGACGAGCAGGCCGCTCGTGTCCTTGTCGATGCGGTGGACGATGCCCGGGCGCACGACGCCGTTGATGGAGCTGAGGCTGTTCAATCGGTAGAGCAGGGCGTTGACGAGGGTGCCGGACAGGTTGCCGCTGCCCGCGTGCACCGTCAGCCCCTGCGGTTTGTCGATGACGGCGATGTCCTCGTCTTCATACACGATGTCGATGGGGATGTCCTGCGGGGTGAGATCGAGGGTGCGGGGTGCGGGGACGTCGGCGACGACTTCCTCCCCCGCGGCGACGGGGCGGGAGGCCTTGGCGGGCGCGCCGCCCACGGTGACGCGGCCGTCGTCGATCAGCTTTTTGGCGGCCGAGCGGGTGATGCCGAGCTGCTCGGACAAAAACACGTCCAGCCGCGCAAAGTTTTGCTGCGCGCGCAGCGCGCGCCGCCCCTCAGTCATCGTCTTTGCCCTGCGGCGGGCGTTCGGCGCGCTCCTGCGATGCGTCGCTCTGCGTGCCTGCCCCGCCCTCTTGCGGGGCGCCCGCGGCGTCCTCGCCGGGCGCGCACGAAGGCACGTCGGGCATGTGCACACCCTTCCCCTCCAGCTCCTCGACCGCCTCCTCGACCTCCTTTTCCTCTTCTTTTTTAGAAGAACGGAATACGGCGTCTTTGTCGACGAAGAGCAGCGCGACGACGAACAGGACGGCGCCGACGGTGATCTCGAGGTCGGCGACGTTGTTGCTGAAGCGGGTGAAGCCGAAGTCCATGAAGATGAAGTCGCGCACGGCGCCGATGGCGATGCGGTCGATGAGGTTGCCGACCGCGCCCGCCAGGATGAGGGCGAGCGACCAGCGCAGCAGACGGCGGTCTTTGGACAGCTTGCACAAAAAGAAGATGATGGCCGCCGACGCGACGAGGGTGAGCGCGATGACGACGGGCTGGGTGTACTCGCCGTTCTCGCCGATGCTGAAGGAGATGCCCTCGTTGTATACGTTGTTGATGCCGAACATTTCGCCCAGCCAATAGGTGACGCGCTCGACCTCCTCGCCGCCGCCGTACAGCGCAAAGGCGAGCGCCTTGCTGAGCTGGTCGGCGAAGATGAGCGCCAAAGTTACGATGGCGATGACCATACGCGCCTCACTTTTTCGCGGCCGCGTCTGCGGGGCCGTCGTCCATCAGGCCGAGGTTGCGGCACAGCTTTTCGAGGTCGAGCTCACCCTTGGGGTTGAGCACGTCGTCGAGGTTGAAGCCTGTCTCTTCTTCCCCCTCCACATACCTTTCGATGACCGCCTTGGGGTCGAAGGTCTCGGCGGCGGGGACGTCGCTTTCCGCCTCTTGCGGGGCGAAGGCGCGCGACCGGCCGAGCAGCGCCGCGAGGTTGTCGGCAAAGGCGGCGTACTTGCGCGTCTCCGCGCCCGGGCACAGCTCTTCCATCTGCGCGGCGAGCCGCCGCCATTTGTCGGCGAACAGGCGCAGCGTCTGCCACTCCGTTTCGGCGGACATGCGGTAAAAGGCCTTGATCTCCTCCCCCTTTTCCTCGGCGGCGACGATGGCGCGGCTGACTTTGTTCTCCTTGTTCTTGTACTCGGCGAGGCTGGCGCGCAGGCTGCGGTTTTCGCTTACGAGCCCCTCTAACCGGTAATTGAGCTGGCGGATCTTGATGTCGTACGCTTCGCGCAGGCCGGCGATGAGTTTTTCCACTTCTTGCTGGGTGAATTTTTTAGCCATTGCTTTCCCGGATCTCCGAAATAAGTTTATTTTTGATGTCGAACAGCTGCTGCGAGAGGTCGACCTTGTAGACGTGCGGGTTGTCCGGCCGCTTGTACTCGTCCCAGAAGCTCTCCTTTTCTCGCTCGGCGTAGGCGCAGATGTCTGCGAGCGACGGCAGCGGGCGGACGAGCTCGCCCCCGCGCAGCACCTGCTCGGTGAGCGGGCGGACGCGGTAGTCGGTGAAGGTGGTGCGCTTCCACGTCTCCTTGGGGTGGAAGATGGTGAGCGGCTTGCTCTCGTCGATTTTTTCGCCGCGCACGACGATGAGATCCGCCTCCGCCTTGCCCGACTTTTTGTCGTAGATGCGATAGACGTCTTTGAAGGCGGGGTTGGTGATCTTGTCCGAGTTGTCGGACAGTTTGATCTTGGGGATCATGCCGCCGCCCGCGGGATAGAGGGCGGACAGTTTGTACACGCCGCCGAGGGCGGGCATGTCGGCGCTGGTGATCAGCTTGGTGCCCACCCCCCACAAGTCGATCTTCGCGCCCTGGTTTTTGAGGGAGTTGATGAGGTACTCGTCGAGGTCGCCCGAGGCGCAGATGATCGCGTTCGGGTAGCCGGCGTCGTCGAGCATCTTGCGGGCGCGCTTGGAGAGGTAGGCGAGGTCGCCGCTGTCAAGCCGGATGCCCTTGGGCTCGTGGCCGGACGCGCGCAGCTCGTCGAACACGCGGATGGCGTTGGGCACGCCGCTGCGCAGCGTGTCGTATGTATCGACGAGCAGCAGGCAGGCATCCGGAAAGAGCTTGGCGTACGCGCGGAAGGCCTCGTACTCTGAGGGGAAATTCATCACCCAGCTGTGCGCGTGCGTGCCCGCGACGGGGATGTCGAACAGCTTGCCCGCGAGCACATTGGAGGTGGAGCGGCAGCCGCCGATGACGGATGCGCGCGCGCCGTACACGCCCGCGTCCGGTCCCTGCGCGCGGCGCAGGCCGAACTCCATGACCGTGTCGCCCTTGGCCGCGTACGCGACCTTGGCAGACTTGGAGGCGATGAGCGTCTGGTGGTTGACGATGTTGAGCAGCGCCGTCTCGACGAACTGCGCCTCTAAAATGGGCGCGCGCACGGTGATGATGGGCTCCTCGGGGAAGACGACGGTGCCCTCGGGCACGGCATACAGGTCGCCCGTGAAGCGGAAGGTGCGCAGATACTCTAAAAATTCCTCGTCGAACAGACCGAGCGAGCGCAGGTAGGCGATGTCCTCCTCCGAAAAGCGGATGCTGCGGATATAGTCGACCGCCTGCTCGAGCCCCGCCGCCACCGAGTAGGTGATGACGTTGTTGCGGCGGAAAAAGAGGTCGAATACGGCGACGTCCTCCTGCTTTCCGTTGCGCAGGTAGCCGTTCATCATGGTCAGCTGGTACAGGTCGGTCAAAAGGGTCAGGTTGCGCGGCATATCAGTTCTCCTTTTTCTTACGTTCTCCCTCGTCTGCGGGCTGCGGCGCGCCCGCGCTTTCGGCCGGCCGTTCGCCCTCGTCGTTCGGGATAAACTCCTCCTCGGCGAGCGGCGTGCCCCGTTCTGTGTCCGCAGGCGGCAGGGGCGGCGGAGAGGCGGGAGAAGAAGGCGGCGCGCTGCGGGCAGGGCGCTTCTTCTTTTCCTCCTCCTGCATTTTGAGGCGCTGTTCCTTGGTGTAATAGACGGGCAGGACGGCGAGCGCCTGCTCGGGGTCGGCCGCGCCGAAGATACGGCCGTATTTTTTGTAGTTCCAGATGAGCACGCAGGCGGCGAGCATGACGCCCGCGACCGCCATGACGATCGCCATCACCCACGAGATCTGCACCTTGTCGCCGAGGATGTACTGCGCGTCGCGCAGCGGCTCCATGATCGAACGCACGACGCCGTAGCCGACCAGATAGCCGGCGAGCGAGAGGCCGTGCGGCTTTTTTTTGAAGTTCCACATCAGCGCGAAGAGCAGCGCGAACACGAGGATGTTGAGCACGCTCTCGTAAAAGAAGAAGGCGTAGTGCCACTCGCCCGCCCTTTCGATATAGACGGCGAAGGGGAACCATTGCAGCGAGGTGTTTTCGACGACGGCGCCGTACACCTCTTGGTTGAAGAAGTTGCCCCAGCGGCCGATGCCCTGCGCGAGTATGACGCCGGGCACGACGCAGTCGGCGACGCGCAGGAAGTTGATCTTGTGGATGACGCAGAAGAGGACGACGCCCAGCGCGCCGCCCATGACGCCGCCGATGATGGACAGGCCGCCCGCGCGGATGCCGTAGTCCTCGTCCATCGAAAACCAATGCGCGGGGGGCACGCCGTCCGTGATGCAGTAAAAGAGGCGTGCGCAGACGATGCCGATGGGCAGGATGCACAGCAGCAGGTCGAGCACCCAATCGACGGGGATGTTGCGGCGCTTGAAGAGCAGCGCGACGACGACCGTCGCCAGGATGATGCCGCAGACGATCATGATCGCGTAATAGTAGATGGTGAATCCGTCGCCGATGGGAATGGTGAAGCCGCGCGGCGGGATGTAGTAGTTGGGTTCGTTCATAGTGCTCCGTTCTGCGGCCGGCGCGCGCCTCAAAGAGGCGGCGGAGAGGCCGCTGCTTCGGCGGAAAATAGCCGCCGCGAGATTTTCCCCCATTATACCATACAACGGCGGAAAATTCAAAGGTTTTTCGCATGAAAATTCGCGCGGGCGCGCGTATAAAGGGAGCCGCCCTCTGCCCGCCGGCGGCGCGCCATGCGGCAGGCGGGCGCGAAAAGCACCGATCTATGCCAGACATAGTACTCTGCAAAATGGCGATATCCGCGTTATATTGAGGAAAATAACGTAAAGCAATGCAAAAAATCGGCGCAAATCAAAAAGAGCCCCCGAAAACGGGAGCCCTCGCGAAATGCGGGCACGCGGCGCGCGTCCGGCGGCAGGGCGGGCGTTCGACGGCATGGCGCGCGTTCGACGGCATAGCGCGCGTTCGACGGCGGGGCGGGCGCAGTCAGCGGGCGCAGCCGAGGCTGATGAGCAGGGCGCCGTCGACCTTGCGCATCATGGCGGGCGGCAGTGTGCCGATGCGCTCCTTCAGCCGCCGCTTATCCAGCGTGCGGATCTGCTCGAGCAGGATGACCGAGTCGCGCTGCAGGCCGGACGCCTGCCCTGCGATCTCGATGTGGGTGGGCAGACGCGCCTTGGTCAGGCGGCTGGTGACGGCGGCCGCGATGACGGTGGGAGAATACTTGTTGCCGACGTCGTTCTGCACGACGAGCACGGGGCGCACCCCGCCCTGCTCGCTGCCCACAACGGGGCTCAGGTCCGCGTAATACAGTTCTCCCCTCTTGATATCCATCCCCTGCGACCTCGCACTTTTTCTTTCGGAAGCTCCCTCCCCTTACAGTATATGTAGCCGACGCGCGCGTCGGTTCGGGAAGAGCCGCCCGATCGCAGTCAGTATGGCCGAACGGGCCGCCTTTTATACCCGCCGCGCGAAAATCGCCCGCGAAGGCGGGCGACGAGATGCGGACGATCGTTTGAGGGCGGCGAAATTCATAGTTCACGCGCGAGGGAGGCGATGGCGCGCGGGAGCGCCTCGATGACGTCGGGCGCGGTGACGGAATCTGCGCAGCCGACGGCGCGCTCGGCGAAGATGCCCGCCCTTCCGAGCAAAAAGGAGGCGGCGCAGGCGGCGTCGAAGGGAGAAGCGCCGCGCGCGGCGACGGCCGCCGCGATGCCCGAGAGGACGTCGCCGCTGCCCCCTTTTGCGAGGGCGGGGGTGCCCTCCGCGTTGTAGCGCAGGCGGTCGCCGTCGGCGACGACGCTCGTGCAGCCCTTTAAGAGCAGGGTGCAGCCGTATTGTTTGGCGAAGGCCGCGGCGAGCGCGGACCCGCTGCGCAGCACCTCGGCGAGCGGCGCGCCGCACAGGCGGGAAAATTCCTTGGGATGCGGGGTGAGCAACAGCGCCCCCTTGTGCCCTGCGAGGACGTCCGCGCCGAAGGCGGCGAGGCAGTTGAGGGCGTCGGCGTCCAGAACGAGGGTGCCCTCGTAATTTTGCAGCAGGAAGCGGACGCAGTCGTACACCCCGCGCGAGAGGCCGCAGCCCATGCCGACGGCGATGCAGTCGGCGGCGCACAGCGCGCGCAGCGCATCCTCGTCCGCGCGCAGGCAGCCGTCATCGCCTGCGGGAAAGGATGTCAGGATGGCGGCGGGGAGTTTGCCGACCATGTGCGGAAAGAGGGGTTCGGGAAGGGCGAGGCGGGTGTACCCGCAGCCCGCGCGCAGCGCGGCCGCCGCCGAGAGCAGCGGCGCGCCCGAGTAGGCGAGGCTGCCCGCGAGGATGGCCGCCTCCCCGTAGCTGCCCTTGTGCGTGTTGCGGCGGCGGGGCGGGAAGAGGGGCGCGATGTCCGCCCCCTCGAGCAGAAAGCCGGAGGGCGGCGAGGGCAGTTCGATGCCGATATCGCGGCGGACGAGGCGGCCGCAGCAGTCGGGGCCGTCGTTGAGCAGGTGCCCGCGCTTGATCTCACCGACGGCGACGGTGGCATCGGCGCGGACGGCGGCGACGGCGATGCCGTCGTCGCCGTTGAGGCCGCTGGGGATGTCCGCCGCGAGGACGGCCGCGCCGCTCGCGTTGATACGGGCGATCGCGTCCGCGCAGATCCCTTCCGCCGCGCAGTGAAAGCCGGTGCCGAAGACGGCGTCGATGACGAGGTCGACCCCTTCGGGGAGGTCGTGCACGACTTCTCCCGCGTAGAGGGCGCGCTGGGCGGCGCAGTCGGGCGAGCAAGTTTCGCTCAGCGGCCAGACGAACACTTCAAAACCGCGCAGCGACAGGATGCGCGCCGCGCACCAGCCGTCGCCGCCGTTGTTGCCGCCGCCGCAGACGGCGACCACACGCCTGCCGCCGCGCGCGTGCAGCATCCCTTCCGCCTCCTCTGCGATGGCGCGCCCCGCCCGCTCCATGAGCACCTGCGAGGGCACGCCCAACTTTTGTATGGTGTATGCGTCCGCCGCGCGCATCTCGGCGCAGCTGAGAACTGTCTTCATATCCCTTTTACTCCTGTTTTTGCCGTTTTGCATAGTACTATGCGTGACATAATGCGCCGCTTTTACTGCTCGTCGTCCTCGCGCAGCGACGCGAGGGCGTCTTTTGCGACGTCGTGGCCGAAGCCCTTGGAGAGCAGGTGGCGGTACGCCTTGGCGAGCACCTCGCGCGTCGGCTGCTTGCCGCGCATATACTTTTCGAGCACGCGGCGCGCCGCCTCGTCCTCCCCTTCCAGCCCATCGAGCGCGGCGGCGATGGCCTCGTCGCCCGCCCCCTTTTTGCGCAGCTCGTAGGCGATCAGCCGCGCTCCCTTGTTTTTGGACGCGGACTCGGCGTACTGCGCGCAGTAGGCCGCGTCGTCGACGAAGCTGTACTCGCGCAACTTTTCGAGCACATAGTCGCACACGGCGTCGACGTACCCCTTTTTACGGAGGAAGTCGCGCATGGCGCGCTCCGTCTTCATGCTGGCGGAGAGGTGGGTGAGCGCCTTGTCCAGCGCCTGCGCCTTCTCGTTTTCAAGCTGGATCTCGTCGAGGAAGGAGGGTTCGACCTGCTGCCCCGCCCGCAGGCGGTAGCGCACTGCCGTCTCCAGCTTGAGGCCGCAGTAAAAGCGGCCGTCTACGTACACGTTGCACCGCTCCTTGTCCTTGACCTGCGGCGTGATGGCGGTTATCTCAGACATAGTACCTCGCAAACGCGCAAAAAACTGTTTTGACAAACAGTCCGCCCCCTTACGGGCGCGGACTGCCATGACCTTTTGCTGTTTCAGATGTTTTCGGAAGGCCCTTCCGGGGGCGGATCAGAGCTTGACGACCCAGCCGAACTTATCTTCGAGGCGGCCGGTCTGGATGCCGGTGATGGTGTCGTACAGCCACTTGGTGACCGGGCCCATCTCGCCGCCGTTGACGACGTAGTCCTCGCCCTTGTATTCCATCATGCCGACGGGGGAGATGACCGCCGCCGTGCCCGTGCCGAACGCCTCGTTGAGGGTGCCCTTTTTCTGCGCTTCGAGCACTTCGTCGATGGAGACGCGGCGCTCGGATACCTTGTAGCCGTGCGCGCGCAGCAGCTCGATGCTGCTCTTGCGGGTGATGCCGGGCAGGATGGAGCCGACCAACGCAGGGGTGACGACTTCTCCGTCGATGACGAAGAACATATTCATCGAGCCCACTTCTTCGACGTACTTCTTTTCGTTGGCGTCCAGCCAAAGGACCTGGTCGAAGCCCTTCTTTTCCGCTTCCTCGCCCGCCTTGAGGGAAACGGCGTAGTTGGCGATGCACTTAGATTCGCCCGTGCCGCCGACGGTCGCGCGGGTGTAGTAGTCCTCGACGAGCAGGCGGGTGGGCGCGAGGCCGTGCGCGTAGTAGCTGCCGACCGGCGAGAGGATGATGAAGAAGAGGTACTCGCTGCTCGCGTGCACGCCCAGCGCGACGTTGGTCGCGATGATGGACGGGCGGATGTACAGCGCGGTGCCGGGCGCGGTCGGGATCCACTCCTTTTCGACGCGCAGCAGCTCGAACAGGCCGTCGAGTGCGACCTTTTCATCGATGCGCGGGATGCACATGCGGTCGGCCGAGCGGTTCATGCGCTTGAAGTTCTCCTCCGGGCGGAATACGCGCACCTCGCCCTTGTCGTTGCGGAATGCTTTGAGCCCTTCAAAGATGCCCTGCGCGTAGTGGAACACGGTGGTCGCGAGGTCGAAGGGAACGGGGCCGTACGGCTCGATGACCGGCTCTTCCCACTTGCCGTCTTTATACTTCATCGTCAGCATGTAGTCGGTGAAGATCTTGCCGAAGCCCAGCTTGCTCTGGTCGGCGGGTTTTTCTTTCAATGTTTTCGCTTGGATGAATTTCATTTCCGTTTCTTCCTTACCGCAGGGCGAGCGCCCTGTTTTTTCTTATTATTATAGCACATGGGCGTGTGTTTGTAAATGATTTACAAAACAGATTATTCAAATTGACGCAATCGATTTTTCCGATGACCCCCTATTTTGAAAGGGGGAAGGGAAAGAGGTACTCCTCCCCCTCCGCACACGATACGCGGCCGCCCATGAAGTCGACCGCGCCCGCGGCAAACGCCGCAGCCTCCGCCGAGCGCACCGCCGCGACGACGCACACCTTGTCGGTATACTGCGTGTCCTTCACCGAGCAGTCGCGCGCGGAAAGGTAACGGCGGATGGCGTCGTAGTGCTCGTAGCCGACGGTCAGGGAGATGTCGCGGCAGGGCGTGAAGGCGCGGATGTCCGCCGCGGCGAGCACGTCTGCCGCCGCCCCCGCGTACGCGCGCACCAACCCGCCCGCGCCCAGCTTGATGCCGCCGAAGTAGCGGGTGACGACGACCGTCGTCTCGAACAGCTTTTTGCTGCGGATGACCTCGAGGATGGGCATGCCCGCCGTGCCCTGCGGCTCGCCGTCGTCTGAAAAGCGGAGCAAATTCCCCTCTTTGTCGGCGACGAAAGCGAAGCAGTTGTGGGTGGCGAGGGAGTGCTGCGCGCGCACGCGCGCGACAAAGGCGCGCGCCTGCTCCTCCCCCTCCGCGTGCGCGCAGCGGGCGATGAAGCGGGAGCGCTCGATGACCTTTTCACACTCGCTCTCTGCAAAGACGGAATGGTAGCCGTGCATAGTCCCTCCGCGGCGCAAGGGCCGCAATGTCTGATGCCAAAATAGACGGGCGGCGCCCCCGCAAGCGGGGGCGCCGCCGCGCGCCTTGACTTTGATCTGCTTGACTTTGATCGATCGGATGCGCACATGGGCGCGGGCGCGCGTCGCCCGCGCGCGTCAGGCGAGCAGGACGCGGATGTGCACCTTCTTCCCCTTATGGAGGACGAACTCGCCCTTCTCCCTCGCCGCGGCGGGGATGGGCGCGTTGACGTCGTCCACCTTGTCGTCGTCCACCTTGACGGCGCCCCCCTCGATGAGGCGGCGCGCCTCGCTCTTGGACTTGGCGACGCCGCAGGCCGCCATCGCGTCGGCGACGGTCGCCGTGTCGGCGGGGATGGATGCCGCGGGCATGTTTTCCGCGTCGCCGCCGAAGGCCGCCTTGGCCTGCGCGCGGGCGGCGTCTGCCTTGGCCTCGCCGTGCACCATTTTGGTCAGCTCGTAGGCGAGGCGCTCTTTTGCGACGTTCATGCGCTCGTCGCGGTGGGCGCACAGCTGCGCGATCTCGTCGAGGGGGAGGAAGGTGAGCAGCTTGAAGCACTTTTCGACGTCCGCGTCGTCTGTGTTGCGCCAATATTGGTAGAACTCGTAGGGGGAGGTCTTGTTTTCATCCAGCCAGACGGCACCCTTGGCCGTCTTGCCCATCTTGCGGCCGTCGGAGGTGGTGAGCAGGGTGAAGGTCATCGCGAAGGCAGGCTGCTGCTCTTTGCGGCGGATGAGGTCGGCGCCGGCGAGGATGTTGCTCCACTGGTCGTCGCCGCCCAGCTCGAGGCGGCAGCCGTACTTGCGGTAGAGCACCAAAAAGTCGTACGCCTGCATGAGCATATAGTTGAATTCCAAAAAGGACAGGCCGCGCTCGTAGCGAGATTTGAAGCACTCCGCCGAGAGCATCTTGTTGACGGAGAAGTGCACGCCGATCTCGCGCAGGAAGTCGATATAGTTGAGCTGCATCAGCCAGTCGGCGTTGTTGACCATGACCGCGCCGTTGTCGCCGTCAAAGCGGATGAAGCGCGCCATCTGCTTGCGGAAGCACTCGCAGTGGTAGTCGACCGTCTCGCGCGTCATCATCTGGCGCATGTCCGTGCGGCCGGAGGGGTCGCCGATCATGCCGGTGCCGCCGCCGATGAGCACGATGGGCTTGTGCCCCGCATCCTGCATGTGCTTCATCGCGATCAGCTGCATGAAGTGCCCGACGTGCAGCGAGTCGGCCGTCGGGTCGAAGCCGATGTAAAAGGGCACGCTCTCCTTGCCGAGCAGCTCGTACAGCTCGTCTTCGTAGACGGTCTGCTTGATAAATCCCCTCTCGCGGAGGGTGTCCATCACGTTTTTAGCCATTCTATTCCTCTCTTTCGTGCGGGGGCCTGCCCGCGCTGTGTTGCTTGTTATTTTCTGCGGCGCGGCGGCGTGCGCCATCCCGCACTGCTGCGGGCACGCGCGACCCCCGCAGGCGCACCTGCCGAGCCGTATCGCTTATGATTCTACCATATTTTCAGATTTTTGTAAACAGTCCGCGCGCGGCAAACGGCGCTTTCCAAAAAAAATCGGGCGGCGCGCAGGTTTTTTCTGCAAATATATTGATAATTTTTCGCGATTATGGTATAATTTTAGACGGTCAAACCGACAATTCAAACGGTAAATCTATATCGGAGGAAGTAGTATGCACTATTCACGCGAAGTTGAAGAGATGATCTGCGTAACCAAGGGCCCCTACCACGGCCCCGCTCCCATCCCCGAAGAAGGCAAATGGGTCCAGGCGAAGGAGATCAAAGACATTTCCGGCCTCACGCACGGCGTGGGCTGGTGCGCGCCGCAGCAGGGCGCCTGCAAGCTGACGCTCAACATCAAAGAGGGCGTCATTCAGGAAGCGCTCGTCGAGACGCTGGGCTGCTCGGGCATGACGCACTCGGCGGCGATGGCGGCGGAGATCCTGCCCAAAAAGACCATCCTCGAGGCGCTCAACACCGACCTCGTGTGCGACGCGATCAACACGGCGATGCGCGAGCTGTTCTTGCAGATCGTGTACGGCCGCAGCCAATCTGCCTTCTCCGATGACGGCCTCGTGATCGGCGCGGGCCTCGAAGACCTCGGCAAGGGCACCCGCTCGCAGATCGGTACCATGTACTCGACCGCGGCCAAGGGCGTGCGCTACCTCGAAATGACGGACGGCTACGTGCGCAGGATGGCTCTCGACGCCAACAACGAAGTGATCGGCTACGAGTTCGTCAACTTCGGCAAGATGATGGACTTTGTCAAGGGCGGCATGGACGCGAACGAAGCGCTGCAGAAGGCGACGGGCCACTACGGCAGATTCACCGAAGCGGACGGGGCGGTCAAGTACATCGACCCCCGCAAACAGTAAGGAGGTAGCGAGCAATGAGCATCACGTTTGAAGGTTACGAAAGAAGGATCGGCCAGATCCGTCCCGTGATGGACAAGTACGGCATCAAAGATTTTGAAGACGCAAAGCGCATCTGCAACGAAAAGGGCTTCGACGCATACGAGATCGTAAAGAGCGTGCAGCCCATCGCATTTGAAAACGCAGGCTGGGCGTACACGCTGGGCGCCGCCATCGCCATCCAGAAGGGCTGCACCAAGGCGGCGGACGCGGCGGAAGCCATCGGCGAGGGTCTGCAGGCGTTCTGCATCCCCGGCTCGGTCGCCGACCAGCGTAAGGTCGGCCTCGGCCACGGCAACCTCGCGGCCATGCTGCTGCGCGACGAGACCAAGTGCTTCTGCTTCCTCGCAGGCCACGAGTCCTTCGCCGCGGCGGAAGGCGCCATCGGCATCGCCAAAAACGCGAACAAAGTCCGCAAAGAGCCGCTGCGCGTCATCCTCAACGGCCTCGGCAAGGATGCGGCGTACATCATCTCCCGCATCAACGGCTTCACCTATGTGCAGACCAAGTACGACTACTACACCGGCGAGCTGACCGTCGTCAACGAGACCCCCTATTCGAGCGGCGAGCGCGCCAAAGTCAAGTGCTACGGCGCGGACGACGTCAACGAGGGCGTCGCGATCATGATCAAGGAGCAGGTCGACGTCTCCATCACCGGCAACTCGACCAACCCGACCCGCTTCCAGCACCCCGTCGCGGGCACCTACAAAAAGTGGGCGTGGGACAACGGCAAAAAGTACTTCTCCGTCGCGTCCGGCGGCGGCACGGGCAGAACGCTGCACCCCGACAACATGGCGGCCGGCCCTGCCAGCTACGGCATGACGGACACGATGGGCCGCATGCACTCGGATGCGCAGTTCGCAGGTTCTTCCTCCGTTCCCGCGCACGTCGAAATGATGGGCCTGATCGGCGCCGGCAACAACCCGATGGTCGGTATGACCGTCGCTTGCGCGGTGGCTGTGCAGGAAGGGATGACGAAGTAAAGAATTTAAAAAAGGCTTTCGCTCCGGCGGAAGCCTTTTTTCGACGCGCAAGCGACATGGTCCATTTTGGGCCGTCGCTTGCGCAGTCGCCGTTCAAGAAGGCATGACCAAGTAATTTGGCTTATCTGAAAATGAAAACGGGTTCCCGACAGGGAGCCCGTTTTTGCACGCAAGCGACATGATCCACCATTCGGTTATTGCGCATTTATGAGAGAGTGCTTCCGCCATCCGGCGGAAGCACTCTTCTTTGATGATCCCATTCCGGCGATGTGTCCCCGCTCCGTCAGACAGTTTGATCGTTTATCTACGCCACCCGGACGAGGTAAGATCGGTCACAAGCTGCCCGTTACAATACAAATGGCTTGCATAATGCAGCGGATCGGAAATCCCTTCCCCGAAAACGATAGCGCGCCACGCCGCAAGATCGGTAATATATACGCTCGTCAAGCTGTCGCAGCCGGTAAACGCGGAATTGCCGATGGAAATGACGCTGCTCGGGATCGACACGCTCGTCAGCCCGTCGCAAGAATAGAACGCATAATTCCCGATGGACGTGACACCGTCTGGGACGACGAGATCCGTCACGAGCTCTCCATTTAAATATAAATTTTCAGCATTGTAAAAGGGCGAAGCGGAACTTGAGCGAAAGTCAATGGCGCACCACGCCGCAATATCGGCAAGATAGACATTCACCAAGTTGTGGCACCCATCGAACGCAGCTTTTCCGATGGATACGACGCTCTTCGGTATCTCAATCTCCGACAAACTGACGCAATCTTCAAACGCAGAGGCCCCGACCGAGAGCAGACCTTCCCCAAGGGAAACGCTTTTGAGTGC
Organism: uncultured Clostridia bacterium; assembly: GCA_944368775.1. GTDB lineage: Bacteria > Bacillota > Clostridia > Christensenellales > Borkfalkiaceae > Borkfalkia. The sequence goes on along the minus strand of CALVXB010000002.1, from coordinate 150,225 downwards.
GGAACAATTCACAAACGCAAAATCCCCGATCGACTGTATTCCATCCGAAATTTGAACGCTTTCCAAATCCGCACGATCGGCAAAAGCACTCCCCGCGATCTCTCGGACGGGAATTTCGTGCAATGACGCCGGGATATTGACCTCCGTGCGGCCACTCGTAAGAGCGGAAACGCTGTAATAGGAGCCGTCGACCGAAAGCGAAAATTCCAAGCCGTCCTCAACCATGATCCCGATGACCCCGCAAACGGTACAGACGCCATCTACATAAGCATGCCCGACGGCGGCGACCGGCTCCTGCGCGACGAGCACCGTGTGGCAGACAGAGCAATACTTGCCTTCCGTCTGACCCGGCTCCGTGCATGTCGGCGCGACAGCGGCATCGATCACTTCGGTGTGATCCGCCATTACAGTCGCTTCCGTCTTTATCTCACCACAGCGCTCGCAGGTATATGTCATCACGCCTGCCTGCGTGCAAGTCGCAGGCGTCGTGACCTTGCCCCCGTCAAAGGCATGCCCCAACGGCGCAATCTCGCGCGTCTCCGTCTCCCCGCAGGAGCAGGTGCGCTGCTCTTCCCCTTCTTCCGTGCACGTCGCGGAAATCGTCACCGTCCATTCGCCGAAGTCATGTTCGTGCGGCTTGCCGGGGCCGCCGGGCTGCACGGTGCCGCCCGTCTCGTCGTCCGGCGGCGTTTCGTCGCAGGCGGCAAAACCGAAAACGCAGCCGAGCGAAAGCAGCAGCGAGAGCAATACGATCCAAAACTTTTTCATCCTTCTTTCCTCCCCCATAAATTTGCAGGGACTTTTTCCGCCAAAACGAAAAAAAGCGTGCCTTCGGTCGAAGACACGCCCTGCATTGCAGTATCTCCGATCGTTGGCACAAAACTTTCCGCACACGGGAAATAAGAGATACGAAATGCCCATCCGTATCCCGTGTGACTTTCTAAATCCGGTTTTGTGCCGTATTCAGTATAACACACCCGAAAGAAAAAAGCAAGATTTTACAAAAATTTCCTTCCCTTGCAAACAAACAAAGCCCCGCGATGCGGGGCTTTACGGTCTTGCCGAGGAGATCATGCCTGCTCGGCGATGGTGCAGAGCAGCGATTCGGTGTCCTCCCAGCCGAGGCAGGGATCGGTGATGGACTTGCCGTAGGTGCGGCCCGCGGTGATGGGCTGGCAGCCCTCGACGAGGTAGCTTTCGATCATCAGCCCTTTGATGAGCGTTTTGAGCGCGGGGTTGTACTTGCGGCTGTGCATCACCTCGCCCGCGATGCGGATCTGCTCGCGGAACTGTTTGTTTGAGTTGGAATGGTTGCAGTCGACGACGGCGGCGGGGTTTTGGAGCGCGCGCTCGGCGTAGAGGGCGGCGAGGCGGACGAGATCCTCGTAGTGGTAGTTGGGGATGCAGGTGCCGTACTTGTCGACGCCGCCGCGCAGGATGCAGTGGGCGAGGTCGTTGCCGCTCGTTTCGACGTCGCAGCCGCGGTACAAAAAGCGGTGCCCCGACTGCGCCGCCTGCACCGAGTTGAGCATGACGGCGAGGTCGCCGCTGGTCGGGTTTTTCATACCGACGGGGATGTCCATGCCGCTGGCGGTGAGGCGGTGCTGCTGGTTTTCGACCGAGCGCGCGCCGACCGCCTCGTAGGAGAGCAAATCGTCGAGGTAGCTGCGGTTTTCGGGATAGAGCATCTCGTCGGCGGCGGTGAGGCCGCTCTCGCGCATGGCGCGGATGTGCATCTTGCGGATGGCGATGATGCCGTGCAAAAGGTCGGGCGCCTTGTCGGGGCTGGGCTGGTGCAGCATCCCCTTGTAGCCCGCGCCCGTCGTGCGCGGCTTGTTGGTGTAGATGCGCGGGATGACGATGAGCTTTTCGGCGAGCTTTTCTTGCAGGGGCACGAGGCGGGAGACGTATTCGCAGACGGCGTCCTCGTTGTCGGCCGAGCAGGGCCCGACGATGACGATGAATTTATCCGATTTGCCCGTGAATACGTCGCGGATGGCGGCGTCGCGCGCGGCCTTGACTGCGGCGAGCTCCGCCGAGAGGGGGAACTGCGCCTTGAGTTCGTCCGGCGCGGGGAGCGCCGAGTTTTTCCACATAGACATTTGCTTATTTCTCCGTAAAAAGTGCGGGCGGGCGCCGCATCGGCGCCCGCCCCTATCGGCAAACTGCGCTGCCGTCAATTCTTCTTCTGAATATACCCGTCGATGGCCTCGGCTGCCGTCTTGCCCGCGCCCATGGCGAGGATGACGGTCGCCGCGCCCGTGACGGCGTCGCCGCCCGCGTAGACGCCCTCGCGCGAGGTCAGGCCGTGCTCGTCGGCGATGATGCCGCCCCACTTTTGCGTCTCCAGCCCCTGCGTCGTGTTTTTGATGAGGGGGTTGGGGGAGGTGCCGAGCGCCATGATGACGCAGTCGCACTCGATGTCGAACTCGCTGCCCTCGACGGCGACGGGGCGGCGGCGGCCGGAGGCGTCCGGCTCGCCCAGCTCCATGCGGATGCAGGTCATGCCGCCCACCATGCCGTTTTCGCCCTCTGTGATCTTGGTCGGGTTGGTGAGGAAGCGGAAGATGATGCCCTCCTCCTTGGCGTGTTCCACTTCTTCCGCGCGCGCGGGGAGCTCGGCCTCGCTGCGGCGGTAGACGATGGTCACCTCTTCCGCACCGAGGCGCTTGGCGCAGCGCGCGGCGTCCATCGCGACGTTGCCGCCGCCCACGACGCACACCTTGCGCGCGGGCAGCACGGGGGTGCGCGAGTCCTCTTTATACGCCTTCATCAGATTGACGCGGGTCAGAAATTCGTTTGCGGAATAGACGCTTTTGAGGCTTTCGCCCGGGATGTTCATGAAGCGAGGGAGCCCCGCGCCGCTGCCGATGAACACCGCCTCGAAGCCGTATTCCTCTTTGAGCTCGTCAATGGAGAGGACGCGGCCGATGACCATGTTGGTATCCACCTTGACGCCCAGCGCCTTGAGGTTGTCGATCTCCTTCTGCACGATGGACTTGGGCAGGCGGAACTCGGGGATGCCGTAGGTGAGCACGCCGCCCGCCAGGTGCAGCGCCTCGAACACCGTCACGTCGTAGCCGCGCTTGGCGAGGTCGCCCGCGCAGGTCAGGCCTGCGGGGCCGCTGCCGACGACGGCGACTTTGTGGCCGTTGGGCTCGGCTTTGACGGGCAGGTCGCAGCTGTGGGCGTTGTGCCAATCGGCGACGAAGCGCTCGAGGCGGCCGATGGCGACCGGTTCGCCCTTGATGCCGCGCACGCACTTGCTCTCGCACTGCGTCTCTTGCGGGCAGACGCGCCCGCAGACGGCGGGCAAACTGCTCGAGCGCTGGATGATCTGATACGCCTCTTCAAAGGCGCCCTCGGCGACCTTGGCGATGAACTCGGGGATATGGATGCGCACGGGGCAGCCGCCGACGCACGGCTTGTTTTTGCAATGCAGGCAGCGCTGCGCCTCTTCGACCGCCGTCTCGGCGGTATAGCCGAGGGCGACTTCTTCAAAGTTGTGGTTGCGCACGTCGGGCGCCTGGGTGGGCATCTCGTGCTTTTTCAAAGACATATTCGGCATATCACTTGACCTCCTTTTTGAAGAGGTTGCAGGCGAGCTCGCGCTCGCGCTTTTCAAATTCTTTATAGGTAGCGGTGCGTTTGAGCAGCTCGTCGAAGTCGACGGCGTGGCCGTCGAAGTCGGGCCCGTCGACGCAGGCGAACTTCATCTTGCCGCCGACGGTGACGCGGCAGCACCCGCACATGCCCGTACCGTCGATCATGATGGGGTTCATGCTGACGACGGTGGGGATATCGTACTGCTTGGTGAGCAGGGAGACGAACTTCATCATGACGACCGGGCCGATGGCGATGACTTCGTCGTAACGGTTGCCCGCCTCGATGAGCGCCTTCAAAGCGTCTGTGACGAGACCCTTTTCACCGTAGCTGCCGTCGTCCGTCATCATCTTCAGCACGCTCGACGCGGAGCGGAACTCCTCCTCGAGGATGACGAGGTCCTTGTTGCGGAAGCCGACGATGGCGTGTACTTCCGTGCCCTGCGCGTGCAGCTTTTTGGCGACGGGGTACGCGATGGCGCAGCCGACGCCGCCGCCCACGACCGCGACTTTATGCAGCCCCGCGGTGTGCGAGGGCTCGCCGAGCGGGCCGACGAAATCGTGGATATACTCGCCTTCGTTCAAGTGATTGAGGCGCTCGGTGGTGCCGCCGACGATCTGGAAAATGATGGTGACGGTGCCCCTTTCTCTGTCGAAATCGGCGACCGTGAGGGGGATGCGCTCCCCTTCTTCATCGACGCGCAGGATGATGAACTGCCCCGGCTCCGCCTTGCGGGCGACGAAGGGCGCCTCCACTTCCATGAGCGTGACCGTCGGGTTCAGCTCTCTCTTTTTTAAGATCTTGTACATAATAGCCTGACCGTCCTTTCTTCTCTCGGGACTGCTCCCGTGTTTTTGTCAAAAAATCGTGCTTTTATAGTATAATCGACGGGGGCTGTTTTTTCAAGCATTTTTTCGGCCAAAAGCGAAATTTCGGGTATATAAATTTTTTATACCCAAAGGCTCCCTCCCTTTGCGCCCCCCCCTTGCGCCCGCGCGCGGCGGGAGGGGCAAACGACGGGCGGGAAAAGCGGCGGGCAAAGGGCGGGGCGCAAAGCGCCCCGCCCGAACGGTTTCCGGAAAAATTTAATTTTGCATGAGGTTGTTCATCGCCGCGGCGAGCGCGTCGACGGAGGAGCGGATGATGTCTTCGTCGATGCCCGCGCCCCAATACGACTTGCCGCCCTTGTCCAGCCCGACGAAGGAGAGCGCCTTTGAATCGGACTTTTCGCTGAGGGCGTGCTGCTCGTAGGTGGTGAGCATGAAGTCTAACCCGAAGTGCTTTTTGAGGGCGTTGGTGACTGCGTCGAGGCGGCCGTTGCCCTCCGCCACGCAGACGGCGCGCTCCCCCTTCTGCTCGACGGTGACCGTCGCTTCGATGCCGTCGGCGAGCTGCTTATAATGGCACTCGGGGATGGAGAAGACGGGGCGGTTTTGGACAAATTCATCCAAAAACACCTGATACACCTCGGCGGGCTTGAGCTCTTTGTGGGTGCGGTCGGACACGCCCTTGGCGGCGTAACCCATCGCCTCTTTGAACTTGGCGGGAAGGTTGAGGCCGAAATTTTCCTGCAAGATATAGCCGACGCCGCCCTTGCCCGATTGGCTGTTGATGCGGATGACGTCCGTCTGGTACTCGCGGCCGACGTCTTGCGGGTCGATGGGCAGGTACGGGACGTTCCAGTGGGGCATCTTGTGCTCTTTGCGCCACTGCATGCCCTTGGCGATGGCGTCCTGATGGGAGCCGGAGAAGGCCGCGAACACGAGCGAGCCCGCGTACGGCTGGCGGGGCGAGACGGCCATCTGCGTGTACTCGGTGTACTTGTCGCAGATGTCGGGCATGCAGGAGAAATCGAGCTGCGGGTCGACGCCCTGCGAATACATATTCATGGCGATGGTGACGATATCGGCGTTGCCGGTGCGCTCGCCGTTGCCGAACAGCGTGCCCTCGACGCGGTCGGCGCCCGCCAAGAGGCCCATTTCGGAGGCGGCGACGGCGCAGCCGCGGTCGTTGTGCGGGTGCAGGCTGAGCACGACGTTTTCGCGGTGCAGCATATTTTTGGAGAGGTACTCGACCTGCTGTGCGAAGACGTGCGGCATCGCGTTTTCGACGGTGGCAGGCAGGTTGATGACCGCCTTGCGGTCGGGCGTGGGCTTCCACACGTCGAGCACGGCGTTGCACACCTCGAGCGCGTACTCCGGCTCGGTGCCGGTGAAGGACTCGGGGCTGTACTCGAAGCGGTACTTGGCGCCCGCCTCGTCGGCGAGCTGTTTGAGCAGTTGCGCGCCGTCGACGGCGATCTTGCAGATGGCCGCCTTATCCTTTTTGAATACCTGCTCGCGCTGGGCGACGGAGGTGGAGTTGTAGACGTGCACGATGGCGTTTTTGGCGCCGCGGACGGCGTCGAACGTCTTGCGGATGATGTGCTCGCGCGCCTGCGTGAGCACCTGCACCGTCACGTCGTCGGGGATGAGCCCGTTGTCGATGAGGGTGCGCAGGAAGGTGTACTCGGTGTCGCTGGCGGCGGGGAAGCCGACTTCGATCTCCTTAAAGCCGACCTTGACCAAAAGTTTGAAAAACTCGACCTTTTGCTCGAGCGTCATCGGCTCGATGAGCGCCTGGTTGCCGTCGCGCAGGTCGACGCTGCACCATACGGGCGCATGGTCGACGGCGTCCTTTTCCGCCCAATCCATGCAGCGTACGGGGGGAAGAAAATACTGCTTGGTGTACTTGTCAAAATTTTTCATATACGCTTTCTCCTCCATTTTTTCGGAATAAAATGTTTCGATATAATAAAAAACCCCGTTTTCCTCTCCGAAGAGACGAAAACAGGTTTCGCGGTACCACTCTCGTTCGCGCGGGCATGCCGCGCGCTCTCTGTAAGATACTTGCCCGTGCGGGCGCATATCCCTCTCCTGTAACGGGGAGCCCCCGTCCCGCTTCTACTCGGCAGCCTTTCGAGCGGGCCGCTCGGCGGTGAGTTCGTCCGACCGCTTCGACCGCCTCGCACCTGCCGGCGGCTCTCTGGAGCCCGCGTCATCAGACTACTGTTCCGCTTCACAGCGTTATTTTTGGAACATTTTTAGTTATTATAGCACATCGCGCGCCGCTTGTAAAGCGTTTTATGCCGCTATTTTTTAAGAAATACCGCCGCGGCGGGCGCGCTCTCCGCGCGAACGCGGCCGCCCGAACGGGCGGCCGCTCGCTGCGCCGTTTATGCGTAGGCGCGGAAGTACGAATCATACGCGGAGAGATCGACGGCGGCCTCGCCGTAGGTGAAGGCGACCTCGGTGACGCCCGTGCAGTCTGCCGTGACCATCTTTTTGGAAGAGTAGGACTCCTCCGTCGTCACCGAAAGGGGCGTCCAATCGGCGGCGATGCGCACCGAAAGGCGGACGGAGGTGAATACGGGCTCTGCGTCCAGCTCGCCCATCGTGACCATCTGCTTTTTATAATAGAAAGCGGCGTCATCGTCACCCTCGACGCGCAGGTCGAAGGTGAGCACATAGCCATCCCCTTCCGCCTGCACATCGGCGGAGAGGACGGTATCTTCGGTGACGACGAAGTCGGTCAGCTCACCCGCCCACACGCCGTAGCGCGCCTCGGCTGCGGCAGCGCCCAACACTTCGAGCGGCTCCCCTGCCGCCCATTCGACGCCGCCCTCCCAATCGGCTGTGTCGTCGGAGGCGGGGCCGCGCACGACCACTTGATCCTCACCGTAGTATTTTTGCACCGCCTTGGAGGGCGCGAACATATTTTTGCTCGTGCTGACGGTGGAGGTGACGAGCACCCCTTCCTTGAAATCTTTGGTGCCGCGCACCTCCTGCTCGACGTTGAGGATGAGCACCTTCGCCGTGGCCTTGCTGAGGCTGTCGACGTGGTAGGCGGGGCTGCACGCCAGCTTGCCCGCGGCATAGGCGTAGTTTTCGAGCGCGGTATAGTCGGCGGGGGTGCTGCCGTCCTGCGGGGGCAGGGAAAAGACGGACGCGCTTTCGGGGCGGTACCAATCGGGCAGCGTCAGTTCGGGCTGTTCGTCGGGCAGCTCGTCCGGCCGTTCGTCCGGGCGTTCGTCCGGGCGTTCGTCCGGCCGCACCGTGCCGCCCGGCTGCTCCTCCGGCCCCGCCTCGACGGGCGCACAGCCCGCAAGCGCGCCCAACAGACAGACCGCCGCCAAGGAGACGGACGCCAAAAACGCGATACTTCTTCTCTTTTTCCGCATAGCTTCCTCCGGGATGACCGCAAGCCCGCCGCAGGGGCGGCTCCGCGGCCTTGTTCGGGAGGTATTATACTATACGGCAAATTTTTTGTCAATTATATCATAGAAATATATGACAAAGCATTACAAAGTCGACAGGATCGACAACGATGCGCGGCGATCCGCAAAAAAAAAGCGCGCAAAAGGGCGCGGCGCCCCTGCAAAAACCGGCATGCAAAAGCGCGGCGCCCCTGCGGGGCGTCGCGCCGAAAAGTGTACGTTCTGCAATGTCAGTTCTTTTTGAACAGTTTGACGGCGAAGGGCGGCAAGTAGATGTCGTTGAGATTGCGGATCTCGCCGGTCAGCAGGTCGGTGCCCTCCGCCTCTTCCACGCGCACGGTGACGTCGCCGTCCGAAATGTTGTAGGCGCAGTAGATGCGCTCGCCCCCTTTTTCGCGCTTGAAGCACATATACTTGTTGGAGAGGGCGCACTTTTCGTAGCTGCCGTATTGCAGGGCGCGCTCGCGGCAGCGGATGGCGTTGAGCTTGCGGATGAGCGCGGTCAGCTGCGGGCACTTATCCTTGTCGATCGCGGAGATGGCGGGGCGCAGGTCGTAGTCGTTGTCACTCTTGTCCCCTTCCGCGCCGCATTCCGAGCCGTAATAGACGCAGGGGATGCCGGGCATGCCGTAGAGGATGGCGTACAGCGCGGGCAGCTTGCGCTTGTCTTGCAACGCGGTGTAGGCGCGAGGGACGTCGTGATTGTCGACGAAATTGAACAGGTTTTTGCCCGTGTACAGGCACCACGGCTGGCTGCCGAACAGCCGCTCGAGGGAGTGCTCGATCTCGAACAGGTTGTCGGAGTTGAGCGCGGAGGTGAGCCCCTTGTAGCACTCGTAGTTGGTGATGGAATCCAGCCGCTCGGGGGTGAGATTTTTTTGGAAGTTTTGGTTGTGGATGACCTCGCCCATCAGGAAAAAGTCGCTGCGGCGGCCGCGCACGGTGCGGCGCAGCCACTCGAAGAACCACTCGGGCAGCAGGTAGGAGACGTCCAGGCGCAATCCGTCGATGCCGAACTCGCCCATCCAGAACTCGACCGCGCGGCCGATATAGTCGAGCACGGCGGAGTTTTGCAGGTTGAGCTTGACCAGCTCCATGTGCCCCTCCCAGCCCTCGTACCAGAAGCCGTCGTTGTAGGCGGTATTGCCGCCGAAATCGATATGGAACCAATCCTTTTTGTCGGAGGCCTGCTTCTTTTCGCGCACATCTTCGAAGGCGAAGAAGCGGCGGCCGACGTGGTTGAACACGCCGTCGAGCACGACGCGGATGCCCGCCTCGTGGAACTTTTCGACCAAGCGCTTGAAATCTGCATTGTCGCCCAAACGGCGGTCGATGCGGAAGAAGTCGACGGTGTCATAGCCGTGCCGTTCGCTCTCGAACAGCGGGTTGAACAGGACGGCGGTAAAGCCGCAGTCGCGGATGTACGGGATGCGCTCCTCGATGACCGAAAGGCGGTGGCGGATCTCGCCGAAATCGTTTTCGCGCTCGGCGCCGCAGTAGCCGAGCGGGTAGATCTGATAGAATGTGCTCTCGTCAAACCACATGGTAGGTCTCTCCTTGCTGTATTGGTATTGCGGCCGCGAACGGCCGCTCCCTTATTATACCACCCTTTCCCCCTCCCGTCAAGACCCAATTTTTTTACGAGGGCGAAGAAAAAAACGGCCGCCCCATGCAGGCGGCGCGGAACATAAAAACGGCCGCCCCGCGGATGCGGGGCGGCCGAGAGCCGACGAACAATTAGTTGAGTTCGGCGAAATATTTGATGGTGCGGACCATCTGGCTGGTGTAAGAGTTCTCGTTGTCGTACCAGGACACGACCTTGACGAGCGTGGAGCCGTCGCCCATGGGCATGCACTTGGTCTGCGTAGCGTCGAACAGGGAGCCGTAGGTGATGCCGATGATGTCGGAGGAGACGATCTCGTCCTCGGTGTAGCCGAAGGACTCGGAAGCGGCAGCCTTCATCGCGGCGTTGACGCCGTCTTTATCGACCTCGCCTTCGCAGATGGCGATGAGCTGGGTCAGGGAGCCGGTGGGCACGGGAACGCGCTGCGCGCAGCCGTCCAAAACGCCGTTGAGCTCGGGGATGACCAGGCCGATCGCCTTTGCAGCGCCGGTGCTGTTCGGGGTGATGTTGACCGCAGCGGCGCGCGCGCGGCGCAGGTCGCCCTTGCGGTGCGGGCCGTCCAACGTCATCTGATCGCCCGTGTAGGCGTGGATGGTGGTCATGTAGCCCTTTTTGATCTTCGCGAACTTGTTGAGCGCGTTGGCCATCGGCGCGAGGCAGTTGGTCGTGCAGGAAGCCGCGGAGATGATGGTGTCGTTGGGGGTGAGCGTCTTTTCGTTGACGCTGTAGACGATGGTCGGCAGATCGTTGCCCGCGGGAGCGGAGATGACGACCTTCTTCGCGCCGGCGTCGATGTGCGCCTGGCTCTTCGCCTTGGAGGTATAGAAGCCCGTGCACTCGAGGACGACGTCTACGCCGATCTCGCCCCAAGGCAGATCCTTCGCATCCTTCTCGGCATAGATCTTGATCTCTTTGCCGTCGACGATGATCGAGTTCTCCGTAGCGGAGACCTTGTCCGCCAGCGCGTATCTGCCCTGTGCGGAATCGTACTTGAGCAGGTGCGCGAGCATCTTCGGGCTGGTCAGGTCGTTGATCGCGACGACCTCGTAGCCCTTAGCGCCGAACATCTGGCGGAACGCGAGGCGGCCGATACGGCCAAACCCGTTGATCGCAACTCTTACATTAGCCATTTTGTTTGTCCTCCATAATATTATAGATTCTTATTGATGCCTTTTGCCAGCATCTCTATTATAGCAAATCGGTAAAATTTAGTCAATAGTTTGTGCAAAATACTTTTAAATTTCAAAAAATCATGATAAATTTCCGCAAAAAGGGCGGCATTTTTCGCAATTTTTCAAAAAAACTCGGTTATTTGAGGTTTTCGGGGTTGAGCGGGAGCAGCTCGTCGACGACAAAGCGCCCGTCTTTGCGGATCAGCCGCCCGTCGAACCAGATCTCGCCGCCGCCGTATTCGGGCGTCTGGATGAGCACCATATCCCAATGCACGCTCGACTTGTTGCCGTTGTAGGCGTCGTCGTAGCAGCAGCCGGGCGTGAAGTGGATGGAGCCGGAGATCTTTTCGTCGAAGAGAATGTCGAGCATGGGCTTGGTCACATAGGGGTTGACGCCGATGGCGAACTCCCCCACATACCGCGCGCCGGCGTCTGTATCGAGCACGTCGTTGAGCGCCTTGGTGTTGGAAGAGGTCGCCTCGACGATGCGGCCGCCGCGAAAGACGAGGCGGACGTTGTCGTGCCGGACGCCCTTTTCGAGGGTGGGCGCGTTGTAGGTGATGACCCCTTCGACGCTGTCTTTGACGGGCGCGGTATATACCTCGCCGTCGGGGATGTTCATGTTGCCCGCGCACTTGATGGCGGGGATGCCCTTGATGGAGAAGGTGAGGTCGGTGTCCTCCGCGACGAGGCGGACCTTGTCCGTCTTTTGCATGAGCGCCTGCAGCGCGTCCATCGCGCGGTCCATTTTAGAATAGTCGAGGGTGCAGACGTCGAAGTAAAACTTTTCAAACGCCTCGGTGGACATGCCCGCGTTCTGCGCCATGGCGGGGTTGGGGTAGCGCAGCACCACCCACTTTGTCTTTTTGACGCGCGTTTCGTGGTGGACGGGGAAGGAATAGGTGCGGTCGTACACCTGCATATTCGCCGCGGGCACGTCGGACAGCTCGAAGGTGTTGTCGCCGCCGCGGATGCCGATGTAGCAATCCATATCCTCCATGCGGTACTTGGCGTACTTGGCGCGCAGCTGGCAATGCGCCTTGCTCGTGCCCAGCAGCAGCGCCCGCTCGACGCGCTGGTCGATGACCTCGGCAAACGGGTAGCCGCCCGCCGCAAATACCTTTTCGATGCAGGCGTTGACAAGCTCCGCGTCGATGCCGCGCGCCTCGATGAGCACCTTTTCGCCCTTTTGGCAGTGCACCGAATAGTTGACGAGCACGTCTGCAAGGCGGTCGATCCTGTTGTCTCTCATGATACTTCACGCTCCTTTCTGTTCGCGAAGCGGCGGGTCCTCCCCGCCGCGGCCCCCTCGGCGGGGGCACTTTCGTTTTTTTCACCTATTATTATAATACCGCGAAAAAAATATAGAAAGCAAATGAGAGATATTTTTCAAATTATATTGATTTTTGCTCGGTTTTGTTGTAAAATAGAGGACGGAAAGAAAAATCTATTCTCGGAGGAACAACTGTATGCCTTTGGTAACTTCAACCGAAATGTTCAAAAAAGCGTATGCCGGCGGCTATGCGATCGGCGCGTTCAACGTGAACAACATGGAAACCATTCAGGGTATCGTCGAAGCGGGCAAGGAGTGCAACTCTCCGCTCATCCTGCAGGTCTCCGCGGGCGCGAGAAAGTATGCCAACCCCGTGTATCTGCGCCACCTCGTGCAGGCGGCGGTCGAGACGACGGGCCTGCCCATCGTCATGCACCTCGACCACGGCGCAGACTTTGAATCGTGCAAATCGGCCATCGAGGACGGCTTTACGTCCGTCATGATCGACGCTTCGCACCATTCCTTTAAGGAGAACATCGAGATCACCCGCAAGGTCGTCGAATACGCGCACGACCGCGGCGTCGTCGTCGAGGCAGAGCTGGGCCAGCTCGCGGGCATCGAGGACGCCGTCAACGTCAAGGCAGAGGACGCCTGCTTCACCCAGCCGGACGAAGTATGCGAGTTCACCGAAAAGACGGGCTGCGACTCCCTCGCCATCGCCATCGGTACCAGCCACGGCGCTTATAAATTCAAGCCTGGCCAGAAGCCGCAGCTGCGCTTCGATATCCTCGAAGAGGTCGGCAAGCGCCTGCCCGGCTTCCCCATCGTGCTGCACGGCGCATCCTCCGTTCCGCAGGACCGCGTCGCCATCATCAACCAATTCGGCGGCAAGATGCCCGACGCCATCGGCATCCCCGAAGAGATGCTGCGCCAGGCTGCCACGATGGCCGTCTGCAAGATCAACATCGACTCTGACCTGCGCGTCGCCTGCACCGCGGCCATCCGCAAGCACTTTGCGGAGCACCCCGACCACTTCGACCCCCGCCAATACCTCGGCGACGCCCGCGCGGCCGTCAAAGAGATCGTCAAGCACAAGATCGTCGACGTGCTCGGCAGCCAGGACAAGGCATAAAGCAGGCTATTTTTCGGACAAGCGAAGAGCCGACGGAATTTCCGTCGGCTCTTATTTTATATTTTGAAAGTTGCGCGCGCGGGCGGGGCGGCTCCTTTTGCGAGGTGCGCGCGCGGGCGGCGCTTCAAAAACACCCTACTTGCGCGGCTTTTTGCCATGCCCCTTGCGGAAGCGGAAGTCGCAGTAGTCGTGCCCGTTGGCGAGGGTGCCGCCGCACTCGAACACGATCTGCGGCGAGAGCCCGGCGAAGGCGCGCGCCTCGTACTCGCAGAAGACGAGGCAGAGCTCCTTGCAGCCGAATTTTTTGGTGATGTTGTAGTACAGGCAGCCGGCGATGCGGAAGGAGATGAGCGAGCCGCGGGCGGCGAGCCCCTCGCTCTTCCAGCCGCGGGCGGGGAAGCGGTACTCGATGAAGTTTTTGATGTTGCGGCGGAAGGCGTGGTACGGGAAGATGGGGCGCATCTGCGCGGCGAGCCGCTCGGCGCACTCGTCGGCCGCCTTTTCCGTTTCGTTGCGCACCAAGCCGAGCGCCGCGTCCGTGCGGTAGCCGAAGGCGAGCAGCGTCTTATAATAGGCGATGACGGGATACACCAGCCGCTTGAGCTGGCTCTCGTACGTCTGGCTGTTTTGATAGTCTGTCGTGCAGACGAGCTCGGCGTATAGTTTGGCGGCGCGGCGGAAGATCTTGTTCCCCTCCTCGTCGCCGAAGGCGCGCTGCGCGTCGCGCTGCAAAAAATATAAGTCTGTGTCCTCGTAGTTCATGCGTTCCCCTTCTTGCGATCCCGCTTTTCTTATATTATAAATCAACGATGCCCGTTTTGTCAATATTTCAGAAAAATTTTCAACAAAGGCTTGACAAATTCTCTTTTCTATGTATAATAATAAATGAGAATAAATCTCAATTGGGGAGCCTATGGAGCGGAGAAACACGCGGCAAAGACAACAGGTATTGGAGGCGGTGCGCGCGCTCGACCACCCGGACGCGGACGAGATCTGCGCCGCGCTTGCGGGGCAAAAGCCGCGGGCGGGGCGGGCGACGGTGTACCGCAACCTCAACCTGCTCGCCGAGCAGGGGGAGATACGGCGCATCGAGACGGGCGGCGCCGACCGCTACGACGGCTGCCTGCGCCCCCACTACCATCTGCGCTGCCGCTGCTGCGGGCGGCTGTTCGACGCGCACATGCCCGTCGTCGAGGGGCTGGACAAGCAGCTGACTGACACGGGCGGTTTCGCCGTGGAGGGCTATACCATCGTATTCGTCGGGCTTTGCCCCGATTGTAATAAAAATTTATCCGGAGGTAGGTAATTATGGCAAAAGAGCTGAAAGGCACCAAGACGGAAGCCAACCTGATGGAGGCCTTTGCGGGCGAATCGCAGGCGCGCAACAAATACACCTATTACGCAAGCAAGGCGAAGAAGGACGGGTTCGTGCAGATCGCCGCGCTGTTTGAAGAGACGGCAAACAACGAGAAGGAGCACGCGAAGATCTGGTTCAAGCTGCTGCACGGCGGCAGCGTCCCCTCGACGGAGGAGAACCTCGCCGACGCGGCCGCGGGCGAAAACTACGAGTGGACGGATATGTACGCCCGCTTCGCAGAAGAGGCGCGCGCCGAGGGGTTTGACGACATCGCCTTCCTGTTCGAGAAGGTGGGCGCGATCGAGAAGGAGCACGAAAAGCGCTACCTCGCCCTGCTCGACAACGTGAAGAACGGCCTCGTGTTCTCCCGCGACGAGGAGTGCATCTGGCAGTGCTCCAACTGCGGGCACATCGTCATCGGCAAAAAGGCTCCCGAAGTGTGCCCCGTGTGCGCGCACCCGAAGGCGTACTTCCAGCTGCGCGCGGACAACTATTGAGCCGCGCAGGGGTGGGAAGATGACGGATACGAGAGCATTCCGCGCCCTGTCGTACGGGGTGTACGTCGTTTCGACGTGGGATAACGGCCGCCCGACCGGCTGCACCGCCAACTGCGCCGTGCAGGTGACCTCGCAGCCGGCCGTGATGATGGTCGCCATCAACAAGGACAACTACACCAACCGCTGCATCGCCGACTGCGGGCACTTTGCCCTGTCGGTGCTGGCGGAGGACACCGACCCCTCCGTGATCGGCACATTCGGCTTCCGCACGGGCGCGGACTTCGACAAGTTTGCGGGCGTCCCCTACGACGTGCGCAGCGCGATGCCCGTCGTACGCGACAGCTGCGCGTACATCGCCTGCCGCGTGACGCAGGCGATCGACACGTCGACGCACACCCTGTTTTTGGGAGAGGTGATCGGCGCCGAGAGCACGAACGGGCGCAAGCCGATGACGTACGCCTATTATCACGAGGTGGTGAAGGGCCGCACGGCCAAAAACGCGCCCACCTACATCGCCGAAGTGGACGGCTGACCCGCCCTGCAACAAAAAAACGACGCCCCGCAAGGCTTGCCTTGCGGGGCGCTTTTGTGCGTTCTTGCAGTATGTCCGCGGGAGCGGGCGGGCGGGACGGGCGAAGGTTACTTCGCGTACTCGACGCCGCGGAACTCGCGGATGACGTTGACCTTGATCTGGCCTGGGTATTCGAGCTCTTGTTCGATCTTTTTGGCGATATCCTTGGCGAGGAAGAGGGTCTGGGCGTCGTCGATCTGTTCGGGTTTGACGATGACGCGGACCTCGCGGCCGGCCTGGATGGCGTAGCTCTTATCGACGCCCTTGAAGGACGCGGCGATCTGCTCGAGCTGCTCGAGGCGCTTGACGTAGTTGGTGCTCGTTTCGCGGCGGGCGCCGGGGCGGGCGCCGGAGATGGCGTCTGCCGCCTGCACGAGGACGGCTTCCACCGTTTTGGGCTCGACGTCGCCGTGGTGCGCCATGATCGCGTTGATGACGTTGTTGTTTTCTTTATACTTTTTGGCGAGGTCTGCGCCGATCTGGATGTGGGTGCCCTCCTGCTCGTGGTCGACCGCCTTGCCGATGTCGTGCAGCAGGCCGGCGCGCTTGGCGAGGTTGACGTCGAGACCGAGCTCGGCGGCCATCATGCCCGCGAGCTGCGCGACTTCAATGGAGTGCTTGTACACGTTCTGGCCGTAGCTGGTACGGTACTTGAGCCTGCCGAGCAGCTTGATCAGCTCGGGGTGCAGGCCGAAGATGCCCACTTCGAACATGGCGGCCTCGCCGTTTTCCTTGATCTGCTGGTCCAGCTCTTTGCGGACCTTTTCTACCGTCTCTTCGATGCGGGCGGGGTGGATGCGGCCGTCGCCGATCAGCTTTTCGAGGGAGAGGCGGGCGACTTCGCGGCGGACGGGGTCGAACCCGGAGAGGATCACGACCTCGGGCGTGTCGTCGATGATCAGCTCGATGCCCGTCGCGTTTTCGAGGGCGCGGATGTTGCGGCCCTCGCGGCCGATGATACGCGCCTTCATGTCGTCGTTGGGCAACGGCACGACGGATACCGTGATCTCGGACGCGTGGTCGGACGCGCAGCGCTGGATGGCGAGGCTGATGATCTTTTTGGCGTTCGTTTCCGCCTCGTCTTTGGCCTGCTGCTCGATGTTGCGCACCTGCACGGCGACGTCGTGGCGGGTCTCGTCGAGAATGTTGTCCGTGAGGATCTTTTTGGCCTCCTCGCGGGTGAGCTGGGCAACCTTTTCCAGCTCCTGGATCATGAGATCGTGCTGGTGGTTGACCTTTTCCTGCATCTTTTTGATCTCGTTTTCCTGGCGGACGAGATTTTTCTGCTGCTGTTCGAGCGCATCCGAGCGCTTCTGCAGGGCGTCCTCCTTTTTGTCGAGATTGTCTTCCTTTTGCAGCAGGCGCTGCTCTGCGCGCTGCAATTCGGACTTCTTTTCTTTGGATTCGCGTTCAAATTCGTTTCTGAGTTTTAAGTCCTGTTCCTTGGCCTCTAAAATCGCTTCCTTTTTTAATGCTTTACTCTCGCTTTCCGCTTCGTCGAGCATTATTTTGATCCGCTGGCTGACTTCGCCGAGCTTCTTTTCGGTGCTCTTTTTGTAGAGCATATAGCCGATGAAGAAGGCGGCTGCGCCGACCACTATGATAGCGGCGATAAGCACCCCGACAAACACGGGCGTCGAGATGTCGAGAAACAGGGAGCTCAACTTCGCTGCTGACATCGAAATAGCCTCCTGTGAAAAAAACTCGTATATAAACTATGCGCAAGCGCCCTCTGCGCCGCCTTGCCTTCCCGAAATGGGCTCTGCGGGGGGAGGGTACACTCCTCGCTTATAATTTATACCTAAACAATTATACCGCTTTTTTCCGAAATTGTCAACGATATAGCGGAAAACCATACGCGGCAGCAAAAAAGTTTGGGCAAAAAACCCAAACTTTCGCTTATTTTCGCTATTTTTACAGGCTTTCCGCCTCTTCCAGCCAGAGGGCGGCGGAGGCGTCGGAAGGCATGCGCCAATCGCCGCGGGGAGAGAGGGCGACCGAGCCGATCTTGACGCCGTCGGGCAGGCAGGAGCGCTTGAACTGCTGCGAGAAGAAGCGGCGGTAGAAGCTGACCAGCCACTTTTTGAGGACGGCGGGCGGGTACGTTCCCGCAAAGGCGGCCTGCGCGAGGAAGTACACTTTGCGCGGGGAGAAGCCCCAGCGCACGGCGTGGTAGAGGTAGAAGTCGTGCAGCTCGTACGGGCCGACCAGCTCTTCCGTCTTTTGCGCGATCTTGCCCCCTTCGGGCGGGAGCAGCTCGGGGCTGATCTCGGTGGCGAGGATATCTTCGAGCACCGCCTGCGCCTCCCCTGCCAGCCTCTTCGCCTCGTGGCGGATGAGGTACTTGACCAGCGTTTTGGGGACGGAGGCGTTGACGCCGTACATGGACATGTGGTCGCCGTTGTACGTCGCCCAGCCGAGGGCGAGCTCGCTCAAATCGCCCGTGCCGACGACCAGGCCGTTCGCGTCGTTGGCGAGGTCCATCAATACCAGCGTGCGCATGCGCGCCTGCGCGTTTTCGTAGGCGGCGTTGCGCACCTGCTCGTCGTGGCCGATGTCGGCAAAGTGGCCGCGCACGGCGTCGGCGACGGGGATGGTGCGGGAGGTGACGCCCAGCGCCTGCATCAGACGCAGCGAGTTTTGGAAGGTGCGGTCGGTGGTGCCGAAGCAGGGCATGGTCACCGCGAGGATGCCCTTGCGATCTCTTTGCAGCGCGTCGAAGGCGCGCACGCACACGAGCAGCGCGAGGGCGCTGTCAAGCCCGCCCGAAATGCCGACCACAGCCGCCTGCGCGCGGGTGTGGTCCAGCCGCTTTTTGAGCCCCGCCGCCTGCATGGAGAGGATGAGCTCGGCGCGGCGGCCGAGGGCGTCCCCTTCCGGAACGAAGGGGAGGCGGGCGACCTTGCGGGTGAGCGCATCCCAATCTGCGCCCGCCGAAAAGTCGATCGTTTCGTACCCGCGCAGGTCGGAGGCGTCGTAGAAGGTGTTGATGCGGCGGCGCTCGTAGGCGAGGCGGGAGACGTCGATCTCCGAGCTGACGATGCCGTTTGCAAAGAGTGTGCTTTCGGCGAGCATCTCGCCGTTCTCGCAGATGAGGTCGTGGCCGGAAAAGACCATGTCGGTGGTCGATTCGCCGTCGCCGGCGTCCGCATAGACGTAGCCGGACACCGTTTTGGCAGACTGCGCGCGCACGAGCAGGCGGCGGTACTCCGCCTTGCCCGCCGTCTCGTCGCTGGCGGAGAGGTTGACGATGATGTTCGCCCCCGCGAGCGCGTGCGCGACGGAGGGCGGCGCTGGCACCCAGAGGTCCTCGCACAGCTCGGCGGCGACGGTAAAGTCGCGCTCTTCGCGGCAGCGGAAGATAAACTTGCTGCCGAAGGGCACTTCCTTGCCGCCGAAGGATACGCGGATATTTTCGCCGTTGTACGGCTGGAAGTTGCGCTTTTCGTAAAACTCGGCGTAGTTGGGGAGGTGGCGCTTGGGGATGAAGGCGAGCACCTCGCCGCCGCAGAGCGCGGCCGCGCAGTTATACAGCACGCCGTTGACCTGCAGCGGGACGCCGGCAAAGACGAGCATGCCCGCGTCCTTCGTGGCAGCGGCGACAGTTTGCAGCGCATCTTGTGCGCCGCGCAGCAGCACGTCCTGCCCGAACAGGTCGCCGCAGGTGTAGCCGCACACGCACAGCTCGGGGAATACGAGCAGCTCGACCCCCTGCCCCTTCGCCTGCGCGAGGCAGGCGAGGATGCTTTGGGCGTTAAAGCGGGTGTCGGCGACGCGGATGCGCGGCGTCGCGGCGGCGACCCTGACAAATCCGTGCTTCATGGCCGCTTACTCCGCCTGCTCTGCGGGCGCCGCCTCGTCGCGCGAAGGGCGGTAGGCCGCGCGGATCTTGGTTTCGATCTCGCGCGCGAGGTCGGGATTGGCGCGCAGCCATTCGCGCATGCGCTCGCGGCCCTGCGCGACCTTTTCCCCTTCATACGAGAACCATGCGCCGCTCTTGTTGACGACGTCGCAGGCGACGCCGAGGTCGATGATGCACCCCTCCTGCGAGATGCCCTCGCCGTAGAGGATGTCGAACTCCGCCGTCTTGAAGGGGGGCGCGAGCTTGTTTTTGACGATCTTGGCCTTGGTCTTGTTGCCCATGATGCCCTCGCTGTCCTTCAAAGCCTCCCCTTTGCGCACGTCGATGCGGATGCTGGCGTAGAATTTGAGCGCCTTGCCGCCCGGCGTCGTTTCGGGATTGCCGAACATGACGCCCACCTTTTCGCGCAGCTGGTTGATGAAGATGACGCACGTTTTGGACTTGTTGATGAAGCCGGTCAGCTTGCGCAACGCCTGCGACATGAGGCGGGCCTGCAGGCCGACGTGCGAGTCGCCCATGTCGCCCTCGATCTCCGCCTTGGGCGTGAGCGCCGCGACCGAGTCGACGACGATCAGGTCGACCGCGCCGCTGCGCACGAGGGCGTCGACGATGTCGAGCGCCTGCTCGCCGGTGTCCGGCTGGGAGACGTACAAGTCCTCGAGGTTGACGCCTAACTTTTTGGCGTAGACGGGGTCGAGCGCGTGCTCGGCGTCGACAAACGCCGCGATGCCGCCCGCGCGCTGCGCCTGCGCGATGGCGTGCAGCGCGACCGTCGTTTTACCCGACGACTCGGGGCCGTAGATCTCGACGATGCGCCCGCGCGGGATGCCGCCGATGCCGAGGGCGATATCCAGCGAGAGGCAGCCGGTCGGGATGACGTCGATGTCGACGTTGGCGGCGGCGTCGCCCAGCTTCATGATGGCGCCCTTGCCGTAGTGCTTTTCGATCTGCGCAAGGACTTGGTCCAGCGCCTTGAGTTTTTCTTGATCTTGCGGTTTTTTGTTTTCCATGTCTGTTCTCCCGTGCGGATATACAATGCGCGGCGCGCAGCAGCGCGCCGCAGTTTTTGTTTCTTATTCCAAAAAAAATTATTTGAGCTGCTTGTACAGCAGATAGAGCGCCTGCGTGATCGCGCGTTCTGTGATCTGCGCGCGGCTGCCCACATAGTTGTACTTGTAGACGTAGACCGTCTCTTTGGTGCCGATGGCGATGAAGCACAGCCCGACCGGCTTGTTGGTGCCGTCAGACTGCGGGCCGGCGATGCCCGTCGTGGCGATGGAGACGTCGCAGTCGCCCGAGGTGATCAGCCCCGCCGCCATCTCGTAGGCGGTCTCGTCGGATACGGCGCCCTGGTTGTGCAGCGTCGAATCGCGCACGCCCAGGCGCTTCATCTTCGAGCCGTTGTCGTAGGCGACCACCCCCTCGAACAGCACCTTGCTCGCGCCCGGCACCTCGATGAGCCGCTGCGCGATGCCGCCGCCCGTGAAGGACTCGGCGACGCTCAACTTCATCCCGCGCAGGGCGAGCAGCTCGACGATGCGGCGGTTGAGCGGGGTATCGTCGGCGGCGTAGATGTGGTCGCCCAGCCCGGTCAAAAGCAGGCGGGTCACGTCGTCGACGAGCATCTTGGGGGTGGAATTGTCGTAGATGACCTCGAAGCGCTGGTCCCCTGCCCGCTCGCTCAGATGCACGCGCAGCTTGCCCGCGCTGCCCTTTTCCGCCTCGCGCAGGAGGGGATCGACGGCGTCGGCGGGGGCGCCGACGGCGCGCAGCACCACCTTGGCGTACTGCACGGCGTAGCGGGCGTCCAGATACGGGATGACCTCGTCGCGCACGACCTGCGCGCCCTTTTCGCCGCCCGCGAGGCAGGCGATCGGCTTTTTCTGCTTTTCGACCACCCAGCCCTGCGGGATGGCGGCGGAGAGGATCTCGCACACGCGCAGGCGCAGCGCGTTCGCCGCGTCGCCCGGGGCGATGACGAACAGGTTGTCCGCCGCGTTTTTATAGTCTGTCAGCGCCTGCGAGAAGGCGCGCACGTCGTCATCGGCCACAAACAGGATGGGGTCGGGCGCATAGCCGCCGTCGATGAGCGCGCCGACGACGGGTTCAAACTCGCCGCCGACAAAATGTTGTTCTTTGTCTCGGATGACGATACACGCGTTTTTCATACTTTCTCTTCTTGCAGTACTTTTCGATTTTTGACGAGGTAGACGATGCCCGACCAGACGGTGAGCACCGTTGCGGCGGCGAGCAGGATGAGCCCGGCCGCGCAGACGACTTTGCCGGCGAGTTCGTGCAGAGCGAAGATGTCCGCCGCGGCGAGCAGCGCGGCGACGGCGATGTCCTGCACAGTCGTCTTGACCTTGCCGATCGTATCCGCCGCGAGCACGACGCCCTTGCCGGCCGCGACCATGCGCAGGCCGCCGATGATGAGCTCGCGCGCGAGGATGAGCGCGACGCACACGCCCAGCACGGGGGGCAGCCAGCCGCCGAGTTCGAGGAAGTTCCACGAAGCGGGCGTAGCGAGCAGCAGGATGAGCGCCGTCGAGACGAGCACTTTATCCGCGATGGGGTCGAGAAATTTACCGAGATCGGTGACCAGCCCGCGCGAGCGCGCGATGTAGCCGTCCAAAAAGTCGGTACACGCCGCGATGACGAAGACGGCGCAGGCGATCAGCCCGCGGTACGGGATGACTTCCAGCAAAAAGACGAGCGCGAACACCGGGATAAGGCAGATGCGCGTCAGCGTGATCTTATTGGGGAGATTCATTCTTGTTCCTCCGTTTGGCCAAACAGGTCGTAGCTGTCCGCCTCGGTGATGAGGACGCGGTAGGTGCGCCCCTGCTCGGCGAAGGGGGCGCGGAAGTAGACCTTGCCGTCGATGTCGGGCGCGCTCCAATACGCGCGGCCCACGAAGCGGCCGCCCTCGTAGTCGATGCCGTCGCACAATACGTCGACGAATGTGCCCACTTTGGAGCGCAAAAACTCCGCCGATATGCCCCGCTGCACGGCGTACAGGGCGCGGACGCGGTCGGACTTGACGCGCGCAGATACCTGCCCCGGGAGGCGGTAGGCGGGCGTGTCCGGCTCGCGCGAGTAGGCGAAGAAGCCGCAGTTGGTCAGCTTGGCCTCGCGCAGGAAAGAGGCGAGCGCCTCGCTCTCCTCTGCCGTTTCCGAGGGGAAGCCGGCGATGAACGTCGAGCGGATGGCGACGCCCGGGATGCGGGCGCGCAGCTTTTGGACCAGGGCGAGGTAGGAGGCGCGGGTGCCGCGGCGGTTCATCAATTTTAAGATGCGGTCCTCGCTGTGCTGGAGGGGGATATCCAGGTATTTGACGACCTTGTCGTTTTGCGCGACCTCGTCGATGAGGGCATCGGAGATGACCTCGGGGTAACAATACAGCAGGCGGATGCTGCCCACCGTGTCCAGCGCGGACAGGCGGCGGATGAGCTCGACGAACTTGTTTTCGCCGTACAGATCCTCGCCGTAGCGGGTGGTGTCCTGCGCGACGAGGATGAGCTCGGACAGCTCGCCCAGAGACTTCGCCTCGGCGACGAGATCCTCCATCCGCTCGGAGCGGTATTTGCCGCGGATCTTGGGGATGAGGCAGTATGTGCAGTGGTTGCTGCAGCCGTCCGCAATTTTCAGATAGCCGTAATGCAGCGGCGTGGTGAGCACGCGCTGCCCCTTCCACTCGCCGCCGCTGCCGACGGCGTTGACCCTGCCCTCGCGGTACGAGCGCTCGATGGCGTCAAACAGGACGTCGGCGTCGCCGCAGCCGAGGAACACGTCCCCTTCCGTCAGCGAGGGGAACAGCTCCGCCGCGAACTTTTCGGGCAGGCAGCCGGTGACGACCAGCTTTTCGAGCTTGCCCGCGCGGCGGTATTCATCACATTCGAGGACGGTGTCGATCGCCTCCTTGCGCGCCTCGTTGAGGAAGGCGCAGGTGTTGACGATGAGGATCTCCGCTTCGGCGATGTCGTCTGTGATGGCGTAGCCGCGCGCGCGGATCTCGCCGAGCAGCCGCTCGGCGTCCACGCGGTTTTTGTCGCAGCCGAGGGAGATCATCCCAAATTTTTTATTGTCGAGTATTCTCATTACACTCCGTAGTCGCCGTATTTACTGTCAAACTCTTCCTGCGTGAGCAGCACCTTGCGCGCCTTAGAGCCGTCGAAGGTGGAGATATAGCCCATGTTTTCCATCCACTCGATGATCTTGCCCGCCTTCGGGTAGCCGACCGAGCAGCGGCGCTGGATCATGGAGATGGAGGCCTGGCCGATGGACACGACGTACTTGAGCGCCTCGATGTAGACGGCCTCGACGCTGTCTCCGTCCTCGCCGCCGCCGACGACGCCGCCGCCGTGTTCGTTGTTGATGAAGTCGGCGACGCGGTCGTCGAAGTACGCCTCGTTGTGCTCTTTGACGTACGAGACGACGCCCGAGACCTCGTCGTCGCCCAGCCACGCGCCCTGCAGGCGGCGGGGGAAGGTCATGGTGTCCGTCTTGTACAGCATATCGCCGCGGCCGAGCAGTTTTTCTGCGCCGGACGAGTCGAGGATGGTGCGCGAGTCGACCTCCTGCGTGACCTTGCAGGCGACGCGGGTGGGCAGGTTGGCCTTGATGACGCCCGTGATGACGTCCGTCGACGGGCGCTGCGTGGCGAGAACGAGGTGGATGCCCGCCGCGCGCGACTTCTGCGTCAGGCGCTGGACGCGGTCTTCGACGTCCTTTTTGGCGACCGCCATGAGGTCGGCGACCTCGTCCATGATGATGACGATCTTGGGCAGCTTTTCTTCGTCTTTGCCGAGGGAGGCGTTGTAGCCGTCGACGTCGCGCACCATCGTGCCCTGGCGGGTGCGCTCTTTGAACAGGGTGTAGCGGCGCTCCATCTCGTTGATCGCCCAATTGAGCACGGAGATGACCTTGGCGGGTTCGCTGATGATCTCGTTGATCATCAGGTGGGGCAGCTTTTCGTAAATGCTGAACTCCGTCTGCTTGGGGTCGATGAGGATGAGGCGGAGCTGTTCGGGGCTGTACTTGTAGAGCAGACTGACGATGAGCGAGGTCAGGCAGACGCTCTTGCCCGAGCCGGTCGCGCCGGCGACGAGCAGGTGCTTCATCTTATAGATGTCGCCGCACACGGCGCGCCCTTCGATGTCCTTGCCCATGCCGAACATCAGCGAATTGGGCTTGGAATTGACGAAGTCGGCCGAGGTGATGATCTCTTTGAGCCCGACCGTCGCGCGCTGCTTGTTGGGCACCTCGATGCTGATGGAGCCGTTTTCGTAGTTGGTCTGCACGTTGACGCCGTCGCGGGCGCGCAGGCGCATGGCCAGCTCGCGGTCGCAGCCGAGCACGCGAGAGGCCTGCACGTTGGCGGGGAGCTCGATGTCGTAGCGGGTGACGGCGGGGCCCTGCGTCACGCGCACCACCTGCGTTTCGATGCGCAGCAGGTTGTACAGCGTTTCGACGATGGTCTCTTTATTGAAGCGCACCTCGTCGCTGTCTGCGGAGAGTGTGTTGGGGTAGTCTTTGAGCAGCGACAGCGGCGGCGGGTTGTAGCGGGCGTAGATGTGGCGCGGGCGCGGCTCCTCTGCCGCGGGCGCGCGGCGGGGGCGTGCGGGCGGCTGCGCAGCCTCTGCCGCCTCGAGCGCGTCTACGGCGCCGGGAACGGCGGAAGGCGCGGGCGGCTCGTCGTCGAAGAGGTTGACCGCCGAATCCAGCTCGTCGGTGATGGGGCGGAGCGCCGAGCGCTCCTCCTCGGCGGGCGGCGCGGGCGGCGTCTGCTGCTCGGTGCGGGCGCGGTCGCCGATGATGATGCCGTCCTCCTGCTCGAAGCGCGCGAAGCGGTCGTCGCGGGGCGGCTCTGCCGTATTGCCCTCGGCGCGGCCGAGGATGCGGCCGTTTGCCGGCTCGCCGAAGGCGGCGTTCGCGTCCGTTCCGCCGAACAGCCTGCCGTTGTCGGCGGGCGGTTCCTGCGTGCGGCCGAGGATGCGGCCGTTTGCGGGCGCTTCAAAAGAATTAGCGTCGGCGTCGGGCGCAAACTGCGTGCGCTCGCCGCGCGCGGGTTCGTCGGTGCGCCGCGTCATGGGCGGGAAGTTATCGCGCGCGGGCTCGTCGGTACGCCGCGTCATGGGCGGGAAGTTGTCGGGCAGACGCGTCTCGCGGGCGGGCTCCTGCGGCGATAAGGGGCGCTCGGTGCGGCGGGAGGCCGCGCCGCCCAGCCCGATGCGGCGGGCAAAGTCGCTCGCGTCGAATCCGGGCTCCTCGTCGCGGCTGTTCATCTGCACGTCGTGCGAGGAGATGCCCGCATCCTCTCCCCGCTCGGCCGCAAACGAACCGTCGAGGAAGGAAGAGATGGGGCTGTGCGTGTCAAAGCCGGGCGCAGCGTCGCCGCGATCGTTTTTGCGGTAGAAGTCGCCGTCTTGCCGATAGGTGGAGACGGGCACGTCCGGCTGAGCGGGCGGAGCGGTGCGGGAGGTGTCGGTGAGGATCTTTTTGGGAAGCTCCGCCGCGGGCGCGTTCCCCTCTGGGAACATCTGCGAGAAGGTCTCTCCCTGCGGCTGCGTGCCCTGCGGCTGCGCGGCCTGTTCTGCCGCCTGCTGCTGCAAGGACGGGTCGACGGGCTGCGGGATGGGCGAGCGGGGGCTGGAGAGCTCGTGCCCCTCTAAAATGCTGCGCGTGTTGCTGAAATTCTTTGAATACTGCTCGCGAGAGATGGTGCCGCGCGCGCGGTCGTTGAAGTAGGAGCTGTCGTCGTAGATGCGGTTGTTGATATAGTTGTTGTACCCGTCGTTTTTGGCGGGAGAAGGAGCGGGCTTTGCGGGCTGCTGCTTCTTTTTGTCGAACTTGGGCATGGGGCGGTTCGGATACAGCAGGCGATGGGCGCGCTCTTCGGGCGAGAGCTTTTCCTCCTCTTCACGCTTGCGGCGCTCTTCGCGCTCGCGGCGGGACTCCTGCCGCAGCTCGCGGCGGGTCTTGAAGGCGAAGGTATCCTCCCCCACATACATATGATTGGATTGCGCGGGCTGCTGCGGCGGCGCATACTGCTGCTGCGGCTGCTGCGGCGGGTACTGCTGCTGCATGGCCTGCGGCTGCGCGTCTTGCGGGTAGTACGGGTCGGCCGTCTGCGGGGGCTGCACGGGGGCGGCCGAGGCCTCGCCCGCGAATACCGCCTCTGCGCCCTTGCCCTGCTTTGCCTGCGCCGCGCGCGCCTTGCCCGCGCGTGCGCGGGGCGCGGCGGCGGAAGAATCGCGCAGGCCGACGTACAAAAAGTACGCCGCGCCGAGGACGAGCAGCGAGAAGATGATATAGCCGCCGATGTCGGTGGTCAGGCGCACGACGGGGTAGACGAGCAGGCCGCAAAGCGCGCCGCCCGCCATCGAGGTGCCGAAGCCGCCCTCGCCCGCGGCGAAGCAGTCGCCGAGGTAGGCGCCGTAGCCCTCGTACGCGAGCCCGCCGACCGCCGCCGTGATGGTGTGCGCGAGGCAGAAGGCGAACAGCACGAGCAGCGCCGAAAAGACGACCGTGCCTGCGGACGCCTTGATGTGCTTGCCGGAGACGAGCGCGACGCTCGCGTAGGCGAGCAGGGCGAACACGACGAACGTCGCGTAGCCGAACACGCCCAGGAGGAAGGAGCTGACCGCCTCCCCCACTTCGCCGAAGATGGCGCCGCGCGAGACGAACATGACCAGCGCGACGAGCGTGAACAGCGCGAGCACCAGCCCGACCGTCTCACGCGTGAATACGCGCGCGCCCTCCTTTTTTTTGGTGGTTTTCTTTTTTCCCGAATTACTCAAAACAGATACTCCCTTCTGCGGGCAAAAAGCCGCTTTTCGTCATTGTCTCCATTATACCATTTTTCCGCGTACATTTCAATTAAAATGCGCGAATTTTTTTGAAAGATTGCGCCCCCTGCCCTACTCGCTATTAAAATGTCGTGCGCGCGCCCGAGCGCCCGCCGCGCGGCGGCACATTCTTATCGCGTGCAGCAAAAAAAAAGCCCCCGCCGAAGCGGGGGCAGCTGCAAAGGCCTGCGGCCTTACATATCTTCTTTTTCGTTGCTCCAAGAATACATCTTGCGCAGCTCTTTGCCGACTTCTTCGAGCTGATGAGAGGCCTCCATCGCGCGCTTGGCGTTGAAGTGGGCGCGGCCGTTGTTGTTTTCGGCGATCCACTTGCTGGCGAAGGTGCCGTCTTGGATCTCTTCGAGGATCTTTTTCATCTCCTTTTTGGTCTCGTCGGTGATGATGCGCTTGCCCGTCTCGTAGTCGCCGAACTCGGCCGTGTCGGAGATGGAGTAGCGCATGAGGGAGAAGCCGCCCTTGTAGATGAGGTCGACGATGAGCTTCATCTCGTGGATGCACTCGAAGTAGGCGTTGCGGGGGTCGTAGCCCGCCTCGACCAGCGTCTCAAAGCCCGCCTTCATCAGCGCGGTCACGCCGCCGCAGAGGACGGCCTGCTCGCCGAAGAGGTCGGTCTCCGTCTCGCACTTGAAGGTCGTTTCGAGGACGCCCGCGCGGGAGCCGCCGATGCCTGCCGCATACGCGAGGGCGACATCGAGCGCTTTGCCCGTCGCATCCTGGTAGATGGCGACCAGGCAGGGCGTGCCCTTGCCCGCGACGTACTCGCTGCGGACGGTGTGGCCGGGGGCCTTCGGCGCGATCATGAACACGTCGACGTCTGCCGGAGGAACGATCTGCTTGAAGTGGATGTTGAAGCCGTGCGCGAACGCGAGCGCCTTGCCCTCGGTGAGGTGGGGCAGGATGTTCTCTTTGTAGATCTTCGCCTGCTTTTCGTCGGGGGTGAGGATCATGATGACGTCGGCGGCTTCTGCGGCCTCGTCGGTGGTCATGACCTTCAGGCCGGCCTTTTCTGCCTTGGCCCACGACTTGCTGCCGTTGTACAGGCCGACGACGACGTTGACGCCGCTCTCCTTGAGGTTGAGGGCGTGCGCGTGACCCTGGCTGCCGTAGCCGATGATGGCGACCGTCTTGCCCTTGAGCACGTTGATGTCGCAATCGGACTGATAGTATATCTTTGCCATAACTTTTTTCCTCCGAAAAAATGATTTACTGAATCGAAATTCGTTACTATTATAGTACGCAAACGCCCTTCCGTCAAGCAAATGAGCAATTTTATTTAGCAATTTTACGGATATGTTTCATCGGAAAATCGAATTGCCCGCGCGTCCGCCCGCCCCGCTCCCCTCCCCCGCAGGCGGGCAGCGGGGCGAAGCAGCGGGCGGCTTTCTGCGCGCTGCGGGGCGCTATCGGGGGCAACGGGCGCGGTTTTTTGCGGGCGGCGGGGGCGAATCGGTTGCCTTTATGCACAAAAAGGGCTATAATGATACGAAAAAATCACGATCGGAGAAAAGGATATGCAAGAAAAACGGGAACGGGCGCTGGTGCTGCTTTCGGGCGTGCTGCAAGAGGGCGCCGCCGCCGACTTTACGCGGGCGATGCGAGAGGACGACCCCGCGCTGTACGCGCGCGCCTACGCGAAGCTGCTCGAAGAGGACAAGCAGCGCGGCTTTGCCGACTATCTCGGGCGGGCGATCTTGTACGACGACAATCTGTT
This sequence comes from uncultured Clostridia bacterium, assembly GCA_944368775.1. Taxonomy (GTDB): domain Bacteria; phylum Bacillota; class Clostridia; order Christensenellales; family Borkfalkiaceae; genus Borkfalkia. The sequence goes on along the minus strand of CALVXB010000002.1, from coordinate 121,300 downwards.
TGCCCGCCGCGCCTTCCTCGGCAAGGCGGACGGCGACGTGCGCGCCGCCTTTTTGCACGATATGGCCGCCCTGCAGGCGCTGGCGGCGCGGGCGGACGACCTGCCGCCGCGCATCGCGGCGGAGGTGGAGGCGGGGCTGCCGCGCATCGAGTGCGGCGCTTCTCCCTTCGGCAGCGAATGGGGCGCGGCCGCGATGGCGGACAATCTGGCGGCATTTTACCGCGCCAACGGGTACGGGATGTTCATCGACAACAAGGCGTTCACCTTTGAAAAGGGGGCGCTGGTGCCCGTGCGCAACGCGCCCGACATCACCCTCGACAAGCTGAAAGACTACGAGGAAGAGAAGCGCATCATCGAGGACAACGTGATCAACTTTTTGCGCGGCCTGCCCTACTCGAATATGCTGCTGTACGGCGACAAGGGTACGGGCAAGTCTTCGACGGTGCACGCCATGCTCAACAAGTACGCCCCCGCAGGGTTGCGCGCCGCCGAGCTGACCAAGGAGAAGGTGGGCGAGATCAACGAGATCAAGGGGGTGCTCGCCGCGCTGCCCTTTAAGTTTCTGCTGTTCATCGACGACCTCTCCCTCGAGGAAAAGGACGAAAAGGTGACCGCTTTGAAGGCGGGGCTGGAAGGGAGCATGCACGAGAAGAGCGACAACGTGATGATCGTCGCCACTTCAAACCGCCGCCACATCCTGAAAGAGAACTTTTCCGACCGCGAGAACAGCGTGCACGCGCGCGACACGATGGAGGAGCAGCTTTCGCTGTCCGACCGCTTCGGCCTGACCGTCTGCTTTTCGTCGACGGGCAAGAAGGAGTACCTGTCCATCGTGCGGCAGCTCGCCGCCGACGACAAGATCGCCCTGCCCGACGAGCAGCTGTGCGCCCTCGCCGAGCGCTGGGCGCTGGTCAAGGGGGGCCGCAGCCCCCGCCGCGCGCGGCAGTTCGTCGACTACCTCTACGCCTGCCAAGCGAAGGGCACGGAGATCGTCATTTAAACCCCGCAAAAGAAAATATGACCGCCCAAAGCGAGCGACGCCCCGCGGGATGCAGACGCATCCCGCGGGGCCTTTTTTTGCGGCCGGGCGCGCGGTGACAAATTCAAAAATGAAAATTCAGAGCTTTGCGCCCGGCAGCCGCTTGGCGATGAAGTAGATGTCGCCCGCGCCGAGGAAGAGGACGGCGTCGCCGGCGCGCAGCGAACAGCGCAGGTAGACGGACAACTCGCGCGTCGTTTCGACGTACAGCGCGTTGGGCAGGTGCTCGGCGAGGGTGAGGGCGCTGCCCGCCGCGTCGAAGTACTCGCGGGCGGGGTACGTCTTATAAATGACCAGCCGCTCCACCCCCTGCAGCGCGGCGACGAAGTCGTCGAAGAGCAGGCGGGTGCGCGAGTAGGTGTGCGGCTGAAAGACGACGAACAGCCGCCCGCCGAACGCCTCTTTTGCAGCGGCGAGGACGGCGGCGATCTCGCGCGGGTGATGGGCGTAGTCGGCGATCAGCTCGGCGCCGTACAGTTTGCCCAGCGGCTCGAAGCGGCGGCGGATGCCGCGGAAGCTCGCAAGCCCCGCCGCCGCAAGGGCGGGCGGAAAGCCGCACTGCTCGGCGACCGCCGCGGCGGCGAGCGCGTTTGTCACGTTGTGCCGGCCGAAGGCGTTGAGGCGGATGCGGCCGCACGGCCTGCCGCGGATCTCGAGGGTGAAGGAGTACCGCCCGCCCGACGAGCGCAGGCGGATGGCGCGCACGTCGCACCCCTCCGACAGGCCGAAGGTGAGCGCGGGGCGGACGGCGCTGCGGATAGGGTCGTCGCCGCAGACGACGGCGGCGGGCGCGGCGCGGGCGTAGGCGGCGTACGCCTCGAACAGCGCCGCTGCGCTGCCGTAGCACTCGAGGTGGTCGGCGTCGGTGTTGAGCACGACGGCGACGGTCGGGCGCAGCTTGCGGATGTTGCCGCGGTACTCGCACACCTCGGTGACGAAGATGCGGTTGCCCCCTTCAAAATAGCTGCCGTAGTCGAGGTCCTCGCCCCCGATGTGCGCGGTGCAGCCGCCGCACGCCTGCAAAACGTGCGCGCACATGGCCGTCGCCGTCGTCTTGCCGTGGCAGCCCGCGACGCCGACGGACACCTCGAAGCAGGCGGCGATGCGCGCGAGCAGGTCGGCGCGGCCGTACACGGGCACCCCCCTTTCGCGCGCCGCGCGCAGTTCTGCGTCGTCATCGGGAACGGCGGAACTTGCGACCACGGCGTCCGCCTCGGCCGCGCGCGCGGGGTCGTGCCCGCAGACAAAACAGACGCCCTTCTCTTCGAGCGCGGCGGTGCGCTCGTTGCGGACGAGGTCGCTGCCCGCGACGGTAAATCCCGCCGAAAGAAGGCAGGCGGCCAGAGCACTCATGCTCACGCCGCCCAGCCCGATCATGTATATTTTCTGCTTTTTCGGCCAAAATTTTCGTTGCATGGGATAAATATATGCCGAAATTGAAAAAAAAGAGCGATTTTTGCCAAAAAAACAGAATTTTTTTGAAAAATTTTCGTCTACACTATTGAAAAATCGCCGAATGTATAGTAAAATGTATTTGCGAATGAATTCTAAAACAAAAAGGAGGTAAAAGATCTTGAAAATTTCAGACGTGCGCATTCGGTTCGTCCGCAAGGACGACAGCAAGTTGAAAGCAGTTGCATCGATCACGATCGACGACTGTTTTGTCGTTCATGACATCAAAGTGATCGAAGGCGCCGACGGGCCTTTCATCGCCATGCCCAGCCGCAAGACGAACGACGGCGAATTCAAAGACATCGCCCATCCCCTGAACACCGAGACCCGCGAAGAACTGCGGGACGCGATCCTCGCCGCTTATAACGAAGCATTGGCAGAAGCTGACTGATACCTTCTCTGTCCCGCCCGCTTGATTCAGTCTTTTTCTCTGAAACAGTTTCCGTTTTGCATTTGGATCATTCGTACATTTCTCAAAGAGAAGAAAGAGAGCCGGTTTCCGGGCTCTTTTTCTTTTACCCTTTTGCCTCGGAACGCGCCCGCGCCGCGGCAGGCGAAAGGCGCCCGCGACGCGAACGGAAAGCTCCCCTGCCGCCGCGCCGCAAAAGCGGAAACGATCTGCCCTCCTGCCGCAGCCGCCGCAAAAAGCAAAAAAGGCGCGCCGCCGGGGAGGTGCGCCGCCCGAATTTTATTCAACAATTATACGGTAATTGAAGTTTATCTGTCGCCGCGGTGCCCTTGCGGTGCGCGGCGGACGGGCCGCCGCGCCCTGCCGCCCGCAGGCGCGAACGATGAAAAACGAGCCGCCCGTCGTGACGACGGGCGGCTGTGCGCTTTTCGCGAGATCGGCTTACTTTTTCTTGAACATACGCTGCAAGAAGGTCGGCTGCTCCTTCTCCGCGGGGCGGGCAGGCTGCGCGGGGCGCGCGGGCTGCTGCTGCGGGTAGGGCTGCTGATACTGCGGCTGGCCCTGATACTGCTGCTGGCCGTACTGCGGCTGCCCCTGGTAGGGCTGCTGGTACTGCGGCTGCTGATACTGCTGCTGGCCGTACTGCGGCTGACGGGGCTGCTGGTACTGCTGCTGGCCATACTGCGGCTGGCGCGGCTGCTGATACTGCTGCTGGCCGTACTGCGGCTGGCGGGGCTGCGCCTGCATGCTGTTGGCGTTGCTGTTCATGGGGATGCGGCCGAAGGAGGGAGCGGAGCCCGCCGCGCCGCCCGCGTTGAGGCCGCGGTTGACGATGAAGTTGCGGTTTTCGGGACGGTTGCTGTCCTTCGGGCCGTAGTTATCGGCGTGCGGGAAGCCCGTCGCGATGACGGTGACCTCCACTTCGTCGTTGATGTTCTGGTCGATGCACGCGCCGAAGATGATGTTTGCGGAGTAGTCGACGACGCTCTGCACGAGGGTGGCCGCCGTCTGCACTTCGTCCATCGTCAGGTCGTTGCCGCCGACGATGTTGAGGATGACGCCCTTCGCGCCCTCGATGGTCGTTTCGAGCAGAGGGCAGTTGACCGCGAGGCGGACGGCCTCGACGATCCTGTTTTCGCCCTTCGCCACGCCGACGCCCATGTGCGCGAGACCCTGGTCCTTGAGGATGGTGCGCACGTCTGCGAAGTCGAGGTTGATGAGGGCGGGGTTGACGATGAGGTCGGCGATGCCGCGGATGCCCTGTTTGAGCACTTCGTCCGCCACGCGCAGCGCCTCGTTCATCGGCGTGTTTTTGGGAACGACGCCGGTGATCTTGTCGTTCGGGATGACGATGAGGGTATCGACATATTTTTTGAGGTTTTCGAGGCCCTTCGCGGTGTTGTCCATGCGCTTTTTGCCTTCAAAGGTGAAGGGCTCGGTGACGACCGCGATGGTCAGGATCTTCAGGTCGCGCGCGATCTTCGCGATGACGGGCGCAGCGCCCGTGCCCGTGCCGCCGCCCATACCGGCGGTGATGAAGAGCAGGTCGGTATCCTTGACCGCCTCGGTGAGCACCTCTTTGCTCTCCTCCGCGGCAGCGCGGCCCACTTCCGGCTCGGCGCCCGCGCCGAGACCCTTCGTGAGGGCAGAACCGATCTGGATCTTGCTCTCTGCCTTCGAGAGGAGCAAGATCTGTTTATCCGTATTGACCGCGACGTAGTTCGCGCTCGTGATACCCGCTTCGATCATGCGGTTGACAGCGTTGTTGCCCGCGCCGCCGACGCCGATGACCTTTATCCTCGCAACTCCGGACAAGCTGTCCATACTGTTAAACATGTTGTTTACCCTCCGATTCCGTGAAATAATTTATATAGGAAACTTTTTTCGCGCTGACGCTCCAGCGCCATATTCAAGAGGCTCAGAACCGAGCTCTGCGCCGCTCTGTCATAAGAAGGCACCTGCGGGGCGAGGATCTCGACCGGGCGGCCAAGCCGCATGGAGAGATATTCGCGCACGCCGCGGATCTCCGTGATGCCGCCGCCCGTCAGATAGATGGGGCGGTAATACAGCCCGGGATCCCCGCTCATTTCGAAGCACTGCCCGAAGATGTCGCACAGCAAGTCAAGCCCGTCCTGTACGCAGCCCTTCAAAAAAGACACGGACACGGTGTACGTCGCCTGCCTGTCCGCATATTCGACGGTGGCGCCCGCCTCGTCCATGCTGGCGAGGTTGATCTTGCCGATCAGCGCTTCCAGCACATAGAAGGGAACGCCGGCCGCCGCCTTTTCTTCAAAATAGATCTGCGCCGTCACATGGCCGCCGCCCGCCGAACAGGCCTGCTGCCAGACGACGCACTCCCCTTCTACCACGTCGAAAGACATGGAGATCTTGTCCACATCCCAGAGGATGGCGCCCGCGGCGCGCGCGGAGCGGGGGAGCAGATACACCGCCTGCGCCTGCGCGGCCGGCAGGTACTCGCGCCTGCGCACGCCGTACTCGGCGAGGAAGTTGTCCATACAGTCGATGAAGCGGTCGTCCGCCAAAAAGTAGCAGAACTGCGCTTCGAGCGAGTTGCTCACCATGCCGACGGGGTCGAATGCGCGGCGGCGGTCCGACAAAACGTAATACGCCGCCTGCTTGCGGATGACCGCGGCGCCGCCGAAGTCTTCCTGCGGCTCGCTCTCGGCAAGCGCCTGCACGTCTGCACGGACGACCTTGCGCTTGTTTTCAAAGCGGGTGAAGCAGCGCTGCGTGCGCACGAAGAGAAATTCTGCCGGAACGCCGACATACAGCTCGCGGACGCGCACGCCCGCCTCCGCAGACGCCTCGTCGAGCGCCGTAAAGACGGCCTCCTGCAAGTCCTTCGTGTCGAAGAACTCGCCGTCGGCATAGCCCTTGTACGGCTGCGTATGCATCCCCTGTATGACAAAGGTGTTGTTGACGCCGCGCTGGCCGATGACGACGGTCACATCGGACGATCGCACATCGAGCACGGCCGCACTCTTGCGGCTCATTCTGTGCTTTGATTTTCTCCCGTGTACAATATGTATGGTTTATACAAACATTATTATAATACAAAACCGCCTTTTTGTCAATAGAATAAAAGGATTCCCCCGAAAAAACTTTCGGGGGATGCGTGGAAAATTTTACCCTTGCTGCCCGCCGCCGACGAGGGGCGGGAGGTCGGTCGAATAGCTCGCCAAAAGCTCGCCCGTCGGCTCGGGATAGCCCTCCTCGGTGACGCTGATATAGCCGTACGTGCGCTGCGCCTCGGTCAGCGAATCGTAGGTGGAGAGGGCGAGATCCGCCTTTTCCGCCATGCGGCTGCCGGGGTTATCCAGCCAGACGTGCACACCCTCGACGGTGTCGATGTAGAAGTAGCTGAACTCGTACGTCGGGTCGTTGAGGCCGGTATCGCCGTACTCGATACGGGCGATGTTGTGCCACATCCCCTCCGCGCTGAAAGAAGAGAACAAAGTCCACAAAGCCTCATATTCATCTTCAAACTCGCTCTCGACGGCGAAGAGCTCTCCCACGGCGGGGGTGGGGAAGCCGATGCCGGTGATGACGATGTTCGTGCCGTCGATGTTGTTCTCGTTGCTGTCCTTGACGGCGAGCACGGTGCGGTCGTCTCCGACGACGTAGTACTTGCCCTCCTTTTCAAAGGCGAACACCTCGTACTTTTCGCTGAGGGAGACGGTGATCTTGTTGGGGAAGTGCTTTTGCACGCTCTCCACCTCGAGATAGCCCTCTCCGGCGTCCGAAACGACGTCGTACACGCTGCTCTCGCGGAAGAACAGGTAGCTCTTGCCGCCGAACTCTTCGTCGAGCGTGGCCTGGATCTCGGCGGCGAGCGCCTCGCCGTACGAGCTGCCCGTGACCGTCACCTCGAACTGCGCGATCGAGCAGACCGCGTTGACCGTGATGACGACGACGATCAGAAAGATGGCGATCGCATAGCCGATGAAAAATTTGATGCTTCGCATTGCAACTCCTCTTCGGTAAGTCGAAAGACAAAATAATTCAGACGCGCACCCGGCGGATGCGCGCACCCGCGGCGCGCAGCTTCCCTTCAAAATCGGAATAGCCGCGGTCGATGAACCCGAGGTCGACGACCGTGCTGCAGCCCTCGGCGGAAATTGCCGCCAGCGTCAGGGCGGCGCCGCCGCGCAGATCGCTCGCGCACACGTCTGCCCCGTGCAGGGCGGGCACGCCGCGCACGAAGGCGCTGCGCCCGCGTACGGTGATGTCCGCGCCCATGCGGATGAGCTCGGGGACGTGCTTGAAGCGGGTCTCGAACAAGTTTTCGACGATGACCGTGCTGCCTTCGCAGATGCACGCGAGGGCGGTCATCGGCGCCTGCAGGTCGGTCGGGAAGCCGGGATACGGGGAGGTCTCCACCAATTTGGGAGAGCGCCTCGCGCCGACACATTCTATGTATATTTTATCATCTTTTGCGTGGATTTTGCAACTGATTTCGCGAAGTTTATGGGCGAGCGAGGCAATATTCTCCGATTTTGCGCCGCGCAGGGCGAGCTTTCCGCCGCACATGGCCGCCGCGATGAGAAAAGTGCCCGCCTCGATGCGGTCGGGCAGCGGCGTGTGCTCCGTTCCGTGCAGCCGCGGCACCCCCTCGACGGCGATGACCGAGGTGCCCGCGCCCGCGATCTTTCCGCCCATTTTGTTGAGGAAGTTTTGCAGGTCGACGATCTCCGGCTCGCGCGCGGCGTTGCGGATGAGCGTGCTCCCCTTGGCGGTGACGGAGGCGAGCAGGATGTTTTCCGTCGCGCCGACGCTGGGGCAGTCGAGCACGACTTCTGCGCCGCGCGCCCCCTCGCACGCGCAGACGATGCTGCCCCCTTCTTCCCGCACGTCCACGCCCAATCTGCGCAGCCCTTGCAGGTGCAGGTCGACGGGGCGCAGGCCGATGTCGCAGCCGCCCGGGTAGGCGATGCGCGCGCGGCCGAAGCGCGCCACCACCGAGCCGAGCAAAAACACGGACGAGCGCAGCTCGCGCGCGAGCGCGGGCGGGATCTCGTGGTTGGCGGCGGCGGCGGGGTCGATGACGAGCGCATCCCCCTCGAAGCAGGTCTTGCAGCCCAGCTCGCCGAGGATCTGCACCATGTTCAGCACGTCTGCGATGCGCGGGCAGCGGCGGATGACGACCTGCTCATCCGTCAGCACGGAGGCCGCCAAAAGGGGCAGCACGGCGTTTTTGGCGGACTGGATCTCCACTTCGCCGTACAGCGGCCGCCCGCCCTCGATGACATATTTATCCATTTTGTTTCTCCTCCCGCGGGTAGCACGAAAGCGCGGGGCCAAGGCCCCGCTCCCCCATGCGCCCGGTCACCTCTTCCGTTCCCCCTTCCGGGCCCCTGCCATCAATATACGGCGGGCGGCGCAAAAAGGTGCGCCCCTACCCCCGCCGCGCGACGCGCGGAACAGAAGCGCCCCCGCGCGAGATGTTCCAAAGCACCCCCATCGCCGCCATCGTGAACACGAGGGAGGTGTTGCCCGCGCTGACCAGCGGGAGAGGCAGGCCGGTGGGCGGGATGGCGCCGCCGACGACGAGGGCGTTGACGGCGGTCTGGATGGCAAAGCAGGCGGTGATACCCGCCGCGAGCAGGAAGCCGAACAAGTCGCGGCTGCGCGCCGCCGTGCGCACGCCCAGCCAGACGAGCGCGCCGAACGCCGCGAGCAGCAGCAGGAGGCCGACGAAGCCGAACTCCTCGCCGATGACGGCGAGGATGAAGTCTGACTCGGCGAAGGGGAGGTAACGGTACTTTTGTACGGAGTTGAACAGCCCGACGCCCAGCCATCCGCCGTTGCCCAGCGCGTAGAGGGACTGGATGAGCTGGTATCCCTCCCCCTGCGGCGCGCTCCACGGGTCGAGGAAGGCGCGCAGCCGCTGCAGGCGGTAGGGCTCGAGGAGGATGAGCAGGGGCAGGGCGAGCGCGGCGGGGATGAGCAGCGCGGCGAGGCGGCTGCCCTTCGCCCCGCCGAGAAAGAGCATGGCGAGCATGACCGCGCCGATGACGACGGTGACGGACATATTCGGCTCGAGGATGACGAGCAGGCAGACGCCGCCGCCCGCCGCCAGCACGGGCAGCATGCCCTTGAAGGTGCGCAGCGCGGCGGGCTTTTTTGCGATGTGCGCCGCCGCGAACAAGATGAAGCCGTACTTGGCGATCTCGGAGGGCTGCACGGTGACCGGGCCGAGGCCGAGCCAACGGGTCGCGCCGTAGTTTTCTACGCCGAGGCCGGGCACGAACACCGCCGCGAGCAGGGCGAGCGAGAGGAGGAGCGCCGGCCACTTGCAGCGGCGCAGGCGGCGGTACGGGAAGAAGCCCGCCGCGAACATGGCGGCCGCGCCCAGCGCCAGCCCGAGCAGTTGCTTTTTGAGGAAGTAGAATTGGTCGCCGTACTGCGCCTGCGCCGTGTAAAAGCTCGCCGAGTACACCATCAGCGCGCCGAACGCCGCGATGAGCAGGGTGAGCGCGGGGATGGCGACGAACCCGCGCGGCGAAGAGGCGTCGCGCGCGCGTTGTACCCCCGCGTGCGGAAGCGGGGGCAGAAAGCGCGCGGCGGGGCGCACGGACGCGGCGGGCGTTTCGGCTGCGGCGGGCGGGATCTTTTTGTTGAATGTGCCCTCCGCAGGCGGGGCGGCTGCTTTGGCGGGCGAACTTTCTGCGGAAAGGGAGGCGCTTTCGTTTGGAAGGGCAAACTGCGGCCCCGCTGCGGCTGCGCGGGCGGGCAAAAGGGCGCGCTCAGGCACCGAGCCCCTCCCCTGCCGACGCGGGAACGCCCTGCCCGGCGGCGGGAACGGGCGTTTGCGCCGCGGGAAGGGCGGGCGCGTCCTCGCCGGAGGCGGGCGCGGCTTCGTTCACATAGGCGGCGGGATCGGATGCGGCGGCTTCTTCGACGATCGCGGCGGCGGGCGGCGCGGGCGGCGGGGAAGCGAAGGGCGGCTCGGCGAGCGACGCTTCTTCCCCTTTTGCGGCGAGGGCGGGCGCGGCCTCCCCGCGCACGAGAGCGGCAAAGCGGTCGCCGCGCGCTTCATACCCCGAAAACTCGTCGAAGCTGCTGCTCGCGGGGCTGAGCAGCACCGCCTGCCCCGGTTTGGCAGTCATCATGGCGACGCGCACGGCGAGGTCGAAGCGGGGCACGAGCGCGATGCGCGGCTCGCCCGCGCGCAAGGCGGCGTCCAGCAGGCGGAAGCGGTTTTCGCCGTAGAGCACGCAGTGCACGACGCGGCTGCCGCGCAGGCCAGAGAACAGGCGGTCGTAGTCGTACCCCTTATCCTTGCCGCCCAGCAGCAGCACGGTGTCCGCGCGCATACAGGCGACGGCGCTGAGCGTCGCGCCGACGTTGGTGCCCTTCGAGTCGTCGATGCAGTCTACCCCGTTCACCCGCGCGACGGGCTGTATGCGATGGCGCACGCCGGGCAGAGAGGAGAGCGCCGCGGCGACGGCGGGAGCTTCCACCCCCATCAGCCGCGCGGCGCAGGCGGCCGCGAGCGCGTTGGCGACGTTGTGCTCGCCGCGCAGCGAGAGCTGCTCCGCGTCCATGATCTTTTCCTCCCCAAAGAACAGCCCGCCCTCGCGCAGGAAGGCGCCCTCCACCCGCTCGCGCAGCGAAAACCAGCGCACAGGGCAGCGCACCTTTTCTGCCATCGCGCGCACGACGGGGTCGTCGTAGTTGAGCACGGCGTACTCGCTCTCGCGCAGGTTGCGCAGCAGTTTGGTTTTGAGGAATATGTAATTCTCCATCGTATAATGGCGGTCGAGGTGGTCCTCGGCGACGTTGGTGACGACGGCGACGTGCGGGCGGATGCTCGAGAGCGTTTCCAGCTGGAAGCTGGAGATCTCGGCGACGGCGACGGCGCTCTCGTCCGCCTCATCGAGGGCGGCGGTGATCGGCCTGCCGACGTTGCCGCAGGGAACGCAGCGCACGCCCGCCGCGCGGAAGATGGCCGCGAGCATGGCGACCGTCGTCGTCTTGCCGTTGGTACCGGTGACGGCGACGAGCGGAGCGCGCAGAAAGCGGCAGCCCAGCTCCGCCTCGCCGAGGATGGCCCGCCCGCGGCGGCGGAAGAGGACGGGCAGCGGGTGGTCGACGGGGATGCCCGGGCTGAGCACGAGCACGTCGCACAGGCGCGCCCCCTCCTCCGCGCCCGACACGGCGCGCGCACCCGCCGAAAGCAGCGCGCGGGCGGCCTCGCCATCGAAAACCGCGGGCGCGTCGTCGTACAGATACACCGCCGCGCCCCTGCCGAGCAGGAAATGCGCCGCCGCGACCCCGCTGCGCGAGAGCCCCGCCACGAGAAATTTCTGCGTCTTAAAATACACTTTTCTTCACCCCCGAATTGCGCATTATACGCGAATTATGTCAGACATATTACTTCGCAAACGCCAGACAAAGCAGCCCTGCGGCCGCCGTGATGAAGGAATAGGCGCATGCGATCTTACTTTCCGAAAACCCGCACTGCTGCAGGTGATGGTGCAGCGGCGCCATGCGGAACAGCCGCTTTTTCGTCTTTTTATAATATATGACCTGCAGGATGACGGATATGCCCGAGCAGACGAACACGACCCCGAGCAGCGGGATATACAGCAGATTGCCGCTCAGCGCCGCGATCGCCGCGGCGAAGCCGCCCAGCCCGAGCGAGCCTGTATCCCCCATGAACACGGAGGCGGGATGGGTGTTGAAGAGGAGATACCCCGCCAGCACGCCGCACAGCGACAGGCTCAGCCGCCCGAGCGGCGCGCCCGCCCCCGACAGGAGAAAGATGAGCGCCGCCAGCGCCGCGAAGTACCAGAAGCACGAAGACGCGGCCAGCCCGTCCAGCCCGTCCGTCAGGTTGACGCAGTTGGTCAACGCGACGAAGGCAAAGGCGGTGAGCGGGACGACCCAGCCGCCGATGTCTGCCGCCCCGCCCCAAAACGGGAGGTGCAGCGACGTGAGGCCGGCGCGGTAGCAGTACAGCCCCGCGAGCAGGGCGACGGCGAGCTGAAAGAGGATCTTTTGGTAGGCGCGCAAGCCGAGGTTGCTGCGGCGGCGCAGCTTGAGGAAGTCGTCTAAAAAGCCGACCGCCGCATAGGCGCAGCCGAAGGTGACGGCGACGGCAACATGCCTGTCCGCATACAGCCCGAAGGGGATGGCCGCGAGCGCCGCGGCGCACACGAAGGCGAGCCCGCCCATCGTGGGCGTGCCCGACTTGCTCTTATGTTCGCGCACGTAGCCGAGGATGTACTGCCCCGCCCGCGCCCTCTTCAAAAGGGGGAGCAGCGCGGCGCAAAGCGCCGCGGACAGGCCCCCCGAAACCAACAGTATGGCGATCTCTTCTCTCATTGTTCCCCGCTGTCCTTGCCGCGGGCGGCGCACTCGATGGCCGAGCGCACGGCGGCAATGTCGTTGTAGATGTGGCGCACCCCCATGATCTCCTGGTACCTTTCTCCACCCTTCCCCGCCACGAGCAGCACGTCGCCCGCGCGCAGCAGATCGACGGCGTACTCGATGGCGCTCTCGCGGTCGACGACGATGACGTAGTCGTCGGTGTGCGGGCGCACTCCCTCCTCGATCTGCAAAATGATGTCGAAAGGGTCCTCGTAGCGCGGGTTGTCGGAGGTGAGCACGGTGAAGTCGGCGAGGCGGGCGGCGATCTCGCCCATAAGCGGGCGTTTGCGGGTATCGCGGTTGCCGCCGCAGCCGAACACGCAGATCAGCCGCCCCGCGCAGTGGCGGCGCAGCGCCGACAGAGATTTTTCAAGCCCGTCGGGAGTATGGGCAAAGTCGACGAAAATATCCGCGCCGCGCAGGCGCGCGACGTGCTCGAGCCGGCCGCTTACCCGCGGCAGCGCGGCAAGCCCCGCCGCAATGACGGGCACGGAGACGCCGAGCAGCCGCGCGCACTCCGCCGCCGCCATCGCGTTGTACACGTTGTGCAGCCCCGCCAGCCGCAGGCGGATCTCGTACAGCTCGTCGAAGAGGTTGATGACGAAGCGGCTGCCCTCGAAGCTCTCGCGGATGTCGACGGCGAACACGTCGGCGGGGTTTTCGAGGGCGTAGGTATAGACCTTGCCGCCCGCGGCGGCGAGCTTGCGCCCCTCCGCGTCGTCCGTGTTGACGACCGAAAAGCGGCAGACGCCGGGCGCAAACAGCTTCTCCTTGGCGGCGGCGTACTCTTCCATCGTCGGGAAGAAGTCGAGGTGGTCCTCCGTCAGATTGGTGAAGATGCCCGCCGCGAAGGGGATGCCCTCCGTCTTGCCGAAGTAGAGGGCGTGCGCGGATACCTCCATGACGACGTACTCGACGTCGGAGGCGACCATGTCGGCGAGAACTTTATATAAGAAGGCGGGGTCGGGCGTGGTGAGCTCGGGCGCGATCTCCTTGTTCGCATAGCGGATGCCGAGGGTGCCGATGTTGCCGCACGCCCTGCCCGCCGCCGAGAGGATGGAGGCGAGCATATGCGCCGTCGTCGTCTTGCCATTGGTGCCGGTGACGGCGACCATCTTCAGCTTGCGCTCGGGGTGCCCGTAATAGGCGGCGGCGATCTCCGCGACGGCACGCCTGCCGTCGCGCACGACGACCTGCGGCGCGCCGAGGGGCAGCTCGCGCTCGACGACGAGCGCCGCCGCGCCCGCCGCGAGTGCCTCCGCCGCGTAGTCGTGCCCGTCGTGCTCGCCGCCCGCGAAGCAGATGAAGAGATCCCCCTGCAATACGTGGCGGCTGTCCGTCGCGATGCCGCGGATGTCCGCATCGCGGAAATTGAGCGTTCTTTCGTGACCGATCTGCTGCAATAATTCGCCGAGTAACAAAGTTCACCTCACGATCAAATGGGATTGGGGGCAGCGTTCAGCCCTCGTACGGGCGGATGCCGCGCGCGTCGATGATGCCCTGCATGACCTCTCGCGCGGCGGGCGCCGCGACGACGCTGCCGTAATAGGCGCCCTGCGGCTCGTCGACGATGACCAGCACGAGATACTGCGGGTCGTCGGCGGGGAAAAAGCCAAGGAAGGAGGAGACGTACTTGCCCTGCGCGAGCGCGCCGCCTTCAAACTTTTGAGCGGTGCCCGTCTTGCCGCCCACCTTGTACCCCTCGATATAGGCGCGGCTGCCGCTGCCGCTCTCCACCACCCCCTCGAGCAGGCCGGCGAGGATGCGCGAGGCCTCTTCACTGACCGTGCGGCCGAGCAGGTCGGGCCCGATCTCCTCCCGCCCGCCGTCCGAAAGGATGGCGCGCACGAGGTGCGGGCGGTAATAGTAGCCGCCGTTGACCGCCGAAGCGCCCGCGCAGGCGAGCTGCAGCGCCGTGACCGCGACCGTCTGCCCGAACCCGATGCGCGCGAGGTCGCAGGCGCGCACCGCGCTTTCGGGCAGCAGCATCCCCTGCGCCTCGCCCGAAAAGTCGATGCCCGTCACGCTGCCGAAGCGGAACTTTTCGAGGTAATCGTAAAAGGTCTCCGTGCCCAGCGAGAGGGCGATGTCGGTAAAGCAAGGGTTGCAGCTGTTGTTGAGCGCCTCGGCGAGCGTCTGGTTGGCGTGTCGGCCGTTTTCGTGCGAGCTCCAGCAGCGGACGGTGGTGCCGTCGACGGTGCGGGTGCGGCTGCCGCTGAATACGTGGGTGAGAGAAAAGGCGTTCGGGTTGCCGCGCAGGTGCTCCTCGATGTTCGCCGCCGCCGTGACGATCTTGAAGGTGGAGCCGGGCTCGTAGATGTCCGAGACGAGGTCGTTGCGCGAGAGGTCGGCGAGCAGGTCGGCGTCGCCGCGGGGAACGTCGTTCAGATCGAAGGAGGGCGACTCCGCCATGGCGAGCACGTCGAAGGTGTCGGGGTCGAGCACGATGCACTGCGCGCTCACGGGAGAATACTGCGCGTACACCCGCTCCATCGCCCCTTCCGCCGCCGCCTGGATGGCGCAGTCGACGGTGAGCTGCACCGTCAGGCCGTCCTCCGCCGGGTAGTAGGCGGGATCCCCCTCCACCTCCGCGCCGACGAGGTCTGCAGGGCGGGCGATCTCCCCGTCCTGCCCGCGCAGATACTTGTCGTAGTACTTTTCGATGCCGGTCAGCCCGACGCCGTCGGACGAGGTGAAGCCGATCACGCGGGAGAGCGTGCTGCCGAAGGGGTAGACGCGCACGTCGTCGCGCGCGTAGTAGACGCCGGGGAGGTCGTACGCCTCGAGGCGGAGGACGGCTTCCTTGTCGGCGCGGCGGACGAGGGCGAACTCGGACACGCGCGCGGTGAGCAGGCGGGTCAATAGCTCTGCCTCGCTCAGGCCGAACAGTTCGGCGAGCGCGGCGGCGGTGTGCGGCTTGTCGCGCACGGCGTTGGGGCGCACATACACGGCGTAGGCGGCAGCGCTGCCCGCGAGCAGCACGCCGCTCGCGTCCACGATGTCGCCGCGGGAAGCGGTGACGGGGATCTCGCGCGTCCACTGCCCCAGCGCCAGGCCGCGCAGCCTTTCGCCGCTGAGGATCTGCACATAGAAGAAGCGGGTGCAGACGGCCAAAAAAAGAAAGGCCACCGCCGCAAACGCGGCGAACAGCCTCTTTCGTAGAAGTGTGGCGGAATACACGCCCTGCACAGATTTACGGATGACCTTTCCCTCCCCAAACAAAAAAAACGGCCCCGCCCGCAACCCCGAACGGGGCCGCACGCGAGACCGGATTCTTTCGTAGATCTTTCAGTTTTAATGGCGCGCTCAACCGCGGGTCATGCCCAGCTCGGACTCGGCGCGGTCGATGATGGACTCGGCGCTGGTGAGATAGTCGATCTCATCCTGCAGCTGCTGCGCCTGTTCGGTCGCCGCAAAGAGGGCGGCGCGGTTTTCCGCGATGCTTGCATCGAGGTTGCGCAGGACGCTGGTGTTGATGATGATGAGCGCGAGGATGACCACGACGACGACGGCATAGATCGCCATCAGCAGTTTGCCCTGCGTGGTCATGGCGTGGCCGCGCTTTTCTTCGACGACGGTGCGCTTGTCTTCGCGCGCGCGCTGTTCGGTGCGGTATTGGATGGTCGTGGCGGTGGGAGCGAGGTCTTCGTTCTCCTCGTCGTACGCCTCGGCCGCCTCGTCCGCATATTCGGGAACGGCGTACGTCTCCTGCACGGAGAGCTGCGGCTGCGCGTAGGCGGGCTCTGCATAGGCGGGCGCGGTATACACTTCGCGCTCGGGTGCGAGCACGGGCGCCGCCATCGCAGGCTGCACGTTGACGGCAGGCTGCGGGCGATACTCCGGCTGCGTATCCATGATGCGGCGTGCCGGCATTGCGATCGGCTGCTCGCGATCGGGATACAGCATCGCGCGGGCATACGCCTCGGGCGTGTCATATACGCGCGGTTCTTCCTCCGCGACGGGCTCTTCAAGCCCCATGATCTCCGCGGCGGAATGCAGCGAAGGGTCCATCAGTTTCTGATAATTTTCGGCGATCTGCGAGTTGAACGACTGCGCGCGCTGCTCCTCCGTAACCGGATCGGCCTCTGCGCCGGCGCCGCCGCTCAGTTTTCCATACGCCGCCAAATGCCCTCTCGTTCTTTCGTTTGTCCGTTCCCTCTCCAACACGGGGAGCCCGATTGCCATGGTAGACCCTCCTTTACAATACTATTCTCCGATTTTTTCCGCTATGCGCAATTTTGCGCTCTTGGACCTGGGGTTTTCCCCAAGCTCCCTCTCCCCCGCAGTGAGCGGCTTGCGGGTGACGATCTCGATTTCCTTCTTCTTTCCGCATACGCACACGGGCAGACTTTTGTCGCAGGTGCAGCCGGTCGCGAGGTCGCGGAACACATTCTTCACGATCCTGTCCTCTAACGAGTGGAAGGTGAGGATGCAGATCCTTCCCCCTGTCCGCAGCCGAAGCGTCAAGCCCCGAACCGCTTCCGCAAGCCCCGAAAGCTCGCCGTTGACCTCGATCCGTATCGCCTGAAACGTCTTGCGTGCGCAAGGCCCGTTGTGCCGAAATTTTGCGGGGATGCTCTCCTCCGCAATTTGAGCAAGTTCTCCCGTGCGCTCGATCTTGCGATCGGCACGCACGCGGACGATGTTTTCCGCGATGCGATTCGCGAAACGCTCCTCCCCGTAATCGCGCAGGATCCGGGAAAGCTGCTCGCGGGAATATCCGTTGACCACGTCTGCGGCGGTGAGCGCCGCGCCCGCGTCCATGCGCATATCCAGCGGAGCGTCCTGCATGTAGCTGAAGCCGCGCGACGCCTCGTCCAGCTGAAAGCTCGAAACGCCGAAGTCGAGCAGCACGCCGTCCAGCTCGTCCACCCCCTCCTCGTCGAGGACGGAGGCGAAGTTTTTGAAGTTGCTCTTGTGGATGCGGAACCTGCCCGAAAACTCGGCAAGCCGCCTCGTTGCCGCCGCGATCGCGTCGTCGTCGAGATCGGTCGCGATCAGCCGACCGCCCGGCGCCGTTCTGCGGAGGATCTCGCAAGAGTGGCCGCCGCCGCCCACCGTGCCGTCAAAATAGACGCCGCCGCTGTGCAGCTTCAGGCCCTGCATGCACTCCTCGAGCATGACCGGCTTGTGCGAAAAGGCGATCATTCGCCCGCCTTGGGCTTTTTCAGCGCGTTGAGCTTTGCAAAGACGCTGCCGATATTCATGCCCTGCGTTCTCTTGGCGAACTGTTCCGCCGATTCGATGCGGAGGTAGGAAGCCGCGCCCGTGATGACGATGTCTTTGTCGATCTTGGCGTATTCCTTCAAGTCGGCGGGGATGATGATCCGCCCCTGGCCGTCCTCCGTCACGTCGTGCACCATCGCCGTGAAGAGGGAGATCGCATCCTGCGCCTCTTCGTCGAAGAAGGAGACCTCCCCGAAGCTGTCGAGGATCTTTTGGTACTCCGCCTGCGGCAGCACATAGATGCTCTCGCCCGGGCCATACGCGAGCTTGTAATCCGACCCGAGCTCCTTTTTGTACTTCGCCGGGATCCGTATTCTGTTTTTGTCGTCCAACTTGTTGTTGAACCGCCCGTTGAAAGAATACATGCGAACCCTTCTCCGATGATGGTAGATTTATTATATCACCACTTTTGCCCACTGTCAACCACACGGGCGAAAAATTTTACGTTTTTTTGAATTTTTTTCCCACTTTTTGAACCCGTTTTTTGAAATATGAACATATGTTTGTTTCAGTTTTGCAGCAATAGATAGGCGCGCGCGTCGAACTGTGCGCAAGGACCGAGAAAAATCGGGAATTTTGCCGCATTTTTTGCGATTTTTTGAGAACAAACGTTTGTTTTTTGGGCGCGGTGGTCGACCGTCCCTGTTTTGAGGGCAAAGTGGTCGGCCGTCCCTGTTTTTTGCCCGCGGTGGGCAGCTCTCCCTGTTTTTTGAGCGCGGTGGTCGGGCGTCCCTGTTTTCGGGGCAAGGTGGTCGGCCGGGCGGGGCGAAAGACCTTCCCCTTCCCTCCCCTCCTGCGGCGGGGGCAGACCGGCGGCCGCGGCGAGGCGGCGGAGGGCGCCCGCCGTGCCGTCGAAGACGGGGCAGCCGAGCGCGCGCTCGAAGGCTTCGCGCAGCCAGACGTAGTGGGTGCAGCCGAGGACGGCGGCGTCGAATTTTCCGGGCGGGAGGAAGGGGGAAACGGAGAGGGCGGAGAGGCGGAAGAGGTTCTCCTCGACGGCGGCGGCGAGGCGGGCGGGGCAGTACGCGACGACGGCGGTATCCGGCCGCTCGGCGAGCAGCCGTCGCACGCGCGCGCCCGCAAGCGTCGCGCGCGTACATAGTAATAGCACGCGGCCGCCGCGGGCGGCGGCGACGGCGGGGCGGACGGCGGGCTCGACGCCGACGACGGGGAAGGGAAAGCGGCGGCGCAGTTCGCCGATGCAGGCGGCGGTGACGGTGTTGCAGGCGACGGCGGCGGCGCGCACGGGATAGACTGCGATGCGGTCGAAGGCGGCGAGGGCGAGGCGGCGGATATCGGCGGCGGGGCGGTCGCCGTACGGGGCGTTCGCGTTGTCGCCGAAGTACAGCGTCGGGCAGCCGGGGTAGGCGCGGCAGAAGGCGGACAGCAAGGTGAGCCCGCCGACGCCGCTGTCAAAAAAGGCAACGTATTTTTCTTCCATCCCTTTCCCCTCCTCATTTCGGAGCGCCCGATACAGGTATTGCTATGAAAAATCGGGGGAAGAAATTACACATTTCGGCAAGAAAACAGTTTACAAGCGGCTTTTTTTATGCTAAAATAGCTTGGATATTAAAAGAGAACCATTGAAAGGAGAAGCAAAGTGCCTAACATCAAATCCGCGAAGAAGCGCGTGGTCGTGAACGAAAAGAAGAATACGCAGAACCGCATGATCAAGTCTTCCATCAAGACGGCCATCCGCAAATTCAACGCAGCTTTGGCAGCGGGCGACGCAGAAGCGGCCGAAAAGCTTTTGCCCGAGACCGTTTCGATCATCGATTCCGCCGCCTCGAAAGGGGTCATCCACAAGAACAATGCGGCGAACAAGAAGTCTGCCCTGGCGAAGAACCTCAACGCCCTGAAGGCAGCTCCCGCAAAGGCGGAGTAACCTCTTTTTTTCGCGCCAAACGAAATTTCGGCACAGGCCAGAGGCCTGTGCCTTTTTCGCGTGCGCGCGTTCTTGCCGCAAGGCGCGCCTCCGCCGCCGCGCAGCGCTCCCCTTTTGCAGGCCGGGGCGGCGCACGGGAGGGAGAGGGAAGGGCGCGGGGCGCATTTTTGAAATTCTTTCCCCCAAACATTTGCCCTTTGCGGAAAAAACGGGTATAATGAGAGCAAGGGCGCTTATTTTTGAGCGCGCGGGCACGCGCGCGGGCGGCCAACACCGTGGGAGAACAGCGATGAACGAACAAAAGAAGGAAGAAATGATCATCCGCCTCGTCAACGTATCGAAGGTATTTGACGAGACGACGGCGGTGGAGAACGTGAGCTTTTACGTCCGCAAGGGTGAGTTTATCACCTTTCTCGGGCCGTCCGGCTGCGGCAAGACGACGACGCTGCGCATGATCGCGGGGTTCGACATCCCGACCAGCGGCAAGATACTGCTCAACGGGCAGGACATCACCGACCTGCCGCCCAACAAGCGGCCTGTCAACACGGTGTTCCAGCGATACGCGCTCTTCCCGCACTACAACATCTACGACAACATCGCCTTCGGGCTGAAGATGAAGAAGGTGCCCGTCACCTACCGCAACGAGAAGGGGGAGACGTACACCAAGATGCAGAAGCTGACGCGGCGCGAGATCGACGAGAAGGTGAAGAACGCGCTCGCCGTCGTCGACCTCGAGGGGTTTGAAAAGCGCAGCGTATCCACGCTGTCGGGCGGGCAGCAGCAGCGCGTCGCCATCGCGCGCGCCATCGTCAACGAGCCGGAGATCTTGCTGCTGGACGAGCCGCTGGGCGCGCTCGACTTGAAGATGCGCAAGGAGATGCAGATCGAGCTGAAAGAGATGCACCGCAAGCTGGGCATCACCTTCATCTATGTGACGCACGACCAGGAGGAGGCGCTGACCATGAGCGACACCATCGTCGTCATGAAGGACGGCTGCATCCAACAGATCGGCACCCCGACGGACATCTACAACGAGCCGGCCAACGCCTTCGTCGCCGACTTTATCGGCGACAGCAACATCCTCAACGGCACGATGGTGGACAAGCTGACGGTGCGCTTCTGCAACCGCAACTTCCGCTGCGTGGACGACTTCGAGCGCAACGAAAAGGTGGACGTCGTCGTGCGGCCGGAGGACATCGAGATGTGCCCGCCCGAGCAGGGCATGCTCGTCGGGCGGGTGGTGAGCGTCGTCTTTAAGGGCGTTCATTACGAGATCACGGCGATGGTCGGGCGGTCGGAGATGATCATCCAGAGCACGCAGAGCCGCACGGTGGGCGAGCTGATCGGCATGAACATCGCGCCCGACGCCATCCACATCATGAAGAAGGAGCTGACGAGCAACCGCTACGACGGGTACATCACCAAGAAGAACACGGTGGTGTTCGGCGACGGCGAGTTCGAGTGCGACGTGACCACCCTCTACCCCGGCTCGCACTTGGACGAGGACGGCTACCTGATCACCGCGCAGGGCGAAAAGATCGACCTGACCGACGCGGACGTGAGCGTCGAGGTCGGCCTGACGGACATCGAGATCAGCGACAACGCCGACGAGGGCGGCGCGCGCGGGCACATCGTTTCCCTCATCTACAAGGGCGACCACTACCAATACATCGTGCGCACGGAGGAGAACGAGGAGGACTTCGTTTTAGACACCGAGGACCTGTGGAACGAAAACGACTACGTGAGCGTGAAGATCCGCCCCGAAAACATCCACATGAAGCTCAAACAGGAGATCAAGTGACATGGTACGCGTGCATTTCAACCGCCGCCAGCTTTGCATCCCCTACGGGCTGTTCCTGGCGCTGTTCGTCGTCATCCCCATGCTGCTCATCCTCTTTTACGCATTTACCGAAGAAGTGGACGGCATCCTGACCTTTACCTTTTCTAACTTTTTGAACTTTTTTACGAGCACGGCGAAGCTGTCGACGCTGCTGATGAGCTTTACGGTGGCGATCATCTCCACCGCCATCTGCCTGGCGATCGCCTACCCCGTGGCGTACATCCTCGCGCGCAGCAAGCTGCGGCGACGCAACGTGCTGCTGATGCTGTTCATCCTGCCCATGTGGATCAACTTCGTGCTGCGCATCACCGCGCTGCGCGAGCTGCTCGACCTCGTCGGCCTGCTGGGCACGCAGAACTACCTGAACACCATCATCGGCATGGTGTACGACTTTTTGCCCTTCATGATCCTGCCCCTCTATACCACCCTCGAAAAGCTGGACGAGAGCTACCTCGAGGCGGCGGCGGACCTGGGCGCAAACCCCTTTACCGTGTTCACGAAGGTGACCTTTCCGCTCTCCATGCCCGGCGTCATTTCGGGCATCACGATGGTGTTCATGCCCTCTATGACAAACTACGTCGTATCGGACACGCTGAGCAACTTCAACATCACCATCCTCGGCAAGCTGATCGACCAATACTTTACGACGTACGACAATTGGCACATGGGCTCGATGATCTCCATCATCCTGCTCGTGATCATCTTTTTGACCATGCTCGCGACGGGCGGGTTCAAAGACGACGGCCGCGAGGCGAGGGGGGCAAACTTATGGTAAAAAGGATCGTATCCGTCGCCATCTGCGTCGCCGTGCTGCTCTTTATCTACGCGCCCATCCTGCTGCTCGTCGTGTACAGCTTTACAGACTCGAACGTGATCGGCAAGTGGGACGGCTTCTCCTTCGCGCTGTATGCAGACCTCTTCCGCGACGCGGAGATCATGCAGATCTTGTTCAACACCGTGTGGCTGGCGCTCGTCGCCGCGCTGCTCTCCACGGCGCTGGGCACGGCGGGGGCTGTCGGCATCTTTTACAGCAAGCGCAAGTTCGCAAAGCCGCTGCAGGCGGCCTCGCAGATCCCCGTCATCAACGCGGAGATCGTGACCGCCATCTCGCTGGCGCTGCTCTTTTCTGCACTCTTCCTCTACCGCACCTACTTTTCCCTCATCGTCGGGCACATGGTGCTGTGCACCCCCTTCGTGGTGCTGTCCGTCATGCCCAAGCTCAAGCAGATGGACCCCAACACCTACGAAGCGGCGCTCGATTTGGGCGCGAGCCCCTCGCAGGTGCTGTTCAAGGTGGTGGTGCCGCAGATCTTTTCGGGCATCCTTTCGGGATTCATGCTCTCCATCACCCTCTCGCTGGACGACTACATCGTGACGGCCTTCACCAAGCCGCCCATGTTCGACACCATCAGCACCTACGTCTACAACGCCGTCAAAAACGGAACGAACAACTCGACGCCCGCGCTGCGCGCGCTTTCGGCGCTCATCTTCATCGTCATGATCGCGGTGCTGCTCGTCATCAACCTGCGCGCGCGCAAGCCCGCGCAAAAGGAGGCGGCAAAATGAACGTGCGCAAACTGACCGCTGCATCCATCGCGCTGTGTATGCTCTTCCCCTCCCTGCTCGCCCTCGCCGGCTGCGCGCCGGAGACGGAAGAAGTGCTGCGGGTATATAATTGGGAGGACTATATCAGCGCCCCCTCCGAAGGGGAGGACGAGGGCGACTACGTCGACCTGATCGCGAAGTTCGAGGAGGAGTACGAGGCGGAGACGGGCAAGGCCATCCGCGTCGAGTACTCGACCTTCGGCACCAACGAAAATATGTACAACGAGCTGAAGATCAACCCGGGCGCGTACGACCTCGTGTGCCCCTCCGACTATATGATCATGAAGATGATCTCGGAGGACATGGTCGAGCCCTTCTCCGACGAATTTTTGCGCGAGAGCAACTACGCGCGGTACGGCTCCCCCTACATCCGCGACCTGTTCGAAGCGAACGGCTGGGCGGAGTACGCCGTGCCCTATATGTGGGGCACGATGGGCTATGTGTACGACCCGGAGCTCAGCGACACCGTCGAAGAGGACCTGTCGAGCTGGGCGGGGCTGTGGGAACAGCGGTACGCCTCCGTCGCGACCATCAAAGACAGCGTGCGCGACTCGTACTTCCTCGGCGTGGCGTACGTCTACCGCGAGGAATTGATGCAGCTGAAGGAGCAGTACGGTTCCCCCACCCTCGGGGATGAAAACTTCGACGAATACAACGCGAAGGTGACCGAGATCATGAACCGCACGGACGAGGAGACCATCGAGAGGACCAAGGACGCGCTGCTCGAACTCAAAGAGCACCTGTACGGATTTGAAGTGGACAGCGGCAAGCAGGACATGGTCGTCGGGCGCATCAGCATCAACTTTGCATGGAGCGGCGACGCGGTGTACACGATGGACGACGCCGAGCCGTACACGGACGAGGACGGCGTCTACCACGAAGGCATCTACCTCAACTACATCGTGCCCGAAGAGTGTTCAAACATCTGGTTCGACGGCTGGGTGATGCCCAAGGGCGCGCAGAACACGGAGGCGGCGGAGGCGTTCGTCGACTTTCTCTCCCGCCCCGAAAACGCCGTCGCCAACATGAACTACATCGGCTATACCTCCTCCGTCGCGGGCGACGCGGTGTTTGAAGAGATGGTCGATTGGTACGCCGAGGGCGAGGCGGGCGATGTGGACGAAAACGGCGAACCGCTCGTGCCCTACGACCTCAACTACTTTTTTGAAGGCACGGGCGACGGCGCGTACGCGGACGGCGACTACGTGATCTACGTCTCCGCCGAGAGCGCCAAGCGGCAGATCAGCGCGCAGTACCCGACCGAGGAGGTCATCGCGCGCAGCGCCATCATGCAGCACTTTGACGACGCGACCAACGCCGCCGTCAACGAGATGTGGGAGGAGGTCAAGGGCCTGCCCATCCCGCTGTGGGCGTACATCGTCATCGCCGCCATCGCGGCGGCCGCGCTCGTCATCGGGCTGTCGTATATGTACAAGGGCAAGCGTGCCGAACCCAAGCCCAAAAAGGGGTACACGCGCGTATCGTAAGGCCCGCCCGACGGGGCGGCAAACTAAAAAAAGCGCCGCGCTGTGCGCGGGCGGGAGAAAGAACATGAAAGATTTAGTCATCATCGGGCAGGGCCCGGCGGGCATCTCTGCCGCGCTGTACGCGGTGCGCGGCGGCGCGCCCGTCGCCGTCGTCGCAAAGGACGGCGGTGCGCTCGCCAAGACCGAGCTCATCCAAAACTATTACGGCTTTGAAAACGGCATCTCGGGCAAGGAGCTGCTCGCGCGCGGCGTGCGGCAGGCGGAAAATTTGGGCGTGCGCTTCGTGCGAGGCGAGCTGTTCGGCGTCGAGTTCGGCGCGGACGGCTTCGAGGTCAAGACGTCGGAGGGCACGCTGCACGCGGGCGCGGTCGTCATCGCCTGCGGCACCGTGCGCAACGCGCCGGCCATCAAAAACCTCGCCGACTTCGAGGGGCGGGGGGTGAGCTACTGCGCCATCTGCGACGCATTCTTTTACCGTGGCAGAAAGGTGGGCGTCATCGGCAGCGGCGCGTACGCCGCCAGCGAGTACGCGGTGCTCAAAAACGTCGTCGAGGACGTGACCATCCTCACCAACGGCGAGGCGCCGCGGTTTGACCCCGCCCTCCCCTGCGACACACGCAAGATCGCGTCGCTGACGGGCAGCGAGCTGCTGCAGGGCGTGCTGTTTGAAGGCGGCGAGCGCGCCGAATACGACGGGCTGTTCGTCGCCTGCGGATCGGCGGGGGCTTTTGAGCTGTCCAAAAAGCTCGGGCTGGAGACGGACGGCAACAAGATCGCGACGGACGAAAAGCGGGCGACCAACATCCCCGGCATCTTCGCCGCCGGCGACTGCGTCAAAGGGATGCAGCAGATCGCGAAGGCGGTGTGCGACGGCATGATCGCCGGCACCGAGGCGCTCAAATTTTTGAAGGCGAACGCTTAAAATCGCGATACTTGCAAAGGCCCGCGGCAGAGCAGCCGCGGGCCTCGTTTTTTGTATTTTTGACCGTATTATGTCACACATAGTACTATGTAAAGCGGCAAAATTGCGGCTGAATCGCCCGAAAACGCGCTCAAAGCATCGCTTTTTGGGCGATGCGCTCCGCGCGGGCGACGTCCTCCTCTTCCGCCTCGCGCACGGCGGCGCAGGGGAAGGGGATGCCAAGCTCCGCGTATTTTTGCTCGCACAATTTGCGGAAGGGCAGAAAGCGGATGCGCTCTGCGGGAAAGAATCTGTGTACCAGCCGCGCGAGGGCTGCGATCTTCCCCTCCCCGTCGTTGACGCCGGGGAGCAGCACGTTGGTGACGCGGGCGACTTTGCCCTGCCGCACACATTCTTCAAAAAACCGTTCATATACGGAGAGATCGTCCGTCTCCTGATTTTTGACGTCGCACACGATGTCGCCCGCGGCGATGAGCTCGGCGTCACAGATGTGGCCGTTGGTCTCGAAGCAGACGCGGATGCCCGCTTCGCGCAGCGCTTTGGCGAGGGCGAGGCAGAAGTCCTTCTGCAAAAAGGGCTCCCCGCCCGAGAGGGTGACGCCGCCGCGGCGGAAGTAGCCGCGGTAGCGCTTGAGCCGCTCTAAAAGGGCGTCTATGTCTGACATAGTACCTCGCTTGAACAGCGTTTCGGGGTTATGGCAGAAGGGGCAGCGCAGGTTGCAGCCGGAGAGAAAGACGACGCAGCGCAGGCCGGGGCCGTCCACCCCCGAGCCGCAGTAGACGGAATCGATGTAACCGACGGGACCGCTCATACGCGCGCGTGGTAGGTGCGCTTGATCACCTCGAGCTGGTGGGCGCGGGAGAGTTTGTGGAAGTTGACGGCGTAGCCGGAGACGCGGACGGTGATGTTGGGGTACAGTTCGGGGTGCTCCATCGCGGCGATGAGGCGGCTGCGGTCGAACACGTTGACGTTGAGGTGGTGCGCGCCTTGGCCGAAGTAGCCGTCCAGCATATCGCACAGATTTCCTGCCCTGTCCTCGCGCGTTTCGCCCAGCGCGGAGGGGACGATGGAGAAGGTGTTGGACACGCCGTCGCGGCAGCAGGCATACGGGATCTTGGCGACCGAGTTGAGGGAGGCGAGCGCGCCGCTCACGTCCCGCTCGTGCATGGGGTTGGCGCCGGGGGCGAAGGGCTCGCCCGCCGCCCTGCCGTCCGGCGTGGCGCCCGTCTTTTTGCCGTAGGCGACGTTGGATGTGATGGTCAGTACGGAGAGGGTATGCACGGCGCCGCGGTAGGCGGGCGTCTTTTTGAGCTCTTCAAAAAACTCGCACACGAGGTCGGCGGCGATTTCGTCGGCGCGGTCGTCGTCGTTGCCGTATTTGGGGAAGTCGCCCTCGGTATCGAAGCCGCAGAGGATACCCTGCTCGTCGTAGCGCGGGGTCACCTTGGCGTACTTGATGGCGGAGAGGGAATCGACCGCGACAGAGAGGCCGGCCACGCCGCAGGCGAGGAAGCGCCCGACCTCTGTATCGTGCAGCGCCATCTGGATCTTTTCGTACGCGTACTTGTCGTGCATATAGTGGATGACGTTGAGCGTCTCCACGTACAGGCGGCACAGCCACGCCATGTACTTGTGGTAGGCGGCGCGCACCGCTTCGTAGTCGAGCACGCCTGTCATGCTCTCGCCGACGGGGCCGAGCTGCTTGCCGCTCTTTTCGTCTTTGCCGCCGTTGATGGAGAGGAGCAGCAGCTTGGCGAGGTTACAGCGCGCGCCGAAAAACTGCATCTGCTTGCCGATCTTCATCGCCGAGACGCAGCAGGCGATGCCGTAGTCGTCGCCGTAGATGGGGCGCATGAGGTCGTCGTTCTCGTATTGGATGGAATCTGTGTCGATGGAGACCTTGGCGCAGAAGTTTTTGAAGGGCGCAGGCAGCGCTTCAGACCAGAGCACGGTCAGATTGGGCTCGGGCGCGGCGCCGAGGTTGTAGAGGGTGTGCAGCATGCGGAAGGAGGTGCGGGTGACCAGCGTGCGGCCGTCCTCCCCCATGCCGCCGATGCTCTCCGTCGTCCAGGTCGGATCGCCGCCGAACAGCTCGTTGTACTCGGGGGTGCGCAGCTGGCGGGTGATGCGCAGCTTGATGACAAAGTCGTCGATCAGCTCCTGCGCCTGCTCTTCCGTCAAGGTGCCGTCTGCGATGTCGCGCTCGATGTAGATGTCGAAGAAGGTGGAGACGCGCCCGAGGCTCATCGCCGCGCCGTTCTGCTCTTTGATGGCGGCGAGATAGGCGAAATACGTCCATTGAATGGCCTCGCGCGCGTTGCGCGCGGGCGCGGAGATGTCGACGCCGTACAGCAGCGCCATGTCCTTGAGCTTTTGCAGAAAGTCGATCTGCTTGTACAGCTCTTCGAGGGTGCGGATGTTCGCCTCGCTCATCGGGCGCTGCCCGTAGGCGCGCTTGTCCGCCTTTTTTTCTTCGATCAGGCGGTCGACGCCGTAGAGTGCGACGCGGCGGTAGTCGCCGATGATGCGGCCGCGCCCGTAGGCGTCGGGCAGCCCCGTGAGCAGCCCCGCGTGCCGCACAGCCTTCATCTCGTCCGTATAGACATGGAAGACGGCGTCGTTGTGGGTGGTCTTGTACGAAAATTCCGTTTCGACGAGGTCGGACAGGGTGTAGCCGTACGCCGCGCACGCCTGGCGCGCCATGCGGATGCCGCCGAAGGGGTTGACGCCGCGCTTGAGGGGGGCGTCCGTCTGCAGGCCGACGATGATCTCCTTGTCGCGGTCGATGTAGCCTGCGGGATAGGTGAGCAGCGAGGAGACGCGCTCGGTGTCGATGTCGAGCACGCCGCCCTTTTCGCTCTCCGCCTTGAGCAGGGCGTTGACCTCGTCCATCAGCGCGCGCGTGCGTGCCGTGGCGGGGCTGAGAAACTCCGGCCCGCCCTCGTACGGCGTGTAGTTGGCCTGGATGAAGCTGCGCACGTCGATGGTGTGCTCGTACGCGCCCGGTGCAAACTGCTTGTTCATAGTCCGATCCTCCCGAAATTTTGGAATAAAAAAACCTGCGCAGCCCGAAGAAAAGCTGCCCAGGTGGTCGGCAAATTTCGCCCTTCGCTCCCCTGCAGTTCCCTGCTATACCACCAGTTGCGAAAAGCATTCTGTCGTTTACACAATATCTTGTGCGCGCACGAATTTTTACTTTGTGGATATAGTATATACGAAGCGGCGGCGTTTGTCAACGAAATCGCGGCACATTTTTGCACATCAAGCAAAGAAAAATCCCGCCGAAAATAGGCGGGATCTTGGCGCTTTGGTTTTACTTTTGATCGACGAAATCGAGCACCGCGGCGTACAGCTTGTCCTTGTCGGACACGGCCGTGAAGCGCACCTTTTTGTCGCGCAGTTTGGCGAGGCTCTTGGGCACCTTCATCGCGGTGGCGATGTTCAAATGCTTGATCGCCTTGAAGCTGTCCTTGATGTCGTTGCCGGTGATGGCGTACATGACGTCTTGCGGGAACTTGTACGGGCTGGCCGTGCAGACGACGACGGCGGGCGTGTGATCCTTTTCGTTCCGCGCGCGGTAATTTTCGACGGCGTACATCGCGCAGGCGGTGTGCGTATCCATCGGGTATTGATACTCTTCAAAAAACTCGTAGATGGTCTCGACCGTTTCGTCTTCGCCGCAGAAGTCGCCGCAGAACAGCGCCTGCACCTGCGCGCGCTCGGCGTCGGAGAGGGAGTAGACGCCCTCCTTTGCGAGTGCATCCATCAGCGCGCGCACGCGCGCGGCGTCGCGGCCGGAGATCTCGAAGAGCAGCCGCTCGAGGTTGCTCGAGATGAGGATATCCATCGAGGGGGACATCGTCTTATAGAACTCGCGGCGCTTGTCGTACACGCCGGTGCGGATGAAGTCGGTGAGGACGTTGTTTTTGTTGGAGGCGCAGATGAGCTTGCCGACGGGCAGCCCCATGCGCATCGCATAGTAGGCGGCGAGAATGTTGCCGAAATTGCCGGTGGGGACGGCGAAGTTGACCTTTTCTCCGAGCTCGATCTGGTCGGAAGAGAGCAGGTCGAGGTAGGCGGAGAAGTAGTAGGCGATCTGCGGGGCGAGGCGGCCGAAGTTGATGGAGTTTGCCGAAGAGAGGACGACCCCCTTTTGCAGCAGCTCTGCCTTGCACTGCTCGCTCGTGAAGATGCGCTTGACGGCGGATTGGCACTCGTCGAAGTTGCCGCGCACGGCGAGCACGTTGACGTTGCTCCCCTCCTGCGTCGCCATCTGCAGCTTTTGCATCTTGCTGACGCCGTCGCTCGGGTAAAAGACCATGATCTTGACGCCGTCGGCGTCCTTAAAGCCCTCGAGCGCGGCCTTGCCCGTGTCGCCGCTGGTCGCGACGAGGATGAGCACCTCTTCGCGGATGCCGCACAGGTCGCACCCCTTGCGCAGCAGATAGGGCAAGAGGGTGAGCGCCATGTCTTTGAAGGCGCACGTCGGGCCGTGGAACAGCTCGAGCATATACAGCCCGGCGTCCACGCGCACGAGGGGCGCGGCATCCCCTTCTTCAAATTGAGCGTACGCCTTTTCGCAGGCAGCCTTCAATTCGTCGAAGTCGTAATCGTCCAAAAATTTATGCAGTACCGTGGCCGCGCGCTCGGCGTAGCTCATCGGCACCATCGCCTGCAGCTCCTCCGCCGTGACCTGCGGAAAGCTCTCCGGCACGAACAGGCCGCCGTCTTCGGCGATGCCCTGCGCGATCGCCCGCGCGCCCGTCACACATTCTCCCCCGCGCGTACTGATGAATTTCATGCTGTTCTCCTTATACTCGTTTGATCGGCGCCGCTGCGCCGCGCCCGAAGCGGGCGGAAAATGCGAACATTCGGAAGCCGCCCTCCCCTGCGGGGAGGGCGCGCTCACTTCTCAAAAGGTCAAATTACAGGTACTTTGCCACAAAGTCGGGCAGTTCTTCCTTCGCGCAGCTGCAGGTCACATAGATGGTGAGGTCGTTGCTGGCAGACAGGCGGTCGAGCATATAGTAGAAGGCCGCCATATCCTTGATATCCTTGCCCGCGATGCGCGCGGCGCCGTCGATGAACAGATACTCGTTGTCGTTGTTCGCGGCGACGACGCCCTTGACGAAGCCGCACAGAGCTTCCTCGCCCGCGATCTGGTAGTCACTCGTATCGATCACGCGGATATCTCTATGAAGGTCATACATGTAGCGCTTGGTATTGGTAATGAAGATCATGTGTCCCTTGGCGGCGGCGACTTTGCCGTTCGCCTCGTCGATAAGGATCTTCGTCTTGCCGGTACCTTTGGGTCCGTAAATAATCTTGATCATGAGAACCTCCGTCAATTCGTATTGGTGATTCTATTGTACACTTTTTCGGCGCGACTTTCAATACCTTTTTGAAAAAATTTTGAAAAATTTTCAAAAAAGGGCGTGAAAATACTTACCGCGAACCGCCGAACGCGACGAACTCGCGGTGGCGCGCGCGGTCGAGCTGGCGGATCATGTTGTCCAGCTCGTCGTCGCCCATGATACTGTTGCGGCCGGCGTCATACTCGGCGTCGATGAGCGCCTTCATCTGCACGACGAGGCCGTCGCGCTTGTCGATGCGGTGCTCTTCTGGCAGGGAGTAGTAGTCGTTGATCCAATAGGCGATGCCCGCGAGGCCGCTGGCGTTGTTGATGGAGACGCGCGCGGGGCGGCCGAGGATCTTGGCGGTGTCGAAGATGTTGTAGATCTCGGGGTCCTTGAGCATGCCGTCCGCGTGGATGCCGGCGCGCGTCGCGTTGAAGGAGCGGCCGACGAAGGGTGTGTTGGGCGGGATGATGTAGCCGAGTTCGTCTTCAAAATAGCGGGCGATGTCGGTGATGGCGGTCAGGTCCATGCCGTCGTCGGTGCCGCGCAGGGAGGCGTACTCGATGGCCATCGCCTCGAGCGGGCAGTTGCCCGTGCGCTCGCCGATGCCGAGCAGCGAGCAGTTGACGGAGCTGGCGCCGTACAGCCACGCCGTCGTCGCGTTGGTGACGACCTTGTAGAAGTCGTTGTGGCCGTGCCACTCGAGCATCTCGCTGGGCACCTCGGCGTGGTGGTGCAGGCCGTAGACGATGCCCTGCACACTGCGCGGGACGCTCGTTCCCGGATAGTTGACGCCGAAGCCCATCGTGTCGCACATACGGATCTTGATGGGGATGCCGCTCTCGCGCGAGAGCTTCATCAGCTCGTTTGCGAAGGGCACAACGAAGCCGTAGAAGTCGGCGCGGGTGATGTCCTCGAAGTGGCAGCGCGGCTTGATGCCGTGCGAGAGGGCGCTCTTGACGATGCCCAAATATTTGTCCATCGCCTGCGCGCGGGTGAGGTTCATCTTTTTGAAGATGTGATAGTCGCTGCAGCTGACGAGGATGCCCGTTTCGGCGACGCCCGCCGCCTTGACCAATTCAAAATCCTTCTCGTTGGCGCGGATCCACGTCGTGATCTCGGGGAAGGGAAGGCCGAGGTCCTGGCATTCCTGCAGGGCGCGGCGGTCTTTGTCGCTGTAGAGGAAGAACTCGCTCTGGCGGACGAGCCCCTTGGAGCCGCCCAAGCGCGCCATCAATTTGAACAGGTCGACGATCTGCTTGACCGAGAAGGGAGAGGTGGACTGCTGGCCGTCGCGGAAGGTGGTATCGGTGATCCAGATGTCCGCGGGCATGTCCATCGGGACGTGGCGGTAGTTGAATACGACCTTGGGGATCTCGTCGTACGGGTAGATATCGCGGAAGAGCTCTGGTTCGGCGACGTCTTGCAGTTGATAGTGATATTTGTCCTCTTCGAGGAGGTTTTTGCCCTTGTCGAAGTAGATCACAGATCAGAACACCTCCTTGACGAACGCCTCGATGCGGTCGAGGCCGGCGGCGATGTCCTCTTTGGAGATCGCGTACGAGAGGCGCACGCACTCGTCGTCGCCGAAGGCGATGCCGGGCACGACCGCGACGCCCTTTTCGAGCAGCATGTCGGCGACGTCGAGCGAGCCGCCGATCTTGCGGCCGTTGTAGCGCTTGCCGTACAGCTTGTCGACGACCAGCATGATGTAGAAGGCGCCGTCCGGCTCGATGCAGCTGAGCCCCTCGATGGCGCGGATGCGCTCGATCATGAATTTGCGGCGGTCGTTGAAGATCTCGCGCATATTGACCAGCTCTTCCTCGCTGCCGTTGAGGGCGGCGAGCGCCGCGTACTGCGAGACGCTGGCGGGGTTGCTCGTGGCGTGGCTCTGGAAGGAATCGATGGCCTTGGCGACCTCCTGCGGGGCGGCCAGCCAGCCGATGCGCCAGCCCGTCATCGCGTACGTCTTGGAGACGCCGTTGACGATGACCGTCTTTTCTTTGAGCTTTTCGCTGACCTGCGCCATCGAGAAGTGCTTGACGCCGTCATAGATGAGCTTGGAGTAGATCTCGTCGGAGAGCACCCAGATGCCCGCCTCTTCGACCACCGCGGCGATGGCGCGGATCTCCTCCTCGGTGTAGACGCTGCCCGTCGGGTTGGACGGGGAGTTGAAGATGAGCATCTTGGTCTTGGGAGTGATGGCCTTGCGGACGTCTTCCGGGGTGACCTTGAAGTGGTTCTCTTTATGCCCCTCGACGAACACGCTCTTGCCGCCGCACACCTTGACCACCTCGGGGTAGGTCAGCCAATAGGGCGCGGGGATGATGACCTCGTCGCCGTCCTCGATGAGGGCGAACATGGCGTTGAAGATGGAGTGCTTTGCGCCCGAGGAGACGATGATCTGCGAGGGGTCGTACGCGAGGTTTTGCTCTTCGAGAAATTTTTCAGCGATCTTTTTGCGCAGCGCGGGCAGGCCGGAGGAAGGGGTGTATTTGGTGCATCCCTCGTCCAGCGCCTTTTTGGCGGCGTCGATGATGTGCTGCGGCGTGTTGAAGTCCGGCTCGCCGGCGCCGAAGCCGATGACCGATCTGCCCTCCGCCTTCATCGCCTTGGCTTTGGCGGTGATCGCGAGGGTCAGAGAGGGAGAGATGGAAGAAATGCGCTTGGTGATATTCATACGTGTACCTCGTAAAATATTATCGTATCGAAACTCGCCTTTGTCCTTGTGGGCGGGCGCGGCGGGATGACGCTTGTCTTAAAGCTCCTCTTCGGAGGAGAGCCGGGCCTCGCGGTCGGCGATGGCGAGCGCCTCGAGCATGGAGCCGATGTCGCCGAGCATGAAGGTGTCCAGCGAATACAGCGTGAGGCCGATGCGGTGGTCGGTGACGCGGTTTTGCGGAAAATTGTACGTTCGGATGCGCTCGCTGCGGTCGCCCGTGCCGATCTGGCTCTTGCGGTTTTCGGCATAGTCGCTCTGATAGCGGGAGTTATAGTAGTCGTACAGGCGGCTTTTGAGCACCTTCATCGCCTTTTCGCGGTTTTTGATCTGCGAGCGCTCGTCTTGGCAGGTGACGACGATGCCGGTGGGCAGGTGGGTGATGCGGATGCAGCTCTCCGTCTTGTTGATGTGCTGCCCGCCCGCGCCGCCCGAGCGGTAGGTGTCGATCTTGAGGTCCTTGTCGTTGATCTGCACGTCGACGTCTTCCGGTTCGGGGAGGACGGCGACGGTAACGGTGGAGGTGTGTACCCTGCCCTGCGACTCCGTTTCGGGGACGCGCTGGACGCGGTGCACGCCGCTCTCGTATTTAAGCTTGCTGTACACCCCCTTGCCGGAGACCGAAAAGACGACCTCCTTCATGCCGCCAAGCTCCGTCTCGTTGACGTCGACGAGCTCCGTCTTCCAGCGCACCGACTCGGCGTAGCGGCAGTACATATTGTACAGGTCGGCTGCGAACAGGCTGGCCTCGTCGCCGCCCGCGCCGCCGCGGATCTCCATCACGACGTTGCGCTCGTCGTTCTTGTCTTTGGGCAGCAGCAGGACGCGCAGCTCGCCGCGGATGGCCGCGAGCTTCTCCTTACAGGCATATCCCTCCTGCGTGAGCAGATCCTTCATCTCGCGGTCCTCTTCTTGTTCCGCCGCGGCGAAGTCCTCCTCCATCTCCCGCTCGACCCGTCTGTATTCGAGATATTTTTCCGCCGTTTCGGCGATGTCGGCGTGCTCTTTGGCGCACTGCGTCCACCGCTCCGTCTGCGCGATGACGGCGGGATCCGCCATCTCGGCGGACAATTTTTGGTATTTTTCTAAAATGCCGTCTAACTTTTTGAACATGGTTCGTTACGCCCTTTCCGCCCCGCCTGCGGGTTTTCCCTCGCCGGACGCGGGCGCCTTTGCTTCCCCTTCGGAAGCG
This sequence comes from uncultured Clostridia bacterium, assembly GCA_944368775.1. Lineage (GTDB taxonomy): Bacteria > Bacillota > Clostridia > Christensenellales > Borkfalkiaceae > Borkfalkia. Next base: position 86,771 of record CALVXB010000002.1, on the reverse strand, counting down.
CCCTCCGCAGGCTTTTTCACCGCCCGCACGAAGCGCTCGATGCCGGCGTAGTCGCGGATGATGGAGACGCGCGCGAAGGCGCACATCATCTGCGCGACGTCTCGCGCCTGCCCCATGCCGCACTCTGCGAGCAGCATGCCGCCCTCCTTGAGGTGCGCGGGCACCTCTTTTGCGAGGCGGCGGTAGAAGTCCAGCCCGTCCTCGCCGCCGTCCAACGCGGACATCGGCTCGTACTCGCGGATCTCCCGCTGCAAGCCGGGCAAATCTACGCGCTTAATATACGGCGGATTGCACACAATGATATCGAAGGCGCCCTCGACGGAGGCGAACAGGTCGCTTTCGACAAAGCGGACCTCGACGCCGTTTGCTGCGGCGTTCTCCTTTGCGAGCGAGAGGGCGTCTGCGCTGACGTCCGCCGCGGAGACGGCGACGCGCAGCGGGGCGCAGTGCTTGGCGACGGACACGGCGATGCAGCCGCTGCCCGTGCACATATCGAGGATGGCGCTCCCCTCCTTTGCCGCCTTGACTGCGAGCTCTGCGAGCAGCTCCGTCTCGGGGCGGGGGATGAGCGCGCGCTCGTCCGTCTTGATCTCGCAGCCGTAGAACTCGGTGCTTCCCAAAACGTACCACAGCGGGCGGCCGGCCAGCCGCTCTTCGGCGAGCGCGTCCAGCGCGCGCACCGCGCCGGGAACGAGCAGTTTGTCGGAGGTTTCCAGCTCGCTGCGCGGCACGCCTGCCTGCAGGGAGATGAGCCACTCGGCGTCGCTCTCGTCGATGCCCGCCGCGGCGAACTTTTGTTTCAGCTCCGCGAGGTAGTTGGGCACGGTGCGCGAGACGACGAAGCTCTGCTCGGGAATTGCAGGGTCGGCGTCCATTTCGGCGACCTTTTTGAAGGCGGCGATGGCGACTTCGAGCATGTCGTCCGTCGGCTCGCGGGTGGTGAGCAGCTGGAGCGCGAAGCCGGGCGCCTTGAGCGGGATCAGCCATTTGCTCTGCGACTTGGCGAGCAGCTTCAAGATCTCGTACGAGATGCCCGCGACCAGCGGGAGGAACAAGATCTTGATCGCGAATTGGATGAAGTAGTTGGCGACCTCGTTGTAGATAAAGATATTGAGGTAGGCGTCGCAGAACCAATTGATGAAGGAAAAGACGACGATGCTGATCGCCATGACGAGGAAGAGGAAGGTCGTTCCGCAGCGGTCGTGCAGGCGGGAGCAGCTCTTCGCGTTTTCGGGCGTGAGCTCGAGGCCGCGCTCGAAGCAGGTGATCGTCTTGTGCTCGGCGCCGTGGTACATGAACACGCGGCGGATATCCTTCATCGCCGTGATGGCGACGACGTACAGCAAAAAGATGAGCAGGCGCAGCCCGCCCTGGGCGAGGTTGTACCAGATGCCGTAGCGCAGCCCGCTCTCCTCCGAAAAGAAGAGGTTGGACAGCAGCATGGGGAGGGCGACGAACAGCCCCACCGCCAGCACGATGCCCAGCAGCGTCGCCACGAAGGAGACGGCGGCCATCACGTTGAGGTGCAGCTTTTCCGCGCACCACTTTTCAAACTTGGAGGGCTCGCCCTCGTCGCCGTACACGGCGGCGCTGCGCATGAGGATCTTGGAGCCGGTGACGAGGGAGGAGACGAAGCTGACCACCCCGCGCACGAGCGGGATCTTGGCGACGCGCTGCATCGCCTTGGACGTGTTGAGGCGGCGGCTTTCGACCTGGATGTTGCCCTCCGGGTCGCGCACGGCGGTGGCGTACGCCGTTTTGCCGCGCATCATGACCCCTTCGAGCACCGCCTGCCCGCCGATGTACGTTCTCTTTTCTGCCTTTTGTTTCATCCTTCCTCCGCGTTGCAGCCCCGCCGCAGGCGCGGCGCGGGCCATCTTGCCCCATTTCGGGCGCAAAAAAAGAAAATCAGCCCCAAGCAAACCTCAGAGCTGAAATACAAACACTAAATTCCGTATCTTTTTTTGAACTTGTCGACTCGGCCGCCTGTATCTACGAGTTTCTGTCTGCCGGTGAAAAAGGGATGGCATTTGCTGCAGATGTCCACTTTCAGCGTATCTCCTTTCTTCGTGGTGCCGGTCTTGAACGTCGCCCCGCACGCACAGGTCACCGTGACCTCATGATAATCGGGATGTATATCGGGTTTCATGCTTTCACCTCTCCGTGCTTACTTTCTTTCATCAAGATGCTGACTTATTATATATTATTTTCGCCTGCAAGTCAAATCAAATTACGGCACTTTGCGAAAAAAATTCACTTTTTCGAAATTGTACAAAAGTGTGCGCATTTTTCGCAAAATGCGGGGCGTTTTGGCGGCATGCCGCGCGAAAGCGCGACAAAAAAGCCGCCGAAATAGGGCGGGAACACACTTTGCCTGCCCTTTTCGCTTGCAAAATCGCGCGAGTTGATTTATAATAAACACAGAATGCGGGAGCTTGCGCCTTCCCGCACGCGGAGCGGAGACGCTCCAAAGGAGTTATATGAAGATCTGGAAGATCCTTTCCCCCAAAGTGCTGACGGCGGAGGAGCGGCCGGACAACATCACGACAGAGACGCAGGCCAAAGTCAAGGTGACGCGGCTGCTCTTTTCGGACTACGAGGCGCGCGCCTATGTGGGCGTGCCACGGCCGAAGTACCCCGTGGTGCCCGGCAGGTTTGCCGTGGGCGTCGTGGCGGAGGCGGGCAAAGGATGCCTGAAAACGGAGAAGAACACGCGCGTGTACATACACGACGTGATCCCCTGCGGCGAATGCGCGCGCTGCCGCGCCGGCGACCCCGAGAGCTGCGCACAGATGCGCGCCGCGGGCAGCGGGTGCGAAGGGTACCTGCGCGACTTTGTGGTGACGGACGAGGCCAACCTCTCCCCCCTGCCGCTGTCTGTATCCGACGACGAGGCGCTGTTCATCGGCATCGTGTCGCTGTGCGAGGCGGTCATCGACCGCCTGAACGTGAGCAAGGGCGACCACATCGCCGTGTTCGGCGGGCGGGAGATCGGCAACATCCTCTGCCAGCTGCTCATCTATCACCAGGCGGTGCCCATCTTCGTGGACGCAGACGAGGGCTCGCTCGCGCTCGCGGCGCAATGCGGCGTCTATTACACGGTGCGCGCGGACGAGGCGCTGGAAGAGAATATCTGCCGCATCACCGGCGGGCGGCTGGCAAAAGACAGCGTGTACTGCAGCGGCAGCGACCTCTCCCCCGCCCTCCCCTTCCTCTATACGGCGGCGGACGGAACGGTCGTCTACACGGGGTTCGACTTCCCCGATGTGACCGTCGCGATCAAGCCCGCCCTCGAAAAGCGGCTGACGGTGACCGCCGTGACCAACGACTACTCGAACAACGCCACCGCCATCAACCGCATCGTCAACAAGGCGGTCAACCTCGCGCCCTTCCGCAAGAACGTACGCCCCGTGGCGGACATCGCCGGGCTGTTCGCCGAGGCTGCCGCGCTCAAAGAGTCGGGCAAGCACGTGCCGTACACCGTCGTCAACATGATCTGACGCGGCGGACGTACCCGAGGAGAAAAGCATGCGGCTGAAAAAACTATGGAGACTGCTGACGAGCAAATTTATGCTCGTCTGCTTTTTGTTACTGATCGAGATCTCGCTGCTGCCCGCGGCGATCATCTTTTTGATGCTGACCAACGCGATCGCCGCCATCGTGTGCGGCGCTCTGATCATCGCCGTCAACGCGGTGCTGGCCATCTACATCATCAACACACAGATGAACGCCGACTACAAGATCGCGTGGATCGTGCTCATCCTGCTGCTGCCGCCCGTCGGCGCCATCATCTTTTTGCTGCTGCGCGCGCGGCCCAAGCCGCGGCGCAAACTGAAAAAGCTGCGCAGCGACGGCACGGAGGAGGTGGACTGCCTGTACGCGGGCGCGGACGAGCTGCCCCCCTCCTTTGACGATGCGGACGATTTCGCGCGGCAATGCGCGGTGTACACCGCCGCGATGGGCGGGCTGCCCGCGACCGACTATACCGACCTCGAATACTTTAAGACGGGCGAAGAGTACGAAGTGCGCCTGCTCGAGGAGCTGAAAAAGGCGGAAAAGTATATCTTCCTCGAATACTTTATCATTGCGAAGGGCAAATTTTGGGGCGAGGTGCTCGACGTTTTGCGCGAAAAGCGCAAGGCGGGGCTGGACGTGCGCGTCATCTACGACGACATCGGCTCCATGTTCAAGGTGCCGACCAACTACGCGGAACAGCTCGAAAAGGAGGGCATCCCCTGCATCTGCTTCAACCGCTTCCGCCCCGTGCTGGACGTGGCGCAGAACAACCGCACCCACCGCAAGATCGCCGTCGTCGACGGCAAGGTCGCCTTTACGGGCGGCATCAACCTCGCCGACGAGTATATCAACGAGACGCACCCCTTCGGACATTGGAAAGACACAGGCCTGCTCGTGCGCGGGCGCACGGTGCAGAACTTCACCGCCCTGTTTTTGCAGACGTGGGCGCTGAAGGGAGAGGAGCCGGACACAGAGCGCTACCTGTCGGACGCGCCGCACGGCAAGCCCTGCCTGTGCTTCGGCGATTCGCCCTTCGACGGCGACCGCAACCTGTGCGAGGACTTGTACCTGCGCATCATCTACAATGCGAAGAAATACGTGTACGTGTTCACCCCCTACCTCATCCCCGACGAGGAGATGAAGCGCGCGCTCATCACGGCGGCGCGGTCGGGCGTGGACGTGCGCCTCATCGTGCCGCACATCCCCGACAAAAAGTATGTGTTTTCGGTGACCAAGGCGTTTGCCGCGCAGCTGGTCAAGCACGGCATCAAGATCTACCGCTATACGCCCGGGTTCATACACGCAAAGAGCATCGTATCCGACGGCAAGTACTGCGTCATCGGCTCGTCGAACATCGACTTCCGCAGCTTTTATCTGCACTTTGAAAACAACATGATGTTCTTCGACGAGGAGATGAGCGGGCAGATCGAGCGCGACTTCCTCGAAACGTGCGAAAAGAGCGCCCTCATCGAGCCGGATCAGATCAAGTCGAACCCGCTGCAGGCGATCTACCGCGCCATTTTGCGCTACTTTGCCCCCCTGATGTGAGAGAAACCAAAAAGAAGAAAGAGACATGATCAAGCTGATCGCGAGCGATTTGGACGGCACGCTGCTCGACCCGGCGGGAAACCTGCCGCAGGGCACCTTTGCCGCCATCCGACAACTGCATACAAACGGCATCCTATTCTGCGCCGCGAGCGGGCGGCAGTTGACCGCGCTGCAGCAGATGTTTGCGCCCGTCGCCGACGACATCATCATCATGGCGGAAAACGGCGCGATCGTCGCCTACCGCGGCGAAGTGCTGCGCTGCGACACCATCCCCGCCGCCGACGTCGCGCGCGCGCTGGCATGCATCGGCGGCGTTCCGCGCGCCATCCCGCTGCTGTGCACGCCCGCCTGCGCCTATTACGAGGAGGGGGAGGGTGAATTTCTCGCGCTGGTGCGGGCCTCGTACATCTCCAACGCCCGCCGCACGCTGGCGGAGGTCGCCGCGGGTGAAAAGGTGTGCAAGATCGCCGTGTACGACGAGCTCGGCCCCGAGAACAACGCCATGCACGCCCTGCCCGCCGCCCTGCCCGACCTGCGCGTCATCCAATCGGGCGGAAATTGGCTGGATATATCGGTGCGCGACGCCAACAAGGGCAGCGCGATGCGGTTCATCCGCGAGCGCTTCCATTTGCGGGCGGAGGAATGTGCGGCCTTCGGCGACCACATGAACGACTACGAGATGCTGCTCGAATGCGGGCACCCGTATGTGACGGGCAACGCCTACCCGCCCCTCAAGCGGCGCATCGGCCGCGCCGTGCGCTCGAACGCGGAAAACGGCGTCGTGCAGGCGATGCAGCGCATCGCCGACGGCCTGCTGCCCTGACCGCGGCAGAAAAAATAGAAAGGATACAGATCGGCCGCCCGCAGTTCTGCGGGCGGCCGGTGTTTTTTATCTTTTAATTGATATGATCAAGATTCTTTTTTGATCTCTTCGATCAGCTTATCGCGGTTCCACAAGATAACGTGATTATCTTTCGCGAGCTGTATAGCTGACGGTTGAAAATAGCTGTTGGTTATTACCATTGCCTTATCAAGGCTATAGTGTCGCATCGCTGTGACAGCTTCTTGAACAGCAGAGTTCGGTACTTTCCCATTGTATCGCTTTACTTGGATACCGATTTTTATAAAATCATTCTCGGCAATCACATCCACGCCGTAATCTCCGGATGAAGGAGTCTGTTTCGTCGTAAAGCCGCGCTTTTCAAAGAAGTCCGTGACAAATTTTTCAAACTCATCTCCAGACATTACATCTATTTGATCAATCATATATTGCCAACGCTCAATTTCATTTTCTTCATCATGCCCGCCCGTGATATAGCTTTGAGCTGATGTAGAAAAAATTTCATTTTTATAATTTTGATTTCTTGTTTTGGCGTAAGCAATTTGAAACTCTTGTTGGTATTTTGAATAAAGAGTAAATGGCGTTTGATCTATATCCTCGCAAAGATGAATAGGGTCTTTCTCCTTATCTTGATACTGTTTGCAGCAATAACAACAGTAACTTGTTGTTAAAGTAGCTCGATTTGCATTAAAAACCGCCTCACTAATATTATCTACGATTTCTTCAATGCTCTCCCACCCATACGAACTCATCCAGCTTTCATAAAAGTAACGAACGATCCCATTACGCACGATCAAAATCGTTACACAAGCAATAATATCTTCATTGACCTCCGTATCGCTCCATTGGATTGTTGTTCGCAAGCGTTCTTGCAACCCATCACGTAGAATTATTGTTTTTATCCTTACTTCGCTATATAAAATTGAATTTTCTTCAATAGAAAATCCGCAAAAAGATAAAAACTGCTTTACGACAGGAGTTTGCGCAAAAACATAAAACTCACTATAAGCAACATGCATCTGTGAAACGAGCCAAAACTCATCCTTACCCACGGCAACAGAGATATAATTTTTTACTTGCGGATAATATAAATCACATAGTTCAAGCAATTCAGGTGTATGACCAAATAAACTCTCTAATACTTTTTTATATTGCTCCGCTATCTCGCGACTTTCTTTTTCAGCTTCAGCTAAAACCTGTTTCTTTTGTTTTGCTTCAGCATAGCTTTCAACAATCCCATAAATAATTGAAATTGTAAATATCGCACCGATAATGCCAAAAATAAAAATTCCCCATCCCGCTCCGATAGAACAAGAAACACAAAAAAGTACTATATCCGCTACATATATGAGAAAAGCAACCATGATCATTTATGCTATCAACCCCTTCCCTCGATAGTATTCCGCCGCCTGACGCAGCGTCGAAACATCGACATCGAGCAAATCGGCGGCCTTATGATCGTCCTTCGTTACTTCATATACAGCTTCGAGTTCGTACAAAGGCACCTGAAGCCGCGCTGCATAAGCCCGCGCGGTTGTCTCTTGCTTTTCGATGTATGGCTTCAATCGTTTATCACAACAATACATAATGTGATACATCGCCCCACAAATCACATGCCCGAGTTCTTCCGACAATATTGCCTTACACTCACGGTCGCTTTCCATTCGGTCGAAATCGATCGCGATCGAGTTTTCAACGCAAAATGCTTTTTTGTTCTGCATCTTAAAATCATAAACCGGGATGTTTAGTTCACTTGCCAACTTGATCAATCTTAAAGTATTCATAGTGCTATTATCATAGCAAACAAAACAGGCATACGGTCGCCTCTTTTTAATTTTTCTTTATATTTATTCCCAATATTTTAAAGAATATCGATCTGGCAGGCGCGCATGGCGGCGAGGGCGGTCTCGTGGCTGTGCGGGGTGACGCCCGCGCAGCAGCTTGCGCGCACGGATACGGCCGCCTCCGGGCAGAAGGCCTTGACGAGCAGCGCGTTGGAGATGACGCAGATGTCCGTGCACACGCCGATCAGCTCGACGGCGGCAAAGCCCGCCTCCCGCACATACCCGCCGAGCGCGACGCTGCCGAAGCAGGGCTTGTCGAAACAGCGCTCTCCTTCCGCGGCGAGCCCCTCGGCGAGCTGCCAGCCCGCCTCCCCCTCGATGCAATGGGGCACGGGCAGGCGCTTCCCCTCCTGCGTAGCGAGGTAATCTTTGCCGTGCGTGTCGCGGGTGAATACGACCGCCTCCCCCGCCGCGCGGGCGGCCGCGATGCGGGCGCGCACGGCGGGCAGGATGGCCTGCGCCTCCGCCGTGCCCAGCGCGCCGTCGATGAAGTCGCGCTGCATATCGACGACGACGAGCAATTTTTTAGCGTGTGTCATGGTTCTCCTCCGTCTGCCCTGCGCCGATCGTACGGCGCGCCCCGCCAAAGCGGGCAATGCCCGCCGCGAGCGGGCGGCGGGCAGAATGGTGCTGGAGATCGTCAGATATTCCCGAGGATCTCTTTGTTGTACAGGTCGATGCTCTTTTGCACGATGCGCACGGCGCTGTCGCGGCCCATGATCTCCTTGACGGATGTCTTTTTGTGCTCGAGCATCTTATACACTTCAAAGAAGTGCATCATTTCTTCAAAGATGTGGTGCGGCAGCTGCGCGATGTCGGTGTAGAAGTTGTACGTCGGCTCGCGGAAGGGGATGGCGATGATCTTTTCGTCCATCTTACCGTCGTCGATCATGTTGATGACGCCGATCGGGTAGCACTGCACCAGCGTGGCGGGCAAAATGGGCTCGCTGCACAATACGAGCACGTCCAGCGGGTCGCCGTCGTCGGCGAGGGTGCGCGGGATAAACCCGTAGCTGGCGGGGTACACCGTCGAGGTGTACAGCACGCGGTCCAGCCGCAATACGCCCGTCGGCTTGTCCAGCTCGTACTTGCTCTTCGAGCCCTTTTGGATCTCGATATAGCACATAAAGTCTTCCGTTTGGATGCGCGCGGGGTCGATGTCGTGCCAAATATTCATATACACTTTCCTCCCTTTTCAAATATTTTACCACAAAACGGGGCGCGTTGCAATACTTATTTGAAAATTTCCGCCGTAAATGTGCAAACTGCTCTTTTGCGCTGCCTCTTTTAGGTTTGAAGCGCCCCGCGGCGGGCAAGCCCCCTGCTTTTTCGGCGCGAAGCGCCCCCCGCGGCAGGCAAGACCCCCTGCTTTTTCGGCGCGAAGCGCCGCACGGGTAGCTGTATGCCCTTCTCTCCCCCGCCGCGCGGTTTGCCCTTTGGCTGTCTGCGGCAAGAAACCGCGCTCGGGCGGCCGTATGCCCTTCTGTTGCGGCGCGACAGCGCCGCCATGCCGCACGGCGGAAGGAAAAGCGAAAAGAATTTCGGAAACGCGCACAAATACTTTGACTTTTGTGCGAATTTATGGTATTATAATTTGGCGTAAGCGGCAAACGGCCGCCCAAACACCTCGAGCCGGAATGCAGAAGTACCCAAGTGGCTCAAGGGGCTCCCCTGCTAAGGGAGTAGTACGGGATAACCGTAGCGCGGGTTCAAATCCCGCCTTCTGCGCCATGCGGGAATAATACGAACTCTTTTTCGGAGTTCGTATTATTTTTTGCCCGCGATCTCTTCGGGAGGATCGGCCGAGGCGTACAAGTCCTCTTCGATGGAACAAACTCGGATGCAAGCGGCAGCCTGCTCCTGCGAATTTTTGGACGCCGAATAAATGCAAAAGGCGATGACGAACATGATCACGAGCCCTGCAATACAGATGCCGAAAGCGATCATGGCGTTACGCTTCAAAGTTTTTTCCGCTTTTTCGCGCTGTTTCCCGCGAGCCCCTCGAGGACTGCGCTCGGCCTCTTCGCACCGCTTCGCCGGCTGACATACTTGCTGCTGCAGGGCGAGAGCCGATTGCAAAACGCCCCATTTTTGATACTTGCCGCACCAATCATTGTCACGGACGGCTTTCCCGCAATATGAACTACGTTGATTGGAACAAGTGCCTTTCGCCTCTGTTTCGACACTGTCTCCAAACACGATACCGTTCTTATATTTTCGCTGCCCGCAGAAAAACTCACACGACCAGCATCGATCTTTTTGGAAATTGGAATGAACAGACATGATACGCCCCCGTTCGGCTATCGCCAATCCTGCATCAGCTCCAAATAGCAACCGATCGAATCTTTGAGCTTTTTGAGAAAGGCTTCTTCGTTTGCCACGGTCGTTCCGTTGGGCAAGCAACCGATCTGCTTCGGAAAATAGTTGGTTTTACCGCCTCTTTGCAGCACCATCCCTTTCGTATCAAAAAAGCCGTTTTGCCTGATTTTTTCAATGAGTTCCTGCTGCTGCGGGATATCGCCGACGGGCATATCATAACAGAGAAAACGGATATTGATGTTCCTTTCCGCGCTGCTTCCGTCTTTGGGCAGACAATCCCTGCTGCGTATTTCAAGCGTTGGCACTTTCTTGTCGTATCCGCTTTTCCAAATACTCATATACACATACGGATACGGCCCCGCCTTCGTCACAAAAAATGCACATCGATCCTCATATTCCGAAAACTGCGGTTTGACCGTCTTTTCAAAATAGGCGATCCATTTCAAATAATCGATATGCGAATCGTTCCCTTCGGGCATGGCGGTGTTCTGCGTCGCACGATATACATGGACGACGTGTTCCGCATATTGACGCAAGATCAGGTTTTTTGCGCCGATATATTTTTCAAAGAGTGGCAAGATCTTTTCGATCGAATAAACGCGCCACGGATTTATGCCGTTTGCCCCTTTGACCCTCGTTTCCTCGTCTGCGCGCACGACGTCCGTCTTATAAAAGATTTTGTATATGCGGTCGCTTTTGCACCATTGATCGATATGAGAATCATAGCGCTGTAATTGCTCGTGCTCCTGCGAATAAGTCTTGTCTTCAATAAACAATTCCGCCGTTGTATTGTCTTGCAGCGTTATCCGGACGACGACATCGATATTGCACCATTGCGCTTTCGAAGTTATGTCTTTGACCTCGTCGAGGTCGATGCCGCAAAATTCCTGCAGCAGGTCGCCGGCGGCATCCCGAAGTTCGGGGTCGTCGTAATTTTCGAACAGCCATCGCAGAAAAGCGTCCTGCGAAAGCTCCCTCGTCGCAAAATCAAATAAGTTCTTCATGCGTTTCTCCTTTGCCTTTTCGCCGCTTTATAGAACGGGAGGAACGCCGTGCAAGGCGCTCCTCCCCTCTTTGTTTACAGATCCGGTTCAGTTCTGCCCGTCTTCCGCGTCTTCCGGCAGCGGGATCGTGATCATGATCCCCGTGCCGTCGCCGACGACGTCGGGCAGCTCGCCGTTCCATTTGGCGAGGTATTCGAGGTATTGCAGGTAGTCGAGGATCACCTTCTCGCCGCCCGCGCCGTCGCCCCAGTCGATCTCGAAAGAGGTATCGCCCTCCGCGCCCGTGACTTCGGTGACGGTATAGCCGAGCGTGCGCGCCAGCTCGACGATCTTGACCGACGCGGCATACGCCTCCGCTTCCGCCAGCGCCTTCTGCGCGTTTGCCTCGCCCTGCGCCTCTTCCAGGCGCGCCTCCGCCGCGCGCTTCGCCACTTCCAGCTGCTGCTCCGCCTTCGTGATGGCGGCTTCCTTTTCGCGCTCGGCGATCATCTGCGCCTCGACCGCCGCCTCGTACGCGTCGGTGAAGCCGATATCCGTCAAAACCACCGTGCGCACGTTGACGTAGTAGCTCTCGTCGATCTTTTCCATCGTGCTCGAGGTGATGTTCATCGACAGCTCGGCGCGGCTCTGGATGATCTCGTCCGCCGTGCTGCCCGCCATGACGTTCTTCATCGTGTCGATGGCGACGCTCTCGATGCGGCTGTTGAGGATGTCGAGCGAGCCGTATGTATTGGCGATATCCAGCACCTTCGTCGTGTCGATCTGGTATTGGACGGTCATGCCGACGTCCATCGTCTGCGCGTCCTTCGAATACGCCTGCGTCACGATGGACAGATCCTGCACCTTTGCGTCGTAATAGGTGTACGTCTCCGTCATCCAGAAGTCGAAATAGGTGCCCGCCGTGCGCACGCCGCGCGCCTCGCCGAGGTGCTTGACCACCGCGACTTCGCCCGCCTCCACCGTGTGGATGCTGAACGGCACGAAGACAAACAAGAGGGCAAAGACGCCGCCCGCCGCCAAAGCCAAAATGCCGTTCCGCTTCTTTTCCGCGCTCACGCCGCCCTTGCCGGGGCGGTACAGAACGACTGCGCCGACGGTCAGGCCGGCGATCGCCAGCGCACCAAACACGACCGCTAAAAGAAATCCGATCATATTCTTCCTTTTCCTCCCTTTCTGAAAAAGCAAAATCTACTGCCAAAATGCCCCTGCCGGCACGCGCCGAAGCTGCGCCCGCAGGGGACCGAACGCTCCCGCGCCGCGGTCAAGCCGCGCGGGGCGCGCTCACTCCTGCGCCGCTTTACCGAAAAATTCGCGGTAGATGGCGCGCAGGCACTTTTCGTAATCGTCGTTGTCGATGCCGACGATGATGTTGAGCTCGCTCGAGCCCTGGTCGATCATGCGGACGTTGACGCCCGCCTCGGACAGCGCGCAGAAGAGGCGCGCCGAGGTGCCGACGCTCGCCGCCATGCCGTGGCCGACCGTCGCGACGAGGGCGATGTTTTCGAGCACGCGCAGGTAGTCGGGGTGCACCGCCGCGCGGATCTGCTCGAGCAGCCGCTCGAGCATGCCGCCGGCGAGGTAGCGGCTTTCGATGACGAGGGAGAGGGTGTCGATGCCCGTCGGCATATGCTCGAAGTTGACGCCGTCCTCCTCGAGGATGGAGAGAACCTTGCGCGCGAAGCCGACCTCCGCGTTCATCATCGACTTTTCGATAAAGATGACGGTGAAGTCCTTTTTGCCCGCGATGCCGGTGACGATATTGCCGTGCTTTTTATACTTTTTGGAGGGCAAAATCAGCGTTCCCGCGTCCTGCGGGCGGAAGGTGTTTTTGATCTTGATGGGGATGTCGCCCTTGCGCACAGGGAAGATGGAATCGGCGTGCAGCACGTTGGCGCCCATGTACGAGAGCTCGCGCAGCTCCTTGAAGGAGATGACCTCGATCTTTTCCGGCTTTTCGACGATGCGCGGGTCGGCTGCGAGAAAGCCGCTGACGTCCGTCCAATTTTCGTACAGGTCGGCGTCGACGGCGCGCGCGACGATGGAGCCGCTGATGTCGCTGCCGCCGCGAGAGAAGGTCTTGATGTTGCCCGCGACGTCTGTGCCGTAGAAGCCGGGGATGACGGCGTTGGGGATGTGTTTGAGGCGCTCGGCGATGACGGGGTACGAGCGCGCTTCGTCAAAGGCGCCGCGCGCGTCGAAAAAGACGAGGTCCTTTGCGTCGACGAACTCCCAGCCCAGCTTTGCGGCGATGACGCGCGCGTTGAGGTACTCGCCGCGCGAGGCGGCGAAGTCTGCGCTCTTGCGCGCGTCGATCTCGCGCTCCGTCTCGTCGAGGATGGAGGCGATGTCGAAGTTTTCCAGCCCCAACTCCTCCACGATGGAGGTAAAGCGGCGGCGCACGGCGGCGAAGGCGGCGGTGCAGCTGCCCGTCTCGCAGGCGGCGCGATAGCACTCGTATAAGAGGTCGGTGACCTTTACGTCCGCCGAAAAGCGCTTGCCGGGCGCGGATACGACCGCATAGCGGCGGGCGGGGTCGGCGTGTAAGATGTCGGCGACCCTGCCGATGTTGCTGCCGTCCGCAAGGGACGAACCTCCGAATTTACAGACGATGCACTTCATGCGCGTATCTCCTTTGCTTCGATGTAGTATCGTTTCTCCTCGCTTTCCCCCATCGAAAAGGTCTTGCGCGGCAGGCTGCCGCCGCGTTTGACCAGGCCGAACAGCGCAGATTTTTCCATCGCCGGCAGCAGGACGCCGACGGAATCGGGATGCGCCTCCGTATAGGCGCGCACGGCCTCCTCGCCGTGCACATAGTCGACGCTGCCGCCGCGCTCTTTGAGATAGCCGGCGATATAGGCGTCGACGGCGGCGACGGCCGCGGGCACCTCTTCCGCGACGCCGAGCGGGATATGCCGCCCGTGCACGCAGAGGCCCCCTTCTGCACTGCCGAAGGGGCGCAGGCCGCGCGCGAACGCGTCCGGATCCACCCCCTTGACCAGGCGGTGGATGGCCTCGAAGCGGATGCCTTGGTCGTAGATGTTGACCGCCTCGCACAGGGCGTAGCGGGCGGGGTGCGCGGCGCGCTCCGCTTCGGGCAGATCTCTTTTGATATTTTCCCACGCGGCCCTGGCGGTGGCGAGGGAGTGGTTGCCGTCGCCGACCATGAACAGCAGGCCGTCTTTGACCAGTTTATCAAATGCTGCGAGCACGGGCGCGGTGTCGGCGATGAAGTCGCCGCAGACGTGGCCGCCGCCCATGTTCAGCTCGAAGTCGTACAACCGCTCACCGCGGCAGGCGCGGGCGGCGGAGACGACGGCGTTTGCCATGTCCTCGTACAGCAGCATGATGTGCGGAAACTCGAGCTCGGCCGCCTCGCGGATCTTCAAACGGGGCGGGATGCGGCCGAGGATGGTCGCCTCCGTCGCGCGGATGAGGGCGGCGCTCCCCTTTTCGTACGAGTACGCCTCGAGGTCGACGGCGAGCACGATGCCCGTGCGCAGCGGCGAAAAGCGCGTCTGCCGCTGCACCAGAATGAAGCCGGGCGGCAGGGTGCGGAAAATTCCCCGCGCGCGGTAGGCGTGCATCTCTTCTGAAATGCGCGCGATGCGGGCGGGGCAGTCCTCGTCTTCGAGGTAAATTTCGGGCAAAGTGAGGCGCAGCGTGGAGGGCTTATCGCCGACGAGGGCGTCGAGCGCGTTCCAATAGGCGCGGTCTGAGGTGTGCTGGTCGCAGGCGATGACCGCCCAGGCGGTCATGTCTGTGCCCGGCTGCGGGAGCAGGATGCGCGGTACGGCAATGCAGCTGTTCTTCATTCGTATCCTTCCCCTCGCTCAGCCGCCGTAATTGATAAAGGCAAACACGACGACGGCCAAAGCGATCGCCAACAGTTTGATGGGCACGTTGTCGATGAAGATGCCGGCGACGCGGCGCCAGAAGCTCTTTTCTCTCATATGCGTTTCCTCCCGTCGGCGCTCAAATCTTTCCAATAGTACTCGTTGAGCGTCTTTTTCAAAAGATCGTAGTCGGCGTAGCGGGAGATCTTGCCCCGCTGCGCGATGGTGATGATGCCCGTCTCCTCCGACACGATGAGCGCCGTGACGTTGGAGGTCTCGGTGATGCCGATGCCCGCGCGGTGGCGGGTACCCAGCTCTTTGGGGATGTTGACGTTCTGCGTCAGGGGCAGGAAGCAGCCCGCCGCCTGGATCTTGTAGTTGTTGATGATCATGGCGCCGTCGTGCAGGGGCGCTTTGACGAAGAAGATGCCCTCGATCAGCTGCGAGGAGATGTTCGCGTCGAGGATGACGCCGCTTTCGAGCACCTGCGCGGGGATGTTGTCGTTGGAGAGGATGATGAGGGCGCCGATGTTGTCCTTAGACAAATTTTGCAGCGCCTTGATGATCTCCGAGACGTAGCGGGCGACCTCCTCTTTGCTGACCGCCGCCTGGTGGCCGGGCTTTTCGGCGAGCACGTTGATGGAGTTGAGGCCGAGGATATCGCGCTTGACTTCGACGTTGAATAGGATGAGCACCATGCCTGCGAGCAGGATGGGCACGACCATGAACACTTCGCCGTTGAGCTCGGTGTTGAACACGAAGATGACGCCCGTCACCACGGTGAGGACGGTGAACAGCGCGATCATGAAGCGCACGTTGCTGTTCTTCAGAATGCGGAACACATAGTAGAAGATGAACGCGAACAAAATGATCTCGAGCGCGTCGATGAAGGTGAACGGCACGAATGCCGCGCGGATGTTTTCCAGGATCTCTGTCATAGCCGATGACTCCGTGATGCGTATATTGCTATTTTACAGGAAATTGCGCAAAAAGAAAAGCGTTTTACCCCTCTTGCCGCCCGATATTTGCGCCGCCGCCGAAAAAGAGGAAGGCGTTGACGCGCAGCAGCGCCGCTTGCGCGGTCAGCGCGCCGCCCTTGACGGCGTTGATGCAGCCGAATACTTCTTGCCAGCACTCGCGCACCCGCCTCTCGCCAAGCCGGCGCGCGCAGCGGCGATTGACTTTGACGGCGTACTCCTTCATACCCAAGAGGCGGGCGGTATCCGCGTCGCTCTTGCCGACGAGCAGCACTTCGAGCAGGGTGCGGTAGTAGGCGCACAGGGTGTTGAGCAGCGTCATCTCGTCCGCCCCCTTTTCGAGCAGCTCGCGCTGCACGGAGAGGTACTTGGCGTAATTTTTCAGTTCGAGGGCGTTGGTCATTTCGTACAGCTTATAGGCGGTGTCGCGGTAGACGACGGCGTCTACGTCCTCCGCCGAAATCGCGCCCCCCGCGCCCGCGTAGGCGATCAGCTTTTCCGTCTCCCCCGCGATGCGCGACATATCCGCCAAACAGTAGCGCAGCACCCGCTCGCAGCACTCGGTGTCCGCGCGCACCCCTGCCCGCTTGAAGCGTGTGTAGATCCAGCGCAGCAGCGTCTCGTCGTCGCCCTTCGAGCAGTCGACCCAGGTGACGCCGGGCGCTTTTTTGAGGTCGAAGGGCTTGCCCTTGGGCGGGGCGGAGTTGACGATGAGCAGGATGGTACTCGGCTGCGGGTCGGCAAAGTACTTTTGCAGGTACTGCTCGTACTCGCGCTCGGTGGGATAGAAGTCGGTCACCTTGACGATGCGCTTCTCGCTGACGAAGGGGAAGCTCTGCGCCGCCGCGACGAGGTCGGCGAGCGCGCCGCCGTGCAGCGTTTCGCCGCGGAAGAGGGAAAAGTCGAGCGTCGGCTCGGCGAGGTACTTTTCGCGCAGCATCGCCTCTCCCCGCTCCTTAAAGTATTCTTCTTCGCCGTCGAAAAGATATACCGGCTTTGCGCCCTCTTCGAGGCTGCTTTTGAACAGGATGAATTTCATTTACGGTCCGCCTTTGATGGTGATTATACCACCTTTCCGGCCGATTTGCAAGTCGCCGGACGCATAAACGGAGGGTTTTCCTTCCGCCTTGCCGAAATACGCCTCCAGCGCGGGCGCGCAGGCGGCGAGCGCTTCGCTCTCCCCTTGCGCGATGAGCAGGTCGCACTGCGGCAGCCGTTCGGGCGCCTCCCCCATCGAGATGAGGACGCGCGCGCCGCCGAAGTCCCAATACAGCGTCTCCTCGTTCAAAAAGGCCGCCTCGCCGCCGCCGAAGGGGAAGCCGCCGCCCTCCGCGCGCACTTCGACGGTGCGAAAGAGCGCGGGGGAAAAGTCCGCCTCCTCCGCGACGTACAGCACGTCTGCCTCGGCATATTGCAGCAGGATGGGCAGCGCGGCGTTGACTTCGTAGGCGGGCGCGAGGAAGATGACCTCGGCAAAGCGGTCCACCCCCTCGCGCAGGCACAGCTTTTCGAGAAAGTCGCTGCTCGGCCGGCCGGAGGCGACGAGGGAGACCCCGCCCTCGTGCCGAACGAGCAGCGCCTGCCCGCCGTAGTCGGCGATGAGGGTGAACGCGGCGTCATAGCCGACGGGGAGGTTTGTCAGGCACATCCCCGCAACGAGCGCCCCGCCGAGGAGCAGGCAGGCGAGCGCGCGCGGGAGGGGGCGCAGGTTGACCTTCCCCGACAAAAAGAGGCAGATGAGGTACCACAGCAGCATACAGCCGCCGAAGGTGAAGCCGCCGATCAGCCAAAAGCGGAAGTCGAGCGCGAGCACGGGGAAGATGCAGACGCGCAGCAGGTACTCGGGGATGAAGAGCAGCACGCCCGCCGCGAAGGGCAGGATGCAGGCGAGCAGCGCGAACACGAACAGCACGCCGTAGGCGGCGCTGACCAGCGGCACGAACACGAGGTTGAGCACCAGCCCGAAGCCGGAGGTGTAGCCGAAGCAGTCGATGAGGATGGGAAAGGCCGCAGCCTGCGCGGAGACGGCGACGCCGAGCGCGTCGGACGCGCCCTTGGGGAAGCGGATGCGGCAGAGCAGGCGGGAGAGGGGCGCGGCGAGGACGATGATGCCCGCCGCCGCGGCGACGGAGAGCTGGAATCCGACCGAAAAGAGGTAGAGCGGGTGGATGAGCAGCACGGCGAGGAAGGCGGCGGATACAGAGGTGACGCGGTCATAGGCGAAGCCGCCCGCCTCCATCAGCATGAGCACGAGGCACATGGCGAGGGCGCGCACGGCGGACGGGGCGAAGCCGCACACGCCCGCGTATAAAATGAGCACGGCGGCGATGAGGGGGACGTACAGCCACGGGCGCAGGCGCAGCTTTTTGCACACGAAGATGAGCGCGGCGTAGACGATGGCGAAGTTCATGCCCGACACGGCGAAGATGTGCGCGATGCCGCCGTAGCGGAAGTTTTGCAGCACGTCGCCGTCCATCCAGCCGCTGTTGCCGGTGAGCAGCGCGAAGGCGAGCGCGGCGTTCTCCTCCTCCATGTTGTCGAACAAGATATCCTGCAGGTAGGCGTTGGCCGCCTCGAAGATGCCGGGCGCGCCCTCTTGCAGTACGCGGAAGTCGCCCCGCGAGGCAAAGGCGGTGTAGCGGACGTCTTCGATGATATACGAGGCGTTGACGCGGCCGTAAGAGAGGGAATCATACGCCGTCACCTCCGCGTCGAAGGCGATGCGCGCGCCGAGGGGCAGATCCGCGCCGCCGTAGGCGTAGACGCGGATGCGGGCGGCCGAGGCGACCGCCTCCCCTTCCGGCGTGTAAAAGAGCAGGTCGCCGAAGGTGAGGGAGGTCGTCTTTTCGGTGCGGCCGACCTCCTCGAGGGTGCCGACGACGGTCAGCTCCCCTTGCGGCGCGGGGTACGCCTCGAAGCGGGAGAGGCGCATGCCGCAGGCGAGCGAGCCCGCCGCGCAGGCGACGCCGAGCACGAGGGCGAACAGCAGCACGCCCGCCGGCTTTTTGCGCCCGGACGGGAAGCAGAGGGGGAGCAGCGCCGCGGCCGCCGCGAGGGCGAGGGCGAGCCAGAGACCGTGCACGCCGAAGGCGCACGCCGCCGCGATGCCCAGCCCGAAGGCGCACGCCAGAAACAGGAGCGGGCGAAAGTTGAAGGCGCGCTTGCCGCGGTATAAGAGATGTTCTCCCTCCTTGCGCATATCCTCTCCCCCGTTTTTCTCCCGTTTTTTCCGCGCGGAGCGCGGCATCTTTTGCTTTTTTGAATTTGTTTTTTGAAGGTGTGCCCGCGGCGCGCGCTTCTCCGCTCTTGCGGGCAGGCGGGCGGGCGCGCAGACTTTCAGACGACGATGTATGCCCGCCAGACGCCGTCTTCGCCGAGGACGGCGTCCTCGCCCAGGCGGACTGCTTCATCCAAAGGATAGGGCGAACTGCCCGCATAGCCCGCGAGGGCGAACAGCTCGCCGTACGTCGTGCCGTGCGGGATGCGGTAGCTGCCCGGGAAGGCGACGCCCTCCCCCTGCACGATCGCGTAGAGGTAGCCGTCGAAGGGGGCGGACTGCCGCACGGGCGTAAACAACCCCTCCTGCTTGGGCGGCGCTATGGCCGGCAGCAGGGCGACGGCGGTACATAGAACGACGGCGACGGCCGCCGCGCAGCATTTGACGAGGGCGGCGCGCATATCAGGCGAGAGTGATGCGGTCGCTGACCGAGCGCACGAACAGGGCGCGCGAGACGGCGAGCGCGATGCAGTCGGCGACGAAGGCGACGAGCGCGTCGCTCGGGCGCTGCACCTGCAGCGCGGCGCAGACGTGCGCGTTCAGCTCGTCGGCGTACAGGCTGACTTTGTTTTCGAGGATGCCGCGCGCGACGGCGACGACCTCGTAGGGGGTGAACTCTTCGGGCGCGGCGCGCGTGGGCTGCTCTTCGACGCGGAAATAGTCCATCGCGAGGCATTTGTCCGTCTTGCGCAGGTAGGTGCGGCCGCACAGCTGCTCGCTGCGGAAGCCGCAGCCGCCGATGAGGGCGCGCAGGCGCTCCTCCGCCTTGGGGCTGCCCTTGCGGATGCCGAGGGAGTCGAGGCAGCGCCGGCACAGGTACGCCTCGGAGATGGGCTCCTCCGCCGCGACGATCGCTTTGAGGCGGGAGACGAGCTCGGCGTCGTGTTCGCCGCCCGTAACGTAAGCGGCGCTTTCGGCGAGCGGCTCGATCTTGGCGTAGCGGTAGGCGCGGCGGTAGCGGTTGAGGCGGTCCGCCGCCCTGCCCGCCCCGACGAGGCGGTCGAGCGTCTCTTTGATGCGCTTGATCTCCCGCTTGGGGTTGTTGTAGAAGTCGAGCGTGTACACGCGCAGGACGTTCCAATTATTGCGCTTGAGCGTCTGCACCTGCAGCACGCAGCGGTCGCGCGCGCACGAGCGGGCTGCCGCGGGGCCGTCGCAGAGGACGGCGAGCAGGAAGCGCCCGCCGCCGCGCGGGTCGAGCACGGCGCAGTCGATCTTGAAGTCGGAGACGCCGAGGTCGGCGCGGCAGTCGTAGCCGTAGGCGGCCAGCTCCGCCGCGATGTAGCGGCCGGGGCCCGCGGACGCGGCGGTGAGTTCCTCCGCGCCGATGGCGAGGGATGTTTTGCCCTTTTCGGCAAACTCGAGGAAGGCCTTGAGGCCGGCGACGCCCTTACTGCTCGTGCGGTTGAGGTCGATCATCGCCGCGGTCATCGAGGAAAAGACGACCATCTCCTCGCGCGCGCGGGAGGCCGCGACGTTCAGCCGCCGCCAGCCGCCCTGCTGGTTGAGCGGGCCGAAGTTGAGCGCGACGCGGCCGTCGCGGTCGGGGCCGTAGCAGACGGAGAAGAGGATGACGTCGCGCTCGTCCCCCTGCACGTTTTCGAGATTTTTGACGAAGATGGGCTCGTCGCGCTCGTACGCGGCGGCCTCCAGCCTGTTTTTGACGATGGCGTCGGAGAGGCGGCGCTCGATGTAGTCTTGCTGGGCGGTGCTGAAGGTGACGACGCCGATGCTCGAGCGGCGCAGCTTTTCGTCGGAGAGGCGGCGCACCACCTCGGCGACGAGGGCGTCCGCCTCGGCGCGGTTGCGCTTGGTCGCGCCGCGGTCGTACACGCCGTCGGGCACGAGGGCGAGGCGCACCTTGCTTTCGAGCGCGTCCGGCGAGGGGAAGGTGCACAGGCGGCCGCCGTAGTACATGATATTTGAAAAGGCGATGAGGCTCTCGTGCTTGCTGCGGTAGTGCCAATTGAGGTGCTTTTCGGGGATGCTGAGGGCGAGGCAGTCGTCGAGGATGCTTTCGAGGTCCTCCGCCTCCAGATTGTCTTCGTCGACGTACCCCGACGAGAAGAAGGAAGTGGGCGGGAGCTGCTTGGGGTCGCCGACGATGACCGCGCTCTTGCCGCGCGCGAGCGCGCCGACCGCCTCGCAGGTGGGCATCTGCGACGCCTCGTCGAATACGACGACGTCGAAGAGGTCGGGCTTGGGCTCGAGGTATTGGGCGACGGTGGTCGGGCTCATCAGCACGCAGGGCGCGAGCTTGGCAAAGAGTTCGGGGATCTCTGCGAACAGCTCCTTGGGCGTCATGCCGCGCATATTCCCCTTTAAGATGCGGCGGAAGGCGAACACCTCGAGGCTGAGCGGCCCCTCCGTCGACGCGGTTGGCAGCCCCGCGATCAGGCGGGCGCGGATGTGCGCGCGCGAGAGGCGGGCAAACTGCTCGTCGAGGGCGCGGAACTGCTCGATCTGCTCCTCGAGGACGGAGGAGGAGAAGCGGGAGAGGGCGGGGTCGGCGGCGACGTTGGTCTCGATGAAGTTGCGGCAGACGTTTTTGCGGAAGCTCTCCGCCATGTTTTCCGCCGTGACAGCGCCCGAGGCGAGCGAGCGGGTGATGAAGGTCAGCCCCTCCTCGTCGAGGCGGTGAGAGATGTCTTTGAAGCGGCACCACGCGGCGAGCATATCGATGTTTTCGATGAGGGCGGAGGCCTTCGTGCGGAAGTAGTCGAGGATGTCTTCGTCGGCGAATTTATCTTCGGCGGCACCCGTCGCCGCGCAGAACACGCGGGCGGCGCTGCGGAAGCTCGCGGCCGCGCGGGTGAATCCCTCCAAAAATTCGGCGAGGTACCCGCCCGAGACGGCGCGCGCACACACGTCGTTGAAGCTGTCGGCATTGTAGTCCATAAAGACGGAGGCGGCCAGCTCGTGCAGGCGGCGCAGGGGGCGCATGAACTCGTCGCGGCGGCGGAAGTTGACGCGGCCGCCGCGGTCGGTGAAGTTGGCGGAGAGGGCGGTGTTGGCGCACACTTCGCGCAGGTCGCGGTGGATGTCGGCGAGCAGGCCGACGTGCGCGAAGGCCTCCTCCTCGCTCATGCGGCCGAGCGAAGCGCGGCGCAGTTTTTTGGCGAGGGAAGTGAGCAGGCGGGAGGCGCGGAGAGACTCGCCGCGGTTTTCCAGCTCCTGCGCGACGACGGCGGGGTCGGCGTCGAGGTCGACGAGGGTGCGGAAGAGGGCGAAGTAGTCGGCGAGCTCGCCGTCTAAACGGCGGCTGGCGCGGAAAAAGGTGCGAAGCTGCGCCTCGTCGGCGCGGAAGTAGACGTCCGCTTCCCCGCCGTGCAGCATCTCCGCAAGCTCGAGCAGCGCGCGCAGCTTGGCGGGGGTGAAGGCGCTCACCTTTTGGCGGAAGAAGCCGAGCAGCAGGTCGAGGGCGGCGCGCATATGCCGCACTTCGAGCAGCAGCCCCTCCGACGCATAGTAGACGCGGTCGCGCACGGCGGCGTCGCAGCGGCGCAGATCGACGTTTTCAAAGGGAGAGCGGTGCACCCCGCCGCAGCGGCGGGCGGCCGCGGCGGCCTCGGCGAGCATCCCCTCGCAGCGGTCGAGCTGCTCTTTGGTGAGGCGGTCGTAGAAGGTGCTTTCGATGTCGAGCACGTCGGGCGCGGAGCGGTTTTTCCAATAGATGAGGGCGGCCTCGTAGACGGAGACGCCCAGGCGGCGCTTGCGGTGCAGGGCGCGCACAGGCTCGTTGAGGGCGGCGCGCAGCGCGCCGAGGCGGTCGGCCGCGGCGGAAAAGTCCCCTTCTTCCTCCGGCGCGAGGGAGAGGGTGGCGTCTAAATTTTTGAGCAGCTGCGCCTTGTCTGCCTTGCCAGCGTGCATCTCGAGGCAAAACTCGCCGATGCCGATAGAATCAAGCCTCTTTTTGACGACGGAGAGCGCCGCCTGCTTTTCGGCGACGAACAGCACCCGCTTGCCGCGGCAGAGGCAGTTGGCGATGATGTTGGTGATGGTCTGGCTCTTGCCGGTGCCGGGCGGGCCGTGCAGCACGAATGTCGCCCCCGATACCGCCTCGGCGACCGCCTCGAACTGCGAGCCGTCCGCCGTCAGCGGGCAGAGGACGTCGGCGGGGGCGTAGTCGTCCTCTCCCCTGCCCTCGAAGGCGTTGCCCTGCAGCAGCAGGCGGTTTTCGAGCAGGGAGGCGATGAGCGGGTTCTCGCGGAACACGTCGATGTTCTGGCGGACGTCATTCCACATCGCGTAGCGGGCGAAGGAGAAGTTGGCGAGGTAGATATCGCCGAGCACAGCCCAGCGCTTCATATCGAGGACTTCGGCGCGCACCATGGCGAGGATCTCGGAGACGCGCAGCCCGTCGAGGCGGCCGTCTAATCCGCGGATGTCGATCTTGTACTCGCGCATGAGGAACTCGAGCAGGGTGGTGTTGACCTGCAGGTCGCCCGCGGCGGCGAGGGAATACCCCTTGCCTCCCTTGCTGCGCACCAGCTTCATCGGCCAGAGCACGAGGGGCGCGTGCAGCGGCGTGCGCGCGGCGTCAGACTCGTACCAGCGCAAAAAGCCGAGGGCGAGGAAGAGCACGTTCGCGCCCGTCTCCTCCTCCGCCGTCTTTGCCTTGCGCAGCAGGGCGCGCAGCACCTCGTCGAGGCGGGCGGCGTCGGAAAAGGTGTGCAGGCGGCCGTTTTTCAGCTCCAATTCTAAAAGCTCGTTCAGCGCCGACAGCTTGCCGGGCGCGGCGAAGTAAGCGTCCTCGGGCAGGGCGAGCATATCCGCCGTGCGCGCGGCGAGCGCGTACGGCTTGCCCTCCGCGAGCGCTTCGCGCAGGCGGTCGGCGTCGGGCGCGGCGATGTGCAGCGCGTTCTTTTCGGGGCGGAAATGCAGCAGCGCGTTTTTGAGGGAGAGGTCGAGCAGGCGGCGCTCCCACTGCTTGTTCTTCGCGATCTTTCCGTCCAGACTGAGTTTGCGCGCGGCGGAGAGGTCTGCGGGCGCGGCGGAGAGGTCGGTATCCTCCTCCCCCAAAAGCTCGGGTCCGCTCACCCCCTTGACTTTGAGGGGGAGGGGCAAGATGCGGCCGAGGCGGCAGCGGCGCACGTCTACGACCGTGTCGTAGCAGCCGCGCTCCAACTTCTGCGCGAAGTGCTTTTCGGAGGCGGTGTAGTTGACGCTCTTGCCCGCGAAGAGGTCGGCGGCATCGAACATGCTGACGTTGTTGATGCCGTCCGAAATGTACTTTTGCAACAGGGATACGTCGTCGCCGGCGGCGTCGGCGAAGCAGTTGTCGTACAGCCAGACGCCGCAGGCGACCTCCTGCCGCCCCAGCGCGAGCACGGGGTGCAGACCCGCGCACTCGAGGCAGGCGGCGAAAAAGAGGGCCATCTCGAGGGCGGAGGCGCGCTTGTCCTTTAAGATATGCGCGCCGCCCGCGACGGAGACGGGCTCGTCGAAGTCGCGCGCGTCGCCCGCGCGCGCGACGGAGTGCTTTTTGACCGCCGCGTACAGCGCGGCGGCGATGCGGCGGACGGTGTTTTTATCCCCCTCCGCATACCCCCGCCACTCGCAGGCGATATCCCACTTTTTCAGCTGCTCCTGCGCGCCGTCCAAAATGCGCAGGCAGTCGGCGACCTTGGGGCGGACGAACCCGGCGAGCAGCGCGGGGTCGCCGCTGCGGCCGCTCCACATATCGAAGGGAAGCACCGTCACGTCGGCGCTCTCCTCCGCCTGCTCCTTGCCGCAGGTCAGGCGCACGCGCACCGTCGTGACCGCGACGTCGGCAAGTTCGGTCAAATACAGCGGCGAGAGGATGTTTTCGGGCGCGAGCGAGACGCTGCTCTCGAAGGGGATCGCCGCGAAGGTGCGGCTGTACGGCAGGAGAAAGCCGTCGCTGCTGTCGATGCTCACCTCGACGTTCTCCGCCGCCTCCGCCCCCTTGTTGACCACCTGCAGCGTGGAAAAGAGGGGCACGCGCGCGAAATATTCTGCATACCCGTAGTAGCGCTGCGCCGCGCAGACGAGGGAGAGCGCCTGCCGCACCTTCTTTTTGACTGCCATGTATTGCCTCCTTGCGGGCCTCTGCCCGCCGTGAAAACCAAATATCCGCAGACTTGCGGTTATCGGCCGAAAAGGGCGGAAATATACCCTTTCCGCCCCTTTCAGTTCAATGTATCGAGAATTTCTAAAATTTGCGCGTAGCTGCGCGCGATATAGTCGGCCGCCTTTGCCCCTTCCGGTGCGCCGTGCGGGGCGTAGAGGATGCCCGGCACGCCCGCGTTTTTGGCGCCGGCGATGTCGGAGGTGAGGGAGTCGCCGATGACGACGCATTGCGGGCGCGATGTGGGCGCGTGCGCGAATACGTACTCGAAAAAGCGCACCGAGGGCTTGGCGAAGCCGATCTCGTCCGAGACGAAGATGCCGTCGAACAGCCCGCGGATGCCGAGGGAGTCGATGCGCCCGTACTGCGCCGCGGGGGTGCCGTTGGTGATGAGGTACACCTTGCCGCGCGCGCGCAGGGCGCGCAGAAAGTCCTCCGCGCCGGGCAGAAGGTAGCCCGTCTTGCACAGTTTGCCGAAGTACAGCGCGTTCGCCGCCGCCGCGTCCGCGTCCACGCCCTGCTCCGCGAAAAAGCGGACAAAGCGCTCGACGACGAGGCGGGCCTTGGGCATGGCGCCCCGTTCATACGCCTTCCACAGCGCGTCGTTGACAGCGCGGAATTTTTCAAAGGCGGGCGCGAGGGCAGAAAGACCCATCTCCCCCATCGCCCATATAAAACTTTCCTTCGACGAGCGCGGAAAATCTAAAATGGTCTCGTCTGCATCCAGCAAATGATCAGTCCGCACCGTTCCCCTCCCCGACGATCGCGAGCTCTTTGAGCGCGCGGGTGTATGCGATGTATTTTTCTTGCTTGGTCATGTTTTTGTCGGCGACGGCGACGCAGGTGAACTCGAGCCCCTTGGACTCGTACACAGTCATCAGATTGACCTTCTTTTTAGAGATCCTGCCCGTTTCGCCGAGGACGTTGTAGCTCTTGCGGCGGTAGCGCTCGATCTCGCTTTCGGGCACGATGACCGCCTTGAGCCCCTTTTTGTCGCGGAAAAAGGCGCTGATGCCGCGCACGCCGATGCGCGCCACTTCCGGCCCGTCAAAGCCGATGGGCTGCATGGAGATGCCCAGCTCGCGCGCGACGTAGTCGACGATCTGGTTGGTGTTGCGGTAGTTTTGCTCGAGGGTGTAGTAGTCGCCCGCGTTCACCTTGCTCCAATCGGTCAGGCCGCGGTAGCGGGTGATGTTTTGGGCGAGGTCGCCGTAGATGTTGAAGGCGGCGTCGGGGTTGAGCAGGCGGAGCAGGCGGTATTCGTTGACGGAGATGTCCTGCCCCTCGTCGATGAACACGAGGCCGAAGCGCGGCCCGGGGCGGGCGCCGAGCAGGGCGAGGATGAGGCAGATGGAATAGGCGTCGCTGCGCACCAACCCCTTGCCCACGCCGAAGCGGTTTTTGGCGCGGCGCACCGTTTCGCGGTAGAACAGGCGGGCGAGCTCGATGCGCGTGCCGCACTTGCCCAGCTTGACGAAGTAGTCGTTGCCGCGCAGCGTTTCAAAAAATTCGCAGAAGCCGGTGAACAGCTCCTCGATGCGGGCGACGCAGCCGCGCATCGCGTCGATCTCGCGCAGCAGCTCGCCGCGGTGGGCGATGCGGTCGGCGTACGTCTCCACCTCCTTGTCGCCGCGCACCAGCTTGTAGCGGCGCAGGTCGGCGATCTCTTTGGTGACCGTCTCGTGCAGGCGGGCGAGGTCGGCGTCCGCATCGGCGGCGACGCGCGCGTGCATATGCTCGATGTGCGTGCCGGCGCGGTAGAAGGAGAGCAGCAGTCCATAGAATGCGCTCTCATTTTTGACCCGCTCGCCGTGCAGGCCGGAGGTGAGAAACTCCTCCGCGGCGGTGACTTCGTTCATCAGCGCGCGGTAGGGCTTGGTGTAGTACAGGCCACCTTCCGGCTTTTCTTTGATCTCGCCGAGGACGGCGCGGCGCACGCGCACGCTCGCGTTTTTGAGGCGGCCGAACAGCTCGAGCTGCGCGCGGCAGTCGGCGGCAGCCTTTTCGACGACGGCGGCGCACTCTTCGCTGAGGAACATACCGAGGATGCCGTCGTAAATTTTGGTCAGGCGCTTTTCTGCGTCCGCGTAGAACTTTTCAGAATAGATATACTCGAGGTAGGCGGGCGGCTCTTTGGCGGCGGGGTCGATCTTGCCGCCGAGGTCCACCCCCTCGCTGTGCAGCAGCTGCAAAAAGTACTCGTCGATCCTGCGCGTCTTGATCTTTTCAAGCTCGAGCACCTGCGAGAGCTCGTCGATGAAGGCGTTGAAGGAGTCGCTCGGGGTGATGACGAGCACGTCGGCGGGTTTGAGCCCCTCGTTGTTGTACATGAGGAAGCTCAAACGGTGCAGCATGATCATCGTCTTGCCGCTGCCCGCGCACCCCTGCAGCACGAAGCTCGAGCGCTCGGGCTTGGTGATGATCTCGTACTGCTTCTCCTGGATGGTCTCAATGATGTCGGAGATCTCTTCCTGCTCCTTGCGCGCGCGCAAGATCTCCTTCAAATAGGGGTCGAAGATGATCTCCTCGTCGCGCCCGGCGATCTCTTCTTTGGTGAGGTAGCCGCGCAGGCTGAGGTACTCGTTTTTGAAGTCGAGGAACTTGCCGTTTTTGGTGCGCAGGGCGCGGCGCAGGATCTGCTTGTAGTTGTACTCGTTGATGGAGAATACGATCTGGCTCTTTTGGTAGTACTTGCGCGCGAGCGGCGCGCGCCAATCGACGATCTCCAAATTCAGATCCCCTTTTTTGCCGATGTAGTAGCTGTTGTAGCCCTCCTTGTCGTCGACGAGGTCCATGCGGGCGAAGTACGGCTCGGCAAAAAAACCCTTGTAGCTGTCGATCTGCGCACGCCAGGCGCGGATCTCGGCGTTGCGGCCGATGATGGTGCGGTAGTTTTCCGCAGAAAATTCTCCCGCGCGCAGGGAGGCGATCTCCTCCTGCGCGTTTTTGATCTTGATTTTGAGCGCGTTGATATAGCACAGCTTGAGCAGCGTCATCACCGCGCGCACACGCTTGTCTTCATAGGCGCGCTGCTTGTCCTCGTCGAGCAAGTCCAAAAAGAATTTTTTGTCCGGCTCTTTATGACTTTGGATAAACTCGCGCAGCTGCCCGATCGTCATTTCAGCCATTTTCCCACCTTAAAAAATTCCGTTCCGGCAAAAAGTAAAAAAGCCATCGATTCAGTATAGCACATTCTGCGGCAAAAAGAAATACCTTTGCGAAAATTTTGCAAAGGTATTTTTTGCGGCGGGGGCGTTCGCCCCCGCACGATGCCGATTTTTGCGCCCGGACGGCCTTCTTTCCCCTTATTCCCACTCGATGGTGCCGCAGGGCTTGGGGGTGAGGTCGTACAGCACGCGGTTGACGCCGGGCACCTCTTTGGTGATGCGGTCGGTGATGTGCTCGAGCAGGGCGAAGGGCACGTCCTCGACGGTGGCGGTCATCGCGTCCTTGGTGTTGACGGCGCGGATGATGACGGGGTAGGCGAAGGTGCGCTTGCCGTCTTTGACGCCGACCGACTTGAAGTCGGGCACGACGGTGAAGTACTGCCAGACCTTGCCCTCCAGCCCGTTTTTGGCGAACTCCTCGCGCAGGATGGCGTCGGACGCGCGCACACATTCCAGCCGCTCGCGCGTGATCGCACCCAGGCAGCGCACGCCCAGGCCGGGGCCGGGGAAGGGCTGGCGGTAGACCATGCCGTCGGGCAGGCCGAGCGCCTTGCCGACGACGCGCACCTCGTCTTTATAGAGGAATTTGAGGGGCTCGACCAGCTCGAACTGCAAGTCGTCGGGCAGACCGCCCACGTTGTGGTGCGCCTTGACGGGGCCGCTCTCCAAAATGTCCGGATAGATGGTGCCCTGCGCCAGAAATTCGATGCCGTCTTGCTTGCGCGCCTCCTCCTCGAACACGCGGATGAACTCCGCGCCGATGATCTTGCGCTTGGTTTCGGGGTCGGCGACGCCCGCGAGCTTGTCCAAAAAGCGGTCGACGGCGTCGACGTAGACGAGGTTGGCGTTCATCTGGCCGCGGAACACCTCGACCACCTGTTCGGGCTCTCCCTTGCGCAGCAGGCCGTGGTTGACGTGCACGCAGACGAGGTTTTGACCGATCGCCCTGATGAGCAGCGCCGCCACGACGGACGAATCGACCCCGCCCGACAGCGCGAGCAGCACCTTTTTGTCGCCGACCTGGCGGCGCACCGCCGCGACCTGCTCGTCGATGAACGCCTGCGCCTGCGCCGCGCTCTCGATGCGCGCCATGTTTTCGGGGCGCTTGTTGCTTTCCATAAGACTGTTCCTCCTTGCGGTATCTGCCCGCGCGCGGCGAGCCCTGTATGCTGCAAGTATAGCACACTTTTGCGGGAAATTCCATACTTTTCCGAAAAAAGTGCGCCGCCGCCCGCATTTTCTCAAAAAAAGCCCGCGGCGGCGCGCCCTTCTTGCGGCGCGCCGCACACACGGCGGCCCCCGCCTGCGGCTGCCCTTCTTCAAAAAAAGAAAAAACCGCCCCGCGAAAGGGGCGGCGAAGGATTTACTCCCACTCGATGGTTGCGGGGGGTTTGGAGGTGATGTCGTAGACGATGCGGTTGGCGTGCTCCACCTCGTTGACGATGCGGCTCGAGATGGTTTCGAGCACGTCGTACGGGATGCGCGCCCAATCTGCCGTCATGGCGTCCACGCTGGTGACGGCGCGGATGGCGATGACCGGCTCGTAGGTGCGCGCGTCGCCCATCACGCCGACGGTGTACGTCGAGGTGATGACCGCGAAATACTGCCAGATGTCGCGCGCGAGGCCGGCTTTGGCGATCTCTTCGCGCAGGATGTAGTCTGCGTCGCGCAGCGTCTGCAGCTTTTCCTCCGTCACCTCGCCCATGATGCGGATGGCGAGGCCGGGGCCGGGGAAGGGCTGACGCCAGACGACGGAGTCGGGCAGGCCGAGCTCGGTGCCCACCTTGCGCACCTCGTCTTTGAACAGGTCGCGCAGCGGCTCGACGATCTCTTTGAAATCGACGACGGAGGGGAGCCCGCCCACGTTATGGTGGCTCTTGATGACCGCCGACGAGCCCTTGCCGCTCTCGACGACGTCGGGGTAGATGGTACCCTGCACGAGGTAGTCGACGGCGCCGATCTTTTTGGCCTCCGCCTCGAACACCTTGATGAACTCCTCGCCGATGATCTTGCGCTTCTTTTCGGGGTCGGCGACGCCGGAGAGCTTTTTGAGGAAGAGCTCGCGCGCATCCGCCTTGACGAGGTTCATGCCGAGGCCGTCGCGGAAGACGGAGACGACTTCTTCCGCCTCCCCCTTGCGCAGCAGGCCGTGGTCGACAAAGACGCAGGTGAGGTTATCGCCCGCGGCGCGGTGCACGAGCGCCGCAGCGACCGCGCTGTCTACGCCGCCGCTCATCGCGCACAGCACCTTTTTGCCCGCGAGTTTTTCTTTGAGAAGGGCGACCTGTTCGGCGACGAAGCCCGCCATCGTCCAGTCCCCTTTCGCGCCGCAGACGGCGTAGAGGAAGTTGCGCAGGATCTTGTCACCCTCCTGCGTGTGATGCACTTCGGCATGGAACTGGATGCCGTAGATCTTGCGGGCGGGGTCTTCGAAGGCGGCCGCGGGGCAGGTCTTGGTCGTCGCCGTGACCGAAAAGCCTGCGGGAACGGCGCTGACGTAGTCGGTATGGCTCATCCAGCAGACGTTGTGCGGCTGCATGCCCGCGAACAGGGGGCTGGCGCCGTAGTCGATCTCGCTCTTGCCGTACTCGCGCGTGTCCGCGTGGGTGACGGCGCCGCCGAGGTCGTTTGCGATGAGCTGGCAGCCGTAGCAGATGCCGAGAATGGGGATGCCCAGCTCGAAGATGCGGGGGTCGACGTCGGGCGCGCCATCTGCATAGACGCTGTTGGGGCCGCCCGTGAAGATGATGCCGATGGGCGCATATTCGAGGATGCGCTCGATGCTCATGTCATAGGGCAGGAGGTCGCAGTACACCCCCTGCTCGCGCACGCGGCGCGCGATGAGCTGGTTGTATTGTCCGCCGAAGTCGAGGACGAGAACTTTTTCGTGTCGCATAAGTCGCTCCGTAAAATGTATGAAATGCAATGCAAAAGCACCGCGGGGCCGCGGTGCTTTCCGCCTATTACAGCCCGCGCGGGCTGTAGTTGGGGGATTCTTTGGTGATGGAGATGTCGTGCGGGTGGCTCTCGATGAGGGAGGCGTTGGTGATGCGCACGAAGCGCGCGTTTTTGCGCATCTCGTCGATCGTGTGCATGCCGCAGTAGCCCATGCCCGCGCGCAGGCCGCCGAGCATCTGGTAGACGATGTCTGCCAGCCGCCCGCGGTAAGGCACGCGGCCTTCGACGCCCTCGGGCACGAATTTGCGGTTGCTCTCCTGGAAGTAGCGGTCGTTGCCGCCGGCTGCCATCGCGCCCAGCGAGCCCATGCCGCGGTACACCTTGAAGTTGCGGCCCTGGTAGATCTCGATCTCGCCGGGGCTTTCGAGGGTGCCTGCGAACAGGCTGCCGATCATGACGACGGACGCGCCCGCGCCGATCGCCTTGACGATGTCGCCGCTGTATTTGATGCCGCCGTCCGCGATGATGCGCTTGCCCATCTTGTCCGCCATTTCGGCGCAGTCCATGACGGCGCTCAGCTGCGGCATGCCGATGCCCGCGACGATGCGGGTGGTGCAGATGGAGCCGGGGCCGATGCCCACCTTCACGACGTCTGCGCCCGCGTCGATGAGCGCCTGCGTCCCTTCCGCCGTCGCGACGTTGCCCGCGATGACGGTGAGGTTGGGGTACTTCGCTTTGATCTTTGAAACTTCTTCTAAAACACCCTTCTGGTGGCCGTGCGCCGTGTCGACGACGATGACGTCGACCTTGGCGGAGACGAGCGCGGCGATGCGCTCCATCGTGTTGGCCGCCCTGCCGACGGCAGCGCCCGCGAGCAGGCGGCCGTTTTTATCGCGCGCGGAGTTGGGGTATTGGATGCTCTTTTCGATGTCCTTGATGGTGATCAGGCCCTTGAGGTAGCCCTCTTCGTCGACGATGGGCAGCTTTTCGATGCGGTGCTTGCCCAGAATTTTTTGCGCCTCTTCGAGAGAGGTGCCGACGGGCGCCGTGACGAGATGCTCTTTGGTCATGACGTTGTCGATGGGCTGGTCGTAGTTGGACTCGAAGCGGAGGTCGCGGTTGGTCAGGATGCCGACCAGCTTGCCGTTTTTGGTGATGGGGACGCCGCTGATCTTGTAGCGCTCCATCAGCGCGACCGCTTCGCGCACGCTGTTTTCGGGCGCGAGGAAGAAGGGGTCGGTGATGACGCCGTGCTCGCTGCGCTTGACCTTGTCGACCTGGCCGGCCTGCTCCTCGATGGACATATTTTTGTGGATGATGCCGATGCCGCCTTCGCGCGCGAGGGCGATCGCCAGCTTGCTCTCCGTGACCGTATCCATCGCCGAGCTCATCAGCGGGATGTTCAGCCGCACGTCGTCTGTCAGGCGCGTCGTCAGATCCACCTGCGCCGGCAGCACGTCGGACGCGGACGGGATCAGCAGCACATCGTCAAAAGTCAGGCCCTCTCGCACAATTTTGTTCATAAGCATCTCCTTTTGTCTGAATTTTATATCGGTAAAATGAAAAACAAAATTTGAATGGGCGTCGCCCGCAGGCGCGCCGCCAAGTGAGATACCCCCGGGAAAAAGAAGCCGCGCTAAAAGGTCAGGCGACCTCGCGCAGCATATCCTTAAATTCTTTCAGATCTTCGTGCAGCTCCTCGTCGAAGGCGTTGCCGTCCTCGCTCAGCCCGTCCAATTCGTCGAGGATGCGGCCGCAGAAGTCTGCGTCCTGCGCCCCGATGGCGGCGCCCGCGAGGTAGGTCACGGCGTCCGCGTCGTCAAAGCTGCTGCCGATCGCGTCGAATGCGGTCTCGAGCGCGGCGTCCTTTTGATCGCAGCGGTACTGCGACTCGGCCGTGATTCCCGCAAAAAATTGGTCTGCCGTGCCGAGCAGGCCGCCCAGCGGCCCGGTGAAGTCGGTCTCCGCGTCGCGTGCGGCGCAGTACTCTTCGTAGCCCGGGTCGATGCGCAGGATGGCGCCGTATTCGGCGGCGGCGTCGTAGTGCTCCGCCTCGTAGCTGCGGCTGACCGCGTCGGCGAGGTCGGACACGTCGCCCGACTTTTCGTACTGCGCGACGCTGTAATAGGCGCAGGCGCCCGTCATGCCCAGCGAATCGGTCAGAGAGACCATCACCGACGGAACGAACAGGCTGAAGATGCCGAACAGCACCAGCGCGACGACGACGATGCAGGCGAAAGTGATCGCCGCTGTTTTGGCTATCAGTTTACCCAAATCGGATACCCCCGCTTCAAAGACAGGCGCGCCCCGCCGCGGCGAAACGATGTCGCCCGGAATCGCCGGCGCGCGCGTTGTTTTCGGATTTCGACCATTTTACCATACGGCAGGAAAAAAAGCAACCGTTTGGGGAAAGGATATCATTTTTCGCCCCCGAAAAAAATACACTGTATAGCGTGAATATCGCTTGCAACGGGAGGAAACCCATGAAAAAGATGCTCTGTATCCTGCTCGCGCTGGCGGCGTGCGCCCTGCCCGCCGGGTGCGCGGCCGAACCCGACCTCGGCGCGTACGTCTCCGAATACCGCAGCCGCATCTACGAGGGAACGGAGGGCGGCTATACCGTGTTCGCCTCCTTTACCCGCCGCGAATACCCCTACCGCGCCGACGGGAACGCGGGCGAGATGCAGGACCTGTTCGAGATCGCGCTCGCCGCGCCCGACAACGCGCGCACTTACAGCATCGAATACGCGCTGGGCGGGGAAAGCTACGAAGCGGAGCTCGCCTTTGACAGCGTGCGCATGGTGCATACCTGCTCCCTTACCCTGCCCGAGCCGACGGAGGAGAGCGTCGTCTTCACCGTGCGCGACGCGGAGGACGCGGAGGTAGAGCCGCTGACCATAGAGGCGGCCTGCCTGCGCCCCGAAGGCGCGCTCGAACTGCCCGCCCTGCTCGAAAAGGTGCGCGCGGCGGAGGCGGAGCGCTTCGACGCCCTTTCAAACGGGCGCGACTTTGCCGGCGAACTGTATGTGCGCCTCGCATGCGAGGGCGGCGCGAGCTACTACTACATCGGCCTGACCGACCGCGGCGGGCATACCTACTCCATGCTCGCCGACGCCGTGACGGGCGAGATCGTCGCCACCCGCGAGTAGGCCGCCCGCGCACACGAAAATCGGCGCGCCCGCGCAAAGCGCGGGCGCGCCGACTATTTTTTTTACCTTTCCTCTTTTTTCACCTTTTCTTTCATTATTTTATTTTCGGCCATTATTTTATTTTCGGCCATTATTTTATTTTCGGCGGCCGAACGTGCGCAAAAGCGGCGAAGTATGCGTGGCATAGTACTATGCATCAGCCCAAAAAGTCGATGATAATGGTGTTTTGCACGTACAGATAGTCCTCTTTGATGCGCACGGCGGAGCCGGTATACTCGAGGTAATCTGCGTTCTTTTTGAGCGGCGCGGCAAAGTCTGAAACAAAATCGCTGCCGAAGCGGGCGCGGTATGCCGCGAGGTCGATGCCGTTTGCGGTGCGCAGGGCGAGCATCACCGTTTCAAACTTCGCCTCCTCCTCGCCGATCGGCTCGTCGGCGACGACGGGGTAGTAGTTGGAGAGGATGCACTTGATGTACTCGTCGAGGTCGCGCGTGTTGGTGAAGCGCCGCCCGCCCATGAAGGAGCTGGCGTCAACCCCGAAGCCGATGTACTCCCCCCGCCGCCAATAGTTGAGGTTGTGGCGAGACTCGAAGCCGGGCTTGGCAAAGTTGGAGACCTCGTACCGCGCGAAGCCGCGTTCGGCAAGGTAGCGGCGGGCGCCGTCGTAGAGGGCGGCGACCGCGTCGCCGTCCGGAAGTTCGCCGTTGAGGTAGTCGGTATAGATGGGCGTGCCGTCTTCGGGGGTGAGCGCGTACATCGAGATGTGCGAGACGCCCCCCTGCAGCGCGAGGTCGATGCTCTTTTTGACGTCCTCCGCCGTCTGATCCTTGAGGCCGATCATGATGTCGGCGCTCTTGTTGGCGTCGCCGATGAGGTCGCAGGCGTGCAGGAAGTCTGCCGCGGTGTGCACGCGGCCGAGCTCCTCGAGCTGCGCGTCGATCGCCGTCTGCAGGCCGATGGAAAAGCGGTTGACGCCCGCCCGCTTATACGCTCCGATCTTTTCCGCGTCCACCGTGCCGGGGTTGAGCTCGATGGTGACCTCCGCACCCTCTGCGAGGCTGTAGCACTCGCGCAGGCGGTTCATGCAGCCTGCGATCAGTTTGGCGTCGATGACGGAGGGGGTGCCTCCGCCGAAATAGACGGTATCGAAGGTGCGGCCGGACAGGTCTTTGGCGCGCAGCTTCATCTCCTTATAGACGCACGCCATATACGCCTCGGCAAAGCCGATCTTGCCGGGGTAGGAGGTGAAGTCGCAGTAGCGGCACTTGGATATGCAGAAGGGAATGTGGATGTAGATGCCGGGCATTTATTCCTCCCGCCCCGCTGATGAGGCGAATTATGTGTGACATAGTACTATGCAAACCGAAAAAACGGCACTTTGCGGCTTGAACGCGCCGCACAAGCGAAGAGTTGCCCACGCCGCCCCGCTTTACGGCTGCCAGCCGTAGCGGGCGAGGTCGACAAAATAGAGGCCGCCGCGCTCCTCCGTTTCTACTCCCTCCGCCGCGAGCAAATCGCGCTGCACCTGCGCCCCGCCGAAGGCGAAGGCGGGGGCGAGCCGCCCCTCTCGGTTGACGACGCGGTGACACGGGATGACGCCGGGCGCGGGGTTGACGTGCAGCGCGCCGCCGACGACGCGCGCGGCGCGCGGGCTGCCGCACAGCCGCGCGATCTGCCCGTACGTCGCGACCCTGCCGCGCGGGATGCTTTGCACCGCCGCATAGACGCGCGCAAAAAAAGTATCTTTTTCCATAAGCCCCTCCCGCCGAGCGGCGATCTATGTCTGGCAGAGTACTCTGCAAACGGGCAAAATTCAAAATTTTGATGCTGATTTCGCGCCGATGGCTGCGGGAAAGCGCAGAAAGCCCCGCCGCGCGGCGGCTCTTCTACACCCAAAGCGCAGGCGGCTTTTCCACCGCGCACAGGGCGCGCGTGCCCTACTTGTTCGTCTTTAAGATGGACATGAACACCTCGGACGGCACCTCGACCGAGCCGATGCTGCGCATGCGCTTTTTGCCCTCTTTCTGCTTTTCGAGCAACTTTTTTTTGCGGGTGATGTCGCCGCCATAGCACTTGGCGAGCACGTCTTTGCGCACCGCCTTGACCGTTTCGCGCGCGATGATCTTGCCGCCGACCGCCGCCTGGATGGGGATCTCGAACAGCTGGCGGGGGATGGCGTCTTTGAGGTTTTCGGCCAGCTCGCGGCCGCGGGGGTAGGCGCGGTCTTTGTGCACGATCATGGAGAGGGCGTCGCACACCTCGCCGTTGAGCAGGATGTCCAGCTTGACCAGCTCGCTGCGCTCGTAGCCGGCGAGCTCGTAGTCGAAGCTGGCATAGCCGCGCGTGCGCGACTTGATGCCGTCGAAGAAGTCGTAGATGATCTCGTTGAGGGGCATGGTGTACAGCAGCTTGACGCGCTTGGCGTCGAGGTAGGTCATGTCCTTGAAGATGCCGCGCTTTTCCTGGCAGAGGTCCATGATAGAGCCGATGTACTCGGGCGGGGAGTACACTTCGACCTTGACGATGGGCTCTTCCATATACTCGATGTCCGTCGCCTCGGGCAGGTGCGAGGGGTTGTCGACGAACAGCTCGGCGCCGTCCGTCTTGTGCACCTTATACGAGACGCTGGGCGCCGTCGTGATGATGTCGAGGTTGAACTCGCGCTCGATGCGCTCTTGGATGATCTCCATGTGCAGCAGGCCCAAAAACCCGCAGCGGAAGCCGAAGCCGAGCGCGACGGAGGTATCCGGTTCAAACACGAGGGAGGCGTCGTTGAGCTGCAGCTTGAGCAGCGCGTCTTTGAGGTCGTTGAACTTGCTGCCGTCCAGCGGATAGATGCCGCAGAATACGACCGGCTGCACCTTTTTGTAACCGGGCAGCGGCTCGGCGGCGGGGCGCAGCGCGCCCGTCACCGTGTCACCGACGGCGACGTCTTGGATGCTCTTGATGCCGGCGGCGATGTAGCCGACTTCCCCCGCGCGCAATATCTCCTTTGGGGTGAGCTTGGGGTTGAATGCGCCCACTTCGGTGACGTCGTACTGCTTGTCCGAGCGGAAGGTGCGGATGACGTCCCCCACCTTCACGCTGCCGTCTTTGATGCGCACGAACAGGATGACGCCCTTGTAGTTGTCGTAATAGCTGTCGAAGATGAGCGCCTTGAGCGGGGCGTCGGTATCGCCGTCGGGCGGAGGAATGTGCGTGACGATCTTTTCGAGGATGTCGCGGATGTTGGTCCCCTCCTTCGCCGAGACGCAGGGCGCGTCGGAGGCGTCGAGGCCGATGACATCTTCGATCTCCTTTTTGGTGCCCTCGATGTCCGCCGAGGCGAGGTCGATCTTGTTGACGACGGGCACGATCTCGAGGTCGTTTTCGAGGGCGAGGTAGACGTTGGCGAGCGTCTGCGCCTCGATGCCCTGCGTCGCGTCGACGACGAGGATGGCGCCCTCGCACGCGGCAAGCGAACGGGAGACCTCGTAGGTGAAGTCGACGTGGCCGGGGGTGTCGATGAGGTTGAGCTCGTACTCCTGCCCGTCTTTGGCGGTGTAGTACATGCGCACGGGCGTGAGCTTGATGGTGATGCCGCGCTCGCGCTCGAGGTCCATCGAGTCGAGCAGCTGCGCCTCCATATCGCGCTCGGATACCTGCCCCGTGAGTTCCATGAGGCGGTCGGCGATGGTGCTTTTGCCGTGGTCGATGTGCGCGATGATGCAAAAATTTCGGATATTGCGATCGGGTCTTGCCATATGTCTAATTCTCCGCGGGGCCGCGCCCGCCCGGACCGCCCGGGCCTTTGCGCATGAGGCGCGCCTCCGTCTATCTATTATAATGGATAACGGCGCGCTTGGCAATTAAATTCGCCCGCCCCGCGGCGGGATATTTTTTGCGTTTAATATGAAGGAAGCGCCCGCAAGGGGGCGAGCTTTCCCGCTCTGCGCGGGCGATGCGCCCGCGCGAGGCTGCCGCCGATGCCGCAGCTTTGTATTATGTCTGACATAGTACTGCGCGCACCCGCAATTTTGCGGATGCGCGCGGTTTTTCTGTCCGGTTTTTCGTTTTTGCGCGCTTATGCGAGCTTGCCCTCGCGCGCGAGATAGTCTAAAAAGGCGGCGCAGCCCTCGGCGATGTCGGCATACGCTTTCGCAAAATCGCGCGTCCACCACGGGTCGGCGATGTCGCGCGGGCGGGCGGAATAGTCGAGCAGGCGGACGATGGCGGCGGGCGCGTCCGCGCCGCAGATGCGGCGGGCGTCGCGCACGTTGACCTCTTCCATGCAGAGGATATAGTCGTATGCACCGCCGTCGGCGGGGCGCAGCTTGCGCGCGCGCTTGCCGTCGCAGCGGATGCCGTGCTTGGCGAGCTGCGTGCGGGCGGGCAGGTAGACGGGGTTGCCCTCCTCCTCTCCGCTCGTGCCCGCCGACGCGACCTCGAGGCGATCGGCGACGCCGCGCGACGCGGCCAGATCTTTCAAAATAAACTCGCCCATCGGCGAACGGCAGATGTTGCCGAGGCAGACAAATAAGACGCGGACCATGCCCTTCTCTCCCTGCTGTTTTTGGATATTGTACCCGAAAGGCGGGCGCGCTGTCAACCGTGCGGCGCAAAAAAACAAAAACGCGGGGAAATTCTCCGCGGTTATGTCACACATAGTACTATGCAAACGGGCGATTTTCGCGATTTCGCGCCGAAGATCAGAGGGCGTCGTACATTTCGTCCGTGACCGGCTCGAGCCACTCGTTGCGCGCATCCTCGCCCGGGACTTCGACGGCGATGTGCGAAAACCAGCTGTCTTTTTTGGCGCCGTGCCAATGCTTGACGCCGGCGGGGATGACGACGACGTCTCCCGGCTTTAAACTGCGCGCGGGTTTGCCCCACTCCTGGTACCAGCCCTCCCCCGCGACGCACAGCAAGATCTGCCCGCCGCCGCTCTCGGCATGGTGGACGTGCCAATTGTTGCGGCAGCCCGGCTCGAAGGTGACGTTCGCGAAAAAGGGCTGCACGCCCGCGGGCGTGAGCGGGTTCAGATAGGACTTGCCGATGAAGAACTGCGCGTAGGCGGCGTTCTCCTGCCCCAGTCCGAATACGTTTGCACTTTCAAATTCTCTTTTGTCCATGATAAAGACCTCCTTTTGTGTCAGGCGAGCAGCTCTTTGCTGCAGTTGAGCGCGTTGAACAGGCGCGGGGCGCCCATATAGGGCATCGCGTGCACCAGCGCGCAGACGACCTCTTCCTTCGTGTTACCCACCTTCAGCGCGCCCTCGACGTGCGAGCGCACCTGCACCTCCGCCCCGCCGAGCGCCGCCAAGATGACGACGGTGAGCAGCTCGCGCTCCTTTTCGCCGAGGAACTTGCGGGTGGAAAAGTCGGCAAAGCACAGCTCGGTCAAAAAGCGGGGCACCGCCTCGGCGAACTCGCCGGGCAGCCAGGCGTAGCGCTGCTTGATCTCGTCGCCGTAGATAGGCGCCTGCAGCGCCAGCCCCGCCGCGATGCGATCCTCCTCGCTGACCGTCTCCGCGTCCTCGAGCGGGAGGGCGACGCCGGCCGCGCGGAAAGCCTCGTTCATGGCGGCGATGGCATTGAGCGTCTTGGGGAAGCCGATGAAGGGCGCGCATTGGTAGACGACCTCGCGCACCGTTTCGGGCGGAACGCCGACGCGCAGGCTCGCGCCGACGTGCGCCGTCAACTGCGGGTATGTCTGGTTGACGGTGAGCACGGTGACGGTGACGAACTCGCGCATCTTGTCGTCCAGCGGGCCGGTATAGCTGACCTCGCCGAAGATAAAGCGCTGCAAGATGCGCATGAACGCCGCGTCCGTACCCTCGTTTTGCACCGGCTTGCCGCCGAACAGCTCGCCGAACTTCTTTTCGCACCGATCGATCCGATTTTCCATAACCGCTCCTTTTTTACGCTTTTTCTTTACTATACCACGCGGCGGGCGCGCTGTCAAATACTTATCGGCTATCGGTCGGCATGCAAAAAACACATTGCTTGCGGGCAGGCATAAAACGATCTGCCGCTCCGCCCCTTTTGCGCGCCCTTCTGCCACGTCAAAATAAGGGGTGCAACTTTTTGCCAACGCTTGACGGCGAAATGCTTTTGCAGTAAAATGGTATCGTATATATTTTCGCCGCGCACCGCGGCGAAAGCAGCGAGAAACTGACCGGGAGGAACTTTGTGATGCTCGAAATACGGCATCTGACCAAGGTGTATGACGCGAAGGGCGTGGCCGTGCGCGCGCTCGACGACGTTTCTATCCGTTTCCCCGAGCGGGGGATGGTGTTTTTACTGGGCAAGTCGGGCAGCGGCAAATCGACGCTGCTCAACCTGTGCGGAGGGCTGGATTCGCCCGACGAGGGAGAGGTGATCATCAAGGGGCGGAGCAGCAAAGATTTTTCGCAGTCTGACTTCGACAGCTATCGCAACACCTTTATCGGGTTTGTCTTTCAGGAATATAACATCCTCAACGAATTTACCGTCGAAGACAATATCGCGCTCGCACTCGAATTACAGGGCAAGAGCAAGAACAAGCAGCAGGTGCGCGACATTCTCGCGCAGGTAGAGCTGGAGCAGTTTGCCAAGCGCAAGCCCAACACCCTGTCGGGCGGGCAAAAGCAGCGCGTCGCCATCGCGCGGGCGCTGGTCAAAAACCCCGAGATCATCATGGCGGACGAGCCGACGGGCGCGCTCGACTCGAACACGGGCAGGCAGGTGCTCGAGACGCTGAAAAAGCTGTCCGAGAGCAAGCTGGTCATCGTGGTGTCGCACGACCGCGAGTTTGCCGAAGTGTACGGCGACCGCATCATCGAGCTCAAGGACGGCAAGGTGCTCTCCGACGTGACCAAAGAAAAGGTCGCGGCGCGGCGAGAGGGCGACAACCTCACCTTCATCGGCGAGGACACCATCGCCGTACAGGACGGCTCGCGCCTGACGGAGACGGACATGGGGCGCATCCGCACCTTCCTCTCTAAGGCGCGCGGCAAGGTGCTGCTCTCCTGCGGGCAGCGGGAGATCGACGGGTTCCGCAAGGCGGCGCGCATCGACGAGAGCGGCGCGCAAGAGACGTTTGCAGATACGGACGAAAAGGCCATCCCCTCCAAGGCATACACGGCGGAAGAGAGCAAATTTATCCGCTCCAAACTGCCGCTGGGCAAGGCGGTGCGCATCGGCGCGAGCAGCCTGCGCGTCAAACCGCTGCGGCTGTTCTTCACCATCTTCCTCTCCTTTATCGCCTTTACGCTGTTCGGTCTGTTCTCCACCCTCACCTTCTACAACGAAAAGAGCGTGCTGCTCGAGTCGTACATCGACATGGGGTATGCGTCTGTACAGCTCGAAAAGGGCTACCGCTACGACAGCGTCGAATACGACCGCGCGAGCGACAAAGAGAAGAGCCGCTATACCTACAGCGAAGGGACATACTTTACCCCCGCCGAGCTGCGCGACTGCGCCGACCGCTACGGCGGCGCGCTCGGGCTGTTCAATTTCAGTACGCCGAACGATCGCAGAACTTTTTCGATCAACAACATAGAGAACTATCTGAGCGGCTATTACAACGCAGAGCTCACCCACTTTGCAGAGGGGGGCGACAGTTACGGCGCGCTCGAACTTTTGACGGAGACAGATCTTTCTGCCCTCGCCGACGACGAGGTCGTCATCTCTTCCTATCTCTTCGACTCCCTCGCCCAATGCGGGCTGCTGCGATTGGCCGAGAACGAATACGGCAATATCGTCGAAACGAACGAGAGCGTTTCGCTGGAAAGTTACGACGACATCGTCGGCGAAAAGCTGTACATCGAAAGCTCCTTACTGACGGTCGCGGGCGTGTTCCGCTGCGACCTGCCCGCGCGGTTCGATGCGCTGAAAGACGCCTCCGCCGTCACCGACTACCGGCTGCGGAGCGAGTTGGAAGAAGAGCTGCAATACGGGCTGTACCGCACGGCGCTGGTCGGCGACGGATTTTACGACGCGCACAAGAGCGATTTTATGGGGGTCGGTTACCCCGACTATCTCCAATATTTGAACGGCGAACTGCGCGCCGAATATACCGCCCCCGACTTTGGGAATATAGACATCTATCTCAGCGAGATCGCGTCGCTGACGGATGCCTCTGCAGCGGACGGCACCGTCTTTTGGCTGGACGCAGGCAAGACGGCGCTCGCGGACGGCGAAGTTTTGCTGAACACGAACATATTGTCCGACGCCTTTAATGTGCTGACCGCCTATGTGTCCGATCATTACCGGCCGGACTTTGACGCGATATATAACGACGCCTACAACGCATATTACGAAGCGCATTGGGACGAGGTGTATGAAGAGATATACGCCGCCAACTACGACGCGCTCTACCAAGACTTCCTGTCGCAGGGATACAGCGAGCAGGACGCCGCGCAGGCTGCGGAAAACGAGGTGCAAAACCTGACCGAAAACGAGATCGTTTGGCGCGCCCAAGAAGAAGCGGACCGCGCGTGGCAGGAGGCGGCGGACGCGTGGGATGCCTGGTACAACGACTTTTTATCTGCCCGCGAAGATATTTTATACAACTGGTACCCCTCGCAGGAGACGATGGACTTCATGCGCCCCTATATCGCGGAGGGCTTCGAGCAGGGCATCCTCCCCGCGCAGATCGATTTGATCGACTGGTCGGGCAACGCGGCGGGCAGCTATACCGTCGTCGGGTTTTACTGCGCCCCCTACTGCCACGCGCTCTTTACGCAGGCGGATGCGG
This sequence comes from uncultured Clostridia bacterium, assembly GCA_944368775.1. Taxonomy (GTDB): domain Bacteria; phylum Bacillota; class Clostridia; order Christensenellales; family Borkfalkiaceae; genus Borkfalkia. Next base: position 43,588 of record CALVXB010000002.1, on the reverse strand, counting down.
ACGCGCTGCTCTCCGTGTACGGCGGCCCGACCTATTTCCGCATGGAGACAAACTATACCGCCCCCGCGGACGCAAAGTATAACCGCATCCTCTTTGCGACGCCCGACCGCACGCAGCTCTCCGCCCTCGTAGACGGAACGGAGACGCTCGCCGAGGACGACAGCTTTTACACGCTCGCTTCTCCCCTGTCGAATATGCTCGAGAGCATCTCTTCCACCTTCGAGGTGCTCGAGCAGGTGTTCTTGTGGGTGGGCGTGGCGCTGGCGCTCTTCTCCATGCTGCTGCTCTTCAACTTCATTTCGGTATCCATCACGAGCAAAAAGAAGGAGATCGGCATCCTGCGCGCCGTGGGCGCGCGCAGCGCGGACGTGTTCAAGATCTTTTTCTCCGAATCGGTCATCATCACCGTCATTTGTTTCGTGCTGTCCGTCATCGCGAGCATCATCCTGTGCGGCGTGATCAACGACCTTGTCTCCTCGCAGCTGCAGGTGACCCTGCTCGTGTTCGGCCCCCTCTCTCTCCTCGTGCTGATCGGCATCGCCGCAGTGACATCCTTCATCGCGACCTTTTTGCCCGTGTACAGCATCGCCAAAAAGAAGCCCGTGGACAGCATCCGCGCCCTCTGATACCGGCGCAGGCAAACGCATATCGGCAGACAAGCGCATACAAAAGACGAACGGCTCCCCGCGCGGGGAGCCGCCCTTTTTTATGGCCTGCAAAGGAGGGATGAGCTTTTTTACATTGCAAAGGGGTTTTCGGTCGGGTACGGGAGGGAAGCGGGCAGGTTGTAGCCGACTTTTTCTACCCCCAGATAGCGGAACACCTCGAAGAGTGCGCCGCCGAAGTGCCCGAACGCCACCGCGCCGTGGTGCGGGAAGCCGTTTTCGATGAGGACGTGGCGGTAGAAGCGGCCCATTTCGGGGATGGCGAAGATACCGATGGAGCCGAAGGAGCGGGTCGCGACGGGCAGCACCTCGCCCTGCGCGACGTAGGCGAGCAGGCGGTTGTCCGCCGTCGACTGCAGGCGGTAGAAGGTGATCTTGCCGGGCATGATGTCCCCCTCGAGGGTGCCGTTGGTGACCTCTTCGGGCAGAGAGCGCGCCATGATCTTTTGGTTGCGCATTTCGGGGCGGCACAGCCTGGCGGCGCAGGTGTTGCCGCAATGGAAGCCCATAAAGGTGTCCGTGTGCTTGTAGGCGAACTTGCCCGCGATGTCGGCGTCGAAGATGTCCTTGGGGACGGTGTTGTTGATGTCGAGCAGGGTGACCGACTCGCCGGAGATGCAGGCGCCGATGTACTCGGAGAGGGCGCCGTAGATGTCGACCTCGCAGGAGACGGGGATGCCGCGGCCGGTCAGGCGGGCGTTGACGTAGCAGGGCACGAAGCCGAACTGCGTCTGGAAGGCGGGCCAGCACTTGCCGGCGACCGCCGCGTACTTTTTGCAGCCCTTGTGCTGTTCGATCCAATCGAGCAGCGTCAGCTCGTATTGGGCGAGCTTTGCGAGGATCTCCGGCTTTTTGTTGCCCGCGCCCAGCTCCTTTGCCATGTCCGCCGCGACGGCGGGGATGCGCGCGTCGCCGCTATGCTTGTGAAAGGCCTCGAACAGGTCGAGCTCGGAGTTTTCTTCGACTTCGACGCCCATGTTGTACAGCTGTTGGATGGGCGCGTTGCAGGCCATAAAGTTTTGCGGGCGGGGGCCGAAGGAAAAGATCTTCAAGTCCTTCATGCCGACGAGGGCGCGCGCCACGGGGATAAAGGCGCGGATCATGTCGGCACATTCGGCGGCGGTGCCGACGGGGTAGGCGGGGATGTACGCCTTGACGCCGCGCAATTTGAGGTTGTAGCTTGCGTTGAGCATGCCGCAGTAGGCGTCGCCGCGGTCGTCTTTGAGCACGGCGGTGTTCTCCTCCGCCGCGGCGCAGAACATGACGGGGCAGCCCGTCTGCTCGCTCCACTTTTGCGCGAGCAGCGTCTCCGAAATTTCCGGCCCGAAGTTGCCGAGGTACACGGCGAGGGCGTTGCAGCCCGCCGCCTTGACGTCTTCGAGCGCCTGCATGGCCTGCACTTCGCTCTCGACGATGCACACGGGGCACTCGTAAATATCCGAAGCGGCGTACTTTTCTGCATACGCCCTGACCAGCGCCGCGCGACGGTTGACCGAAAGGCTTTCGGGGAAGCAGTCGCGCGAGACGGCGACGATGCCGACCTTGATGGTGGGAATGTTGTTCATCGCTAAATTCCTCCTGCCGATATGCGATATTTTTCTGCCTCTATTATAAGGCGGGCGGGCGCAAAAAGAAAGGCACGGCTGTATCGATTTTAAGCACTTTCGTTCATTTTTTTGAACGATTTTCCTTTTCCGCCCCCGCCCTCCGCCCGCAGCGGGGCAGGCCGCCGGCGCAGCCGCGCAAAGGACAGCCCCCGCCGCCCGACGCGCGCCTTCTTCACAAAAGGAAGAAAAAAGCATTGACAACTTGTCAGTTTTGTGCTATACTAAAAATACTGACAGCGTGTCAGAATAAAAACGAGACCAAAACGGAGGAAAGTTCTATGCTCGGAAACTTCTCTTACTGCAACCCGACCCGCCTGTACTTCGGCGAGGGCGCCATTGAAAACCTGAACGCCGAGCTGCCCAAATACGGCAAAAACGTCGTACTCATCTACGGCGGCGGCTCTATCAAAAAGAACGGGATCTACGACAAGGTGGTCGAGATCCTCGCCAAAAACGGCAAAAACGTCGCGGAAATTTCGGGGGTGATGCCCAACCCGACCATCGAAAAGGTGTACGAGGGGCTCGAGATCGCGCGCAAACACAAGGCGGACCTGCTGCTGGCGGTGGGCGGCGGCTCGGTATGCGACTACGCCAAAGCGATCGCCGTTTCCGTGCACTGCGACGAGGACCCGTGGGACAAGTACTTTTTGCGCTTTGAAGAGCCGACCTGCGAGATCGTGCCCGTCGGCTGCGTGCTGACGATGGTGGGCACCGGCTCGGAGATGAACGCGGGCTCCGTCATCACCAACCGCGCGAGCAAGCTGAAGATCGGGCACGTGTTTACGGACGCGGCCGTCATGCCCCGCTTTTCCGTGCTCGACCCGACGTACACCTTTACCCTGCCCCACTACCAGATGGTGGCGGGCATCTACGACATCTTCAACCACATCTGCGAGCAGTACTTTTCGGGCGAGGACGACAACACGAGCGACTACATCGCCGAGGGACTGATGCGCTCGGTCGTGCACAGCAGCCGCATCGCCAACAAGGATATGCGCAACTACGAGGCGCGCAGCAACATCATGTGGACGGCGACGTGGGCGCTGAACACGCTGATCGCCTGCGGCAAGAGCACCGATTGGATGGTGCATATGCTCGGCCAGGCGGTGGGCGCGTACACGGACGCGACGCACGGCATGACGCTCGCCGCCGTATCCCTGCCCTACTACCGCCACATCCTGCCCTACGGGCTTCCTAAGTTCAAGCGCTTCGCCGTCAACGTATGGGGCGTGGACGCCGCCGGCAAGACGGACGAGCAGGTCGCGCAGGAGGGCCTCGCCGCGATGGAGAGCTGGATGAAGGAGCTGGGCCTTGCGATGAACATCTCCGAACTCGGCGCGACGGAAGAGATGGTCGAGGGGCTCGCGGACGCGACTCTCACCATGAAGGGCGGGTACAAAGTGCTCGGCCGCGACGAGATCGTGGCGATCTTCCGCGAGAGCCTGTAAGCGCTGCACCCGCCGCACGGCGGGAGCAGCGCTCTGCGGAGCGACCGTTATGCCTAAGATCACGCAAGCGCGCGCGCTCGCGCGGCGGGAGGAGATCGTCGACGCCTGCGCGCAGCTGTACGAAGTGAAGCCCTTTAAGGAGATCACGCTGGGCGAGATCGGCGCGAATACTTCCTTTACCCGCACTTCTATCTACAACTACTTCCGCACCAAGGAGGAGATCTTCCTCGCCCTGCTCGAGCGGGAGTACGCCGCGTGGGCGGCCGACCTCGACGCGCTGGACGCGCCCGACGCCGCCTCCTTCCCCGCCGCATTTGCGGCGCTGCTCGAACGGCGGCGGCGCATGCTCAAGTTGCTTTCGATGAACCTCTACGACATGGAGGCGGGCAGCAGTTTGGAGGCGCTGGTGCAGTTCAAACGGGCGTACCTGTCCTCGATGCAGGCGATGGAGCGCTGCCTGCGGCGGCACTTTCCGCGCTGTACGGCGGAGGACGCGCAGCAGTTCATCTACGCCTTTTACCCCTTTTTGTTCGGCGTGTGGCCGTACACGGAGGCGACGCAAAAGCAGCGGAAGGCGATGGAGATCGCGGGCATGCCGCACCGCAGTTTTTCGGTCGGCGAGATCGCCGGCGCGCTCGTCGAAAAGCTGGTGCGCCCCTTTTTGTAATGCAAAAACCCCCGGCCCCGCCCTGCGGCGGGGCCGCTTTGCCGCATTTTTTCTATTTTTTTACCCATTTTTGCCGCCCGAAAAAAATTTTTGTGCGGGAGCCGCCCCTCCCGCCGGCGGCGGGGGTGCGTTCGTTCTCCCCTATAAAAGGGATCGCGCGCGGGCGGGCGAAGGGGCGGGCGGCGAGGAAAATAGGCGGCCGGGCGAAGGCTGCGGCGCGGTTTGTGACAAAATTTTCACATCCATTTTCTTGACAAAAAAATATTTTGCGCTATAATGGAAGGCGAAAAAAGTGCGATAGTGTCGCAAAAGGAGGGTGCATATGAAAGCCAACCGCGCGGCGATCGGCCTGCTGCTGGTCATTTTGTTCGTCATTTCGCTCGCATTCTCCCTCGACTACATCGCAGCAAACACCGACCACGAGTGTACGGGCGACGAGTGTAAGATCTGCGCCGTCCTGCAGACGGCGGAAGAGGTGAGCGGCGGCGCCAAGAAGGCGGCGGCCGCGGCCGTCACCGTCGGCACGCTGCTTGCGGTGTGCCTCGTGCTTCGCAAGGAACATACCTCCGGACAGGCGGAACCTACGCCCGTGACGCGGTGCGATCTCCTGACCAATTGAATCGACGCAGAAACAGACAAGGGTCACGCTGAATTTTGCAATTCGGCCTTTTTTGCGTACGCCTGAAAACGGCTTTTTTGGCGTGCGCGGAAAGATGCCCTTGTTTTTTTCATGCCCTTTCGGGGTGGACGCCGCGCAAAAACGAGCGGGGCGCGCCCCTTCTGCGGCCTGCGGCACTGCGCGGGGCGGGCAGCCACACTCGGCTGCGGCGCGCCCTTTTGCGCAAACCGGAGCCGCTGCGGCCTGCGGTACTGCGCGGGGCGCCGGCTCTCTTTGGCTGCGGCGCGCCCTTTTGCGCGCGAAGCTGCACGGCCGCATACGTCGATTTGATTGCGAAGGAGATTTTTTATACCATGAAAAAGTTTTTCGCGCTGATGGGCGCGATCGTATTTGCGCTGGGCGCGCTGGCTTTGGCCGGGTGCGCGGGCACGGCAGGAGAAACGCAGGGGCGATCGATCGTCTGCACCGTCTTTGCCGAATATGACTGGGTGCGCGCCGTTTTGGGCGAGCAGGAAGAGCGCTTTGACGTCAAACTTTTACAAGACAGCGGCACGGATATGCACAGCTACCAGCCCACCGTCGCGGACGTGGCGTCCATTTCGACCTGCGACTTATTCATCTACGTCGGGGGCGAGTCTGACGGCTGGGTGGAGGGCGCGCTGCAGGGCGCGCAGAATACAGACCGCGAGGTGCTGTGCCTGTTCGACGCGCTGGAGGACCGCCTGCTCGAAGAGGAGGAGCTCGAGGGCGCGGAGGAAGGCGAGCACGACCATGACCACGAGCACGCGGCGGACGAGCATATCTGGCTGTCTTTGCGCAACGCGCAGGAGGCCGTGCAGGCGATCGCAGATCGGCTGGGCGCGCTCGACCCTGCCTATGCGGATACATACGCCGCCAACGCCGACGCCTACTGCAGCGAGCTGTCCGCGCTCGACGCGCGCTACGCCGAGACGGTCGCCGCCGCCCCCTACGACAGCGTGCTGTTCGGCGACCGCTTCCCCTTCCTCTACCTGATGCACGACTACGGCCTGCATTATTACGCGGCCTTTTCGGGCTGCTCGGCCGACTCGGAGGCGAGCTTTGCGACCATCGCCTTTTTGGCGGAGAAGGTGGACGAGCTCGGTCTGCCCGCCATTTTGACCATCGAGGGGAGCGGCACCAACATCGCCGCGACCATCCGCGACAACACCGCCGATAAAGACCAGCTCATCCTGACCATGGACTCGCTGCAATCGGTCACCCGCAAAGACATCGAGGCGGGCGCGAGCTACCTCGGCGCGATGGAGCAAAACCTCTCCGTCCTGGCGCAGGCGCTGGGCACGCAGGCAAAGTGAGGCGCGGCATGCAGCAGCTCGTTTGCAGCGGCCTTTCGGTCGGATATGAAGGCAAGCCCGTCGCCCCGCCCATCGACTTTGCGGTGGAAAAGGGAGACTATGTGTGCATTTTTGGGGAAAACGGCGCGGGGAAATCGACGCTGATGAAGACGCTGCTCCACCTGCAGCCGCCCCTTGCGGGAAAGATGTATTTTGAAGGGATGCGCGGCAGCGAGATCGGCTACCTCCCCCAGCAGACGCAGACGCAGCGCGACTTTCCCGCGTCGGTGCGCGAGGTGGTGCTGTCCGGCTGCCTCAACGGGTGCGGCTGGCGGCCCTTTTACAGCCGCGCGCAGAAGCAGCGCGCCGCCGAAGCGATGCGCATGATGCGCGTGGACGGCCTCGCAGCCCGCTGCTACCGCGAACTTTCGGGCGGGCAGCAGCAGCGTGTGCTGCTGGCGCGCGCCGTGTGCGCCTCGCACAAGATGCTGCTGCTCGACGAGCCGGTCGCGGGGCTGGACGTCGTCGCGACAAAGGAGATGTACGCGCTGATCGAGCGGCTGAACGCCGAACAGGGCATCACCGTGCTGATGGTGTCGCACGACGTAGAGGCGGCGGTGCAGTACGCGAACAAGGTGCTGTTTGTGGGGAAGGAGATCTTCTTCGGGAGCAAGCAGGCGTTTTTGCAGCAGGGCGGCGCGGGGCGCGCATTCGGAGGCGGACATGAACATCTTTGAGACATTGGGGCAATACTTACAGTTTCCCTTCGTACAATACGCGCTGATCGTGGGCGTGCTCATCGCGCTGTGCTCTTCTCTGCTCGGCGTGACGCTCGTGCTCAAGCGCTACTCCTTTATCGGAGACGGCCTCTCGCACGTCGCCTTCGGCGCGATGGCGGTGGCCGGCATCGTGGGGCTGACCAACGACATCGTCATCGTGCTGCCCGTCACCGTGCTGTGCGCCATATTGCTGCTGCGCGGCGGCACCAAGGCGCGCATCATGGGGGACGCCGCCGTCGCGATGATCTCCGTCGGCGCGCTCGCCGTCGGCTACCTGCTGCTCAACATCTTTACCCCCTCGTCAAACCTCGCCGGCGACGTTTGCACCGTGCTGTTCGGCACGACGTCCATTTTGACGCTGACGCAGACGGAGGTGTGGCTGTGCGCCGCCATATCCGTCGCCGTCATCCTGCTGTACATCTTTTTTTACAACAAGATCTTCGCCGTCACCTTCGACGAGACGTTCGCCCGCGCGACGGGCGTGCGGACGCGGGCGCACAACATCGCCATCGCCGCGATCATCGCCGTCATCATCGTGCTGGCGATGGAGCTGGTCGGCTCGCTGCTCATCTCGGCGCTGGTCATCTTCCCCGCGCTCGCGGCGATGCGCGTCTTCAAAAACTTCCGCGCCGTCGTGATCTGCTCGGCCGTTCTCTCGGTATGCTGCGCCGTGCTGGGCATCCTCGCCTCCATCGTGTGGAGCACGCCCGTCGGCTCGACCATCGTCGCGGCGGACATCGTCGCCTTCGGCGCGTTCTTCCTCGTCGGACTGATTTTGGGAAGGAGGAAAAAGACCGCATGAAACGCAAACTTGTGTGCGCCTTCCTCGCGCTCGCCTGCCTCGCCTTTGCCTTTGCCGGCTGCGGCACGGACAGCTATGTGCTCAATGAAGACACCTTCTTCCTCGTGATGACCAACATGCAGTACTACCCCGAACAGTATGTGAACAAGCACATCGAGTACGACTGCTTCGTCTACCACCTGACCGACGTGGAGGGCAACGTGCATGTGTGCGGGGTGCGCAAGTGCTCTGCCGAGTACGGCTGCCAATGCGGCAACGACACGGTGATCGGGTTTTTGCTCGAATACGACGGCGACATCCCGCAGCCGATAAACCAGAGCGAGGACACCAACGACAAGGCGTGGATCCACGTGACGGGCACCATCCCCTCTGCGCAAAAGACGGACATCCGCATCCACGCCTATACCGAGAGCGGGGAGATCGACGAGAGCACCGTCGAGACCATCTCGTTTTTGACATTTACCGCCTCTTCGATCGCGGAGATCGAGGATTACAGCGGGCTGCACTACTATGTGACAAAATAAGGAGTATTTATGGCGAATAAATCGGACAAACAGCGGCGGCTGGAAGAGGCGCGCCGCAAACAACTTGAAAAGGACCTGCGCGCCCTGCGTCCGCTGGACATCGCAGCGATCGCGGCGGGCGTCGCGCTGCTGCTGTGCTTCTTTTTTGATTGGGCGCAGGTGTACAACACAGATTACGGCGTCGAGGTGCACGTGAGCGGATTTTCCTTCGCGCTGGCGGCGCTGACGGGCGGGTACAGCTCGACCGCGCCCGTCTACGGCGACATCTCCGTGCCCTTTTACTACTACGCGCAGGACTACTGCGACGCGCTGGGCGCGCTGACTTTGACGGCGGCGATCGTGTGCGTGCTCGCCATCGCGCTGCCCGTCGTGCGGCTGGCGACGGGCAACCGCAGCCTGTACGCCCTCGACATCGCCCTGCCCGCCGCCGCGCTCGCGCTGCTTTGCGCCTGCTTTGCGGTGGGCGTGGCGATGAACGGCTCGCAGATCCTGCCCGTGTATTGCAGCGGCAACCCCGCCTGCTCCATCCAATCGTACGCGCTGATCGGCGCGATCGTCGCCGCCGCGGCGACGGCGATCGCCGTCTTTTCCGCCGTGCGCTGCGCGCGCATCCGCCGCGCGCACCGCGAATTGCACGCCTGACCCCCGCACTGCCTCGCGGCAAGGCCGCGCAGACAGGCGTATCTGTCATTTTTTATCCCTAAACGGAAGTGCCCGCGCATCTGCGCGGGCACTTCTGCTATTTTGCGGCGGCGCGCCGCCTCGTTACTGATCAAATGCCGCCCGGTGCGGGCGCGGGCAGGCCATTCAATCTTTCCCTGCGCGGTACTCGCCCGGCGAGCAGCCGACGGCGCGGCGGAAGGCGCGGCAGAAGTAGCTGTAATCTTCGTACCCCGCTGCCGCGGCGGCCTCGGCGATGGTCATGCCCGCGCGCAGGCACTGCTTGGCGCGCTCGATGCGCCGTGTGGCGACGTACTCCATGATGCCCGTGCCGAAGGCGCGGCGGGCGATCTGGTGCAGGCCGGAGCGGGAGCAATGGAAGCGGCGGCAAAGGACCTCTGCCGACAGCTTGCCCGAAAGGTTTTCGCCGACGAACTTTTCGATGTCGCGCGCGAGCGCGCCGCTGCCGCGGCGGGCGAAGTTGCGCATCTGCACGTAGGCGGCCAGCGCGTCGAGCACGCGCGCCGCGGCGTGGATCTGCGCGGCGGTGCGGGGGGCGATCTCGTCGAGGGCGGCGAGGCTGCTCTCCCGCGCCGCGCCGTAGCGCGCGGCGAGGCGGCAGGCGTTTTCGCGGGCGCGCTCGTACTCCTCGGCGGGCATCATGTGGGCGAGGATGGCGTAGCCGATGACGCCGCCGTCCAGCTGGATGGGGGTGATCGCCTCGGTGAGCCCGGCGTGGCAGGTGTAGATGTGCGCCTCGCGCAGCGTCTGCGCGCGCAGGCAGGCGGCGCGGTCGCAGGCGCGGCATGCCTCCCGCCCCGCGCGCGTCGCGCGGATATTGCGGCAAAAGCGGGGGGCTTCTATCGGGTATTCGGTGACGGCGTCGAACTCGTCGTCGAAGATGGAGATGCGGATGCCGACCGCCGTGTAGAAGTCTTTGAGCACTTCTTGCAGTTTTTGGATATCGAAGGAGCCGATCATGGTACCATTATAGCGCACAAAAGCCCGCCGCGCAAGGGGCGGGCGTAAATTTTTCGGCGCGAAGCGACCCTTTTGTGCAAATTTTGCGGCGAGAACGCGCCCCGCTCGCCCTCTGCGGGGGCGGCGCGCCCCTACCGCCGCAGAATGCGCACGTTTTGCAGGGAGACGTCGCGCGTCACGCCGTCGTCGATGTACTGCGCGTACTCTGTTCCGTCGCCGAGCAGCTCGACGGCGGCGAGGTCGACCTCCGCCGTGCACATGCCGCCCCTGCCGACGGGCAGCAGCTTCCCCTCCCGGATGAAGAACACGGCCTGCCCGAGCGGCACCTCGACGAAGTGCTCGCCCGCGGAGAGGGGAGAAGTTTCAAACCGCTCGCCCGTCCAGCGCACCTGTGTCATGGGAGCGGGCAGGTAGACGGTGCGGCCGCGCGCCCCCTTTTCGAGCACGGGCGCAACGAGCAGGCTGTCGCCGACGAGCAGCTCATCCTCGATCTTCCGCGCGCGCGCGTCGGCGGGGTAGCCGAAGGCGAGGGGGCGGATGTACAGGTCGGCCGAGAGCGCGGCCTTCATGAACTCCGAATAGATGTACGGGAGAAGGCGGTAGCGCAGGGCGAGCAGGCTGCGGAAATCGCGCTTGCCGCGGAAGCGGTAACACTCTTGGCGGCGGGTGAGCTTGCACGAGTGGTTGCGCAGCAGCGGCGTGAACACAGAAAAGGCGAGCCAGCGCAGCAACAGCTCGCGCGAGGCGTTGCCGACGAAGCCGCCCGTATCCGCGCCGCTGAACAAAAAGCCGCACATATTCAGCCCGGGCATCATGGTGACGTTGCGGCGGAGCATCAGCCAGCTCGAGCTGTTGTCTCCCGTCCAGATGCCGCCGTAGCGGTGCGCGCCGATATAGGAGGCGCGCGAAAAGAGCAGGTAGCGGCCGCCCAGCAGCTTATCAAGCCCCTCCGCCGAGGCGCGCGTCATCAGCCCGCCGTAGAGGTTGTGCACGTTCCAATGGTTTACCGTGCGCCCGCCCGCGCGGTGGGTGAAGTTGCGGTAATCTTCGAGGAAGGCGCCGCCGCGGTAGAGGGGGTCGCCCCCGCTGCGGTCTCCCCTCTTCCCCGCGGTGTACTCGCTGTAAAAGATGGCGGGCTCGTTCATGTCGTTCCAGAAGCCCTCGAAGCCGAGGTCGGTGTAGAACTTGTACAGCCCGCCGAACCAGGCGCGCGCCTCCGCTTGAAAGAAGTCGGGGAAGTGCGTCATGCCCGGCCAGACGGCGGCGCGGAAGTCCTCCCCCTCCTTGTTTTTGCAGAAATAGCCGCGGCGGACGCCCTCCTCGTAGGCGGCGTCGCCCGCCTCGATCTTGATGCCCGCGTCGACGATGGGGACGAGGCGGATGCCCCGCGCGCGCATCTCCCCGACCAGCCCCGCCATGTCGGGGAAGCGGCGGGCGTCGACGGTGAAGTCGGCGTACCCGCGCATATAGTCGATGTCTAAACAGATGTAGTCGAGGGGCATGCCGGCGGCGGCGTAGCGGTCGGCGACGCGGCGGATGTCGCGCTCGTTTTTATACCCCCAGCGGCTCTGCCCGAAGCCGAACGCCCACAGCGGCGGGATGTAGCTGCGGCCGATGGCGCGCAAAAACTGCCGCGCGACGTCCTCTGCGCACTCCCCTTCGACGATGTACACGGCGACGGCGCGCTCGCACACGACGGAGAGGACGCCGCTGCCGCCATAGTCTGCCTCGAACACGGCGCGCGCGGGGGTATCGAAAAAGGCGCCGAAGGTGCGCGCCCCCGCGACGATGCAAAAGTTGTGCGCGCCGTACAGCGAGGGCATGTCGTCCTCGTGGCGCATATTGTCGGTATTGAAGGAGACGTATCGCCCGCCCCGCTTATCGATGCCGCGCATCGTTTCGCCCAGCCCGTAGACGGCGTCCCCTTCGCCCAGCGGGCAGGTGAAGCGTGTGCCCGCCGCGTCCGCGCGGACGGTAAAGTACGGGAGCGCGCGCCCCTCATCTACCTGTTCCGTCACCGCGCCCGTCTCGAATACCTCTCCGAATGTGTAACGCCTGATCATAGCCGCCCTCCTTTTTCCTTATTATACCACATCCGCGCCGATTTGGGGCGGTTTGCAGCGTGATAAGGGCGCAAAAAAAAGCGGAAGGAGCCCCTCCGCCTCTTTTGTTGTCTGCACGGCCGCGCCGCAGGCGCCGCGGCGACATAAGCAGCCGCGGCGGAAACGCGCCACAGAGAGCCGCTGCCGCCCTGTATGTAAGCACCTTTTAAGACCGCGCCTCTCTTATGACCGCGCCGCCTTTTCGCCCAAAGCGCGGCAGGCCGCGAGCGCGGCGTCGTCGGGCGCGTTGTTGGCGATGACGCCCTCGTCGATCAGCTCGGCGCCGCTGTCTTGCACGCGCGCCTGCCAGGTGCGCATCCACTCGCCGTCACCCCAATCGTACGAGCCGAACAGCCCCACCTTTTTGCCTGCGAGCTGCCCCTCGACGGAGGAAAAGAAGGGCTCAAATTCCCCTTCCTCCAGCTCCTCCGCGCCCATGGCGGGGCAGCCGAAGAGGAGAACGTCGCTGCCGAGCACCTCTTCTCCCGCCGCCGAAACGGGGAGCAGATCGACCTCCGCGCCCGCGCCCTGCACGCCCTCTGCCACCGCGTTTGCCATGGCCTCCGTATTGCCCGTACCCGACCAATACACGATCGTAACTTTCATTTGAAAATACCTCCTTTTTTGTCTTAAGAAACGATGTTGAAGATCTGCGCGAGCGACCTGCCGCGCTGCATATGGCGGCAGATGCACACCTCGCACCGTTTATACCGCTCGAAGGTGCGCCGCGCGCACGCCTCGTCTTGGTACACCTTCCACGCGCCGCAAAAGAGGCAGCCCGCGGGGTCGGCGATGAAGCCGCGCACGTCGCCGAGCGGGTAGCCGAGAAAGACGCCGATCTCGTGCGGGAAGGCCGCCCCGAGGGCGTTCATGCGCGCGCGCAGCTGCGAAACCGCCTCGCCGACCGTCTCGTAGCGGTAGCCGAACCCCTCTAAAAAGGCGCGCACGTCGGGGGAAAAGAGCAGGCCGCGCAGCCGCTCCTCGTGATAGACGTACAGCACGCGCCGCTCGCCGCACGCGCGCAGGCAGACGAAGCAAAACCCCCGCCGCCGAAAGCCGCGCGCCAGCCGCACGACGACGTCTCGCTCGCCGCGGCGCAAATTGACCATGCTCGCCACCTTCAGCCCCGCAAAGGTCACGCCGCAATACCGCCCGATGGCAAATTCCGTCTCGCTCAAGCTGCCCTCCTTCGTATGTTCGCATATGCGAACATACAGTGTAACAGATAAGTTCGCTTATGCGAACCTACCTATTATTATATGCGCCGCAGGCGATTTTGTCAACCGTGCGGCGCAACGTTTACCGAGTCATTTTTCGCGCGGGATCGCGCGTGCAAGAACAAAGGGCATGGAGCAATACGGACGCGCTGTGCGAAATGCGCCGCAGAGCGGGCAGCGCGCCAAGCGGCGCGGGCGGCTCATTCGGGCGGCGCGGCGGGGCGCGCAAGTTCGAGGGGCTCGGCGGGCGGCGCTCCGAATGGCGGCTCAGTCGCGCTCGTTGATGTGCGTGAGGCCGCACTCCATGATCTGCGTGACGTGGTCGTCGTCCAGCGAGTAGAGCACCTCTTTGCCCTGCTTTTCGCCCTTGACCAGCTTTGCCCCGCGCAGGATGCGCAGCTGGTGCGAGACGGCGGAGACGCTCATGCCGAGCACTTCGGCGATCTCCCCCACGTACAGGTCGCGCACGCGCAGGCAGCTCAAAATTTTGGTGCGCGTCGCGTCGCCGAACACCTTGAACACGTCTGCGAGGTTCTGCACCACCTCATCGGGGGGCAGCTGCGCGCGCACGCGCGCGATAAAATCCCACTCTCTCTCTTCTGCCATGCGTCGTCTCCTCTTTCCTTATTTATACCCTTTTTTCGCGCCCTTTGTCAACCGTTTGCGGGCGCGTCTGTACAATTTTTCGGCGGCGGAAGTGCGGGCGAAAAGGCGGAGGTAAACGTGCGCCCGTTCAAATAGGAAAGCCTGCCGCCGCACGCAAATGTGAGCTTTTTTGCGACGAGCAGCTGCCGCCGCACCCCGTACTTTTTGTTGAGCGCCTCGTCGCCGTACTTTTCATCCCCCGCCACGGGATGCCCGATAAACGCCATGTGCGCGCGGATCTGGTGCGTCTTGCCACTGTGCAGCCGCACCTCGACCAGCGCGTGCTCCCCCGCCTGCGCGCGGACGGCGTACTCGGTGACGATCTTTTCCGCGCCGGGCACGGGGGCGGAAAAAACTTGCACCCGCGCCGCGCGCGCGTCCTTGCGCAGGTAGGCGGTGAGCAGGGCGCGCTGCCTTTGGAAGGGATGAAAGCACACCGCCTCGTAGATCTTTTCCACTCTCCGCTCGCGGAAGGCGGCAAGCAGCTCCGCCTCCGCGGCGGCCGTGCGCGCAAAGGCGATCAGCCCGCTCGTATTGCGGTCGAGGCGGTGGATAAAGCGGGCGGCGTACTGCTCTTCGAGCGCGCAGAAGAGCGCCTCGGAGGACACGCCCGCGTACTTGTCGGCGATGAGGATATTTTCATCGAGATAGACGACGTCGTAAAAGGGCTTTTGCTCCTCGCGCGCGGTCGTGTAGTAGGCGACCTCGTCGCCCGCAGACAGCACGACGTTTTTGCCGACGCGCGCGCCGTTCACCCGCACGTCGCGGTCGCGCAGCAGGCGGGCGAGGGCGAAGGAACCTTGGGCGTACACTTCGTCGGTGAAGTCTTTGAGCGTTTGGCTTTTTTGGGCGATGAATTTTTTCATGTTCCCGTTTCCGATACCAAAAGATGAGGGGCGGCAGGGCGAGCGCACACACGCAGGCGGCGAGCGCGCCGCAGCAGAGCAGCCCGTACACGAGGTAAGAGAGCAAAAAGGCGATGCCCGTCTGCGCGGCGGCGAGGCGCAGCGCGCGGCGGGCGCCCATCTCGCGCGCGGCGGCCGCGATGGCGGAGGCGCAGGGCGAGCAGGTCAAGATAAAGACCAAAAAGGCGACGGCGGATGCGGGCGTGAAGGCGGCGGTGAGGTCGCCGTAGAAGAGGGCGAGGGTGGCCGCGACGCTCTCTTTGGCGACGAGGCCGGACAGCGCCGCCAGCGCGACCTGCCACTTGCCCGCGCCCATCGGCCAAAAGAGCAGCGCGAGGACGCGGCTGATGCGGGCGAGGATGCTCTCGCCGCTGCCCACCCCCACATAGCCGAACGAAAAGTCGAAGGAGAGCAGCACCCACAGCAGGATGAGGAAGGCGGTGACCACCGTTGCGACCTTTATTATAAACTGTTTTGCCGAAAAAAGCAAGGAACGGAGCACGGGGCGCAGGCGCGGAAATTGCGGGTGCGCGAGTTCGAGCACGAAGGTCTCCTCGCCGGGGATGAGGCGGCGCAGCAGCAGCGCCGCCGCAAAGGCGAGCAGCACGCCCGCCGCGTACAGCGCGACGACGGCGATAAAGGGGCGGGCGAAGAAGGCGGAGACGACGGCGAGGTAGACGGGCAGCTTTGCCCCGCAGCTGACGTAGCCGAGGATGGCGATCGCCCGCCGCTGCAGCGGCTTGTTTTCCAGCCCGCGCGTCGTCAAAATGGCGGCGGCGGTGCAGCCGAAGCCCATCAGCAGCGAAAAGGCGGCGCGGCCGGTCAGCCCGACGCGGCGGAAGATGCCGTCGGTGAGGAAGGCGAGCGCCGAGAGCAGGCCGCTCTCCTCAAGCAGGGCGAGTGCGAGTTCGAGCAGGGCGATCTGCGGGAGGAAGGAGAGCAGCATGCCCGCCGAGCCGCACAGCGAGCGCAAAAACTCCCCTGCGACGGGCGCGCCCGCCCCCTCCGCCGCCGCGGCGAGCCGATCGCCCGCCCCCGCAAGCAGCCCTTCGAGCGCCTCTTTGGCGAGCATGCCCGGCATCCCGCGCGCGAAGGCGAGGAAAAAGACGGACAGCAGGATGAACGCAAACAGCGGCAGCGCAAATTTCGGGTCTAAAAACAGCTTGTCGGCGAGGGCGGAGGGCGGCCGCCCGGGCGCGTACACGCCGTCGAGCAGCGCCGCGTCCTCTCCGCCGAGCGGCGCGTCCTCCCCCGCCGCGGCAGCCGGAACGCCGCGCTCTTTTCCGCCCGCCCGCGCCGCGCGCGGGCGGGCGGGGAAAACGCAAGCCGCCTGCCCGCCCCTCTCCCCTTCCCCTGCCGCAACCGAGGCGGCGCGGGCCGAAACAGGCGGGACGGCGACGGAAACGGGCGGGGCGGCGCGGGCCGAAACGGGCGGGACGGCGGCGGGAACGAGGGACGTTCTTTGGCAGGCGTCGCGCAGAACGGTGCGCAGGCGGGCGACGTCTGCGCGGCGATGGGCGGAGAGGGCGCACACGGGCATGCCCAGCCGCGCGGACAGCCCTTCTGCATCCAAAAAGCCGCCGCGGCGGGCGAGCAGGTCGCGCATGGTGACGACGAGCGCGGCAGGCCGCCCCAGCACCCGCACCTGCCGCACGAGCGCGAGGGCGCGGGGCAGGGTGAGTGCGTCGGCGACGCACACGGCGAGGTCGTATTCTCCCGCCTGCGCGGCGCGGCTCGCAGCACCCTCCTCCATGCTGTATGTGCGCAGCGAGTACAGGCCGGGCAGGTCGACGACCTCGGCGGGCAGCCCCGCGAGGTCGGCCGCACCCGCCAGCGCGCCGACGGTGACGCCGTGCCAATTGCCCGTTTTGGCGTGGCCGCCCGTCAGCGCGTTGAACAGCGTCGATTTGCCGCAGTTGGGGCTGCCGAGCAGCAGCAGGCGCACCCGCTTTTGCCCGCGCGCGGCACCTTTTTCTCGCCCCTTCAATCGCATACATCCCCCTCCGCCTCGATCTTTGCGGCGAGCTCGTCTCGCAGGGCGAGGCGCACGCCCGCCGCCTCCACCAGCAGCCCGCCGCCGAAGGGCGCACGCCGCAGGGCGCGCACCCGCACCCCAGGCCGCACGTTGAGCCCGCGCAGCCGCTCTTGCAGGGCGGGCGGCAGGTCGACGCGCAGCACCCGCGCCGCCTGCCCCGGCAACAATTCGGATAACTTCATACCTCAAAGATATGCGAAAAGGGGCGCAAATAGAGCGAAGAGCCCCCGCGCGGCCAAAAAAATCCCCTCCCGCACTTGCGGGAGGGCGGCGCGTCTACGGCGGCGGAAACGAACATTTGCGGCGAACGGGCTTTAAGAGCGCGCATTTGGGCGGGCAAAGCCGCCCGTGCGGTCAGCGGCGGTAAAAGACGGCGACGAGCGCGCCGATCAGCACGAGCGCGCAGCCGATGCCGAAGAAGAGGGCGAGGGTGCCGATGATCTCGTCGAGGCGGTCGGGCAGGGCAAAAAAGAGGACGGCTGCAAAGAGGGCGAGCAGCGCGCCGACGACGACGCAGACGAGCACGAGGGCGAGCGCCCCGCCCGAAAGGGCACGCCGCTTGGCAGCGCCCGCCGCAGGCGCGCGATGCTCCGACGTGATGGGCACGTCCGCCTGCATCTCGGGCTCCCCTGCACTGCCGCGCGCATTCCGTTCGCCCGCCTGCCGCGCTTCCGCCGCGGCAGTTTGCGCGGCAGGGGCGGCGAGCGAACCTTCTTCTAAAAGCAGCGCGTCGCAGCTGACCTGCAGCAGCCTGCACAGGCGGACGAGCTTGTCCGTTTCGGGCAGGGCCGCGTCCGACTCCCACTTGGAGACCGCCTGTCGCGAGACGCCCAGCCTGTCCGCCAGCTCCTCCTGCGTGAACCCGCGCGCGCGGCGGGCGCGGGCGATCTTTTCTCCGATGGTCATACCGTTACCTCCTTCCTTTTTGTGCCCCCATTCTACCACGCGGGGCGGCGCGCCGTCCACCACCCTGCGTTTTCTTTTTGTCAACCTGCGGTTGCGCCCGCCCATACGCCCCGCAAGGAGGCGGAAGGGCCGCAGAAAGAGCCGCGCAAAACGCCTTGCGCGAGCAAACGAAGCGCCCGACGGGCGGACCGCCGGGCGCAGTAGATTTTCAAACCATCTTACTTGATGAACGCTTCAAAGGCGCTGCGCATGCGGTCGAACGCCTTTTCGGCGGCCTCCTCATCTTTGGCGCGGACGGAGTAGTAGATCTTGAGCTTGGGCTCGGTGCCGCTCGGGCGGACGCAGATGAAGCTGCCGTTTTCCAGCTCGTAATAGACGGCGTTGGTCTTGGGGATGTTCAGCGTCTCCTCCGTGCCGTCGGCGAGGCGGCGCACGGAAGCGGAGTAGTCGCGCACGGCGACGACGTTGTAGATGTCGAACTTTTCTACCTTTCTCGTCTTGAGCGAATCGACGAGGGCGTTCATCTCCTTCATCGCGTTCAAGCCGTCGAACTTGATGCTGATGTTCTTGTCCAAGACGTATTGGTACTTGGCGTAGATGTCCATCAGGCGGCCGTAGACGGACTGACGGATGTAGGTGTAGTAGCACACCATTTCGGCGCACAGCATGGACGCGACGACCGCGTCCTTGTCGCGGCTGCCGTCGGTGCCGCGCAGGTAGCCGCAGCTCTCTTCAAAGCCGAAGATAAAGGTCTTTTCGCCGCTCGCCTCGTACTCTTTGATCTTTTCGCCGATGAACTTGAAGCCGACGGGCACGTCGACCAGCTCGACGCCGAAGTCGTCGCAGATGGCCTTTGCCATGCCGGTGGTGACGAAGCTTTTGACGACGACGCCGTTTGCGGGGAGCTTTTGGTCCTCGCGCAGGCGGGTGAGGATGTAGTCGAGCAGCAGGATGCCGACCTGGTTGCCCGAAAGCGCGACGAACTCGCCCTTGTCGTCTTTGATGGCGACGCCGAGGCGGTCAGAGTCGGGGTCGGTGCCGAACACGACGTCTGCGCCGATCTTTTTGGCGAGGGCGATGCCCATCGACAGCGTCTCTTTATACTCGGGGTTGGGCACCTCGACAGTGGAGAAGTCGGGATCTTTTTTGGTCTGCTCTTCGACGACGGTGACGTTGATCTTGAGCTTTTTGAGGATGGTCATGACGGGCACATAGCCGCTGCCGTGGACGGGCGTGTAGACCAGCTTCAAATTCTTACCCTCTTTTTTGACCGCCTGCGGCGAGAGGGTCAGCTTGGAGATCTTTTTGTAATAGCTCTTGTCGACGGCCGAAGGGACCGGCTTGATGAGCTTGTTGTCCTCTCCCTTGACGGAGAAGTAGTCGGCGATCTTTTCGATATAGCCGACGACGACGGCCGTCGCCTCGGGCGACATCTGCGCGCCGTCTTCGCCGTACACCTTGTACCCGTTGTACTCCTTGGGGTTGTGGCTGGCGGTGATCATGATGCCCGCGATGGTGCCGAGGTGGCGCACCGCGTACGAGAGCATGGGCACGGGGTGCACGTCGTCGAACAGATAGACGCTGACGCCATTGGCCGCGAGCACCTCTGCCGCCGCGCGCGCGAACTCGTCAGACTTGCGGCGGGTATCAAACGAGATGACGACGCCGCGCTTCATCGCGTCTTCGCCCAGCGATTTGATGTATTCCGCGAGGCCCTGCGTCGCACGGCGCACGGTGTACACGTTCATCATGTTCGTGCCGTAGCCGATGATGCCGCGCATGCCCGCCGTACCGAACTCGAGCTCGGCGCCGAAGCGGTACTCGATCGCCTTCGCGTCGGCCGCCACGGACATAAGTTCTGCTTTTCCCTCCTCATTCAGCCCGGGGTTGTTGAGCCAGGACTGATAGATCGACTGATAATCCATATACAAGACCTCCGATGAAACGAACTACTCTATTTTCGAACCAGCGGCGTGCCGCGGGAGCGAATCTCAAACTTCAAAATCGTCGTAAAAGTTCTCCTGCGTGCGCTCTTTGGGCAGGATGATGGTGTCTTCGGAAAGGAAGTACTTCTTCTTTTCAAAATGATAAAAACTTGCGAATTGGATGCAGATGAGCATCAGGTAAGACATGGGGATGGTGATGAGCAGCGCCGCGCCGAAGCTGCCGAGCGCGAACAGCACGTTGACGCACAAGATGAGCACCGCCGTGACCAGATAGGTCGAAAAGAGGGTGCCGAAGCGCTTTGCCTTGAAGCGGAACGCCCGCTTGAGCGCATCGCGCAGGCGCAGTTTTTCGGTCACGAGCAGGGGGATGACGTCGTTGAAGATGGTCAGCTTGACCGCCTGCGCCGCCAAGAGCAGCGCGACGGAGAACATGAGCGCCGCGACGGACGCGACGAAGGCGACCGTGATGACGCTGAGCAGCACCAAAAACAGCACATAGCACAGCGCGAGCGATAAGAGGTCGTACACGAAGGTGACGGGCACATAGATGACCTGCCACAGTGCCGAACGGCCGAGGTTGGCGATGCAGGTGACGGCGAAGGGCTCGTCTGCATAGCTCGAGAGTCGGCTGTCGACCAGGCACCCGAAGGTGTAGTTGCCGATGCCGTCTAAAAAGCGGGAGATGAGGGTGACCGCGATCAGCCCCGTGAAGAAGAGGACGATGTTGGACACGTTCTGCCGCAGGTGATCGATCAGCGCCGTGACGGCCGCCTGCAGCTGCTCGGCAAAGCCGCCGAGGAACTCGACGTTGCCCGAGGTGACCGCGCCGAAGAAATCGGTAAACAGCTTGAAGAGGTCTTCCATCGGCTTGCTGATAAACAGCCCGCGCAGCGGCGCGTACAGAAGCGCCGCTGCCAGCGCGATGGTGACGACCGCCACGATCGCCTTGTACAGCAGCAGTTTATAGTTGAGTTTGAAGTTGTCGACAAGAAGCTGAAAAGCATTTTTGAAAAGCAATGCCCGGCACCTCTATTTGTAAATTCTTCCCCCGCCCGCTTGCGGGCGGGCGCGCTGCGGCGCGTCAGACCGTCTTGTGGGCGACGAGATCGAGCCGTTCTTCCCCCGTGAGGTCGAAGTAGGCGACGAACATGAGGGACGCGTAGTATAAAAACAGGAGCAGCACCAATAATTCTACCGTCAGAAGGACGGGGATGTTCATGTTGCCGAGGGCGCTCAATCCCACGACGAGCAGGTCGAGTACGAGCGCGACGGCCACCGGCAGAAAGACGGACAAAAACAGCCTCCCGCGCTTTTTGACGGCGAGTTGGTTGGAGTAGCGCAGCGCTTCTAAATACCCGCAGCCGGTGAGCAGGCGGCAGGGCAGCCACATCAGGATGAAGGATGCGCCGTAGCACAGCAGCGCGACCATGCCGATGAGCGTGGCGAGCACGACGGCGGAGCTTGCGTACCCCGCAAGCAGGAGCGACTCGGCGTACAAGAGCCCCGCGGTGATCACCGCCCACACCTCGTAGCAGGCGAAAAAGACGACGGTGACGACCAGCGTCGCCAAAAAGTTGCAATCGAAGCGGCCGAGCACGCCCTTAAAGGTGCGGATGCCGAGGCGCATATGCTTTTCGATCAGCCCCAGCAGCATGGGCATGCACACGAGGACGCACACCGCCGCCGCGATGGCGAACGGCCAGCCGCGCGCGTTGACGGGCGAGAGCATGAAAAAGAGGTCGTAGAAGAGAAATTTGCCGTCCGTAAAGAAGCCGCGCACCAGCCGCGCGAGGCTTTCAAAGTCGACGCACATCGCGAGGAAGTACGAGGGCAGCAGCGCGAACAGAAAGATGAATATGAAATTTTTGAACATGTAGCGCAGCGCGCCGCCGATGTACCGCACGAGTTCTCCCGCACCCCGCCGATGCGAGGCGCACCTTTGGATATTATACACTTTTATTATATAATAAAAGTTGCGGAATGTAAAGTCTTTGTTTTATTTTGCCGCAAATTTTTGCCCTCCATGCGCGCCGCGCGGCGGACGGGCGCGCAAAAGGGGCGCCGCGCGCATTGCTGCGCGCGGCGCCCCCTGCCGCTGCAAACCCTCAGACGCGGGAGAGCGAAGTTATTCGATCTCGATGCGGTGCTCCTCTTCCTTCTGCTTCACTTCCTTCGGGATGCAGACGTTGAGGATGCCGTTTTCGTACTTGGCCTTGATGTCCTCCTTGCGAATGTCGCCGACATAGTAGCTGCGGCTGCACGAGAAGCTGCGTTCGCGATGGATGTAGTTGTCCTTTTTGCCCCCATCGCTCTGCTCGCTCTTGTTGGCGGTGATGCTCAAATAGCCGTCTTTGAGGTCGATGTGGATGTCCTTTTTATCCATGCCGGGCAACTCCACTTCCATCCGGTAGGCGTCGTCCGTCTCCTTGATGTCGGTGCGCATATACTTCTGCGCGCGCCTGTCGCTGTAGCCGTAAAACGCGGGGAAGAAATCGTGCATCGCTTCTTCAAAGAAATCGTAATTATTGTTTCTGCTGAGTTCATGTTTCATAACAGTCATCTCCTTCGAGTGCTGGCACTTGCTATCTATAAGTGTTAGCACTCTATTTCAAATTCTGCTAATATTATACCACTTCTATTTTTACAGTCAAGTATTTGAAGGCACTTTTTCAAAAAATCTGAAAAATTTTTTGCAGCGAAAAGGGGCGGCAAACGCCGCCCCGCAAAGGCAATTTTTCTTATTCGTCGCCCGGCTCCCCTGCCCCGCCGTCGTCGCCTGCGGAACGCGCATCGCTATCCGAAGCGCCGTTCTCCCCCTGCGGCGGGTCGGCGTCGAGGGGGCAAAAATCGAACTTTTCCACGTCGAACAGCCCGCGGTCGGTCAGCTTGAGGGAGGGAATGACGGGCAGCGCGAGGAAGGAGAGGGCCATGAAGGGGGAAAATTCGCGCGAAAATCCCAACTCGTAGGCGGCCTCGTCCAATGCGGCTGCGCGCGCGGCGCACTCTTCTGCGGGCAGCGAGCTCATCAGCCCCGCGATGTCCAGCGGCAGCGACGCGGTGCGCCCCCGCCCGACGACCGCCATGCCCCCGCCGATGCGGGCGAGCTCTTGCACGGCGGCGGCCATATCCTCGTTGTTGTCGCCGAGGACGATGATGTTGTGCGAGTCGTGCGCGACGCTGGTCGCGATCGCCCCGCCCCACAGGCCGCAGCCCTCCGCCAGGCCCAGCCCGATATTGCCGCTGCCGCGGTGCCGCTCGACGACGGCGAGCTTCAACAGATCTGTGCCGCGCAGGTCGACGTCGCCGCCCGCGCTCGCCACCGCGCGCACGCTGCGGCCGGTGACCAGGCTGCCCGGCTGCACGCGGATGACGTTGGCGTACCCGCCCTTGAGGGGGATGCGGAAGCCGTCGGGAGAGATGCCCCCGACGTGCACGGTATCGCGCACGCAGTCGGGCAGGTACTTTTGCCCCGCGCCGAACAGCGGCATCCCCTCGATGGCGGCCAGCTCCCCATTTTTGAAGGTGAAGGCGCAATGGAAGTTTTCCAGGTCGTCGAACACGGCGATGTCCGCGTCGTAGCCGGGCACAATGGCGCCCTTGCCGCGCAGCCCGTAGCACTCGGCGGCGTTGAGGGTGGCGATGATGACCGCCCACACGGGGCTCATCCCCGCCTGCACGGCGGTGCGCAGGGCGGCGTCGAGGTGGCCGTGCGCGCAGATATCGGCGGCGTGGCGGTCGTCCGTGCAGAAGAGGAAGCGCCGCAGGTTGGCCGCCGTGACCGCGCCGCAATTTTCGGCAACGTTGCACGCCGCCGAGCCCTCGCGCAGGTGGACGTACATGCCGCGGGAGGCCTTTTCCGCCGCTTCGGCGGCGCAGGCGCACTCGTGGTCTGTGGAGATGCCCGCCGCGATGTAGGCGTTCAAAGCTTCCCCTTCCAGCCCCGGGGCGTGCCCGTCGACGAGCTTGCCCGCGGCGCGCGCGCCCTCGAGCTTTTGCAGCGCCTCCGCGTCCTTGCCCAGCACACCGGGCGCGTTCATGAATTCTCCGAGGCCGAAGAAGGCGTCCCCCTGCAGCAGCGCCGCCGTCTGCTCCCCCGTAAGGCATGCGCCGCTCGTCTCGAAAGGGGTGGCGGGCACGCAGGAGGGCAGCATCAATTTCACCTCGAGCGGGGTATTTTTCGCGGCGCGCGCGATGTACTGCGCGCCGTCGACGCCGCAGACGTTGACGATCTCGTGCGGGTCGGCGATGACGGTGGTCGTGCCGCGGGGCATGACCAGCCGCGCGAACTCCTCGGGCGAGAGCTGCGCGCTCTCGATGTGGACGTGCGCATCGATCAGGCCGGGCACGGCGACCTTGCCGCGGATGTCGTACTCGCGCTCCCCCTCGTACGCGCCGATGCCCGCGACCTTGCCGCAGGCGATGGCGATGTCGCCGCGCTGCACCTGACCGGTGAACACGTTGACGAATGTTCCGTTTTTGAGCACGACGTCGGCAGGCGTCCTGCCCAGCGCGACGTCGATGAGCCGTTCGATCATGGCACTTTCTCCTTTGCCGCCATTATACCACACCCGCGCGCAAAAGAAAAGCCCCGCGCGAAAATTGTTGCTTTTTTGGCCCGTTCTGAAGGGCAAACGCGGCGCGAGCTGCCCGCTTTGCCCCGCCGCCGCGCGCCCCGCCGCCCGCGCATACGGGAACGAGCGGCACGCGAACACCCCCGCGCCGAACGGCGCGGGGGTGCTGCAAACGATATTTTCGGAAAAACGGATGGGCTTTAACTGCAGCTGAGCTTGCGGCGGTAGAATTTATAGCCAAGGGTCGTCGCCGCGCCCTGCAAACGGAAGGGCATCCAATTGACGAGCGCCGGGTAGGAGCGGTAGCGCAGGAAGCGGTACATCTCTTCGTCCCAGGCGCGCAGGCAGCCCCACAATTCGCGCAGCGCGCGCTTGCGGCGGTCGACCTCGTCTTTGCCGCCCGTCGTGAACATGACGGTCAGCGTCATGATGACGTTGAGGTCGTGCAGCATATAGCGGCGCAGCCCCGCGGGGAAGCTGTGCAGCTCGCTCCACGAGTAGGCGAAGAGCATCTCCTTCATCACGCGGATCTGCTGCTCGTAGCGCTTGACGATGTTCGCCGCGCTGACCGATTGGTCGTCGCGCCCGATAAAGTAGCGGTACAGGTCGATGTCCATATAGTACATCGTCTGCATAAAGGGCAGCGGCTTGTAGCAGAAGATATTGTCCACGTAAAAGGTGTGCTCGGGGAGCACCGTTCCGCTCGCGCGCAGGCGGTCGGTGCGGTAGAGCACCGAGTGCATCAGCAGCGCCTCCGAAAAGCGGAAGGGCTTGACCTTGTCCCAACCGAAAAAGGTGTCGACGGGGAAATTGTGCGTGTAGCGGCGGACGACCCGGCTGTTGGTGTGCAGCTTTTCGTACACGTAATTGGCGATGTACATATCGGGCAACTTGCCCGCCGCGCGGTGCTCGCGGATCTTGGCGAGCAGCGCGGCCAGCGCACCGGTATCCAGCCAGTCGTCCGAGTCGACGACCTTGTAGTAGAGACCTTGCGCGAGTTCGGCGCCCTTGTTCACGCCCGAGCCGTGCCCGCCGTTCGGCTTGTGCACCGCCCGCACGATGGAAGGATACTGCGCCGCATACGCGTCGGCGATCTCCGCCGTTGCGTCCGTGGACCCGTCGTTGACGATGATGATCTCCGCCTCCTCGCCCGCCGCGAGCAGCGTGTCGATGCAGCGCTGCATATAGGCGGCCGAGTTGTAGCTGGGTACCGCGAACGTGATCAGCTTTTCCATACATTCTCCTTTCCCCTCGCGGGGAGAGAAAGCGTTATCTTTTGCGCTATGTTTGCCTTACGCGGCCTTCTTGGCGGCCTTGCGGGCAGCCTGGGAAGCCTTGACCTCGTCGATGATCGCCTTTTCCTTCGGGGCGACCTCGTCGCGGGTGTTCACCGCTTCGAGGGCGGCGGCGGCCATCTTTGCGCACATCGCTTCGAGCTCTTTGACCTCTTCTGCCTTGCCGGCGGCCTTCGCCTTTTCGAGCTTATTCTTCATACCGTTGTAGCCGTTGATCTTGGCCTCGGCGATGGAGTTGACGGAAGCGTAAGACTTTTCGGCATCGAAGCGGCGCTTATGCTCGAGCGCGATGTCGTACTGTTCCTGCGCCTTCGCGATCTTAGAAGCGTCGCCGGACTCTTTCGCGGCTTCGAGGGCGGCTTTTCTCTTGGCCTCCGTCTTGTTGACATCGGGGAAGATGACGAGGAATATGAAGAAGAACACGACCATCGAGACACCGCCCGTGATGACCGTCTTGATGAGGGTGATCACAAAGTCAGGCCAGCCCCAAAGGGTATCGATGAAGGGATACACGATGCCCCACAGAGCGTTCGTGAAGATGGAGACGCCCACCCAGCCGATGAAGTACCACATCGCCTGCCAGACGGGGTTGCCGTGCGAGCGATAGGTGATGTTGCGCTGCAGGGGCATGTTGATGCACTGCGCGGTGAAGACTGCGATCTCGAATGCGATGAAGTTGCCCAAGCCGCCGAGCGGGTTGACGCTGCCGTCTTCGAGATAACGGACAGGCTCGTTGAAGATCGCGTATGTGAGCTCTGTATCGCCGATCGTAAAGTTCACTGCCGGCCAGATAAACTCGATCTCTGCCAAACCTGCAAACGCATACGGCAGGAAGAGCATGACGAGCAGCTGCCAGATCGTGACGCCGTAGCTGAACACGATGAAGAAGAACACCATGTAGATGAGGTTGGACAGCTTGGGATGTTTTTCCGCAAAGCCGTACCATACGCCCTGCCACCAACGCCAGATCTTCTGCCAGAAGGCGACAAATCCATTCTGCGACAGCGGCTTCGGTTGCAGTTTTGCTTCGTCGGCGGCCGTCAGTGCCTGCACTTGATTACTCATTTCCGTTTCCTCCACACTATTAAATTATTTACCTTTCGAGAAAAACTGACCGATGCCCTTGAACAGATGTCCGTTGAACATCATCAGCATTGCCTCCATCTGTCTGCGGCTCATGCCGCCGTACTTGGCCAGGCCGCGCACCGGCTGGTGGACCATGCCCATCATGATGGTGTTTGCGGTCGTCTTTTGGCCGATCTTCCACAAGAAGGCGTGCGCGAAGCGGATCGCCCAGCTGAAGAAACGGCCTACCCAGCGGCGAGAGTAGCGAAGGTCTGCGACCGTGCTGTTCTCGTCGATGATCATGCGGCGCTTTTTATAGAACTTGTAGGTAGCGCGCGGGATGGGACGGCCGAGCAGCGCCTCGAACTCGTCTTTGCCGACGTCTTCTGCCTTGCCGCTGTAATAGCTGGGGAGCTTGGAGGCGTCGTACGGGATCGCGGCCTTGGTGCCGGCGCGCTCGACGCTGCCCTGCAGGCGCAGATCTGCGCAGGACGCGCCGATGTACACCTCGTACTTGCCCCCTTCTTCTTCCCATGTATTCGTCTTGACGTTGAAGTAGCGGAACGAGCGCTTGTCGAAGGGGATCTTGACCTCTTTGCTCTCGCCCGCCTTGAGGGCGACTTTCGCGAAGCCCTTGAGCTCGTGCGCGGGGCGGAACAGCTTGCTGTCCTTTTTGCCGATGTACATCTGCGCGATCTCGGCGCCGTCGCGCTTGCCGGTATTTTTGATGGTGAAGGTGACGCCGTCTTTATCGACTTTCAGGCCGGAATACTCGAAGGTCGTGTAGCTGAGACCGAAGCCGAAGGGATAGCGCACAGGCACGCCCGCCGTATCATAGTAGCGGTAGCCGACGTAGAGGCCTTCGCGGTA
Source organism: uncultured Clostridia bacterium (assembly GCA_944368775.1). Taxonomy (GTDB): domain Bacteria; phylum Bacillota; class Clostridia; order Christensenellales; family Borkfalkiaceae; genus Borkfalkia. The sequence continues at coordinate 15,966 of CALVXB010000002.1, read as the reverse complement.
CTCGACGCTCGCCGCCTTGCCGGGGAAGCGGGCCGCGGAGGAGCAGTCTTCGTACTTTTCGGGATAGCTCTCTGCGAGTTTGCCGGAGGGGTTGACTTTGCCGGTGAGCACGCCGAGGATGGCGCGCGCGCCCGCCTGGCCGCTCAGATACGCGTGCACGATGGCGGCGGCGCTGTCCGTGCTCTGCAGCTCGACCGAGCTGCCGCAGCACAGCACCACGACGACGGGCTTGTCCAGCGTGTAGAGCAGGGAGAGCATCTCGCGCTGGTTGGCGGGGATCTTCATATCCATGCGGTCGATGCCCTCGGCCTCGCTGACTTCGTCGAGGCCCATAAAGAAGACGATCTTATCCGCCTTGGCGGCGAGAGCCATCGCCTCTTTGGCGAGCTTGCGGTTGGCCTTGCCGTACCGCTCGTAGCCCTGAGCGTAACCGATGTAGTTGATGGGATATTCGCCGACGCAGTCGATGACGTTGTCCAGCTTGGTCGGGTTGACGACGGAAGAGCCCGCGCCCTGGTAGCGGGGGTTCTTGGCGAAGTCGCCGATGATGCAGACCTTTTCGTCTTTGTTGAGCGGGAGGGCGTTTTTCTCGTTTTTGAGAAGGACCATGCACGCTTCCGCGCACTTTTCTGCAAAGATGTGGTGCGCCTCTTTGTTGAATTCCTTCGGCGCGGCCTTGACGACTTTGTCGGTGGTCAAAATGAGGTCGAGCAGGCGGTCGAGCAGCTCGTCGACGACGTCCTCGTCCAGCTTGCCGTCCTTGATGCCCTGTGCGACCGCTTCGTACTGCGCGGGGTATTCTTTGACGTATTCGGGGATGGTGTAGCCCTCGGTGAGCGCCTTGACGACGTCGTCCGAGCCGTAGCGGCAGCCGGGCATTTCGAGCTCGTTGCCGGCGATGGCACCCTGCACGCGGTCATTGCTGCCCGCCCAGTCGGTGACGACCACGCCGTCGTAGCCCCAATCGCCGCGGAGGATGTCCTTCATCAGGTGCATATTCTCGTTGGTGTGGGTGCCGTTGAGCTTGTTGTACGAGGACATGATGGTGCGCGGCTTGCCCTCTTCGACGGCGATCTCGAACCCGGTGAGGTAGATCTCGCGCAGGGTGCGCTCGTCGACGATGGTGTCGATGACCATGCGGCGCTGCTCTTGGTTGTTGGCGGCAAAGTGCTTGATGCAGCCGGAGATGCCCTTCTTTTGGATGCCGCGCACGTACGCCGCCGCCATTTTGCCGGCGAGGTACGGGTCCTCCGAGAAGTACTCGAAGTTACGGCCGCACAGCGGGCTGCGCTTGATGTTCATGCCCGGGCCGAGCAGGACGTTGACTTCCATCGAAGCCGCTTCCTCGCCGAGGAACTCGCCCAGCTTTTCGCCCAGCTCGGTATCCCAGCTGTTTGCCATCGTCGCCGCCGTGGGGTAGCAGGTCGCCGGGATGCTCGGGTTGAGGCCGAGGTGGTCGGCGGCCGCCGCCTGTTTGCGCAGGCCGTGCGGGCCGTCGGACAGGTAGGCCGACGGGATACCCAGCTCGTCGATGTTCAGCGTAGACCAGAAATCACGGCCCGTCATAAGGTCCGCTTTCTGCTGTACGCTCAGCTTCGAGATGATGTTCGCATACTTGAGTTGTTTTTTCATCTTTCACTCCCTCCGTTTTCCGTATCGGCAGATGCCGAAAAGCGCGTGTCTCGCGCTATTTTACCGCTTTTAGACGTGCTGCACGGGGACAAATTTGCGCCCCCTCTCCGAGTCATTATATCATACTTTTGAAAATATGCAACACTATTTACCTATTTTGTTCGTTTTGCGGCCTGATTTGCACGCGCGCCGCGCGCACGCCCTTCCCCCACCATCCGCCATACGGAGGCTCGCCGCGTTTTTCGCGGATGCCGCACTTCTTATCTATTATAACACTTCCGTCATAAATTGCAAGTGTTTTGTCTTAAACGGTCAAAAATTTGTTATAATTGGTAACCGAGCGTACACAAAATTGCATTTTTTTGTGCACTATGCACATGTCGTCATACCAACCACAGGGCGGCGCGCAGCGTGTTGGCGGCAGAGCGCTCGAGCTCGCCGCGGGTGATGCCCTCCTGCCTGCCCAAAGTGCGCAGCAGCGAGCCGTCCGACTTGTACGTTTTACCAAGATAGCCCATATTCCCGGGCATGAGGATATCCACCTGCGCGCGCACGCGATAAGCGTTGTCTTTGAGGGCGGGGAACTCGGGGCTGGCGCTCCTCCTCATCCACCAATCGGTGACGACGGCGCCCTCAAAGCCCCACTCCTCGCGCAAAACGGTGGTGACGAGGTCGTAGTTATAGTGGCTCCACACGCCGTTGATCTTGTTGTAGCTTGTCATGATGTTGCGCGGCTGCCCCTCGCGCACGCAGATCTCGAAGCCCTTCAAATAGATCTCGCGCAGGGCGCGCTCGGAGATGCGGCTGTCGTTGCGGTTGCGGTTCTTCTCCTGATTGTTGGCGGCGAAGTGCTTGGGGCAGGCCATGCGCCCGCGGCTTTGGATGCCGCGCACGGCGGCGGCCGCCAGCTTGCCGGTGAGCAGCGGGTCTTCAGAATAATATTCAAAATTGCGGCCGCACAGCGGGTTGCGATGGATGTTCATGCCCGGGGCGAGCAGCACATCGGAACCGACCGCCTCCATCTCCTCCGCGACGGCGGCGTACACCGCCTCGACGAGGGAGGTATCCCACGAACTTGCGAGCGCCGTGCCGCAGGGCAGGAGCGAGGCGCGGCGGTTGACGCGGATGCCGGCCGGGCCGTCCGTCGTGATGACGGGCGGGACGCCCTTTTCGACGAGCGAAGGGAGGATGCCGCCGTACGCGCCCGCGTTGCCGGACACCCCCTGCGGCGCGCCCATGCAGCCGTAGCCGCGGGTGAGCGCCTCCAGCTCGGCGTCGGTGAGCTGGGAGATGAACTCTTCGAGCGTGGCGCGCCCCTCTTTGACGTCTGCGAGGCGGATGCCGCGATCCCCCGCATAGCCGACGGCGGGGGGCAGCGCGGAGAGGATGCGCGCCTTCATGTCGACGGGGAGGACGGGGACGGCCTCGCGCACGGCGCGGCCGTTTTTGTTGACGATGCGCAAAAAGCTGTTTTGCACGGGGCAGACGGAGCGCAGCGTGACGAGCACCTCGCTCTCCTGCGTGTAAAATGTGCCGACCGGCTGCGCCGAGCGCACGTCGGAACCGAGATAGAAGGTGTACTCGCCCGCCTCGAGCAGGTAGCTGCCGCGGCTGCCCGCGGCGCCCGTGTCGTCGAAGGAGGCGAAGTCGTAATCGGTACAGGTGAGCAGCAGCAGGCAGCTTTCGCCCGGCTGCAGCAGCGGCGTCTTGGCGAAGGCGGCGAGCACGCGCGCGGGCTTGCCTAAACTGCCCTGCGGCGGCTGCACGTACAGCTGCGCGACCTCCCTGCCCGCGGCAGGGCCTGTGTTCTGCACGCGCACCGCGACGGAAAAGGCGCTGCCGTCGCGGCGGAAGGATTCCGCCTGCATCGCAAAGCTCGTATACGAGAGGCCGAAGCCGAAGGGGAAGAGCACGCGGTCGCGCGCGAACGTTTCAAAATAGCGATAGCCGACGTAGACGTCCTCTTCGTAATTGTTGAACTTTTTGCCCCCGAAGCCGAGCGCCGAGGGGTTGTCGCCGTAGCGCACGGCGATGGTGTCCGTCAGTTTGCCGCTCGGGCAGACGGCGCCGGTGAGCACGTCGACGAGGGCGTGCCCGCTCTCCATGCCCCCCTGCCATGCGTAGACGAGGGCGGAGATCTTGTCGCCGTAGCGGCAGACGAGGGAGAGGTCGACGACGTTGCCGCAGTCGAACACGACGACCGTCTTTTTGAAGGCGGCCGTGACCGCGTCGAGCATGGCGCGCTCTTCGCCGGTCAGGTAATAGCTCCCCTTTTCCGTCTTGTTTTCGCGGTCCTCGCCCGCCGCGCGGCCGAGGATGACCAGCGCGACCTCGCTCGCGCGCGCCGCGCTTTCGGCGAGCACGCGGGAGACGGGCATTTCGGGATAGTGCATGGGCCAATGCCCCCACCAGCCGTCGTCGGGGGCGTTGTCCGGCTCGGCGCGCCAGCGGCGGTACACTTGCAGCAGGTCGGCGTTGGGCACCAGCCGCCCGTCCGCGGCCGCTTCGGCGATCGCCTCGGCGGGGGATACCTTATAAGGCGGGTGGACGTCGCCGCCGCTGCCGTAGCCGACGTAAAAATAATCGAATTGGCAGCGCCCGAATACCGCGACGCGCGCGCCGCGGCGCAGGGGCAGGGTGCCGTCGTTCTTCAAAAGGACGATGCCGTCCGCCGCGGCCTGCCGCAGCAGCGCCGCCGTGCGCGGCGATACGCTCCCCTCGCCGGAGGCCTCCGTCTCTTCCTGCATCAGGCCGTTGCCCATCGCCTTGTCTACGACGAAGCGCGCGATGTTGCGGAAGAGCTTGCGGATGGGTCCCATGTGTCTGTTCTCCTTTGCAGAGCCGCTGCGATGCGGCAAAAATAGGGCAGGGTACTGCTTTTACTTTTTTATTATACCAAGAGAAGGATGAAATTGCAAGCGTTGCGCGAAATTTCTCACTCCGATTGCAAAATTATCACAAAAAACGCAACTTTATAAGAAAAACCCACCAACAGCGGCAAAAGACGGCAAAAGACGGCAAGAGGGCGGCCGCCCCGCGCGGGGCGGCCGCCCTATAAGGAAAGGAGGTCTTGTTCGGACCTGTTTGGTGATCGGTATTGCGCCGCGCCGCCCCCGCAGCGGGCCGGTATTGCGCAGCGCCGTCAGGCGAGGGGCGCGTAGCCCGAGCGCTCTACCAGCGTCTGCCCTTCGGGCGAGAGGATCCAATCGAGCAGCTGCTTTGCCCTGCCCTGCGGCTCGCCGATGGTGACGGCGTACACCTCGCCGACGAAGGGGTACTTGCCGCTGCGGATGTTTTCGTCGTTGGGGGCGTAGCCGTCTATCTCGAGCAGCTTGGCGCCCGGGTTGGCGTACATGGTCTCCGCGTAAAAGCGATACGAGTAGCCGAGCGCGGGCTGCACGCCCTGCCATTCGACGGTGATCTGCTTCATGAGGCTGTTGGTGCCGACGAGGCTGCTGTCCGGCAGCGGCTGCGGCGCGAGGAGGGGCCTGCCCTGCATGACGAGGTTGGTCAGCCCCGACTCGCTGCCCGACGTTTCGGGGCGGCGGAAGGCGAGGATGCGGCCGCCCTCCTCCCAGCCGAGGGTGCTCCACAGCGCCGTCTTGCCCGTGTAGATGTTGTAGATCTGCTGCGAGGTCAGCCCGTCGACGGGGTTGCCCTTCGCGGCGACGAATACGAACGCCTCCCTGCCGATGGGGGTGAGGCACAGCTCGACGCCCGCCTCTTCGGCGGCGGCGCGCTGGGTGGCGGAAGGGCCGGCGCAGAAGATGATGTCGCGCTCGCCCGCGATGAGCGCGCTGTACGCGCCCGCCGTGTTGGTGCAGCGGATGGTCTCGCCGAGGACGAAGTCCTCTTCGGCGTACACCGCCTGCGCGAAGGCCGCGTACACGGGGTAGAGGGCGGTGGCTCCGTCGAGGAGGGGAAGATCCCCTTCCATGTGCAGGGATGCCTCTCCGTCCAGCGTCGCCGCGAGCGAGCCTTCAATAAAGGGGTCGTACACGGTCAGGTCGGGCTTATCCCCTTCGGAAGAACTCAGCCCGTAATCGATCCACCAATTGCCGCGCAAGGCGTTGGGGAAGAGCGCCGCCGAGAGCAGGACGACGGCCGCCGCCGCGATGGCTGCGGGCGCGGCCGCCCTGCGGAACTTGATCCACAGCAGAAAGGTGCAGCCGCCCGCAAACAGCAGGGCGAGGGCGACGGGCACGGCGCCGACGACGTTGTCGATCTGCGTCCATTGCTGCAGATATTCAAAGTGCCAGAGAACTGCGAACGCCGCCGCCCACGCGGCGAGCGTGCCGAGGGTGCGCAGCGAGATGCCGAGCGCGCGCTTTGCGGAATTTTTCATATCGATCCCCCCTTACATAAGGCTGATGACCCACACGCCCGTGCTGAAGAGCAGGATGGTCAGCAGCAGCGCGGCGACGGGCAGCGCGACGGCGAGGATGGCGCAGGCGAGGGCGGGGCGGGAGGCGCGGCACTCCTTGAAGCACAGGCAGACGACGCCGATGGCGCAGCCGATGACGGGCAGGATGAGCCCCGCCAAAAAGACGAGCATGCCGATGAAGAACAGCCCGCCCATGGCCGCGCTGTACGCGCCGAAGTACAGGCACAAAAAGCCGGACAGCACGAGGATGAGGGCGCGCAGCGGCCGCACGGGCATGACCGCCTTGCAGCGGCAATGCAGCAGGCCGAGCAGAAAGAGGCCGCCCGCGAACAAGAAGGTCAGGGCGAGGTGCAGCAGCGTCGTCGACCAACCGAAGGCGAATTGGATGCAGAAACAGAGGGTGAAGGCGAAGCAGGCGGCCGCCATGGTCAGCAGCCCCCAGCCCTCGCGGCGGCGGCGGCCGAGGATGAGCATGACGCCCGCGCCCGCGGCGATGAGCCCGCCGCAGAAGAGGTTCGTATCCCACATGAAGGCGACGAGGACAAACGCAAAGAGGGCGAGAACGAAGCACAGCACCGCCACCGCGATATACCCGCGCCGCTCGTTTGCGGGCGGCTGCGCGCCGTCTTTGCCCGCCGGCCCGCCTTGCGGGGCGGGCGCGCCGTGCGCGTACGGCTGCGGGGCGGGCGCGCCGTTCCTATTTACATCGGCCGCGCTTGGCGCGCCGGGCTGATCTGCTTGCGGCGAAGCGGGCGCATCGCTTGCGCCCGCCGGGCCGCCCGCCGGCTGCAAGGCGGCCCCGTCACCCGCGGCCGCATCTGCGTGCGGCCGTGCCGAGCCCGCGAAGACCGCGCCCGCGGCAGCGGCGTCCGCCGGGTCTCCCTGCGGCGGCGTATAGCCCTCCTGCGGCGGCGTTCCCCGCTCGTTTTGTGTGTTGGCGCACCCGCCCGTTCCCCCTTGCCGCCGCGCATCTTCTTGCGCGGGCGGCTGCGGCGTGCGCAGTTCGGGCCCGAGATCTCTGTCATATTCTTCAGGCATACGACCTCCTTCGGCGGCCGAGGCCGCCATGCGGAACAACTCCCGCTTACGCCTTCATTGTAGCATATTTTTTGGGAAAATCAACCCCCTCCGGCCATTTTGCAACATGATGTAACATCGAAACGGCAATTTTGCAACATGATGTTACACGAAGTTCACACTTTTTCTTTCGTGCTGACGAAAGAAAAAGTCGTGATTTGAGGGAGACACCGCCGTGCGCTGCGCGCAGCAGTGTTTTCTCCCTCGCCGCGCGATATTTTAGTAGCACACTTTTAATAAATCGCGCGGCTTCACCCTCTTCCCAAAAGCCTTTCGGCAAATTGGGGGAAAAAGCGAAAATTGCGGTTTTTGCTTTTTCGAGTGATTCAATAATTTATTTTAGCGCGGCTGCGCCGCTTTTTGTGAAAAAGCGAAAATTGCGATTTCCGCTTTTTCGAGTTATTTTTTTGAATTTTTCTCGCGCGAGTCAAAATCGCAATTTTGATGAGCGCACTCAATTCGCCGTGAGGCTTATGAGGAAAGAGTGAATTTGCGCGACTTCTTAAAGGCGTGCCCTTCATTATCGCGCAAAGAGAGAAAACCCGCTGCCGAGCAGCAATAGCTGCGAACAGCGGGTTGTCTCTAAATTCGGAAGAATTTCTTTTGTCAGCTCAAAAGAAATTCTCCGAGCCTTTTTATAAATCACTCGCGCGAGGAAAATCACACTTTTCCGCTGCGCACCCCTATTTGCGCGTAAGCGCTCACGGATGGGGTGAAAGCGGCGCGCATAAAAAAAGGCGTGCCCTTAAAAAGCGCGCCGCTGAGGGGAAAACCGCTCGGGTTTCCCCTCCAATCAGAAGATCTCGCAGGCGTCAGCTCGCCGAGAAATCTCCGAGCTACATTAACGGTGCCGCAATTTGCAGCAGACGGTCGAACAGGCGGCCGAGCGCCCCGCGCTGCAGGGAGAGCGGCGCGCACTCGACAAAGGTCTGCACGAAATCTTTTTCGAGCGCGGTGCGCACGGCGGCGTCGTCGGTGTAGACGGCGCTTTCAAACTGCTCGTAAAAGCTGCGCATATCCATGTTGACCGAGCCGACGGCCGCGCTGCAGTCTGTGAGCATGAGCTTGCTGTGCACGAAACTGTCGCGCATGCAGTACACCTTGACGCCCCGCTTTGCGAGCTTTTCGCCATTGGCGAGGGTGAGGCGGTAGACGATCCCCTTGTCGGGCACGCCGGGCAGGATGACGCGCACGTCCGCGCCCCCTTCCGCCTTGGAAGCGAGCAGGTCGAGCAGGTCGTCGTCGGGGACGAGGTAGGGCGTCATCAGCCAGAGCCTGCCCTGCGCACTCGCGATCATGTTGCGGTAGACGTTCCGCCCGATGGGCGCGTCGAAGTCGAGCCCGCAGGCGTACGGGATGTACAGTGCGCCGTTTGCGCGCGGGGAAGCGAGGCCGAGGAAGGGGGCGTAGTCCTCTTCTTCTCTGCTCAAAAACTCCCATTGCCGCAAAAAGAGGAAGGTGAAGCCGTCGACGGCGCTGCCGTCCATGCGGATGCCCGCGTCCTTCCAATAGCCGTACATGCGCACCTCGTTGACGTACTCGTCGGCGAGGTTTGCCCCGCCCGTGTACGCCGTTTGGCCGTCGACGACGACGATCTTGCGGTGGTCGCGGAAGTTCATGCCGATGTTGAGGGCGGGCACGAGGCGGTTGAAGGGCAGCACGCGGATGCCGGCGGCCTTCATGCGGCGCTTGGTGCGGCCGCGGAAGGTGCTGTGGCTGCCCATGTCGTCGTAGATGACGCGCACGTCGACGCCCGCCGCCGCCCGCTCGGACAAAATGGCGATGAAGCGCTCGAGCAGGGCGCCGTCGGCGATGCAGAAGTACTCGATGAAGATGAACTTTTGCGCCGTGCGCAGGCGGGAGAGGACGTCGTCGAACAGCTTGCCGCCCGAGGAGAAGTAGGCGGCGTCTGTGCCGCGGAAGGCGGGGAACTGCCCCGTTTGGGCGAGGTAGGCGGCGTCTTCGCGCACGCGCGCATCCGCGCCCGCCGTGTCGCAGCCGAGCGGCGCGTACGCCGCCGCGCGGCGGAAAATGGCGTCGCAGCGGCGGCGTGAACGGCCGTAAAAGACGCGGCGGTCGGAGGCGAAGTAGAGCAAAAACCCCGCGACGAAGAGCACGAGCACGACGAACACCCACACCGCCTTGGTCGAGGGGCTCTGGTCGGAGGAGAGCACGAAGGCGGCGGTGAGCACGCTGAGCGCGAGCGAAAGGGTGACGTACGCGCCAAACGCCTCGACGATGCGCATATACAAAAAGATGAGCACGCCCAACTGCAGGGCGATGAGCAGCAGCACGACGAGCGTTTTGAACGCGCCGAGGCCGTTGCCTTCGGTGCGCACGCGCACGACGTTGGGGTCGGGCGAGCGGCTGAGGCGGGGTCGCTTGATCATATGCCACCTCCCTGCGCCGCGCCTTCGGCGCTGCCCGCGGCTGCGGCGGCATTTTTGGTTTGGGCGGCTTTGTCGGCTGCGCCGTCCGCAGCCGAAGAATTCGCTGCAATGGCCGCGGCCTGCTCTTCTCCCGCGGCGCGCAATGCGCGCGCCGCGGCGCACAGCGCGCGGATCTGTCGCCGGGCGGCGATGATGGCGGCGCGGTGCTTTTGCCGCGACTTGCCCGTAACGCCCGCAAGCCGGCGCAGCCCCTCCGCACCGACCAAAACGCCCAGCCCCGCCAGCACGAAGCCGAGCGCGCGCGCCCAGGTGGTCGCCCACAAAAAGACGAGCAGCAGCACGCCCGCCGCGAGCAGACAGACGGCGACGGCGAGCAGCCCGAGCAAGGCGAAGAGGGTGTGGGCGGCGAGGGCATTTTCTGCGCGGCCGCCCGCGTTCCACGCCAGCTCTAACCGCACCTGCAGCAGCTGCAGCGCGTCTTTGGCGGGCACGTCGTGCGGGCGGCGGAAGCGCAGGTGCACGACGTCGGCGTACCTGCGATCGGCCGTGCGCCCGATCTGTTCCCAGCCGAAATGCTCGCAGCAGCGGCGGAAGCGCTCCGCTTTGGCGCGCTTGACTTCCAGCGCGATGTAGTCGTAGTCGAAATCTGCGGCGACGGGGCGCTTTTTCATGACAGATCCTCCTCCCCCATAGAACGGGGCGCTGCGCCCGCGGCGCGCAGGGTGCGCAGGCGCAGGCAGCCGCGCACGATCATATACACGGCCATCGCCGCCGTGACGGCGACCGCGCCGAACCCGACGCACGCCTTGACGGACATCATGCCATCTCCGCCGAAGGTGGCGAGCATGAGCACGGTGAGCGAGACCATCGAGGTGCAGGCGTCGGCGATGCCGACCGCGCGCAGCGCCTGCGTGACGGGGTTGCCCCGCCGCCGCGAGCGGACGAGCTGTACGATGGCGCCGACCGCCTTGTAAAAGGTGTAGGCGGCGGTCGCGATGGCGTAGATCTCGCCGATCTCCCCGCCCTGCGCGCTGCGCCCGCCGATGATGAGCGCCGTGACTGCGCCGCACATGGCGAGCTCGAATACGAGCAGCAGCGCCCCGCAGCCGATAAACACCTTCCATTGCGAAATGAGGAAGGCATGCGCGTCGCCCCCGCTGCGCGCGTGCAGCTTGTGCTGCGTAAGCACGACGCCGCCGCGCAGCAGGATGAGCGCCGTGTAGTAGCCTGCGAGCGAGGCGTACCACGCCGAGCGCCACAGCGCGGCCATGACGGCGTTGAACAGCGCGAAGGCGACGTTGACGAGCAGGGCGAGCAGCGCGAAAAACGCCGTCTTTTTGTCGTAGTCTTGCGGGAAAAGGGAATGCAGGTCCATCAGCGGAGGACGGGATAGGTGCGCAGCGCGTCTTCGACCAGGCCGATGCCAAGGTAGTTGTCGATGTACACCTCGCGCGTGCCGCCCGCAAGGCGCACGCTGTGCGCGCCGTCTGCGACGGTGATGCGCAGGTACCCCTGCCCGTCCGTGCGCGCGGCGACCGCCGCGCCGCCGTCGAGGATGTAGGAGACCTCTGCGTCCGCGAGCGGCTGCCCGTCTCGCTCGACAAGCAGCGTCGCGGTGTAGTCTTTGGGCGTATAGCTGCCGCCGTCCATGCGGATGCGGCCCTGCGGGCGGGCGTAGTCTGCGAGGCTGCCGCTCGCGAGGCAGTCCTCGAAGTAAGCGCGCATCACCTCGAGCTCGCCGCCCGGCTCGCCCAGCTTGGGCAGGGAGGCGAGCATGGTGTAATTGTTGCCGCCGCTCATGATAAAGTTGTTGCTCGCCATGAGGATGGCGCGGGTATCGTCGTCGCGGTCGAGCGGCTGCGACTCGCCGTCGAGGGTGATGGACACGACCTTGTGCTCGCCCTCCCCGGCGGAGGGGTCAAAGCGCACGGTGAAGCCGGACACCTGCAAAAATCCGCCCGAGATCGCCGTCTGCAGCAGCATGCCGTTTTCGTCCTGCCCGTCGAGCAGCGAGCCGGAGACCTCCATCACCTCGTACAAAATCTTCGGGGTGACCTGCTTGACGAAGATGGTGTTGGAGAAGGGGAAGGCGGAGACGAGGCTGCCGACGGTGACTTCCCCGTACGGGATGGCTGCGCGGATGCCGCCGCCGTTTTCCGCCGCGACGACGGGCGCGTCGATGCCCGCCTCCGCCGCGAACTGCTCGGCCGCGCTGCGCACGGCGTCCGCCGCGAAGTCGCCGAAGTTGGTCTCCACCGCGCGCGTCATGGCGATCTCGCCGATCTGCCCCGCCCAGAGGGTGAAGTCGATATCCCCTACCTTTTCGCCGAGCAGGTCCTCCTGCGAGGCCTCGATTTCGGCCAGCTTTTCCGCGACGGCGGCGGACGGCTGCACGGAGGCGACGTCTTCGTACGAGAGCAGCTCCTCCTCGACCGTCACCTCGCCATCCTCGGCGGTCAGCGTCATCTTGCCGACCTGCGTCAGGCCGGTGCCCGTCTGCGCGATGAGCACGCCGTTCACCTCGCCGTTTTCGGTGGTGTGACTGTGGCCGTCGATGATGGCGTCCAACCGCCCCTCGTACTCGCCCGTCATCGCCTCGGCGAGGTCAACGCTGGTGCAGGTCGCGTCGCTGTTGCCCATGTGGCAGAGGGCGACGACGGCGTCCGCGCCCGCCGCCTCGAGGGCGTCGATCTGCTCTTTTGCCGTTTCGATCTCGCTGCGGAAGTCGAGGTCGCCGACCAGCACGGGGTTAGTGGAGGTGCGGGTATCCGCCGTCGTCAGCGCGAAGATGCCGACCTGCAGCCCGCCGCTCTCGAGGATGACGCTGCAGCCGTCGCTCCCCTCCTGCACGCCCGCAAGCAGCGGCTCGTCGCCGTCGTACACGTTTGCGGCGAGCATGGGGAAGTCCGCGCGGCGCACGTTTTGAAGCAGGTTTTCGGTGCCGAAGTCGAACTCGTGGTTGCCGAGCGCCATCGCGTCGTAGCCGGCGAGGTTGAACAGGTCGATGACGTCCGCGCCCTGCGTCAGCGAGGCGACGGGCAGGCCCTGCGTCGCGTCGCCCGCGTCCACGAGCAGCGCGCCCTCCGTCTGCTCTTTGAGCGCGGCGACGCGTGCGATGCCGATGATGCCGTCCTCCTCGCTCTCCTGCAGGTAGCCGTGCGTATCGTTGGTGTGGAAGATGACCGCCTGCCCCTCGGCGGGCTGCTCTTCGGGCGGCTGCGGCGCGCAGCCGGCAAAGCCGAGCACCGACACGGACAGCGCCAGCGCCGCCGCAGATAAAATCGATAACGTTTTCTTCATTCGTTTTCTCCTTTTTACAATGGACAGCTCCATTATATCGGCGGAGGGAGATTTTGTCAAGAAAAACCGCCCGTTCCCCCGCCTTCGCCCGCCCGCACAGCGCGCCGGCCCACTCCATCGGCGCAGCGGCTGCGGCCGTGCCGGAAGGGGCGGAAAACGCGGCCGCGCGGCGGGCCGAAAGGCCCGCCGCGCGGAACAACTTGCGCTTCCCCTTCAAAAAAACGAAGAGATCAGGCGGAGAAATAGGCGCGCACCAGCTCTTTGCCGCCCGCGCGCGCGGCGACGCCCCCCTCGATGAGGTACGCCTTGTCGCACAGCGCCTCGGCGCAGCGCACGTCGTGGGTGATGGTGATCATCGTGTTGCCCGTCTCCGCGTGCAGCCTGTTGAGGATCTCCACCATCCGGCACAGCCCCTCGTAGTCCTGCCCGACCGTCGGCTCGTCGAGCAGCAGCACCTCGGGCGCGCAGGCGGCGACCGCCGCGATGGACACGCGGCGCTTCTGCCCCTCCGAGAGGGACTGCGGGTGCCGCTCCCACAGATGCTTGACGCCGAACAATTCGGCGATCTCGGCGGCGTATGCCTCGCTCTTTGCCCCGAAGCAGATCTCCTGCCGCACGGTGGGCATAAAGAGCTGGTAGTCCGGGTTTTGGTACACGACCCCGACCCTCTTGAACCACGCCCGGCTGCCCTTGGGCTTTTGCTTGAACTTTTCGTCGATGCACTGTGTAATTTTTCCGCCCGTCGGCTTATAGAGGCGGGCGATGAGGCGCAGCAGCGTCGTCTTTCCGCAGCCGTTTTCGCCCAGGAGGACCGTTCTGCCCCCTTTGGGGATGTCGAGGGTGACGCCGCGCAAGATCTCCCGCTCCCTGACCGAAAAGGCGACCTCGTCGAGCGCGAACAGCAGCCCCGCGCCCGCAAAGGCGGGGCAGGCGTCTTCGATCTTCGCCGTCTGCGCGCGCAGGTAGGCGGCCTTGTCCTCGACCTTTTTGACCGTTTTATCGCCGATGTGCCAGACGGTGTCGACGAAGGGCAGCACCATGTCGAGGCGGTGCTCGATGACGAGGACGCAGTAGCCCGCCTTGGCGAGCGAGCGCAGCGTGCCCATCAAAAGTTTTGCCCCGTCTTTATCGAGGTTGGCGAGCGGCTCGTCGAGGATGATGATGCGCTGCCCCATCGCGAGGGTACTTGCCGTGATCAGCCGCTGCTTCTGCCCGCCCGAGAGGGTGCGGCACTTCCACTGCGGGTCTAACTTCATGAGGTCGCAGACGATGCCGATCTGCTTTTGTATCTTTTCGGGCGGGAAGGCGAGATTTTCGCAGCCGAAGGCGATCTCGTCCTCTACGATCTTTTGGATGATCTGCTCGTCGGCGTTTTGCAGCACGACGCCCACCTTGCGGCAGATGTCGCCCATCTTTCTGCCCTTGATGCTCTCGCCGCCGACCATGACCTCACCCGAGAGCTCGCCGTAGTTGACGTTTGGGATGATGCCGCTGACGATGTACATGAGGGTGCTCTTCCCCTCCCCCGAGTGGCCGGAGAGGAGGGCGACCTCGCCGTATTCGGCGGTAAAGTCTGTGTTTTCGAGGATGTTCGCTTTGCCGTCGTAAGAAAAGTTGACGCCTTTGAGAGTGATCGCGCTCATAACACCACCGTAAGCACCGCGCCCGCGGCCAGCCCGAGGAGGTAGACGAGGTCGGACAATGCGAATTTTTCTTTTTTATAAATGGTATAGCGCACCTTGCCGAGCGCGAAGCCGCGCGTTTCGACGGAGAGCGCGAGGGTATCCGAGATGTTGACGAGGCGCATGACGAGGGGGACGAGGAAGGCGCGGTACAAAATTTTGAGGTTGAGGACGCTGCCCGCGCCGCGCGTCTTCATCGCCTCGCGCACGCGCGCGATCTCCCCCTTGAGCATGGGCACGAAGGACATGGCGATGAGCATGCCGAGGGTGACCGAGCGGGGCGTATGTACCTGCGAGAGGGAGCGCGTCATGCGAACGGGCGTCGTGGACATGCCGGGCACGACGGCGAGGAAGACGGCGCCGAAGCGGTTTGCCATCGACCAGCCCGCGTCGAGGGTGCCCGTCGCGCCGTAGAAGATGGCGAAGAAGATGCCCGCGACGACGACGAACGGGAGCAGCGCGCGCAGGCACGCCCTGCCGCAGCCGAACAACATCAGCCACACGAAGCACCCCGCCAGAAAGAGGGAGCAGGCGAGCAGTTCCTTCGCCATGACGAGGCCGAATACGATGACGAATACCCCCGAGAGGATGGCGACGAGCGGATAGAGTTTTTGGTTCCAAAGCGCCATTACTTTTTCATGACCCCCGATTTGCGGAGTTCGCGCGCGATGATATACCCGATGAACGACCCGAGGGCGCACACGGCGAGCACGGCGGCGCTCATACCGATCGCGATCCAGGGGTCTGCGCCGATGAAGGCGCTGACGGCGACGCCCGTATCTTTGGTGACGGTGTACAGGAAGTTATAGTAGATGTACAGGAAGGGAAGGGTGAGCGGGAAAAAGATGATGCCCGCAAACACGCTCGCGCCGTCCTTTTTGTATCCGCGGAAGATGAGGGCGGTCAACACCTCGGCGATCAGAGCGCAGATCAGCGTGCACGCGAACATGATCGTATTCATAAACACGAGCACGACGCCGCAGCACAGCGACATAAACAGCAGCGAGCCCGTCTTGCGCACCTTCATCATGCCGATGACGGGGAAGATGGAAAACTGCAAGCCGAGGCACACCTGCACGATGCCGAACACGGGGATCTGCCCCACGAGGGGCATGATCGCGCCCGTCACCAGCATACACGCCGCCATGATGGCGAGAAAGACGATGTCTTTGATCTTGAATTTGCGGAAGAGTTTGCCCTCGTCGTCCGCCTCTTGGGCGGCGGCGGGGCGCGCGGCCTCCGCGGCTGCTTCTGCAGGCCTGCTCTCTGCGATCTCTTCCGTATTCGAGATGAGCGCCTGCGCGGCGTCCTGCTCGCGCGCGGCGTCCTGCTCCTGCTTGGAGGGAGCCGCCTGTCCTTCGATCGTCTTTTTTTCTGTTTCGTTCATAAATTACCTCATTTTATAAGCCAAAGTATTGCAAGATACAGCTTCTCCCCTAAAACCGCGGAGATGCGAGCAAGACGAGGAACGCGCGGCTTTGCGAGGGGAACACAGACGTAC
>CALVXB010000001.1 GCA_944368775.1 uncultured Clostridia bacterium | reverse complement strand
GGATTGAAATTGCGCAACGTTTGTATCTGCATACCGCGCACCTCGTCGCACCCCTCACGGGGTGCGTGGATTGAAATATAAAAAGCAGGTCTCGAAAATCATTTTGATTGCGTCGCACCCCTCACGGGGTGCGTGGATTGAAATCGAGCATTTCATCCTGCACATCCCCGGCGAAAAGGTCGCACCCCTCACGGGGTGCGTGGATTGAAATCCAATCCGCCGCATATTCTTCCGGGCTGTACACGGTCGCACCCCTCACGGGGTGCGTGGATTGAAATTTTGCAGGCGCGACGCCTGCCCCGCTCGCAGCGAGTCGCACCCCTCACGGGGTGCGTGGATTGAAATGGACCGATGTTGACCGAATTGATGCAGCCGATCATGTCGCACCCCTCACGGGGTGCGTGGATTGAAATATGTAAAAGCTATAAGCGCTTTCGCCATCAATTCGTCGCACCCCTCACGGGGTGCGTGGATTGAAATGAAAAATTTTGACAAAACAGTTGACAAAGTAACAGGTCGCACCCCTCACGGGGTGCGTGGATTGAAATGCGAGCGGTAGCGATGACGCCATGCAATCCCTTTCGTCGCACCCCTCACGGGGTGCGTGGATTGAAATGTTGCGTCGCTGGGCAACGACGTGCGCGGCGAATTCGTCGCACCCCTCACGGGGTGCGTGGATTGAAATCTCTTCAGATGCGTTCAGGTAGTCTTCCAAGATGTCGCACCCCTCACGGGGTGCGTGGATTGAAATGCAAAAATGAAGGGCCCGAGCGTCGCCGAGCCCCAGTCGCACCCCTCACGGGGTGCGTGGATTGAAATGGCCGCATCCGCAACGACGGCTGAGACGGCGAACGTCGCACCCCTCACGGGGTGCGTGGATTGAAATTCGATCTGCGTTTCGAGCCATTTATCGAGATCCCGTCGCACCCCTCACGGGGTGCGTGGATTGAAATCGTTCGCCAGCGCGCGAACGGCCTGCTGGAATTTCGTCGCACCCCTCACGGGGTGCGTGGATTGAAATGACTGTTTCCGTGTCCTGCAGCAGGTAGCCGGTCGTGTCGCACCCCTCACGGGGTGCGTGGATTGAAATGATGCCGTATTCGACGGCCGTCGGCGCTTCGACGAGTCGCACCCCTCACTGGGTGCGTGGATTGAAATGTCGTCCTGTCGGATATAAGTGTAGGTGCGGTCGGGTCGCACCCCTCACGGGGTGCGTGGATTGAAATGGCGCGAACGCCTTGCCCGCCGATTCGGCCGCGGTCGCACCCCTCACGGGGTGCGTGGATTGAAATCCGAGAGTGGTATTACACGGTCTGCGGCGTTGATGTCGCACCCCTCACGGGGTGCGTGGATTGAAATCTTTGCCGTCGATTTTGATGGGTTTTTTCAGCTTCGTCGCACCCCTCACGGGGTGCGTGGATTGAAATCCAGAAGATGCCCGTCGTGATGCCGGCCGCCGCGGTCGCACCCCTCACGGGGTGCGTGGATTGAAATAAAAACCGGTGACGACGCCCGCAGGCACAGCGCAGGTCGCACCCCTCACGGGGTGCGTGGATTGAAATACGGTAGTCAGCGTGACGGCGGTACTGATAATCAGGTCGCACCCCTCACGGGGTGCGTGGATTGAAATTGTTGACGCGGCGGTCGTGTAATACTCGGTGAATGGTCGCACCCCTCACGGGGTGCGTGGATTGAAATGCGATATTCGTGCAGCGCAAACTCTGCGTGCCCGTCGCACCCCTCACGGGGTGCGTGGATTGAAATTTCGACCAGCGCGAGCGTCGAGAGGTGGTAGACGGTCGCACCCCTCACGGGGTGCGTGGATTGAAATTTTTGATCGCTGGCAGCAGCATCTGCGCCAGCGCGTCGCACCCCTCACGGGGTGCGTGGATTGAAATGTACCGCCCGATCATCCAGGCGGTGTCCTCCTCGTCGCACCCCTCACGGGGTGCGTGGATTGAAATGATCGCCTCGCCGTTCGATCGCAGGGCGAGGTCGGGTCGCACCCCTCACGGGGTGCGTGGATTGAAATCAACAGCAGGTCGGCGGGGATCTCCAGCGCCGCGTCGCACCCCTCACGGGGTGCGTGGATTGAAATCGTCACGACCCATAGGCGCATCCTCGCCTGCGGGGTCGCACCCCTCACGGGGTGCGTGGATCAAAGCCGGCAGACCCACTGACTCTTAATCAGTGGATCCTTCTTCACATACCTTACAACGCACTCGGTTCAAAATTATAACATACTGCCTGCTTGCTGCCCTACCATAATTGCAACGCCGCGCCAATGCTTTAGCATCGGCGGCCGCGGTTGCCATTTACCCGAGCAAGACGTCGAGCGCCATCATGACTGCGAAGCCCGCCATCGCGCCCCATGTTCCGAAATGCGGATGCTCGGAAAGGTGCGCGTCGGGGATGAGATCTTCCACCACCACATAGATCATCGCACCCGCGGCGAATGCAAGCAGCCACGGCTGCGCAGCGGCGAGATTTGCGGCGAGGAAGTACCCGACCACGGCGAACACCGGCTCGACCGCGCCGCTGCCCGCGCCGTACAAAAACGCCTTCATGCGGCTGCCCGTCGCCTCTTTCAGCGGAAGGGATACCGCCGCGCCTTCGGGGAAATTTTGGATCGCCATACCGATGGCGAGGCCGAGCGCGGATATAAATGCGCTGTATTCGCCCGCGCTTGCCGCCGCGCCGAACGCAAAGCCGACGGCGAGCCCTTCGGGCACGTTGTGGATGGTGACGGCGAGGAAGAGCTTGGCGGGTTTGTTGAGGTGTGTTTTCGGGCCCTCTTCTTCATTCGTTCCCTTGTGGAAGTGCGGCACTGCCTTGTCGAGCAGAACGAGGAAGGCGCCGCCCAGCAAAAAGCCGATGACTGCGGGCAGGATGGCGAAGTCGCCGTATGCTTCGCCCGCGCCCTCGATGGACGGGATGAGCAGCGACCAAACGGACGCCGCGACCATCACCCCGGACGCGAAGCCGAGAAAGAGGGTATTGAGCTTGACCGAAAACTTGCCGCGAAAGAGAAAGACCAGCGCCGCGCCCGCCGTCGTCGCGATAAAGATGATCGAAAAGCCTATGGCGGTGATGGCAGTCGCAGTCAAAGCGCAGCCTCACAGCACAAATTCATACACATAAGAACGTCCCCCGCCGAAGGAGTACGGCTTTTCCCACACGCGAGTAAAGCCGCGCCGCTCGTAAAAAGTGTAGGACGCGCTCGAATTGGTGAACAGCCGCACTATTTTTGCGCCCTCTCGCCTGCAGCGCGCGGCGAACGCCTGCCACAGCGCCCTTCCGACGCCCTTGCGGAAATCTCGCCTCGAGGACAGGGCGACAAGCTCGCAGTCGCACTCCATCGGCGTATGCTTGTCGCGCTCGCGCGCCTGACGGAAAAATCCGTCGAACTGAGCCTTGAATGCGGGCGAAAGTTTGTACCCGCCCAAATAGAATTTTACAAAACACGCGATCCATGCCCCGTAATGCGGCTTTGCTTCGTGCCATTTTGCGAGCTTTTTGTCAAAAGACTTCTGATAGCTGCCGCAGACGAATCCAGCGACCTCTCCCCCGCATTCCGCCACATATGTGAACGTACACTTTTCGATGAGCACCTGCGCATAGTCGCGCAGAAAGGCTCTGTCCGCATCCGTCAGAGGGCAGTCGAAAAACCCCTCGAAAAAGCAGCGCGCGCACGCCGAAACGTCGCGCGGCTCAAACCTGCGCACATTGAACTGCATCTCCTGCATGTTGGCCTCCTTTTTGGTTCGCATATGCGAACTCATTTGCATTATAACAAAAAATCAAACAAATGGCAACGAAAATATGCCGCCGAACGCGGGCGAACGCGGCAATTTTCTGCGAAAAAGGGCGCCGATCGCGGCGGTTTTGAAAAATAATTCGACCGACCGTGCCATGCCTGTTGACCTTGCAGGTAAAGTGTGCTATACTATCAAAAAATCGAAAGCGCGCGAAGGTACGCCCCGACGAGATACGGGCGTTCAAAAGGGAAGTCCGGGCCAATTGCCCCGCAGCCCCCGCTGCCGTTTCAGCGGCGCGCGTCGACCACTGCATCGTGCGGGAAGGTCGGCGCGCTCAAAACCGCTGTTGTAAGCCGGAAGACCTGCCTTGCGCGCCGCGATCGGCCTTCTCGAGGGGATGCGAGGATGCGGATCTGACGCCGACGGCAACCGACAGAGCCTCCTACCGAGAGGCGTTGAGAGCCGTGTGCCGGCGTTTTTTCCGTGCGTCCTGTCCCTTTGGGGACCGGGCGCTTTTCTTTATTGACAAAACCAAAAGGAGGATCCTTATGATCAAAAAAAGAAGTTTTGCGCTCGCCGGCGCGCTGCTTTCGCTGTCGCTGCTGCTCGCCGCCTGCGCCCCTGCAAACAAAGACGGCACAGAATACACCATCACGGTGAACACGGATACGCTCGTTCTCTTTACCGCCCCGGAGGGCATCGCGACAGACTCTCTGAAAACCTATCTGGACGGCCTTGCCCAAGCAGGCGAGATCACCTATATCATGGAAAACGGGATGATCACTTCCCTGAACGGTAAAGAAAACGTATCGGGAGCATCGAGCGGCAGCTTTTGGATGCTGTACAGCGATTTGACCGAGCTGGACGGCGTGACCTATGCCGACCCGACGTTCGGCACCTATACATATGACGGCGAGCAGCTCGCAAGCTGCAGCTACGGCGCGGAGGGCATGCCCGTGGTCGAGGGCTATACATACGCGATCGTCTACGAAGAGGTGGAGTGGTGAACTTCGTACCCTGCCCGCTCTGCGCGCGCGGCCGCGCCGCCCTCTGCCTGCATCGCATGAAAGCTGTGCGGAGAGAGGAATGAGCGCCCCCCTCCGCGAGCGGCGGTCGCTCTCGAAAGAGATCGCCGTCTGCGCCGTGATGACCGCCCTGCTGATCGGCGGGCAACTGGCCTTTTCTGCCGTCGTCGGCATCGAGATCGTCACCGTGCTGCTGCTGACCTTTTCGTGGTCGTTCGGCGCGCGCAGCGGCGTGTGGACGGCCGTCGCCTTTTCGCTTCTGCGCTGCCTGCTGTGGGGATTCCACCCGCCGGCGATCGCCCTCTATCTCCTCTATTATCCCGCTTTTGCGCTGCTGTTCGGCTCGCTCGGGAGCGCGCGCCGCGCGGGCGGCCTCTCCCTGCCCGGGCTGTTCGCCGCCGATATACTGCTATCCGCCGTCGCCGCGGGCTGTGCCTTTTGTGCGGCGACCGATTTTTTAAAGATCTCGATGCTGGAGATCGGCGCGATCCGCGTCATGCTCTGGGCGATCTTCGGCTGCTGCTGCGCCCTCCTTTTCCTCTTGAACGGGGCGCACATCCTGCTCGCGCTGCGCGGGCAAAATGCGCGCGTGCGCACCCTCGCGACGGTCGCCGCCGTCACGGCACTCGCCGCCGTCTGCACCGTCTGCTTTACGCTGCTCGACGACGTCATTACCCCCCTTTATTACGGTTTAGAGTGGGGAAGCGCCGCCTTTATGACCTACTTTTACGGCTCGTTCCTCGCGCTCGTGCCGCAGACGCTGTGCACGATCGCGACGGTGTCTCTCCTCTTTGTGCCCTTCACAAAGACCTTTGACCGCATCGCCCGGCGGCCCGCATGACAGCTACGCAAAACAGGCTCCCCATTCTACGCGAGGAGCCTGTTTTCTGTCATGACTGAACCGGACAGATCGTCCGCCGGACCCGCATTGCGCGGGCGCGACCGATGTGTTATTTGCAGAGGCTGTACTCCTCCGCCAGCTTGCGGAAAGAAGGCAGCGAGCGCCCGATCATCGCGGGCGAAACGCAGTAGGCGATGCGCACATACCCCTTGCAGCCGAAGTCGTCGCCGGGGACGAGCAGCAGGTCGAACGCTTTGGCGCGCTCGCAGAAGGCGTATGCGTCCGCCTCGGGCGACTTGACGAACAGATAGAATGCGCCGTCCGGCTGCACGCATCGGAAGCCGTATTCGCGCAGCGCGCCCGCAAGCACGTCGCGGTTGCGCTCGTAGACGGAGACGTCGGAAGTGACGCCCTGACAGCGGGCGATCATCTTTTGGAAAATCGAAGGCGCGCACACATAGCCGAGCGCGCGGCCGGCGCCGCACACGGCGAGGTACAGCTCTTTGGCATGGTCGGCGGCGGGGTTGACGAAGATGTAGCCGATGCGCTCGCCGGGCAGCGAAAGGGACTTGGAATAAGAATAACACACCACCGTGTGCGGATAATACTTGGTGAGGTACGGCACCTTGACGCCGCCGTACACGAGCTCGCGATACGGCTCGTCGGTGATGAGGTAGATGGTCTTGCCAAACTGCGCCGACTTTTCGTTCAAGATGGCGGCGAGGCGCGCAACGGTCTCCTCGCGGTAGACGACGCCGCTCGGGTTATTGGGCGAATTGACGAGGACGGCGGCCGTCTTTTCGTTGATCGCCCCTTCCAAAGCCTTCAGATCGATCTGGAAGGTATCCGGGTCGGAGTCGAGCGCGACGAGCGTCGCCCCTGCCGTTTCGGTAAACACCTTGTACTCGGTAAAATAGGGAGCGAAAGTGATGACCTCGTCGCCGGGGACGCACAGCGCGGAGAGCGTGATGGTGAGAGAAGCCGCCGCCCCGCAGGTCATGTAGATATAGTCTGCATCCGCCGCGACGCCGTGCGTCTTGCGGATATAGTCGGCGATCGCCGCGCGCACGGAGGCGTCGCCCTGCGCCGACGTATAGCCGTGCAGCGCGGTCGGGTCCTCCTCCCGCAAAAGCTGCTCGAGCGTATCCGTCACGATCTGCGGCGGATCGACGCTTGGGTTGCCGAGGCTGAAATCATACACGTTTTCCGCCCCTACTTCTTGGGCGCGCTTTTTGCCAAATTCAAAAATTTCACGGATCACCGAACGGCGGCTGCCGAGCCCGTACATCCTCTGGTTCATCGTAATCTTGCTCCTATTCTTTTTCTTTTGATTATATCACAAAACGGCGCTGCCCTTCAACAAAATCGGGCGGCCGCGTCGCTTTTTCTGCGGAATTTATTTGCGCGCGGCCAAACGGACGCCGCCGCGAATGCTTGACAAAATACGAGAAAAATTTTATACTTGAACGAGGGAATTTGTGCAAAAGGAGGCGACGCTGTGGAAGAGAAGATCATTCAGCTTTTAGACGAAAACCGCATCGAAGATCTGCACTCGATTTTGGACGAACTCTCGAAGGAGGAACTCGCAAAGATCCTCGACGCGATGGACGGCGAACACCTGCCCAAGCTGTTCGGCTGCCTCGACAGCGAGCTCGCCGCCGACGTGTTCGTCCTTTTGAACAGCGACACGCAAAAGCGCGTCCTCAAAGATTTCAGCGACGTAAAATTGCAGTCGGTCACCGACGAGATCATCGACGACGACGTCGAGGACCTGCTCGAAAGCATGCCGACGGACGTCGTGCACGAGGTCCTGCGCAAGGCGACGCCTGAAAACCGAAACGACAAGATCGTCGAGATCGTCGATTATCTCGAAGAAAAGAAGTACCCCCTGCTCAAACCTCTGCTCGCCGAGCTGGAACCTGCCGACCTTGCGGAGATCTTTTCGGAATTAGACGAAAAGGACATCCCCATCGTCTTTCGCCTGCTCCCCAAAGAGCTCGCCGCCGAGACCTTCGTCGAGATGGGCAGCTCGGAGCAGGAACTCTTGATCAGCTCCTTCTCGGATAAAGAGCTCAAGCTCATGCTGGATGAGCTGTTCGTGGACGATACCGTCGACCTGATCGAGGAGATGCCCGCGAACGTCGTCAAGAGGATCTTGCTGCAGGCGGACAGCGAGACGCGCAAAGAGATCAACGAGATCCTCAAATACCCGAAGGACAGCGCGGGCAGCCTGATGACGACGGAGTGCATCTCCCTCCACCAGACGATGGTCGTGCGCGAGTGCTTCGACAAGATCCGCAAAGAGGCCATCGACAAGGAGACCATCTACACCTGCTATGTGACGGACAACGCGCGCAGGCTGCTCGGCATCGTCACCGTCAAAGACCTGCTGCTGCACAACTACGAAGAGCAGATCGGCACCTTTATGGAGACGAACATCATCTCCGTCAAGACGCTGGACGACAAAGAAGAGGTGGCAAACCTCCTCTCCAAGTACGACCTGCTCGCCGTGCCCGTCGTCGACCAAGAAAACAGGCTGGTCGGCATCGTCACCGTCGACGACGCATTGGACGTCATCACCGAAGAGGCGACGGAAGATATTTCGTACATCAACGCGGTCACACCTTCCGACAAACCATACTTCGAGACGAGCGTATTCAGCACCTACCTGCACCGCCTGCCCTGGCTCGCCATCCTCATGGTCGGCGCGACCTTTTCGGGGCTGATATTAAACATCTACGAGGAGATGCTGCCGACCGTTTTGGTCGCCTGCGTGCCGATGATCATGGGCACGGGCGGCAATGCGGGCAGCCAGGCGTCGGTCACCGTCATCCGCGGCATGGCGCTGGACGAGATCAGGCCGCGCAATATCTTGCAGGTGATCTGGAAGGAGCTGCGCGTCGCCGTGCTCATCGCTCTGTCGATCGGCATCATCTGCTTTGCGAAGCTGCAGCTGGTCGACAGGCTGATCTTCGGCTACGATTACACCGTGTACTACTCGCTGGCCGTCGCCGTTGCGATCGCCATCGCCGTCGTCGTCGCCAAGATCGTCGGCTGCTGCGTCCCCATCTTCGCGGAGACCATCCACATCGACCCGGCCGTCTTTGCAAACCCCTTCATCACGACGATCACCGACGTGCTGTCGCTGCTCATCTTCTGCGGCGTCTCGCTCGGGCTCTTCCACATCGTTGCATAGATACAGCGCCCGCCATACGGCGGGCGCTTTTCGATCGCGGTGAATTATACTATTAAGTGCAACAGGTAGGAAGTATACTTTTTCATCTTTTGTTCCCCCTTTTAATTTAATTCTTTATCCACGCAGCATACAGCTTCGTTTCCACAAAATCCGTTATATACCCCTCTTCGTCATACGTCGCTTCGGGTAATTTATCCGTCTCAAAATCCCACTTGTTGACACATTCCGGCTCTTTATACCAGCCGCCGAAGGTATAACCCTCTCGCTGCGGCTCGTACGGCGTGCCTTCGATCTTTCCGCCTCTCGCAAAGTCGTTGATATAGAAATATCCTTCGTTCGGCGCTCCCTCGTAGTTAAACTGATAAGACGTGTTCGCGATTTGGTAGCGCCCGGTACCGTCTTTCCATTCTAACATATAATTGAATCTATGTGTAGTCTCATAAATTGACCTCTCATAATATACCGATGTAAAATATAATTCTTTTGGATAATTCCCGCCTTCTGGAATTGATAATCTAGAAATATTCTCTGTTTTGACAACAAAATATTTTTGCGGGTTACCAAATTCAATATCCCATATCCAGTATCATAGTCCGAATGAAAAGAAAATAAATACTTTGCTTTAAAGAAAGATATCATGCAAATCTTTACCGAGAATAAGCAAAGATACGGCTACCGGCGGATATTGCTTGTACTGCGGCAAAAAGGGATAAAACTCAATCACAAAACCGTGCATAAACTGATGCGGAGCATGGGATTGCAAGGGAAACAACGGAGAAGCAGATATCAATCGTATAAAGGCGAAGTCGGGAAAATTGCGCCCAACATCATAAACCGAAACTTTGAAGCAAATAACCCGTTTGAGAAACTGGTGACAGACGTGACCGAGTTTGCGGTATGCGATACGAAAGTATATCTTTCGCCTGTATTGGATCTATATAACAACGAAGTAATAAGCTATTCTATTTCCCTCAGTCCGAATTTTTGGCAGACACGAGAGATGTTGCAAGGACTGTTTGCCAAGCAGCCGCAAGGAACAAGACCGATCCTGCATTCCGACCAAGGCTGGCAATACCAAATGAAAGAGTATCAACGGCAACTGCGGGAACACAATATGGTCCAAAGTATGTCGAGGAAGGGAAACTGCCTGGACAACAGTGTCATGGAGAACTTTTTCGGGCGGCTGAAGGTGGAGATGTATTATGGTGAAAAGTTTGAAACGGTGGACGAATTCGTCCACTGCCTGGAAGAATACATTGACTATTGGAACAACGAGAGGATCTCCCTCAAACTAAAAGGAATGAGCCCGGTTGGGTACCGAACTCATTCCCAGACAATCTAATTAAATTTCTGTCCAAACTTTGGGGTTCGCTTCAGCGCGGCGGGCCTTTTTGTCCGAAAAATGTTCAGAGCACTTCGCAAAGCAGCATCAAAACGGGGATGGTCAGGATGCACAGCAGCGTGTTCATCAGCGTGGATGCGGCAGCCGTTTCGCGGTCGCCGCCGAACATCTCCGCAAAGTTGAGGGCGCTGGACGCCGTCGGCATCGCGCCGATGATGAACAGCGCGATGATGACGAAGCGGTTGAGCGGAAACGCCAGGTCGACGAGCAGCATGATCCCGAGGCTGAGCAGCGGAGAGACGATCAGTTTGAGCGCGGCGACGACATACACGCGCACGTCGTTGACCAGGCGCAGCGGGTGCATATCCGCGAGGCGGACGCCGAGGATGATCATGGAGAGGGGCAGCGTCATGTCGCCGAGATACGAGATGGGCGTCATGACCTGTTCGGGGATGGCGACGTTGCAGAAAAAGAACGGGAGGGCGATGATGACGGCGATGGTGGGCGGGTTCAAAAGGATCTTGAGCGGGTTGATGCGCTTTTTTTCGCCCGTGATCGCGTATACGCCCAGCGTCCAGGTCATCGCGTTGAAGGCGATATTATAGACGACCGTGTACAGGATCATCTCGTCGTTCCCGGGGAAGAGCATCTCCATGACCGGGATACCCATAAAGCCGACGTTGCCGAGGTAGGATGACGCGACCGCCGCGCGCCTTGCCGCCTCGTTTTTATCGCGGCTGAAACACAGGAGTGAGACGAAGTACACCGCAAGCTGCAGCACGACCGCAAAGCCGAGCACCCAGGCAAAGTTGGGAAGCATGGCCGGGTCGAAGGGCTTATTGAAGATGGACGACATCATCAAAAATGGCTGCGACACATAGAGCAGCAAGACGGCGAGGACGGAGGCAGCCTTTTCGGGAAAGAGCTTGCATTTGCGCAGGACAAACCCGGGAACGGCGAGCACGACGATGGTGACGACATTGATAAATGTAGCCAAAAAGTTCATAATGGTACCTTTTTCACAACTCTCTGTAATTTTATTTCATTTTCCCGCCGTCATCGCGCGGACAAAATTGCCCGCAAAAGCCCGCGCATCCCTGCGCGGGCGATTTTGTCAACATTGTTGTTTTAACGGATCAGACGGAACTTGCCGATTACGGGCAATTCCCAACGCTCCCCTTTTGCGACGCCGACGATGCAATAGATGCAGGCGATGAGCACCGCGAGCCCGAGCAGGCCGCAGAGGATGCCGAATACGACCCCGACGAACGGGATCAGGCACAAAATACCGAATACGACCTCGCCGATGACGGCGCAGAGCAGGATGACGAGCGCCTGGTTCGCGTGGAAGCGCGCCTCGGCGTCGTTCGGGTACAAGATCAGCGGCAGAAAGAAGAGGATGCCGAACAAGTACGAAAGGATATAGATCACCTTTTTCTGCGTGTCGTCGTTCCCCTTTCCGCCGTCCGGCTGCGGCACGTTCTGCCCCTCCTGCGGAGCGCCCGTTTCGCGCTCGTCCTGCGGATCGTAATTTTCGTTCATGATCTCACCTCGGAAAAATTTTTATCCAAGCGGGGTTGCCCCGTTTTGACCGGATCGCTTCAGCTCTCTTTGTGCTCGTTCTCGCCCGCATCCGCCTGCGCGTCATGCCGGGCGGCGGGCGCCTCGGCGGCGGGCTCGCCCTTTTGCGCGGCGGACACTGCGCCACCCTGCGGCGGCGCAAAAAATTCCTTCCCCTTTTTGCGGCAGATGACGAAATAGGCGACGACGATCGCGATGCCAAGCAAGACGAGCAGGATGGCCGTCGTCTGCGAGGGGGAAAGCCCGGGAATGATCGACGCGCCGCGGTCGTCGGTGCGGAAAAACTCGATGACGAAGCGCCAGACGCCGTAACCGATGAGGTAGACGGGCACCTCCATCCCCTTTCCCTTCCAAAACCAAACGATGAGGAAGGCCGCGAGCGCGAAAAGGAAGATCGCCTCGAACAGCTGGATGGGCACGACTTTGACGTATTCGCCGTCCAGCGCGCCGATGTCCATCTCGATGCCGTACCATGCGTCCGTCTCGCCGCCGTGGCAGCAGCCCGCCATCAGGCAGCCGATGCGGCCGAACGCGTGCGCGAGCGGTACGCAGGCCGCGGCGATGTTCGCGAGCGTCGGAAACCAGCGCACGGCGACGTCGTTCGAGCGGTACAGGATGCGCGCGCCGACAAAGTAGACGATCACCATGCAGATGACGCCGCCGATCAGCCCGCCGTAGAAGGTCGCGCCCGTGTTTTCGTCGATGACAAATTTGCCCGTCGCCAGCGCGTTGTAGACGGCCTGAAAGAGCACGGCGACGAGGTAGCCGACGATGACGGAGGCGATGATGCCGACGAGGATGAGGTTTTGCAGCTTGCCGGGCATCTTGCGGCGCTCCGCCAAAACGGAAAACAGGACCATCGCGGCGATGACGCCGACGAGCATGAAAATTTCGTACAGACTGATGCCGCTGCCGTCGGCAAAGGTGACGATCGGATACGGGTACATTTATTGTTCCCCTTCCATCAGGTCGAGATACTCGTCGTAGTTGACGTTTTTGTCGAAGGTCTTGGTGCCGTTGATCTCGATGATGCGGTTGGCGACGGTGTTCATCAGCTCTTGGTCGTGCGAAGTAAACAGCATGCAGCCCTTGAAGCCGGTCATGCCGTTGTTGAGCGCGGTGATGGACTCGAGGTCGAGCTGGTTGGTCGGCTCGTCCATGAGGATGAAGTTGCCCCCCTCGAGCATCATTTTGGCGAGCATGCAGCGCACCTTTTCGCCGCCCGAAAGTACCTTCGCCTTTTTGAGCGCCTCTTCACCCGAAAAGAGCATGCGTCCCAGCCAGCCGCGCAGGTACTCCTCGTAGTGGTCGTTTGAATATTGGCTCAGCCACTCGACGAGACTCAGGTCGCACCCTTCAAAAAACTCGTTGTTGTTGAGGGGCAGATAAGAAAATGTGATCGTCTTGCCCCACCTGACGGTGCCCGAATCAGGCTGCACCTTGCCGGTGAGGATGTCGAAGAGCATGGTGATGGTCGTGCTCTTGTCGCTGACGACGCCGATCTTGTCCCCCTTCTGCACGATAAAATCGAGGTCGCGGAAGTAGCCCTCCTTGGTCAGACCCTCGACGATGAGGATGTCGTTGCCGATCTCTCTCTCGAACTTGAAGTCGATGAACGGGTATTTGCGAAGGGAAGGCTTGATGTCGTTGAGGGTCAGGCGCTCGAGCTCCTTCTTTCTCGAAGTCGCCTGCCGCGATTTGGAAGCGTTCGCCGCAAAGCGCGCGATGAACTCCTGCAGCTCTTTGGCGCGCTGCTCCATCTTCTTGTTCTGGTCGCGCTGCTGGCGGGCGATCAGTTGGCTGGTCTGGTACCAGAAGTCGTAGTTGCCGAGGTACAGCTGGATCTTGCCGAAGTCGACGTCGCAGATGTAGGTGCACACTTTGTTGAGGAAGTGGCGGTTGTGCGAGACGATGATGATGGTGTTTTCAAAGTCGAGCAGATAATTTTCAAGCCAGCGCACCGTCTTGATATCGAGGTTGTTGGTCGGCTCGTCGAGCAGCAGCACGTCGGGGTTGCCGAACAGCGCCTGCGCGAGCAGCACCTTGACCTTCATCTTCGCGTCGAGGTCCGCCATCAGCATCGAGTGGTATTCGTTGGGGATGTCGAGCTTGTTGAGCAGCGTCTCCGCCTCCGACTCCGCCTCCCAGCCGTTGAGCTCGGCGAACTCGCTCTCCAATTCGGAGGCGCGGATGCCGTCCTCGTCCGAAAAGTCGGGCTTGGCGTACAACGCGTCCTTCTCGTCCATGATCTCGACGAGGCGCTTGTGCCCGAGCATGACGGTGCGCACGACCGTCTGGTCGTCATAGGCGTGCTGGTTCTGCATCAGCACGGACATGCGCTCGTTTTTATCCAGCGTGACCTCTCCCTTGTTCGGCTCGACCTCGCCCGAAAGGATCTTCAAAAAAGTAGATTTGCCCGCGCCGTTTGCGCCGATGATGCCGTAGCAGTTGCCCTTCGTGAACTTGAGGTTGACGTCTTCAAAGAGTTTTTTGCTACCGTATTGTAAACTGACGTTGTTGACCTGCAGCATGGCTCCCTCTCTGTTGCTTTATTCTCGCCTATTATACCACATTGCGCAAAAAAGCACAAATGAAAAACGGGGGCAACGCGCGATTTGCGCATTGCCCCCTGCCGCCAATTCATTTGTCATCCCTTTTGCGATCGCGCCGCTTGCGCACGCACTCGTGCAGAAGATACTCGATCTGCCCGTTCAGCGACCGAAATTCATCCTCCGCCCAAGCGGAAAGCTGCTCATAGAGCTGCGCCGATATGCGCAGCGGCACCTGTTTTTTCGCATTTTTGTCAGACATAGTACTATGCAAAACCCCTTAATACAGCGAACCGCTGTTGACGATCGGCTGCGCGTCCTTGTTTCCGCACAAGACGACCAAAAGGTTGGAGACCATCGCGGCCTTGCGCTCTTCGTCAAGCTCGACGACGTTATTTTCGCTCAGTTTGTGCAGCGCCATCTCCACCATGCTGACCGCGCCGTCGACGATCTTCTGCCTTGCCGCGATGATGGCAGACGCCTGCTGGCGCTGCAGCATGGCGGCGGCGATCTCGGGCGCATATGCGAGGTGCGCGATGCGCGCTTCGACGATCTCGATGCCCGCGACGAGCACGCGGCTCTGGATCTCCTGCTTTAAGATCTCGGCGATCTCGACCGACGAACCGCGCAGCGATTTTTCGTCGCCGTTTTCGGATACATCGTACGGGTACTGCCGCGCGACCTGGCGGATCGCCGCGTCGCACTGCGTCGAAATATACTGCACAAAGTTCTCCACGTCAAAGACGGCGCGCGCCGTGTCCACGACGCGCCAGATGACGACGACGCCGATCTCGATCGGGTTGCCCTCCTCGTCGTTGACCTTTTGCATCTCGTTGTTGAGCGTCATCGCCTTGAGCGAGAGCTTGCGGCTGCCTACGGCCGCCGCCGCGGGGTTATACGCCGCGCAGAACGGATTGACCCAAAAGAAGCCGTCCGACTTGACGCTGCCGTAGTATTTGCCGAACAACGTCAATACGAGCGCCTCGTTCGGGTGAATGATCTTCAACCCGCCGAGCAAAAACAGCCCGACGACTGCAACGGCGGCCCCCGCGATCACATAGACGACGGCAAAACTGTCATCGGACTGCCCGCCGAGCACGCACATGGCGATGCCGCCCGCCACGACGACGACACCGACCAGTAGCATGAGCCACCCGCTGAACGGCTTGAGCACCCTCTCCTGCATCGGCTCTTTGTTGCTTTTCATATACTCCCTCCTGTATTTGATATCAATATGATATCATTTTAAAGCGCATTTGTCAAGCAAAAGCGGCCGAAAAGTCCGGCCGCATTACAGATCGCTTTCTATTTTTTTTCGGATGCCGGGTGCGCGCCGCGGGGAGGAGGAATGTTGCCCGCGCGTGCGGCGCTCCCCTTTTTCTTTGCCTTCGCTTCTGCCGTGCCGCCGGCGTCCGCAGCGCCGCCCGCCTCGTTTTGGTCTGTGTCGCCCTTCTTTTTCGGGCGGAACAGGCCGAAAAACCAGCGCTCGATGGCGTCGCCCTTCTTATATAAAAGGATAAACAGGGCGATGATGGCTGCGCCGACGACAAGCCAGCACAAAATGCCCCACCATGTGTCGTACGGGATGACCATCCCGCCCACCGACAGGCTGGTCAGCACGACGGAGAAGGCGCGCGCGAACAGCTGAACGATGATGAAGGACTTCCAGCTCATCGTCGATAGCCCCGCGACGAAGCAGAGGATGTCGTCGGGGAAAATGGGCAAGAGGAACATGACGGTGAGCAGGCGGCGGTCCTTGCCCTTCACCTTTTCAAGCCACGAATCGAGCGACTCGCGACCGACCAACCACGCCGCCGCGCGGTAGCCGATGACGCGGCCGATCGCAAAGCCGATCAGCGAGCCGAGCACGATGCCGATGTAGCTGTACAGGCATGTCTCCCATACGCCGAACAGCAGCACGCCCGCGCCGACGGTGACGACGCCCGGCAGCGGCAGGAGAAAGACCTGCAGCATCTGCAGCGCGATGAAGATGAGGGGCGCCCAAAAGGAGCCGCGCGAGTCGATAAACTCTTGCAGCGCCTCGACCGAATCGATCTTGTCGAGAAAGCCCGTGATCTGCAGAACAAAGCAGACGATGAGGATGAGCGCCGCGAGCAGCAGGCCGGTCAGCATGAACTTGTAGACGGTCTGCGAGCCGTTGAGCAAAAACACGAGCGCGATCAATACGTAGATGACCTCGACCGTGACGAGCACGGAGGCGATGAGCGGCCCGTAGTCGTAGATGAACCCGTCGTCAAACCAGGCGATGCAGATGACCGTCAAAATGACGGTGACGGCCGCCGCGCCCGCAAATAAAAGCGCGGAGGCGATTTTTTTGAGGATCTCTTTCATGATCGGACTTTCATGCGCGGCCCGCCGCGTATTGCCCGCGGCGCCCGCCGTCGGGCGCCGACGCGCGCAAAACTTTGCCGGGCGGCATACATTCTTCTATAAATATAGTATAGCAAATGAACGGGCGCCTCATGCCCCTTCGTTCAACTTTTTGATCGCGGCGCGCGCGAGCGCGTCGCAGCGGTTGTTGTATTCGTTGTCGGCGTGCCCCTTGACCTTGATGAAGCGCACCTCGTGCTGCTGCGTCAGCTCGAGCAGCTGCTGCCAGAGGTCGACGTTGAGGACGGGCTTGCCGTCCGCCTTCTTCCAGCCGCTCTTGCGCCAATTTTCCAGCCAATGTTGGTTGAAGGCGTTGACCGTGTACGCCGAGTCGCTGTAGATATTGACCTTGCACCGCTCTTTGAGGCAGCGCAGCCCGGCGATGACGGCAAAGATCTCCATGCGGTTGTTGGTCGTGGACGGCTCGCCGCCGCTCACCTCGCGCTCGACGCCGCGATAGATCAAGATCGCGCCGTACCCGCCCGCGCCGGGGTTGCCCGAGCAGGCGCCGTCCGTGTAAAGATCGATCTCTTTCATCATTCTGAAAGCTCTTCTGCGCGGCGCACGCACGCGGCGACGGCGCGGTCGATGGCGCCGTACAGATCGTCGCGGCGGAAGGACTCGACCGCCTGGATGGTCGTGCCGCCCTTGCTGCACACGGCGGAGATCAGCTCTTCGATCGGCTTGCCCTCCGAGCAGGCGACCATCTCCGCCCCGCCCGCCACCGTGTTGATGGCGAGCGTCTGCGCCTCGTCCTCGGTCAGCCCCTGCGCCATGCCCGCGCGGATGAGGCCGTCGATGAACATATACACGTACGCCGGGCCGCTGCCGCTGATGCCCGTCACCGCGTTGAGCTTTTCCTCGGCGACGTCGAGAACGTTGCCGACATTGTCGAACAAGGCGTGGATGAACGCGCAGTCGTCCACGTCGTCAAAGTCGGACAGATCGAGCGCGGTCATGCCTGCGCCCACCGAACAGGGCAGGTTGGGCATCGCCCGCGCGATCTTGGGCTGCGTCCACGGCATGGCGGCGGCGATCTTTTGCTTGCGCACGCCCGCCATGATGGTGACGACCTTTTCGACCGCGATGCCTTGCAAGCTCTCCGCGACGGCGGGAAAGTTCTGCGGTTTGACTGCGATCAGCAGATATTCGCAATTTTCTGCGACGAAGCGGTTGTCGCGCGTGCGCCCGACGCCCATCTCTTCTAATTTGTCAAGCGCCGCCTGCGACGGGTCTGCCACGACGATCTTTTTGGGTCTGAGAAATTCGGAGCCGACCGCCCCTTGCAAGATGGCGCGCGCCATAAAACCGCCGCCGATGACACCAAGTTTGAACTGCTTTTTCATGATGACTCCTTTTTTACGCAAAGTTGAAAAAATCGATTGACTTTACAGCGAATTTAGTATATAATAATCAAGTGCTTAGGGGAGTGGCTCAACGGTAGAGTAGCGGTCTCCAAAACCGTAGGTTGCGTGTTCGAATCGCGTCTCCCCTGCCAAACACGGCTCGTTTGATCGGGCCGTGTTTTTTTGTTTGCATGCGCTTCTCACACGCAACGCGCGGCTGCCGCCGCTTTGGTTGCGCGTGACGCGATCGGCGCTTACGCGCAACGATCGCTATTCCGTCGCTTGCGCTCCTTACGAATCGCGTCTCCCCTGCCAAACACGGCTCGTTTGATCGGGCCGTGTTTTTTTTGTTTGCATGCGCTTCTCACACGCAACGCGCGGCTGCCGCCGCTTTGGTTGCGCGTGACGCGATCGGCGCTTACGCGCAACGATCGCTATTCCGTCGCTTGCGCTCCTTACGAATCGCGTCTCCCCTGCCAAACACGGCTCGTTTGTTCGGGCCGTGTTTTTTGTTTGCACGCAAGTGATTTACTGCGTTCCGCACGCCGCTCCGTTCAAGCATCATTGTATATCAAAAGGAAGAAAAAGTCAAATGTTCGCCGTTGCGACTTTCACATATAAAAAAAGGCGCGCGGCTGCGTTCGACAAACTGCGCGCGGAAAGCTCTTCCACTTCTTAAACTGACGCCCAAGCGGCGCGGCGAGCGGCAAAACATAAGTTTGTGCCCGATTTGTGTCTAAATCTTCATACGCAAGGATAAAAAAATACCACATATAGCGGCGGACAGACCCGAACTACGCTCTATGTGGTGCTTTTCACGATTTGGTAGGGACAGTAGGACTCGAACCTACGACCTCTCGCATGTGAAGCGAGCGCTCTAACCAACTGAGCTATGCCCCCATATCCGCAGAAAACTGCGGACTGTGTTTGGTGCGAGTGACAGGACTTGAACCTGCATGGGATCGCTCCCACTAGAACCTGAATCTAGCGCGTCTGCCAGTTTCACCACACTCGCATAGTGCGACGTTACAAGAGGATGTGCGGACGGATGAGCTCCTTGTGCACGATCTCCCCTTCCGGATGTAGAAAGTACACATTGCCGCCCGCCGAGAGGGAACGAACGACCGTTCCGTTTACGATCTCGATGGCGCTGTTGTCTTCCAATCCGATAGCGTCTTGATTATTATACGATATTTTTTGATCAAAGTCAAGCACTCTTTGGTTATAATGCGGAGAAATTGTACCTTTTATCCAATTTAATCCGGGATAGAGGGCGTACTCCTCCCCCGTCTGCGGCTGCGCGGAGTCGGTGTACATAGTCTCGAACCAACAGATCGCCCCGGCGGACAGCCCGCAGACGATGACGCCGCGCTCGTACGCATCGCGCACGAGCGGCAACAGCCCCGTCTTTTTCCAATGTTCGAGCATAAACAGCGTATCGCCGCCGCCGACGTAGAGAAAGTCAGCCTTTTCAAACTTTTCGCGGATCTTTTCGAGGCTCATCTCGCCGTAGACGGTGAGCGCGACGTCCGCCTTGATGTCGTAGACGGATGTATATGTCTTGCGGAAGCTGTTGAAGTACGGCATGCTGTCGTGGCTGGCCGTCGGGATGAACAGCCCGTACGCGCGGCGGCCGGCCGCGCGCGCCTTCGCCTTTTCGGCGATGTAGCCGTCGATCTTGAGCGTCTCCTTGGTCTTCAGTTCGCCGCCGCCGATACAGATAAGTACCCGATCCATAGACTGTTTTACTTTTTCCTCTTGCTCTTTTTTTCTTCGACCATAATGCGGTCGCGGTCGATGATCTTTTGCATGGTCACAGTCGCGCCGTTCACCTTTTCGTACGCCTCGTACAGCCCGCCCGGCTCGTCTTGCGTCTTGGAACGGAATTTGTACGGCGAGATGGCGTCGCGCGCATTTTCGAGCGCGATGGCGATATTGCCGATGTCGCCGTCGCGCTCCTTGTCGGAGAGCAGCGTCGAAACGTACACGAGGCTGTCCGTCTGATACAGGAGTTTAGAGATCTTTTTGAAAAATGCGTAGGTGCCCATTTCTGACGACCCGCACGCGGAAGCGAGCGCCTCGATGTCGGACGCCAGGGCGTGGAGCCTGCTTTGCAGTTCGACGTGCGAAGGCAGCTTGCTTCTGCGGTGCAAGATCCACAAGACGACCAGCCCGATGACGATGATGGCGGCATAGATGCCGTATTGCAGGGCGAGTTCGGCCGCCGCTACCCCCGCTTCAGAACCCGCAGCGGCCTCCGTGAGCAATGCAAACAGATGAGTCATGAACGCTTGCCCTCCTCGTTATTTTTTCCGCCGACGTGCAGCGAGAGGCTCTTTTTGCGCACGGACGGCGCGTCCGTGTTGGGCAGAAGCGCCACATCCAGGCGGTTGAACGGGATGTCGATGCCCTGCTCGTGCAGGTCGCCGAGGATGACCTCGTACAAGTCGTTGAGGGTATCCCAATAGAACTCGTTGGGCGCCCACACGCGCGCGGAAAAGATGAGCGCGCTGTCGCCGTACGATTTGAGTACGACGGCCGGCGCAGGCTGGGTGACGGCGTGCTCGTACGAAGTGAGGCTGTTCAGGATGATCGACTTTGCCTTGGCGACGTCCGCGTCGTACGGAATGGGCACGTCGATGACGATGCGGCGCAGCGGCATGGTGCTGTAATTGATCATCTCCGACGAGAGGATGTCGCTGTTCGGGATGATGACCTCCTCGTTGCTGTAGGTGAGGATCTTCGTGTTGAAGAGGCGGATATCCTGCACGAGCCCGTCGTAGTCGCCGATCTGCACATAGTCGCCCTTCTTAAACGGCTTTGTGAAGATGATGATGACGCCGTTGGCGAGGCTGCCGATGCTGTCCTTTAACGCGAGCCCGATGGCGAGGGTGACCGCCGAAAATGCGGCGACGATGCCCGTCGTCGAGATGCCGAGCGAACTGATCAACACGATCGCGAGCACGACGTACAGGGCGACGGTGACGATCGAGATGATGAAGGACGCCGCCGAATTGTCCAGCTTGCTGCTCTTGAGCGTCACGCTGCGCGTGATCGACTGCGCGAGCTTGATGAGCACCAGCCCGACCACGAACAGGGCGAGCGTGCGCACGATGGTCAGCCCCGCCCCGCTCGCAAACGAAACGAAGAAATTTTGGAGCGCCTGTAAAAAATCGTTCATAGTAATTCCCTCCCGCGCGCCGCGCAGCCGCGGCGCGCTACGGCAAATCGATGTATAAACCGCCCGCCCTTTCAGGCGGAAAAGCCCGCCTGCACCAGCAGCCTGTCGCGGCGCGCCTCGCACTCGGCAAAGATCTTTTCGAGCGGCTCGCCGATGTGGAAAGCGCCATCCTCGTAGACGATCTGCCCGCCGGCGACGGTCATGCGCACGACCTCGTTCCCCGCGCTGTACACCAGCCCCGCGCGCACGTCGGAGAGGGGGCGCATGCAGGGCGCGTTGAGGTCGATGCGGACGATGTCCGCGAAGCTGCCGACGCGGATGGTGCCGCCGCGGAACCCGTACGCCGCGTAGCCGTCCTCCGTCGCCGCCGCGAGTGCCCGCGCCGCGGGCACCGCGGCGGCTTCCTTCATCGACTGCTTTTGCAAGCAGGAATATAGGTACATTTCGCGAAACATGGACGCGGCGTTGTTGCTCGCCGTTCCGTCCGTGCCGAGGGCGGGGCGCAGGCCGCGCTCGAGCATGCTGTAGACGGGCGGGATGCCGGACGCGAGCTTCAAATTGCTGCCGCAGTTGATGACGGGCGTGACGCCGCTCTGCCGCAGCAGGTCGATGTCGTCTTTGTCGCAGTAGACGCAGTGCGCCGCAAAGCCGCCGTTGTCGAAGTAGCCGAGCTTGTGCAGGTACTGCGGCGGCGTCAGCCCGCCGTGGCGCACTGTGCACTCGCCCACCTCCTTGAGCGTCTCCGAGAGGTGGATGTACGTCTTTGCGCCCGTCTCCGCAGCAAAATCTGCTATATCTGCGAGCAGCTTTTCCGAGCAGGTGTACTCGGCGTGAAGGCCCGGATAATAGCGAACTCTGTCAGACATAGTACTATATTTAAGGTAGTTTTTCTCGATGAATCGCACCACATCAAAGGCAGAATAAGAATTTTCGCCGCAGCAGAGCGCGAGGCACAGGTTGGCGTTCTTCGCCGCTACGTATGCAGAATCGGGATAAAAATAGGAGTCGGCAAAGCAGGTGATGCCGCCGCGAACGTACTCGGCGATCTGCAGCATCGTGCCCCAATACACGTCGTCGGGCGTCAGATTTTTTTCTAACGGAAAGACGCGGTCGTACAGCCATACTTCGAGCGGCAGATCTTCTGCGATGCCGCGGAAGAGGCTCATCGCCGCGTGCGTGTGGCCGTTGCAAAAGCCGCTCATCAACAGATCGCCGCCGCAGTCGATCTCTCGGTCGGCGCGAAAGGCGGGGTCGGGCTCTCCGACGCCGACGATCGTGTCGCCGTCCGTGCGCACCTCCCCTGCCGTCGGCTGCTCGTCGGGCGAACGCAGGATGCGCGCGTTGTAAAGGCGCAGCTTCATCTCAGCCTCGCAGCGCCGCCGCAAGTTCCAAGAGGTAGGCGCGGAAAGAGTCCGCAAGCGCGGGGTCGCGCAGGGCGAATTCGACGTTTGCCTGCAGGTACTCGAGCTTGTTGCCCGCGTCGTAGCGCTTGCCTTCAAACTTGCAGCCGACCAGCCTGCCCTCGCGCGCGAGCGCCTGCAGCGCGTCGGTAAAATACACCTCGCCCTTGGGCGAAGGGGGCGTGCGGCGGATGATGTCGTAGATGTCCGACTCGACGACGTACCGCCCGATCACCGCGTCGTTGGAGAACTTGTCCTTGACGGCGGGCTTTTCGACGATGCGCTCGATCGCGCAGCGGCGCTCGCCCAGCTGCGTCGCGCGGATGTTGGCGTATTTGGGGATGTCGGCGTCCGACACTTCCATGACGGCGACCGTCGGCTTACCCGTCGCCTCGTAGCAGTCGACCAGCTGGCCGATGCCCGGGCGCTTCCCCTCCGGCGTATAGATGATGTCGTCGCCCAAGAGGATGGCGAAGGGGTCGTCGCCCGTAAACGGCTTGGCGTACAAAATGGCGTCGGCAAAGCCGCAGGGGTGCTTCTGCCGCACGAAGTACAGGTTCGCCATCTTTTCCATGCGGCGGGAGATGGCCAAAAACTCCTCCTTCCCCTCCTTTTCGAGCAGGTCGTCCAGCTCGGGGGTATAGTCGAAGAAGTCCTCGAGGATCTTTTTGTTGCGGCCGGTGATGACGAGGATGTCCTCGATGCCCGCGGCAACCGCCTCCTCAACGATGTACTGCAGCGTCGGCTTGTCGACGATGGGCAGCATCTCTTTGCAGACGGACTTGGTGATCGGCAAAAAGCGGGTGCCGAACCCGGCGGCCGGGATGACGGCCTTTTTGACTTTTCTACTCATTTTCACTCCTTATCGGGCCTTGCGCCCAATCATAAAATGGTTATTTTGTTCCAAACAGACGGTCGCCCGCGTCGCCGAGGCCGGGGACGATGTAGGCGCGCTCGTCGAGCGTCTCGTCCAGCGCGGCGATGAAGATGTCGACGTCGGGATGCGCTTCTTGCAGCGCTTTGAGGCCCTGCGGCGCGGCGATCAGGCAGCAGAACTTGATGTGCGTGCAGCCACGCGCCTTCAAAAAACCGATCGCAGCGGCGGCGCTGCCGCCTGTCGCGAGCATGGGGTCGACGACGACGATGGCGCGCTCATGAACGTCGGCGGGGAGTTTGCAGTAATATTCGACGGGCTTGTGCGTCTGTGGGTCGCGGTACAGACCGATGTGGCCGATCTTTGCGTCGGGGACGAGTTTGAGCATCCCGTCCACCATGCCAAGCCCCGCGCGCAGGACGGGCACGATGCAGATGCTGCGCCCCGCGAGCTTTTTGGCGACCGTCTTGCAGATGGGCGTCTCCACCGCGACCTCTTCGAGCGGCAAGTCGCGCGTGACCTCGCACGCCATCAATAGAGAGAGTTCCTCGACGAGCGCGCGGAAATCTTTTGTCCCCGTATTTTTGTCGCGCAGCAGCGCCATTTTGTGCTGCACGAGCGGGTGATCGGATACAACGACTTTTGCCATCGCAGCACCTCGCTTACTTCTCTGTCTTGCTGTATTTTGCCTCGATCGCCGCGATCTTGTCGATGCGGCGCTGATGCCGGCCCCCTTCAAAGGGAGTATGCAGGAACGTTTCGACGATCTCGAACATCAACCCCTCGCCGATGACGCGCTGGCCGAAGGCGAGCATATTTGCGTCGTTGTGCAGGCGGGTAAACTTGGCGGAATAGGTATCGTGGCAGTGCGCGCAGCGGATGCCCGGCACTTTGTTCGCCGCGATGGACACGCCGATGCCCGTTCCGCAGACGACGATGCCGCAGGTGCAGTCGCCGCGCGCCACAGCCTCCGCGGCGGGCAGCGCGTAATCGGGATAGTCGCACGACTCGGGCGAATTTGTGCCGAAATCGACGACTTCATGCCCCTTTTCTTCGAGATAGCGGACGAGCGCCCTCTTCAATTCAAGCCCGCCGTGATCGCAGGCGACGGCAATTTTCATATAAAGCCTCCGTAAATGGTCATTTTTTAGAGGTGCGGCCGCTCGGCGCATCCGAAAAATAGCGGCGGATGAGCGCGTCGACGGCGGCGCATAGGGCGCGCGCCGTGTAGCGGTACGCCTCCTCTCCCCGCCCATACGGGTCGGGGATGTCGAACCCGGCGATGTCGCGCACCGAGCAGACGTTTTCAAACCCGTTCAGCAGTTCCTTCTGATCCTCCGTCATGCAGACGGTGATATAGCTCGATTCGATCATCTTGTGTTTGAGCTGACGCGGCTTGAATTTTGAATGATCAAGCCCCATCTCCCGCAGACAGGCTGCGCTGAGCGGGTTGATCGCGGTGCTGTTTTGCGCAAAGATGCCCGCCGACGCCGCGTCGACGTATTTGATCTTGCGCTTTTTGATCTCCGCGCGGAAGATCACTTCCGCCATCGGACTCCTGCAAGTGTTTCCCGTGCAGATGAACAGCACCTTTTTCCGTTTCATGTTATTCCCCCGCGCACGCCTTCCGCAGCCGATTGAGTACGCCCGTCATCACGCCGCCCCGCTCCGCCGGTTCGACGGCGATCAGCAGGTCTGCGGCCTCTTCCGCCTCCCGCAGCAGACGATATAAGTTTTCCGCCATCTCCTCCGCATCGGCACCGAGGTCGAGCACCGCCTCCGCGGGGAATTTTTGCGCGAGCGTATGCTCGCACAGAACGCGCACGCGCTTTCCCGCGCGCACATTTTCTTCCAGCGCCGCGCGCGCCGCCTCTGCCGCGT
The DNA here is from genome assembly GCA_944368775.1 of uncultured Clostridia bacterium. GTDB lineage: Bacteria > Bacillota > Clostridia > Christensenellales > Borkfalkiaceae > Borkfalkia. The sequence goes on along the minus strand of CALVXB010000001.1, from coordinate 174,228 downwards.
CTGCGGCAAAGTACAATGTCGCGCAGGCGGGCGCATAGTGCTTGTACTTCATCCCGGGTGAGCGCACCTGCTCTCCCTCCTTCGGCACATAGGCCTCGCACCGCCCCGCGACAGACGCGATCATCTCACGCGAAACGAGCCCGGCGCGCAGGACGACGGGGTACGGGCCGGTGACGTCGCACACCGTGCTCTCGATGCCGCCCGTGCAGGGGCCGCCGTCTAAGATGAGCGGGATCTTCCCGTGCAGGTCGTCGTAGACGTGCCGCGCCGAGACGGGGCTCACGTGTTTGGAGCGGTTCGCCGAGGGCGCTGCGACGGGGATGTCGACGTAGCGCAAAAAGCGCTGCGCATCCGGGTGCGAAGGCACGCGGACTGCGAGCGTATCCAACCCGCAGGAGACCTTTGCGCTCACCTTGCCGCGGCTGCGGTAGACGAGCGTGAGCGGCCCGGGCAGAAAGGCGTCGCGCAGCTTGCGCACATACGGCTGCTCGTCGAAGACGAGCGAGGAAATATCGTAACCAGGATGCACGTGGACGATGAGCGGATTGTCCTGCGGGCGGCCCTTGACGCGGTAGATGTTCTCCACCGCTGCATCCGAGCGGGCGTCCGCGCCCAAACCATAGACCGTTTCGGTCGGGAAGGCGACGCACTCGCCCTGCAATAAGAGCTGTTTTGCCTGCGCGAGCGAATTTTCGTCCATCGCAAGGATGTTCGTCTGCATCGCTCACCCCTCCCCGCCCGCGCCGGGAAATTCGTCCATGGCGCGGTCGAAGTCGTCGTACGCAGTTTCCTCCTCGCGCGGGGCGGCAGCGGGCGGCTCGTCGGGCAGAAAGCCGGGCGGCGGGTTGACGTAGCGCACCTGATCGCCGCGGAAGCGCAGTTTGACGCGCCCGAGCTCGCCGTTGCGGTGCTTGGCGATGATGAGGTCGGCCGCATCCTTGACGATCTTTCCGCTCTTGAGCTCCTCCTCCGTCGCCGCGACGTCGGGGCGGTGGATGAACATGACCATGTCGGCGTCCTGCTCGATCGCGCCCGATTCGCGCAGGTCGGAGAGCTGCGGCTCGTCCTTCGACGAGATGCGGCGCAGCTGCGAGAGGGCGAGCACGGGCACGTCCAGCTCCTTTGCCATGATCTTGAGGTTGCGCGTGATGGACGAGATCTCCTGCTGGCGGTTTTCCTCGCGGCGGCGCTCGCCGCTGCCCATCAGCTGGATGTAGTCGATCATGATCAGGTCCAGCCCCTCCTTGCGCGCCTTCAAGCGGCGGCACTTGGAGAGGATCTCGGCGGGCGTGATCTTGGACGAGTCGTCGATATAGATCTTCGCTTTTTTGAGGTCGGCGCTCGCCTGCCACAGCCTCTTCCAATCCCCCTGCGAAAGTTCGCCCGCCAACGCCTTGGACATACTGACGCGCGCGTGCGAGCAAAGCAGCCTCTGCGCGAGCTGGATGCGCGGCATCTCGAGGGAGAATACGGCGCAGACGCGGCCGTCGGTGAGCGCGGCGTTTTCGACGATGTTCATGCCTATGGTCGTCTTGCCGACGCCCGGGCGGGCGGCGAGGACGATGAAGTCGGACTTTTGCAGCCCGTTGGTCAGCTTGTCGAGTTTCGTAAAGCCCGTCTGCACGCCGCGCAGGGCGTTTTTATCGGTGGAGATGACTTCAAATTTATTGAGGACGAGGTCGTAGCTGTCGTCCTCGCGCATATCGACGAGGGAGGAAGTATCCGCCTTCTTTGAAATATCGAATACGAGCTTTTCGGCATAGGCGATGCTGTCCGTCGACTCGCCCCCCTCCATGCTGCGGTCGATGATCTGCTGCGAGGCGCGGATGAGCTTGCGGTGGATGCTGTCTCGCTTGACGATCTCGAGGTAGGAGCGGTAGTTCGCCGCCGAAAGCGTGATCTTGGCGAGGTCGGTGATATAGGTGAGGCCGCCCGCCTTGTCGAGGCACTTTTCGTTCTCGAGTTCGTCGGCGAGAGTGACGAGATCGACGGGCTTGCGCGCGTTGAACACAGCCTTCATCGCGCCGATGATCAGGCGGTGCGACTCCTGGTAAAAATCTTCCTCCGAAAGCTGATCGAGGATATCCGTCTGCGTGTCGTTGTCGACGAGCAGGCAGCCGAGCAGCGCCTGCTCCGCTTCCAGATTGTTCGGCAGTACGTTTGTCTTTGCCATGGTAACTCCCAGACGGGCGCGCGGCGCCCGCGCCATTTATCCGATCAGTTTTTCGAGGCGGCCGAGGCTGTCCTCAAAGGCGCGCATAGCCGCCTCGAAGGGCGCCTTGTCCGTCAGGTCGATGCCCGCGATCTTGAGCAGCTCGACGGGGCTGTCGCTACCGCCCGAAGAGAGGAACTTTTTATACTCTGCGACTGCCGCCGCCCCTTCGGAGAGGATGCGGTCGGCGATGGAGATCGCGCTGACGATGCCCGTCGCGTATTTATAGACGTAGAAGGAGGTGTAAAAGTGCGGGATGCGCGACCACTCGCTCGCGATCTGTTCGTCGTGGACGATCGCGTCGCTGTAGTACTGCCGGTTGAGGCACAGGTATACGGCGTTGAGGTTTTCGGACGTGAGCGGCTTGCCCTCCTCTACCATCCCGTGCGCGACCGACTCGAACTCGGCGAACATGGTCTGGCGGTGCAGCGTCGCACGGACGGTATCGAGGAAGTAATTCAACAGATACGCCTGCATCTTCTCGTCTTTGGTCTGCGAGAGGATGTGTTTGAGAAGGAGCACCTCGTTGACGGTGCTGGCGACCTCCGCCACGAAGATGCGGTAGTCCGCCTTCGCGTACGGCTGCGCCGCGTTGGAAAAGTAGGTGTGCAGCGCATGCCCCATCTCGTGCGCGATGGTAAATACGTCGCTCGTCGACTGCCGGTAATTGAGGAGAACGTACGGGTGCAGGCCGAAGATGCCCGTACTGTACGCGCCGCTGCGCTTGCCCGCCGTCTCGCAGACGTCTACCCAGCCCTCCGAAAATCCCTTGCGCAGCAAGGCGACGTAGTCGTCGCCGAGGGGCGAGAGGCCGCGCGCGACGAGATCGCACGCATCTTCGTAAGAGAGCTTGAGGTCGGCGTCCTCGACGAGGGGGGCGTAGATGTCGTACATGTGCTGCTCATCATAGCCGAGAATGCGCTTGCGCAGCGCGATATAGCGGTGCATGGCGGGCAGGTTTTTGTGCACGGCGGAGATCAGGTTCTCATACACGCACACGGGCACGTCTTCCCCTTCGAGCGCGCGCTGCAGGCAGGAGCCGTAGCCGCGGGCGCGGGTGAGGAACACGTCCTTTTTGACGTTGCCGAAGTAGGTCGCGGCGATGGTGTTGGAGAGCCCGATATACGCGCTGTAGTACTGTTCGAAGGCGCGGCGGCGCAGGTCGCGGTCTTTGCCGTGCAGGATGACGCCGTACATGCCGTGCGTCAGTTCGATGCGCTCGCCGTCCGCGCCGACCAACTCGCCGAATTTGAGGTCGGCGTTGTCGATCATCGAAAAGATATTCTGAAACTGCGAATACATTTCGCCGCCCAGCGCGAGGATCTTTTCTTCGGCGGCGGAGAGGACGTGCTTTTTGTTGCGGATGAGCTGCCGCAGATAGTAGTCGTAGTCGGCGAGGCGGGCGTCGGCCGCAAAGGAGCGAAGCGTCGCCGCGTCCAGCGCGGTCAGTTCGGGCTCGACGAAGGAAGTTTCAGAAGAGAGGCGGACGTACAGCGACATGGCGCGCGACTGCATCGCCGTGTACTTGGAGACGCGCGCGTCCTCGTCGTGGCGCATGTGCGCGTACAAGTACAGCCGCTCGACGGCGCGGGCGATCTGCTCCTGCTGTTTGAAGAATGCGGCGAGGGAGGCCGCGTCTTGCAGCTTTCCCGCCCATTCATGCAGGGAGACGGACGCCTCCGTCTGCTTGTAACTTTCTTCCCATGCCTCGTCGGAGGGAAAGATGTCCTCTACCCTCCAACGATATTTTGCCTCTACTTCGCTTCGTTCCATACAGTCTCCTAATTTTTGTTGCTGTGGATGGGCGCAGGGATGCGTCCGCCGCGCAGGATAAAGCGCGAGCTGTCCGTCGGGTTGACGGGCATGATGGGCGCGCGGCCGAGCAGGCCGCCGAATTCGACGCTGTCGCCCACGTCCTTGCCCGGCACGGGGATGACGCGCACCGCTGTCGTCTTGTTGTTGATCATGCCGATCGCCGCCTCGTCTGCGATGATGGCGGAGATGGTGGTCGCGGGCGTCTTTCCGGGGATGGCGATCATGTCCAGCCCGACCGAGCAGACGGCCGTCATCGCCTCGAGCTTGTCGATGTGCAGCAGGCCCTTTTGCGCCGCTTCGATCATGCCGATGTCCTCGCTGACGGGGATAAACGCGCCCGAAAGGCCGCCGACGTGCGAGCTCGCCATGACGCCCCCCTTTTTGACCGCGTCGTTGAGCATGGCGAGCGCGGCGGTGGTGCCGTGGCCGCCCACGCATTCGAGGCCGAGCTCTTCGAGGATGTGCGCGACCGAATCCCCCATCACCGGCGTCGGCGCGAGCGAGAGGTCGACGATGCCGAACTCGGCGTTGAGGCGCTTGGCCGCCTCTTTGGCGATCAGCTGGCCGGCGCGCGTGATCTTGAATGCGGTGCGCTTGATCGTCTCGGCGGCGTCGTTGAGGTTGGCGTCGGGGATATTTTCGAGGGCGTGCTTGACGACGCCCGGGCCGGAGACGCCGACGTTGATGACGGTGCCGCTTTCACCCACACCGTGGAAGGCGCCCGCCATAAAGGGGTTGTCCTCCACCGCGTTGGCGAAGACGACCAGCTTGGCGCAGCCGAGGCCGTCCTGCTCTTTGGTGCGCTCCGCCGTCTCCTTGACGACCTCGCCCATCAGGCGCACGGCGTCCATGTTGATGCCAGACTTGGACGAGCCGATGTTGACGGACGAGCAGACGCGCTCGGTCGTAGCGAGCAATTCGGGGATGCTGCGGATGAACGCCTCCTCGTAGTCGGCCATGCCCTTGTGGACGAGCGCCGAATAGCCGCCCAAAAAGTCGATGCCGAGCTCGTGCGCGGCGTAATCGAGCGCGCGGCCGACGGCGGGCGCAGCCTGCGGGAATGCCGCGCAGATGAGGCTGACCGGCGTAACGGAGACGCGCTTGTTGACGATGGGGATGCCGTATTCGCCCGAGAGCTGCTCGGCGACGCGCACGATGTTTTTAGCCTTGGCGCACACGGTGTCGTACACAGCCTGCGCCGTCTCCTCGCCGCTGCCGCGCACGCAGGGCAGCAGGGAGATGCCCATGGTGATCGTGCGGATATCGAGGTGCTCCCGCTCGATCATATCGATGGTTTCAAGTACATCAAATTTGTTGAACATAGAGATCTCTTCCTCCGCTGCGCGCTCAGATGTTGTGCATCGCGTTGAAGATCGCCTCGTGCTGGACGCGGATGGACATGCCGATCTCACGGCCGAGATCGTCGCACTCTTTGGCGAGCTCGGAGAGCTCGACGTTTAAGTCTGCGATATCGACCAGCATGATCATCGCAAAATAATCTTGCAGAATGGTCTGGCTGATATCCTCGACGTTGACCCCGCGCTCGGCGAGGAAGGAGCTCACCTTGGCGATGATCCCTTTTTTATCCTTTCCTGTGACCGTGACAACTGCACGCATACCGTAAAACCTCCTTGCGGGGCAAACGCCCCTTCCTGTGTCGTATATTTTTGAAATTTATTCGCTGATGAAGAGTACGCCCAGCGTATTGCGGCCGCAATGGCTGGTGATGATGCTGCCCGCGACCGTCTCGACGATCGTGTCGAAGCGGAACAGCTCGCGCACCATGCTTTTGGCGAGCTCGACCAGCTCTGCGTCGGCGCAGCTGTGCGTGACGAAGCAGCGGGTGCGGTCGTAGTTCGGGTAGGCGGCGGCCAGGTCGTTGACGTAGCTGCGGATGCAGCGCGCCATCTTGCCCATGTACTTCTTTTTCGGGTACAGCTGCCCCTCCTTCATGTCGATCATCGGGTGGATGGAGAGCACCTTCGCACCGTAATAGGAGAGAGTCGAGCACCGCCCGCCCTTGTACAGATACAGGAGCGTGTCAGGGATAAAGGAAGTATTCACCTTTTCGCGCAGAGTCAGCACCGTCTGGTAGATCTGCGCGGCAGACTTGCCCTGCGCGCGCAGGTCGCACGCCTTCATCACGAGCAGGCCCTGCCCGGTAGAAAGCGCGTGCGAATCGACGACGAACACGCGGTTTCCGCCGATCTTTTTCGCCGCGGCCAGCGCGAACCCATGCGAGCCGCTCGCCTTGGACGAGATGTTGAAGTGGATGACCGTGCTGCCGCGGTCGGTGAAGGAACGGAACATCTGCTCGTATTCTTCCACGCTCGGCGCAGCCGTCTTGGGCAGCTCGCCCGTCTCGTCGAAATAGCGGAAGATGTCCGCCGGGACGATGTCGATCCCGTCCTTGTACGTCTTACCGCCCAGCGTGACGCTCAGCGGCATGATGGCGATGCCGTTTTCGGCGATCAGCTCCCTGCTCAGATCGCAGGTGCTGTCCGACGTGATGACGATATCCTTCATGATAAATTCCTCCCCTCTATGCTGTGTTGCGGGCAAACAGCCCGAATATTCCGGATAAAGCGTCTTTGGCGGCGAGCGACCAGCCGGTCACGACGCCGACGACGTGTTCGACGGGCTGCGGGCCGAGTTCGCGGCTGTCTTGGCTGTTGTTACGGTTGTCTCCCATGACGTAGATCTCCCCCTCGCCGACGGTGACCGGGGCGATGTACGCATAGCGCGTCCATTCTTCTCCCAGATAGGGCTCGTCGACGGCGGTGTACTCCGCCTCTCCCGCCTCCTTGCGGTACAATACGCCGCCTTCGGCGCGGATGCTGTCGCCAGGCAAGCCGACGACGCGCTTGATGATCCAAGAATACCCGTCCTCATCCGCCGCCTGTCCGTGCACCTGCGCCGACAAAACGACGATGTCGCCCCGTTCGATGGATGCGGTCGTATCGACGAAGAGATAGTCGCCGTCGTGCAGCGTCGGCTGCATCGACGCGCCGACGACCTGTACCCCGATGAATATCTGCGTAAACAGGATATAAAAAATGAGTACGATCGCCGCCAACACGACGAGAAAGCGAAACGTAGCGCGATATTCTCTGTCCGGATCGCGCAGCGACCCGATCCGTTCTTCATACGGATTGACCATGGATACTCCTTTACTTTTTGATGGCGCGCAGGAACGCATCGCGCGTCAAGAGCACGACCCGCCCGCACTTATCGCAGCGGATCTTGAAATCGGCCCCCGTCCGCACGACCGTCCAAACGTCATTGCCGCACGGATGTTTCTTCTTGGTGATGACCTTGTCTCCTATAGAGTATACCATATTTTTGACGCCGGAAAAAGTAAATTCTGTGAAATTTTTACAGCCAGAGCAAATTATTGATGCAGAAGCGGCCTTCCGAATAAAATGCGATGTATTTGGCGCCGCGCAGACTGGCGAGCGGGCGGTTGCCGTCCGTCTTAAAGTCCTTCGCGCTCAACACATGATTTGTCCAGCTCTCACAGCCGGGAAGGAAGAGATTGCATTGATAGATGATGTCCTTGCCGTTCTTCGTCGCGCGGACGGTGATCTGTACCGTCGTCGTCTGCGGGGCGTAGGCGTCAAATTTGAGCAGCGCGTTTTCTGCCGGGCAGTAGCGCGGGTCGTTGATGCGGAAGAGCTTGAGCCCGTATTCGGAGGTGACGCCGCTGATGCCGAACGGCCCCTCGACCAGGTCGACGGGCGGGCGGCTGTTCTCTAAAAAGCAGTCTGCCATGATCTCGCCGCGGTCGAAGCGGGCGACGGTAAAGCTGTCGCGCCCGCTGCGGCTGCTGTACAAAATGCGGCAGGGCTCGACGCTGTTCGCGTAATTTTGATCTATCTTTTTGACGGCGATCTTGGATGAGACGGCAAACCCGCAGCTATACTTGGTCTTGGCATAGGCAAAGACGCGCTTGGCGCCGCGTACGGCGTTGAGGCGGAAGATCTGCGCCTCGTCACCCTCTTTCCTTTTAAATTCGCAGCGGACCCAATCGCGCATGGCGGACTCGCACATATCCTCCGCCATGTACACCTCGCAATACTTCACTTCGCCGTTGCGGTCAAAGCGGATGCGGGCGACTAATTCGCCGTCTGTATCCTCTTCGATGGCCACCTCTGCGGGCGCTGGGATGAATACTTCGCGCCCCTTGAGGTACTTCCCGATAAACAGATCGAGGTCGTTGAGGCCGGTATTGCCGATGTGCCCGTTGTAGCGGGCCGCAAAGTAAAAGGTCTTGTCGCAGTTGGGCGCGATGCGCGAAAATGTATCGAAGGCGCGGTCGGCGTCGAAGAGCTCGTCGTTGGTCGAACAGAGCATGAGGATGGGGCAGCGGACGTAGGGCGCATACGACTGCGACTCGATGCCGGCGATGAAGCGGTAGCGCTCGTCGTCCATTTTGAGCTCGGGCGCGTCGCCGTACTTGTTGACGCCGCGGTAGGCGCGCCAGCCGCCCGCGCACACGGGGATGGCGCAGGACAGGTCGTCGCACGTCGCCGCGAGCTGCCAGGCAATGTCGCCGCCCGCGCGGATGCCGATGACGCCGATCTTGCCGACGTTCGGCTGCGCGCGCAGATAGCGGATGCAGTAGCGCGCCACAGCGACCCACTCATACCACGACGTCTCTTTGGCCGTCTCGTCGGCGTGGTCGAAGTGCCGCTCCGATTCGCGCAGGTTGGCGTAGCCGATCGCCTCCGGATAGACGGTGTACCCCTCCGCCCCCCGCCACGAACCGCGGTAGTCGGGCATGAGGACGGCATACCCGAGCGAAGCAAAGCGCAGCACGGCCGCGTCATCGATGGTGCGGTCTGCGTCGGGCAGGATGAGCAGCGCGGGGTATTTATCCCCCTCGCACGGCTCGGCATAGCGCGCGAAGATGTCGACGCGCGCCTCCCCGACCGCCCGACCGGCAAAGCGCACGGTGCGCAGGCATACCTTGCCCGCGTCGCGCTCGCCGAGGACGCTCTCATTGAGCGGAAGTTGGTCGTCAAAGTCGTTCCACAACGTTGTCGGTGTCAGAATTTTGTTTGCCAAAACAAATCACCCCGTTAACAGCTTATTTTTATGGTCGAGCCGACGCTTTCGGACGCCGCCGTCACGACGATCTTGTTGTCGATGCGATGCTTCAGTTCCTCGACGTGAGAGATGAGGCCGATCGCAAAGTGCTTGTTCTTCAGCTTTTCCAAGCTGTCCATGACCGTGTCGATCAATTTTTCGTCCAGCGTGCCGAATCCCTCATCGAGGAAGAAAAACTCGATGGGCCGCAGCGACTTGGCATAGATGGCCGCCGAGAGAGAGAGAGCGAGCGAAAGGGAGACGAGAAAGGTCTCGCCGCCGGAGAGCGTGTTGACGCTGCGCCGTTCGCCCCCGTTGAAGTTGTCGCCGACGAAAAAACCCTGATCGTAGAGGATATAGTACCGCCCGTTGGTCAGTTTGAGCAAAAGTTCGGTCGCCGAATCGGAAATATCGGCCAGATATTCGCCCGCGACAAATTCCACAAAGCGGTTGCCGCGCAGCAGATCGCGCAGCTTTTCGACGTTGGAAAAGGTACGCTGCAGCGCGGCGCGCTCCTTTTCGAGCGCTCTGCGCCGCGCGAGCTTGTCGGCAAACTGTGAAACGGCGCTCTCAAACACGGCGCTCGCCTTCCCGGTGCTTTCGCGCCGTTCTGTCAGGCGCTGAAATTCGCTGCGCTTTTCTGCAAACTGCGCCTCGTCGACGGGGACGATCTCCCCCTCGCTTTCGGCGGCGCGGATGCCCGCCTCGACGCGGGCGACTTCCTCCGTATAGCGCTCGATCTCCGCGGCGAGCGCCTTGGCGTCCGGGCGGCGGGCGCGCAGCGCCTCCGCATCCGCGAGCGCCGCAAAGTTCCCCTCGTTCAGGCGCGCGCGCAAGTCCTCTTCCGACTCCTTCAGCCGCTGCCGCAGCGAAGCGCCGCGCTCCTCTGCGCGCGTGATGCTAAGTTCCGCTGCACGGATACTTTCTTCGAGGGCGCGCATCTTGTCCTCGCGCTTCTTTTTCTCTGCGGCGACCGCCTCTTCCTTGCGGCGCAGCGCTTCACCGTAGGCGCGCACGTCTTCGTTGAACCCTTCGCCCAGCGCCGCTTTCAGCCGAGCGAGCGCGCCGTCTGCACTCTCGTTGGCGGCCTGCCCGTCCTGCGTGGCGCGGGCGAGATCGTCCTCCGCCGCCCGCAGCTTGCCCTCCGCCTGCGTGCGCCCGAGTTCCGCGTCGTGCAGGCGCTTGGTCAGCGCATCTCGTTCCTTTTGTGCGGAACGGAACTCCTGCAGCAGCCGCTCGATGTCGGTACTCTTTGCCTGCCCGCGCAGCGTGCCGTAATGCTCCAGACGCTCACAGAGCGCCTCTTCTACCCGCGCGTACAGCTCGCCGCCCGAAAAATCGCGGCGAAGCTGCTCTAATTTTTCGCGGAAGTACCCCTCCGCGTCCGCATATTCCGCGCCGAGCAGGGCGCTGTCCAGCCCGCCGCGCAAAAATTTGGAGAGATCGGCGGCGGCCTCCGTCTGCTTTAATTTTTCTTGCAGCGATGCGGCGAAGTCGGCGTGCGCCTGCCGCGCCTTCTCCGCCTCCCCCTTGCGCGCAGCCGCCTTGCGGTACGCCTCTGCGGCGCGGTCGCGCTGCCCGCGCGCTTTGGAAAGGATCTCCGCGTCCGCCTGCGCGTGCTGCAGGGCGGCGCGCTTTTCGCGCAGAGAAAGCAGCACGTTTTCGGCGTCCGCCTCCTCCGCTTCGCGGCGCAGCGCCGCCAGCTTTTCGTCGTCGACCGCGCGCTGCGCGCGCAGCTTCGCCGCCCCCGCTTCGTTCTCCTCCGCCTGCCGCCGCCAACTGCGCATCTGCACGTCGAGCGCGCACGCCTGCTCCGCAGCGGGAAGGCGGGAAGAATCTTCCTTTTTGGCGCGCATCTCCTCCTCGCGCGCCGACAATGCGGCGCGCGCCTGCTGCCACTTTTGCCACTTCAGATAGCGCTCGTAGTCCGCCTGCAGCGCGTCAAATTCGCCCTTGCTGTGTTGATAGGCATCTTCCAGCTCCCGCAGTTCGCCCTGCAAACGCGCAAGATCGGCGCGGCGGGCATCCAACGCCTCCTGCGTGTATTCTTCGTACCCGCTCAATTCGCCGTCTTTGCGGTCGAACGCAGACTTCGCCTCGTCGAAGCGGCGCTTGAGCACCGCGTTGAGGCGATCTCCGTACATTTCGAGGTCGAACAGCCGCGAGATCAGCTTCAGCCGCTCGCCGCGGTCCGCCTTGACGAACTGCGCGAACTCGCCCTGCGGGAGGGCGATGCACTTTTTAAAATCTTCAAAAGACAGCCCGACGATCTCGCGGATCCTCGCGTTGGTGGCGGTGACGCCGTCGCTGATGCAATGTTCGGCCTCCCCGTCCAGCTCGGACAGGGTGAGCTGCGCGTTTTTGCGGCGGAAGATGTCCCGTCTGACGCGATAAAAACGGCGACGGTCGCCCTCTTCCACAGAAAAATCAAAGATGACATAGGCGCGGTCGCAGCGATAATTGATGATGTCGCCGGTGACGCCGCTGCGGGCGCGATCCACCTTGCCGTACAGAGCCAAGACCATGCTGTCGAGGATGGTCGTCTTGCCGCTGCCGGTATCGCCGAAAATGCCGAAGATGCCGCCCGCCAGCAGCTTGCCGAAATCAATGACGGCCTTCTCCGAAAAACTGTTGATGCCGCAAAATTCAAGTCGTTCAGGCCTCATGCTCCGCCTCCTCCACCGCCGAAAGGAACAACTCCTTCAGCGCATCGCCCGGCTCCTCGGCATATTGCGCGCGGTAGAACTCGGAAAACAGCTCGCCCGCCGAACGCGACTTGCGGCTCGCGACGGTGCGGCCGCCGATCTCGCCGCGGATGTCGGGGATGAGATTGACGAGGCCTGCGTTCGCCTCTTTCAGCGCGCGCACCTGATCGGATGAGAGCGGCTCGCGCAGGTGCAGCGTCAGCTCGATATAGCAGTTCTCCTGCCGGCGCAGCAGCTCTGCGCCCGCCTCCACGCCGTCCGACTCCAAACGGACGAGCTTTTTTCCGCTGCATAGCGGCACCTCGCGCATATCGTGCACGCCGCTTTTGTCGAGGTCGAATACGACGACGCTCTTCTGCGTGCCCGCCTCGTCGAAGGCGTACTGCATGATGGAACCGCTGTAGCGGACGGTGCCGCCGCGGAAGCGCTGCTTTTTGTGCAGGTGACCGAGCGCGACATAATCGCAGGCGGGCAGCAGATCGAGCGGAACTGCGCGCGCGCCGCCGAGGTCGATCCCCCTCTCTCCCTCGCTCACCTGCCCGCCCGCGACGAACAGGTGCGACAAAAAGACGGACGGAAGGCCCGCCTTGTTTTCGTTTTCTCCCGCCGCGATCCAGCGGCGCATCTTATCCTGAAAACTCTCGTCGGGATTTTTATCTTCTTTGAGCCGCGCCTCGTTCGGGTAGGGCAAGACGTGCACGAACACCCGCTCGCCCGCCGCGTTCTCGAACACGATGTGATCGGGTCCCGCTTCCACGGCGCTCACCTTTGCGCCCGCAAACGGGCGGGGGCGGCGCTCAACGCTGCCGTAAATGTAGATACCCAGCTCTTCGGACAGCGCCGTCGCCGCCGAAAGGCGGACGGGGTCGTCGTGGTTGCCGCTGACGGCGAGCACGCAGCGCTCCCCCGCCGCAATGCGGCGCGCCGCGCGGTAAAATAAGTTCTCTGCCTCCGCCGACGGCATGAAGGTATCGAATACGTCGCCCGCCACGAGGACGAGCTCCACGCGCTCGCGCGCGCAGATGTCGGCGATCTCGTCGAGGACGGCGCTCTGCTCGTCCAGCCTCTCTTTCCCGGCCAGGCGCTTCCCGATATGCCAATCAGACGTATGCAGTATTCTCATATACCTCCCGAAGCGGACGGCGGCAAAAACACGGCCATGATTTTGCGCGTTTTTTGCCGATTTTCCTTGCTTTTGCGGCAAATAATTTATATAATAGTATAGCGCAATTTCCGAAATAAATCAAGCGTTGCGCGGAGTTTGGTCATGGGATTTTGCTCTTACTCGCGGGAGTTCTCGCTCTCCTCTTATACGAATATCGAAAACCAATTCATCCAAAAATACATGGCGTCGGCGGACGGCGACGCCGTCAAAGTGTACATTTTCGGGCTGTATCTGTGCCAAAACGTGCAGGGAGAGTATTCCCTCGCGGAGGCCGCGCACACGCTGCACATGCCCGAAGAGCGCGTCGCCGACCTGTTTCGCTTTTGGGAAGATTTTGACCTGCTCGAAGTTTTGTCTGAAGAGCCCTTTACCGTGCGCTACTTCCCCGCCGACTACGCCAAAGGGAAGCCCAAGCGCATCCGCACCGAAAAATATGCAGATTTCAACAAGGCCGTGCAGTCGCTGATGCCAAAAAAAATGATCTCCTCTTCCGAATTTATGAAATATTTTTCTGTCATGGAAGAGTACGCGATCAAGCCGGCGGCGATGCTGCTCATCGTGCGCTACTGCATCGACCTGAAGGGAGAAAATATTGCACAAAACTATATTTTGCAAGTCGCACGCAACTTCGCCGCCGAGGGCGTGACTACCGTCGAACAGATCGAAAAAAAGCTCTCCGACTACGTCGTCTGCAGCGGCGACCTCGCGCGCATCCTGCGCGCCTGCGGCTCGGCCAAAAAACCCGAACCCGCCGACTATCAGCTGCTCAAAAAGTGGACGGACGAGCTGGGATTTGACGTCGAGAGCATCGTGTTTACCGCCTCCCTCAACAAAAAGGGCGGCCTCGCCCGTCTGGACGCCGTGCTCGGCGAGCTGTATGCGGGCAAAAAATTCGGTCAGGCGGAGATCCGCGAATACCTCGCGCGCAAGGCGCAGGTGCGCGAGCTGACCCTCTCCATCGCGCGCGAGCTGGGCGTCTACTGCCAGATCGTCGACACCTATACGGACAACTTCGTCAGCGGCTGGCTCGCCGCAGGCTACGACGACGCCTCCCTCGTGACCCTCGCAAAGTACTGCTTCCGCCGCGGGCGCAAGTCTTTTGAAAAGATGGACGAGCTCATCCGCAAGCTCGTCGCGCTCGGCGTCGTCTCTGCGGAAAGCATCGTCGCCTATATCGAAGAGGAGGCGCGCGAACACACCTTCGCCGCCGAAGTGCTCAAGCGGGCGGGACTGACGCGCCGCGTCAACAGCTGGGACCGCGACTGCCTGCGCAATTGGCGGCGCTGGAACTTTTCGGACGAGATGATCCTGAAGGCCGCCGATACGGCCGTCGGCAAGGCGAGCCCCGTGCCTTACATCACCTCCGTGCTCTCCTCGTGGAAGGCGCGCGGCATCTTCAGCCCCGAACAGCTCGCCAAAGAACAGGCGCAGGGCGGCTATGCGCCCTACCGCGCGCAGGAGCAGCGCGCGGACGAGCAGCGCAAAAAAATCGAGAGCTACTACTTCAACCTGCGCGAGCGCGCAGAGGACCGCGCCGAGCACTACCGCAAGATCGCGAACGCCAACGAAGCCTTCCGCACCAACGAGGACGCCATCAAGGCGAACGAGATCCGCCTTGCCAAGGCGGAGGCGCTGGGCGGCGATACCGCCGGCCCTGCCGCCGCGCTGGATGAGCTGCGCCGCGAGCGCGCCGCGCTGCTCAAACAGATGGACCTGACCGAAGAGATGCTCGTGCCGCAGTACCGCTGCAAAAAGTGCAGCGACACAGGCTTCGACAAGGACGGCAACGTCTGCGACTGCTACCGCGAGAGCGTGGAAGAGGCCTCCGACGACAAGAAACTGGAAAACATCCTCGACGCCTATGCCAACATCGACCTCTGAACCGCACAACGCAAAGTATAACTTTTTTATAGTAAGGCAGCCCGCGCGCCATTCGGCGCGCGGGCTGCGCTTTTTTTACGATATTTTCTCCTGCCCGACGAGGCGGGCGAGCGCGTCCGCGAAGGGGCGCATCGTCTTGCCGCGCAAGTCGAGGTAGAAGCAGCGGCCGTCGTAGCCGCCGCCCTGCAGGCGGGCGAGGTTGAACCCGCAGTGCTCCGGCACGACCTGCACAAGCAGCGCCGTAAAAGGCATGCCCGCGAGCGACTGTTCCCCTTCAAAGACGAACTCCGCCCACAGCCCGCTCTGCATCCCCTCGCGCGCGAGGCGGTCGATGCTGACGCCGAAGGCGGGCATGCGCAGCGCGCCCTCCGTCATCTCCTTCCACGCCGCCGCGGCCGCGG
Source organism: uncultured Clostridia bacterium (assembly GCA_944368775.1). Classification (GTDB taxonomy): domain Bacteria; phylum Bacillota; class Clostridia; order Christensenellales; family Borkfalkiaceae; genus Borkfalkia. The sequence continues at coordinate 158,961 of CALVXB010000001.1, read as the reverse complement.
CGAACCCTTCGCCGCCCCGCGCAAAGCGGTGCGCCGCGCCGCCCGCGTACACGACGATCGCCGCCGCCCGCAGGGCGAACGCCGCGAGGTCTTCCTCTTCGATACTTTCGTTTTGCAATGCGTGCATGATGTGCGCGTCTTTTTCTTTATTTTCCATATACTTATTATATCCCGAAACGTCGCGCGAGGCAAGCGCCCCGCCGACAAAAATATTTTTCAAATTTGTTAAAAATTTTATATAAAACTGTTGACAAATTTTGAACTGTGTGTATAATGGTAGGCGAAAACAGAAAGGAGGGCAAACGATGAAAAAGACCATGTACAGCCTGATGCTGGCCGAAGACGTGATCGCCGCGATCGACCGCCTGGCGGAGGAAAAGGGTACCAACCGCTCCAACCTCGTCAATCAGATCCTCGCCGAATACCTCTCCATGACCACGCCCGAAAAGCATGTGCAGAATATTTTCGACATCATCGAGCGCTTCATCGGAAAGCAGAGCGGGTATCTGCTCTACTCGCAGCCGAACGATATGACCATGTCTATCAAGAGTTCGCTGCAATACCACTACCGGCCGACCATCCGCTACGAGGTGGAGATGTACCGCAGCCCCGACAAGACGCTCGGCCAGCTGAAGATCATCTTCCGCACGACCTCTTCCGAATTGCTCTTGGAACTGACGCGCTTTTTCAAGATCTGGATCCGGCTGGAGAACATCTATATCAAGAACTTTTTTGAAAAGGGCGCGATCGAATACGGGATGGAAACCGGGCGCTTTTTGCGCACCTTCGCCGTTCCCAACGACAGCGACTACACCGAAGAGCAGATCGGCAACGCGATCAGCCACTATATCGCGACCTTCGACGAGATGCTCAAGGACTATCTCTCCGGCCGCTACGCGAGCACGCAGGATATCGAAGCGCGGTACCTGCAGTACCTCAACAGCGGCGTACAGCTCATTTAAGGAGGTGAAAACACCATGAACGCACAGAAATTGACCAAAAAGGCGCTCGAGGCCGTGCAGGCGGCGCAGAGCATCGCCATTGAAAACCAGAACATGCAGATCATGCCCGAACACCTGCTCTACGCGCTCGTCGACCAGGAGGGCGGGCTCATCCCGCAGCTGCTGAAAAAGCAAGGGATCGACACGGACAACCTGCTCGCCCTGCTGGACGGTGCCATCTCGAAGATCCCCGCCGTGAGCGGCAGCGGCCGCGAGCCGGACAAGATCTATATCTCCCCCGTCACCGACAAGATCTTCAACGAGGCGGAGCGCCTCGCCAACTCCATGCGCGACGAATACGTCTCCGTCGAGCACCTCATGCTCGCCATTTTCGACCACGCGACGGACGAGATCAAGAATATCTTCCGCTCCCTCGGCATCACCAAGGACGCCTTCCTGACCGAATTGAAGAAGGTCAAGACGGATCGCGTGACCAGCGACGAGCCGGAGAACACCTACGACGCGCTCGGCAAGTACGGCTTCGACCTCGTGCAGCGCGCAAAGGAACAGAAGCTCGACCCCGTGATCGGGCGCGACAACGAAATCAGAAACGTCATCCGCATCCTCTCGCGCAAATCTAAAAACAACCCCGTGCTCATCGGCGAACCGGGCGTCGGCAAGACGGCCATCGCCGAAGGGCTCGCACAGCGCATCGTGCGCGGCGACGTACCCGAAGGGCTGAAAAATAAGACCATCTTCGCGCTGGACATGGGCTCGCTGATCGCGGGCGCCAAGTTCCGCGGCGAGTTTGAAGAGAGGCTGAAAGCGGTGCTCAACGAGATCAAGAAGAGCGAGGGCAAGATCATCCTCTTCATCGACGAGCTGCACACCATCGTCGGCGCGGGCAAGTCTGACGGCGCGATGGATGCCGGCAACCTGCTCAAACCCATGCTCGCCCGCGGCGAACTGCACTGCATCGGCGCGACGACGCTGGACGAATACCGCAAATATATTGAAAAAGACGCCGCACTCGAGCGCCGCTTTCAGCCGGTCATGGTGGACGAACCGACGGTCGAAGACACCATCTCCATTTTACGCGGCCTGAAGGAGCGGTACGAAGTGTTCCACGGCGTGCAGATCCACGACCAGGCGCTGATCGCGGCGGCGACGCTGTCGCACCGCTATATCTCTGACCGCTTCCTGCCAGACAAGGCCATCGACCTCGTCGACGAGGCGTGCGCGACCATCCGCACCGAGATCGACTCGATGCCGACCGAGATGGACGACATCGCGCGCAAGATCATGCAGCTTGAGATCGAGGAGATGGCGCTCAAAAAGGAGACGGATAACCTGTCGAAGGAGCGGCTGGCCGCCCTGCAGAAGGAGCTCGCCGACCTGCGCGAGAAATTCGCGGCCATGAAGGCGCAGTGGGAGACGGAAAAGGCGAGCATCCACGTCCTTTCGGATACCAAGGCGGAGATCGAAAAGGTCAACGGCGAGATCGAGGCGGCGCAGCGCGTCGGCGACTACGAGACGGCTGCAAAGCTCAAATACAGCCGCCTGCCCGAGCTGCAGAAGAAGCTCGAAGAGGCGCAGAAGAGCGGCACCAATGCCAAGCACACCCTGCTGCGCGACACGGTCACCGAAGAGGAGATCGCGCGCGTCGTCTCCCGCTGGACGGGCATCCCGCTCGCCAAGCTGATGGAGGGCGAGCGCGAAAAGATCCTGCACCTCGACGACATCCTGCACAAGCGGGTCGTCGGCCAGGACGAGGCGGTGACCAAGGTCACGGAGGCCATCCTGCGTTCGCGCGCAGGCATCGCCGACCCCGACCGCCCCATCGGTTCCTTCCTCTTCCTCGGCCCGACGGGCGTCGGCAAGACGGAACTTGCAAAGGCGCTCGCAGAGAGCCTGTTCGACGACGAGCACAACCTCGTGCGCATCGATATGACCGAGTACATGGAAAAATTCTCCGTGTCCCGCCTGATCGGCGCCCCTCCGGGATACGTCGGCTACGACGAGGGCGGGCAGCTGACCGAGGCTGTGCGCAGAAAGCCCTATTCCGTCGTCCTCTTCGATGAGATCGAAAAAGCGCACCCCGACGTATTCAACATCCTGTTGCAGGTGCTCGACGACGGGCGCATCACCGACTCGCAGGGCCGCACGGTGGACTTCAAAAATACCATCATCATTTTGACCTCCAACCTCGGCTCCTCCTACCTGCTCGACGGCATCGACGAGAAGGGCGAGATAAGCGAGGAGGCGAAGGAACAGGTGTCGCAGCTGCTCAAACAGAGCTTCCGCCCCGAGTTCCTCAACCGCCTGGACGAGATCGTCTACTACAAGCCGCTGACCAAGGACAACATCGCCAAGATCATCGACCTGCTCATCCGCGACCTCGAAAAGCGGCTGGAAGACAAACAGCTCAAGCTGGTCATCACTCCGCTCGCCAAAGACCTGATCATCGAAAACGGGTACGACCCCGTCTACGGCGCGCGCCCGCTCAAGCGGTATCTGCAGAGCAAGATCGAGACGATGATCGCAAAGACGATGCTCGCAAACGACCTGCAGCCGGGCAACACCATCGAGATCGGCGCGCTCAACGGCGACTTCACCGTAAAGATCAAATAAGCAAAAACGCAACAAACGGACGCGGCCCCGCCGGTATGGCGGGGCCGTTTTGCCGCATAGAAAACTGCGCAAAGGAAAAGCGGCGGAGCAACTGCCCCGCCGCCTTTTTCTGTTCGGTTGAATTACTTCTGCTCTTCGACGTTGACGACCTCGCGCCCGTCGTAATAGCCGCACTTTTTGCAGACTTTATGCGGCTGCTTGAGCTCGTGGCAATGAGGGCACTCGACGAGAGCGGGTGCCGCGGCCTTAAAGTTCGCATAGCGCGTATTCGTTCTCTGTTTGGATTGTTTAGACTTAGGTACCGCCATCTTTTTAACACCTCGTTTCTATATTTTCCGATCAAATTGCGTTTTGACTGTAAAATTATATAACTTTTGCGCAGCTTTGTCAACTTATTTTTTCTTCGATTTCGAGGAAAAATAGCGAAAATGCGGACAATTTGCGCCGCTTACGCCTCGACCAGCTCTTTGGTCTCGCGCGCGATGACCAGCTCTTCGTTGGTCGGGATGACGAGCACCTTGACGCGCGAATCTTTGCCCGAAATGTCGTGGATGCTGCCGTCGTTTCTGCGGCCGTTCTGTTCGGGGTCGAGGGTGATGCCCAAATAATCCAGCCCGTCGCAGATCATCCGGCGCACTTCCCACGTGTTTTCGCCGATGCCCGCCGTAAAGACGAGGCAGTCGAGCCCGTTGAGCGCGGCGGCATACGCGCCGATGTACTTTTTGACGCCGTAGCAGAATACGTCGAGGGCGAGCTTGGCGCGCTCGTTCCCCTCCTCGTCCGCAGCTTTGGTCAGGTCGCGGAAGTCGCTCGAGACGCCCGAAATGCCCGCGACGCCGCACTTTTTATTCAGATAAGTGATGCACTCGGGGAGGGAATAGCCCTTCTTTTCGGCGAGGAATTCGAGCACGGCGGGGTCGATGTCGCCCGAGCGGGTGCCCATCGGCACGCCCGCGAGCGGCGTAAAGCCCATGCTCGTGTCGATGCACTTGCCGCCCAGCACGGCGCTGATGGACGAGCCGCCGCCCAAGTGGCAGGTGACGATCTTTGTCTGTTCGGCGGGCTTGCCGAGGTACTTGATCGCCTCCTGCGAGACGTACTTGTGGCTGGTGCCGTGGAAGCCGTAGCGGCGGATCTTGTAATTTTTATAGTCGTCGTAGTCAATCGCATACAGGTAGGCATGCGGCGGCATGGTCGCGTGGAAGGCTGTGTCGAAGACGAGCGCCATCGGCGTGTTCGGCATCACCTCGCGGCAGGCCTCCATGCCCAGGATGTTGGCGGGCATATGCAGCGGGCCGAGTTCGGCGTTCTTTTTGCAGATCGCGAGCACTTCGTCGTCGAGCAGGACGGAGCGGTCGAAGTCGCTGCCGCTGTGCAGGACGCGGTGGCCGACGGCGTCGATCTCATCCATCGAGCGGATGACGCCGTATTCGGGATGGACGAGCGCGTGCAGCACGAGCTGCATCGCCACCTTGTGGTTGGGCATATCCTGTTCGATGATCTTTTCGCCATCCTTCGTCTTATGCTTGAGGACGGAACCGGGGATGCCGATGCGCTCGGCGCCGCCCTTGACGATGACGGTCTCGGTGTCCATGTCGAACAGCTGGTATTTGAGGGAGGAGCTCCCCGCATTCACGACAAGAATCTTCATGTATCTGACCCCTTTTCGATTGATTTCCCGATTTGCCCGCCTCACATCTGCGTCTGCAGCGCGGTGATGGCGACGGTCGCGACGATGTCCTCCCACTTGCAGCCGCGCGAGAGGTCGTTGATGGGCTTGGCGAAGCCCTGGCAGACGGGGCCGATCGCCTGGAAGCCGCCGAGGCGCTCGGTCAGCTTGTAGCCGATGTTGCCCGCGTCGAGGTCGGGGAAGATGAGCACGTTGGCGCTGCCCGCGACCTTCGAGCCGGGCGCCTTCGACTTTGCGACGGAGGGCACGAGGGCCGCATCCAGCTGCAGCTCGCCGTCCAGCGCAAGATCGGGCGCTTTCGATTTGGCGAGCGCGGTCGCCGCCGTCACTTTATCGATGTCCGCGTGCTTGGCGCTGCCCTTGGTCGAGAAGGAGAGCATGGCGACGCGCGGCTGGATGCCCGCGATCTTCTCCGCCGTCTTCGCGGAGATGAGCGCGATCTCGGCGAGCTGCTCGCTCGTCGGGTTCTCGTTCAAGCCGCAGTCGGAATAGACGAACACGCCGTCTTTGCAGTATTGGTTGCCGCCCTTGGGGGCGACCATGAAGAAGCAGCTGGAGACGAGCGGAACGCCGGGCGCGGCCTTGACGATCTGCAGGCCGGGGCGCAGGGTGTTCGCCGTCGAATGGCAAGCGCCCGAAACGAGGCCGTCTGCATCCCCCGCCTTGACCATGAGCACGCCGAAGTAGGTGTTGTCGCGGGAGAGCCTGTCCGCCTCTTCCTCCGTCATCCCCTTCGCCTTGCGCAGCGAATACAGAAGCGCGGCGTATTCGGCGCGCTTTTCGCTGGTCGCGGGGTCGACGATCTCGATCTCCGAAAGGTCCAGATCGGAATGTGCCTTTTCGATCTCGTCGCGGCTGCCCAGCAGCGTGATGCGCGCGATCTTCTGCTTCGCCGCCTCGACGGCCGCGCGCACGACGCGCGCGTCCTCCCCCTCCGGCAGCACGATGTGCTTGTTCAGCGCCGCGGCGCGGCGCTTGATGCCCGCCAAAAAGGCGCTGTCCTCTTCTCCCGTCAGAGAAGAGATCGTATCCTTGATCTTGTCGAAGATTCCTGCCATACAATCAAACCTCGTATCGCTTTATTTTTTGCCGCGTTTGGTGTATAATCGTAGGGAACCGAAGTCTGTCCGTACTAAAAGGCGGGCTGCCCGGCAGCGCTGCGAGCCATGCGGCACTTCCTTCCAACATTATATAATATTCCGACAAAAATGTAAAGGTTTTGGACGAAAAAATGAAAATTTGCGGCATTATCTGCGAATATAATCCCTTCCATAACGGGCACGCCTACCTCATCGAACGCGCGAAGGCAGAGAGCGGCTGCGACGCCGTCGTCTGCGTGATGAGCGGCAACTTCACCCAGCGGGGGGAGGCGGCCGTCCTCGAAAAGCACGCGCGCGCGAGGCACGCCGTCCTTGCGGGCGCGGACGCCGTCGTCGAGCTTCCCGCGGCCTTTGCCGTTTCCCCCGCCGAACTGTTCGCGCGCGGCGGCGTGCGCCTGCTCGCCGCCGTCCCCGCCTTCGACTGCCTCGCCTTCGGCTGCGAGAGGGGCGGCGCGGAGGACTTTTGGCGGGCGGCGCGCGTCTGTGCTGGCGAGGGCGAGGCCTTCCGCGCCGCACTACGCGAGAGGTTGGACAAAGGGCTCAGCTTCACCCGCGCGCGCAGCGAGGCGCTCGCCGCGTGCGGGCACGAGAAGGAAGCGGAACTTTTGCGCTCGCCCAACAACATCCTCGGCGCCGAGTACGCCCGCGCCCTGCTCGCCGAGCGGCCCGAAGCGCGCATCCTGCCCGTCCGCCGCAAGGGAGCGGGCTACGCCGACGCGGCGCTGCGCGCGCAGTTTTCCTCCGCGACCGCCATCCGCGCCGCCCTCGCCGCGGGGAGGGCGGACGAATTGGGGGGCAACCTGCCCGCCTTTGTGCTCGACGACCTGCGCCGCGCGCCGGATACCGCCGCCTTTTACACCCTCGCCGTGTGCGCGCTGCTCGCCCGCCCCGCAGAGGAATTGCAGGGCATCCTCGACTGCACGGAGGGGCTGGAAAACCGCCTGCGCGCGCTCGCCGAGCAGACGGCCGACTACGAACAGATCGTGCAGGGGGCGACGGGCAAGCGGTACATCGCCTCGCGCATACGGCGCATCCTCGCGGCGGCGGCGCTCGGCATCGACGAAAAGCTCGTGCGCGAAAGCCTTGCGGGCGAGCTGTACCTCAACGTGCTCGCGGTGCGCCGCGACAATGCCGCGCTGCTCGCCGCCCTCGGGCAGGCGCGCTTCCCCGCCCTGCTGCGCGCGGGCGACGAGCGGGCGCTCTCTCCCTCCGCCGCGCGCTGCCACGCCAAAGACAGGCTGGCAGAGGACGTCTACGCCGCCATTACGCATACACCTATACAAACGCGGCGCACGCTCTTTCTCTGATGTGAGCCGTGCGGCGCGTCGACGGGGCGGTGCTTCAAAAAAAGACAAAGCGGCTCACCCGCGCGTGCGGGTGAGCCGATCGTTTTCGCGTTCCGAGCTTGATCGATAAGCCGAGTTCTGTCGCGTACGGTCATCTATCTGGCCTTGCCGTCGCCGGCAAGTTCAAGCGATATTCACGGCGATCGCCGGGCGAGCAACCCATGCGGCGAGCGCCCAATCTTGCACCGGACGGGGTTTACACGGCACGCCGCGTTGCCGCGGCGTCGGTGAGCTCTTACCTCCCCTTTCCATCCTTGCAGATATGATCTGCGGTCTGTTTCTGTTGCACTTTCCTTGGAGTCGCCTCCACCGGACGTTATCCGGCGTCCTGCTCTGCGGTGCTCGGACTTTCCTCACGGCGTCTCCGCCGCGCGACCGTATGATCAACTCGGAATTGTACTTTACATTATACTATATCGCGCGCGGGCGTGTCAACGGAATGGGAATAATTGTTGTAAATCTTTTTTTGTGGTAAACAGTTGTCTTTTTTCCGTAAAACGGATATAATAAACTTGAAAAAAGTTTTTTGTTTTACGGAGGCTTATTTCGCTTATGAAAAAGACCAAGATCGTATGCACCCTCGGCCCTGCCTGCCGCAACGAGGAGACCCTCTCCAAGATGATCCTCGCGGGTATGAACGTGGCGCGCCTCAACTTTTCGCACGGCAGCTACGAAGAACACAAAAAGAATATCCAGATGCTCAAAGAGCTCCGCAAAAAGCTGGGCGTTCCCCTGCCCATCATGCTGGACACCAAGGGCCCGGAGCTGCGCATCAAGAGCTTTAAGGACCACAAGATCACGCTGAACGAAGGCGACGAGTTCACATTCACTATCGACGAGATCGAGGGCGACCAGAGCCGCGTTTCCGTCTCATATAAGGGCATCGTCAATGACCTGCAGCCGGGCGACACCATCCTGCTCAACAACGGGCTGCTCGTGTTCACCGTCACCGAGGTGACCGACCGCGACGTAAAGACCAAGGTCGTCGTCGGCGGCGACCTGACCGACAAGAAGAGCATGTTCTTCCCTAACAAGACGCTCAGCCTCAAGTATTTGAGCGAGCAGGACATCAACGACATCATCTTCGGCGTCGAAAACGGCATCGACTTCATCGCCTGCTCCTTCACCTCGAAGGCGCAGGACATCATCGACATCCGCAACCTGCTCAAAGAGCACGGCGACCCGGACATCGACCTGATCGCCAAGATCGAGAGCCAGAGCGGCGTCAACAACATCGACGAGATCCTCGAAGTCGCCAACGGCATCATGGTCGCGCGCGGCGACCTGGGCGTGGAAGTTCCGTATGAAGAGCTGCCGCAGATCCAAAAGATGCTGATCAACAAGTGCCGCCTCGCGGGCAAGCGCTGCATCACCGCGACCGAGATGCTCGAGTCGATGATCAACCAGCCCCGCCCCACCCGTGCGGAGATCTCCGACGTCGCCAACGCCGTGTACGACGGCACGAGCGCGGTCATGCTCTCGGGCGAGACGGCGGCGGGCAAGTATCCCGCGCAGGCGGTCGAGGCGATGGCCAAGATCTGCCTCGAGACGGAAAAGCACCTCTCCAACAAGTACGGCGACAAGGACATCACCATCCAGAGCCCCATCGACGCCCTCTCGCACTCCGCGTGCGTGCTGGCCGAGGACATCGGCGCGAAGGCGATCGTCGTATGCTCCCGTTCGGGCGGCACCGCGCGCAAAGTTTCTCGCTTCCGCCCGACCATCGACGTCATCGGCATGACCATCGAGCCGCGGTCGTACCGCAAGCTCGCCCTCTCGTGGGGCGTCATCCCCGTGCTGTCCGAAGAGTTCACCTCGATGGACGTCCTCTTCTACCACGCCAAGCGCGCCGCCGTCGAGAGCGGCCTCGTGCAGAAGGGCGACCGCATCGTCATCACGGGCGGCAACCCCAACGGCAAGTCGGGCAACTCGAACGTCATCAACATCGAGCAGATCTGACGCGCGTTTTTTTGAAAGACAGATAAAACGGCGGCGGGCCGAACGGCCCGCCGCCGAATTTTTATGCCGCGCCCGAAACGGGCGCGGCAATCAATTTTCTTCCACATTTGCCCGCGCCTCGGCGCGGCTTTTTTGCGCAACTTGCGGGGCGAATTTACACGGTAAAGGTCATCCCGTCATAGGCGGCGATGAAGCCGCGACGCGCCGCCTCGCGCTCGATGCGGTCGCGCAGAGGGGCGCTGTTGTGCGAAAAATGTGTGACATAGTACTTCGCATCTTGCCGAATAATGCGAAACCGAGCCATTTTTTCGCGCACGATCTCGTTTTCGGCAAATCCCATGTGCCGCGCAGAATGTTCGCCCGGCGCGTCGGCAAAGGTGCAGTCGAAGCTGACGACGTCGGCGACGAAGCCGCGTTCGGCCAAAAAGCGGTACACGCCCTCGTCGGGGAGGCCGGTGTCGTTGAAGTAAAAGAGCGTCTTGTCGCCGCGCACGGCGTACAGCAGCGCCTGCTCCTTGGGGGTGTGGCTCGCGGGCAGCGCGGCGACTTCGTACCCGTCCGCCGTAAAGCAGGTGTACGGCTGCAGCTCGTGCAGGCGGATGTTCTGCGCGACGCTCTCGCGCATCTCGCGGCGCGTCCCCTCCCGATAGACGGCGAGCACCTCGCTGTTGCCGTAGAGGTCGAGTATGGGCGCGGACATCCCTTCTGCAAACTTATAGCCGCGGTTGACGAACTCCTGCGCGTAGAAGTGATCGGTGTGCGAATGGGTGACGAGCAGCGTGCGCACCGCCGAGAGGTCGAAACCGAAGCCCGCCGCGTGCACGTAGCTGTCGGGCGGGAAGTCGATCATCAGCTTGCGGTCGACGAGCATCTGCGAGCGGGTGCGCCACTCGCGCGCGAGATCCGCGCGCGCGGCGCGGCAGTATTCACAGTTGCAAAAGGCCGCGGGGAACCCTTCCGCCGCAGCCGTTCCGAGATAGCGTATTTCCATAATTTTTCTGATTCAACATTCGTAAAGGATGGTGACCGGGCCGTCGTTGAACTGCTCGATCTTCATGTCGGCGCCGAACACGCCCGTCTGCACGGGCACGCCGAGGCCGCGCAAGAGCGCCGCCGTTTGCTCGTACAGCGGCTGCGCGTGCTCGGGGCGCGCCGCGCCGATAAAGGAGGGGCGGTTGCCGTGCGTGCAGTCGCCGAACAGGGTGAACTGCGAGATGAGCAGCACCGCGCCGCCGACGTCGCGGACGGAGAGGTTCATCTTGCCCTGCCCGTCCTCGAAGATGCGCAGCTGCGCGATCTTTTTCGCCATCGCCTGCGCGTTCTTTTCCCCGTCGTCGGGGGCGACGCCGAGGTAGACGGCGAGGCCGCCCTCGATCGCTGCGACGCGCTCTCCGTCGACGGAGAGCGTCGTCTTTTTGACTCTTTGAATGACTGCGCGCATCCTTCCCTCCAACAGAGAGAGCCGCATCGAAATGCGGCTCTCCGAAAAAACAAGGTCAAAAATTACTTGACGCGCTCCATATACTCGCCGGTACGGGTATCGACGCGGATGGTCTCGCCCTCGTTGACGAACATCGGCACCTGGATCTTGGCGCCCGTCTCGAGCGTCGCCATCTTGGTCGCGTTGGTTGCGGTGTTGCCCTTGACGCCCGGCTCCGCCTCGACGATCTTGAGCTCGACGAAGTTTTCGCACTCGACGGAGAAGGCCTGCCCCTTGTAGAAGCGGACGGTGACGGGGTCGTTCTCCTTGATATACTTGAGGGCGTCCTCGACCTGCTCGTGGTTGAGCGGGGTAAGGTTGAACTCGTCGTCCATGAAGTAATAGAGGTCGCCGTCGTTGTACGAATAGGTCATCTTCTTGGTCTCGATGTGCGCGTTTTCGAGCTTTTCGGACGGGTTGAAGGTCTGCTCGAGGACGGCACCGGTGACGACGTTCTTGAGCTTGGTGCGGACGAACGCCGCGCCCTTGCCCGGCTTGACGTGCTGGAACTCGACGACGACGTAGACGTTGCCGTTGTACTCGATGGTAACTCCCTTTCTGACATCTCCTGCTGCAACCATAAACAGTTCTCCTTAATAAAATCTCTCTGATGTGCGGCTGTGCCGCTATTTTTGCCGACCGCGCTTACAGCACCGTCAGCTTTTTATCCGAATGCATGAAACTTACGACCGTGCCGCCGGACAGCGTGACGCTGTCTTCGATGCGGATGCCGAACTTGCCCTCGAAATAGACGCCCGGCTCGATGGAAAAGACCATGTTGTCCTGCAAGACGTCCTTGCTGTTCGGCCCGAGGGTGGGCGCTTCGTGGATGTTGACGCCGATGCCGTGCCCCAGCGAGTGGGTGAAAAACTTGTCCAGCCCGCGGGATGCGAGGCTTTCGCGCGCGATGGCGTCCGCCGCCTGCCCCGTCATGCCGGAGGTGATGGCATCCGCCGCGGCGCGATGCGCGTCGTAGACGGCCTCGTACGCGGCGGCAAAGTCGGCGTCGTCGCTCTTTCCGAAGAGGAAGGTGCGCGTGATGTCCGAGCAGTACCCGCCGAAGCGGCAGCCGAAGTCGAGCAGCACGGGCGTGCCGCGCTGCAGCTTGTCCTGCCCGGGCGCGTGGTGCGGAACGGAAGAATTGCGCCCGAAGGCGGCGATCGTTTCAAAGGAACGGTCCTGCGCGCCCGCAAGGCGCATTTTGTATTCGAGAAGGGCGGCGACCTCGTTTTCGGTCATCCCCTCCTTCAACTCGCCGAGGAGCGAGGCGTAAGCCTGCTCGGCAATTTCGGAGGCGCGCCGGACACAGGCGAGCTCTTCCGCACTCTTGACGGACATCGCCGCGCGGAAGGCGGGGTCGCTGTCGACCGTCTTGAGGTGCAGCTTGCGCAGCTTTTCCTCCTGCGGGAGGGTGACGCGCGAAAAGGGGACCGCGAGGCGGCGGACCTTTTTGCTGCGGATATAGTCAAGCACGGCGTCTTCGCTCTTTGCGATCTCGACTGCGATAAATTGATTTTTGAGCGCGCTTTTCGCCGCCTCCGCATAGCGGGGGTCGGTGAAAAAGATGCTCTCCTGCGCGTCGGTGTAGACAAACCCGAAAGAACTTGCAAAGCCCGTCAGATATGCCCGCAGATCGGGGCTGCCTGTCAGCATCCCGTCCGCGTCGATCGCACGGAAAACTTTTTTCGTATTGTCCATATAAATATTGTATCAAATTTTCCGCTTTAAGTCAAATTTTCCCGTACGCTTTTTCGCATTATTTGCGCAGAATGGCGGGCGCAAACGCCCCGTTCGCTCCCCTTTTTACGCCTCGGCGGCCTCTTTTTATACCTCGGCGGCCTCGTACATGCGCTTCATGGCGAGAGCGTCTTCCGCCTGCGTGCCCGCCGATTCGCTGACGATGTACGGCTCGAGTTTGAGCTGCTTGAGCGCGACGGCGAGCGGCTCGAATTCGGGGCCGTAGGTGTGGTCTGCAAAGGTCAGGTGGCGCACCTCTCCCTTAGTCGAGTATTGGATCTTGGAAAAGTGGACGTGGAAGTGCTTGACCCGCTCGAAGCCGAGCTCGGCGATCATATACTCGAGGCGGGAGCGGTAATCTTCGACGGTGTGCAGGCTGCCCTGCTCGCGCGCGTTGAGGTGGCCGAAGTCGACGGCGGGCAGAAAAACGGGGTCGATCTTACAGAAGCGGACGACCTCTTCGAGGGTGCCGATCTGCGCGATCTTGCCCATCGTTTCGGGGCAGAAATACAGCTCTTGCAGGCCGTTGAGGTAGATATAGTCGCGCAGCACTTTGAGGCGCTCTTCGGTCAGGCGCACCGCCTCCTCGCGCTCCATCTTGCCCTGCGTCGCCGCATGAAAGACGACGCGCCTGCCGCCCATCAGCTTCATGGCGCGGGCGCTGTCGAGAACGTAGTTGTACGATTTGGCGGCGCTCTCCTCGGAAGGGTTTGCGAAGTTGATATAATAGGGCGCGTGAACGCTGATATCCACCTGCTGCGCGGCGAATGCCTCGCCGATGGAGATCGCCTTGCCCTCGCTCATGCGCACCCCCCTGCCAAAGGAGTACTCGAAGCAGTCCAGCCCCATGTCGCGCACGAATTTGGCGGACTGCTCGGTGTGCGAATACCCCTGTGCGTAAAAACTTTCGCTGTTGCCGCTCGGGCCGAATTTGATCATCGTATGCTCTCCAGATCTTTTTCTAATTGTGCGGACAGCTGCGCGGCGCTGTCGAATTTTTTGATGTCGCGGATGCGCAGATCGAAGTACACGGTCAGCGGCTTCCCATACAGGTCGCCGCCGTACCCGTCGACGTACACTTCGAGCACGACGCGCGCGTCGCCGAAGGTCGGGCGCGCGCCGTAGTTGGCGATGCCGCGATAGGTCTGCCCTTCTACCTCCGCCGTCACCGCGTAGACGCCGGCGGCGGGCGGGTACTTTTCGGAAGAGAGGTGGATGTTCGCCGTCGGAAAGCCGATGCGCCGCCCGACGTGCCGCCCCTCCGTACTCACCGTGCCGCGGATGAAGTACCGCCCGCCCAAAAGTTTGGCGAGCGCGACCATGTCGCCGCGGTCTAAATACTGCTTGGCGAGGGAGGCCGCCGCCTTTTCGCCGCCGATATCGACGAGCGGTTCGACGCACGCATCGATGCCGCGCGCAGACGCAAAGGCGCGCAGCGTGCTCGCATTGCCCGCCGCGCCGCTGCCGTAGGTGAAATCTGCCCCGCAGACGAAGGCGCGCACGTCCAGCGCGGCACAGACGCGCTCCAAAAAGGCGGTTGGAGGCGTCGCGCGGAAGGCGTCGTCGAAGCGGGCGGCATACACGAAGTCAAGGCCGAGCGACTCGAAGATGTGCACGCGCTCGTCAAAATCGAAGATCTGCCCGCCCTTTTTGCCGCCGTAAAAGGTCATGATGCCGACGGAGAGGCCGCGCTGCGCCGCGATCTCCTTTGCGCAGGCGATGAGGCGGCGGTGCCCGACGTGCACGCCGTCAAAGTAGCCGAGCAGCAGCACGCAGGGCGCGCGGAAGGTGTCTCGCCCGTAATCGACGACGCGCATCATACCAGCTTGACCTTGGCGCGCGCGGCGCCCCCTTCGACGCGGGCGATGCCGTAAAAGTCGCCGTCCATCCAGAGTTTATACTCCCCGTCCGCATCCCGAACGGGCAGGCGCTGCCCGTTGCGCAGCCGCCATGCCTCCTCGCCATCGAAGCGAAGCTCGGGCATCGTAAAGGCGTCCTGCGGGGGCAGCAGGTGATCGCGCCAATTTTCGGGCGTGAGGTCGGCAGGGGCGACGCTGCTTTCCAGCGCAAAGGGGCCGCTGCGCTCGCGCACGAGGGCGCTCATCAGCGCGCAGGTGCCGCACGCCGCCGCGATGTCGCGGGCGAGCGAGCGGATGTACGTTCCGCCGCCGCAGACGACAGAAAATTCGTAGGAATCCTCTCCGACGCGGCCGAGGCATTCGAGGGCGCGGACGTGTACCCGCTTGGGCTGCAGGCGAACTTCCTTCCCCTCCCGCGCGAGGCGGTAGGCGCGCACGCCGTTGACGCTCTTGGCGCTGTAGGCGGGCGGCAGCTGGTCGATGTCGCCGCAAAAGCGGGGCAGCACCGCGTCGATCTCCTCTGCCGAAGGAACGGGCAGCCCCTCGCGCAGGAGGGTGCCCGTCGCGTCGAGGGTGTCCGTCTCCGCGCCGAAGCGGAATACGGCGCGGTAGGCCTTTTCCTTGTCCAAAAGGTAGCCGAACAGTCGGGAGGCGTTGCCGAGCGCGACGGGGAGCACGCCGCTCGCCATCGGATCGAGCGTGCCCATGTGCCCGCACGGCACGCCGACGAGGCGGCGGACTTTGGAGACCGCCGCCGCGCTCGAGATGCCCGTCGGTTTATGGATGTTGATGAAGCCGCTGACTGTTTGCATAGTCCTCCGCGTTATATATAAAGAAAGAAGGGCGTTGCCGCAGCCGCGCCCTTGTCGCTCAGTCGATGAGATGCTGTCGGATGGTGTAGCAAAGGCGGTCGATGACCTCCTCGAGGCTGCCCGAGAGCATACACCCGCTCGCCAACACGTGCCCGCCGCCGCCGTAGACGGAGGCGATGGCATTGACGTCTGCCCTGCCCTTGGAGCGCAGGGAGACCTTGAAGCGCTCGTCCGACGTTTCGAGCAGGCAGACGGCGACTTCGACGCCGTCGACGGACAGCGGAAAGTCGATAAAGCCCTCCGTCACGTCGGACGTCGCGCCGCACTCGCGCAGCTGGGCGCGGGTGACGGAGATGACGGCGATGCGCCCCTCCGCAAAGTAGCGGATGTGCGCCATCGTCCTGCCGAAGAGCAGGGCGCGCGCCGGAGACTGCCGCTTGAACATATTGTATTGGACGGTATGGACGTCGCCGCCGCAGGAAGCGAGCTTCGCCGCCGCCAAAAATGTGCTCTCCGTCACGTTTTTGTGCGCGAAGTTGCCCGTGTCCGAGCTGAGCCCCAGCATGAAATAGTTGGCGGCGAGCGGCGTGAGCGGCGCTTCAAAATATTCGGAAAGTTCGGTCATGATCTCGCAGGTCGCCGCGCGATCCTCGACGAAGCAATAGTCGCCGTAGCGGGTGTTCGAGATATGGTGATCGATGTTGAACTTGACCTTTTTGGCGCGTTCAAAGGTGTCGCACAGCATGCCGAGGCGGTGGGTATCGCTCGAATCGACGGCGATATATGCCTCGACGCCTGCATCCGGAACGCGCGCGATCTTGTCCATCCCTTCCAAAAAGAAGTACTTTTCGGGGATCTTGCTCTCGCAGACGACGTTGCAGCGCACGCCGGCTCCCTCGAGCAGGCAGCGCAGCCCCATCGCCGCGCCCAACGTATCTCCGTCCGGGCGCATATGGCAGAAAATGGACGCGCTTTTGAGTTGTTGCAGCCGTTCGGCCATTTCACGCAGCGTGAGCGTCAAGCCTCCCCGCCTCCTTCTTCGTCTTTGTGCAGCTGTTTGATGAGCCGGTCGATCTTGTCGCCGTACTCCATCGTCTCGTCCCAGAGAAAGTGCAGCTCGGGGACGGTGCGCGAGCGCATCATGTGTGCGAGCTCGTAGCGGATGGTCGAGGCGTGCTCCTTGATCGCCGCGAAGGTCGCCTTGGCCTCCTCCGCGTCTTTGGCGAGCACGCTGATATAGATCTTCGCGTTTTTAAGGTCGGGCGAGACGTCCGCCTTGGTAACGCTGACGATGCCGCGGATGCGGTCCGTCTTATATTTAAGTTTTGTGGAAATAACTTCGTAGACGGCCTTCTGGTATTCGGCGGAAAGCCGTTCGCCGCGCAAAGAACGCATACAGCCTCCTTTGCCCCGACGCGGGGGCGATTATGCGGGGATCTCTTCGTTGATGTAGCACTCGATGACGTCGCCGACCTTGATGCCGTCGAAGCCGTCGATGCTGACGCCGCATTCAAAGCCGCCGGAGACCTCCTTGACGTCGTCTTTGAAGCGCTTGAGCTGGCGGACGGCGCCCTCGACGATCATGATGTCGTCGCGGTAGATGCGCAGCTTGCCGTTGCGCACGATCTTGCCTTCGGTGACGTAGCAGCCGGCGACCATGCCGACGCCCGTGATCTTGAACGTCTGCAGGACGTCGCACTTGCCCGTCATGACCTCGCGGTACTTGGGCGCGAGCATGCCCTTCATCGCCGCCTGGATGTCGTCGAGCAGCTCGTAGATGATGCGGTAGGTGCGCACGTCGACGCCGCTGCGCTCGGCGAGCGCCTTGGCCTTGGTGTCCGGGCGGACGTTGAAGCCGACGACGATCGCGTTTGCGGAGTCGGCGAGCATGATGTCCGACTCGTTGATCGCGCCCGCCGCGCTGTGCAGCACGTTGACGCGCACTTCGTCGTTGCTGAGTTTGAGCAGCGACTGTTTGACCGCCTCGACGGAGCCCTGCACGTCGCCCTTGACGATGATGTTGAGCCCCTTGATCTGGCCTTCGGCGATCTTGCCGAACACGTCGTCGAGGGTGACGCGCGTCTGCACCTTGATCATCGCCTCGCTCTCTTTGCGCTTGCGCTCCTCGAGCACCTGTTTGAGCAGCTTATCTTGCTCGACGGCGATGATGGAGTCGCCCGCGTTGGGGACCTCTTCGAGGCCGAGGATGGATACGGCCATGGACGGGCCCGCCGACTTGACGGTGCGGCCCTTGTCGTCGACCATGGCGCGCACGCGGCCGCTGGTCGTGCCGGAGATGACGTTGTCGCCGGTGTGCAGCGTGCCGTTCTGGATGAGGACGGACGCGACCGGACCCTTGCCCTTGTCCAGCTTCGCCTCGATGATGGTGCCGCGCGCCATCTGGTTGGGGTTGGCCTTGAGCTCGCGCACTTCGGCGACGAGGTTGATGGATTCGAGCAGGTTGTCGATGCCCTCGCCCGTCTTTGCGGAGACGGGGCAGATGATGGTGTCGCCGCCCCACTCTTCGGGAACGAGGCCGTTGTTGGTCAGCCCCTGCTTGACGCGGTCGAGGTTGGCCTCCGGCTTATCCATCTTGTTGACGGCGACGATGATGGGAACTTCTGCCGCCTTGGCGTGGTTGATCGCCTCGACCGTCTGCGGCATGATGCCGTCATCCGCCGCGACGACGAGAACGACGATGTCCGTCACCGACGCGCCGCGCGCGCGCATCGCCGTAAAGGCCTCGTGGCCGGGCGTGTCGAGGAAGGTGATCGTCTTGCCGCCGACGGTGACCGAATAGGCGCCGATGTGCTGGGTGATGCCGCCCGCTTCGCCCGCGGTGACGTTGGCGCTGCGGATCTTGTCAAGCAGCGAGGTCTTGCCGTGGTCGACGTGGCCCATCACGGTGACGACGGGCGGGCGGACGGCCGCTTCGCTGTCGTCCACCGTCTCCGACTTATAGATGTCGGCGAGCACCTCTTCCGCCGTCTTTTCGGGCTGGTACTCGAGCTCGATGCCGAGGTCTGCCGCGATGTAGGCGGCGGTATCGTAGTCGATCGAATCGTTGATGGTCTTTGCGATGCCCTCTTTGAAGAGGCGCTTGGTGATCTCGACCGCAGTGATGCCGAGCTTTTCGCTGAGCACCTTCAGCGGGATATTTTCGGAAGTGACGACGGCGTGATCGATCTTGATCGTCTGCACCGCCTGCTGCTTCTGCTTTTTGACGCGCAGCTTGCGGTAGCCGCTCTTGTTTTCGTCGAAGTCGGCGACGGTCACCTGCTGCTTTGCGAGCGCGCGCTTGCTGACCGTGCGCTTAGAATCGGAGTACGGCTTGTCGTACGTCTTCTTTTTTGCGGGCGCGGTGAACGTTTTGGGTGCGGGCGCGACGGGCGCGGGCGCGGTATAGCGAGGCGCGCCGGGGCGGGGGCCTGCGGGGCGCGGGCCTGCGGGGCGGGTGCCGTAGCGCCCTGTCTGCGGTGCGCCCGGGCGGTCGGCGCGGGGCGCGCCGTACTGCGGGCGGGCGGCGCCGCCCTGCCGGGCGTCATACGTGGGGCGCGGGGCGGGCGCGGGGCGGGCGGCCGCAACGTACGTCGCGCGCGCCTCCTGGCGGGCGCGGCGGTCCGCATACTGCGTGCGGATGACTTTCTCTTCGACGCCGCCGCGCATCTGCGTGCGCACCTGCGGGCCGCCCTTGGGCGCCTCAACACCGGCGGGCGCGCTCTTTTCGGCGGCGGGCTGTTCTGCCGCGGCGGGCTTCGCCTCGACGGGCTTTTCAGCCGCCTGCGCGGCGGGAGCTGCCTCTGCGCTCTTTTGCGCGGCAAGCTCTTCCGCCTGCACTTCTACCTTTTCGGCGGACTTTTCTTCCGCCTTTGCCGCGCTCTGTTCTGCGGCTGCGGGCGCGGCGGGCTTTTCCTCCACCCGCTTCTCGGCGGGCTTTTGTCCTTCGACGGCAGGCTCTGCGGCCTTTTCTGCCGGTGCGGGCGGCTTTTCTTCGGCCGAAGCCTCGACATGCTGCGGCGCGGGCCGCTCGGCTGCGGGCGCAGCCTCAACGGCGGCCTCCGCTTCGGCGCGGGCAGCCTCTTCCTGCGCGCGGGCGCGCGCGGCGGCTTCGAGGTCGGAGAGTTTGCGCAGGATATCGCCTACCTTCTTTTCCGTACCCTGCACCTCGCGCAGCAGCGACCCGATCCCTTCCGCCCCCAGAAGCGATCCGATCGTTTCGATGTTCGAGTAATTCTTCTTTGCTTCAGCCATGTTGCTAAATGTTGCCTCCCGAATATTTTCTGAATTCGTCATCCGTAACCGACAAAATCGCTTTTGCCAGGTTTTCGTCTCTCACTGCCGCCAACTTGCAGTTGGCGCGCCCCACGATGTCTTCCAGCGGCCTGCCGCAGGCGAGAACGATCTCGCAGCGGAAGCGCGCGGCAAACTTTTGCGCCTCCTTTTTGGCGTTGGCAGATGCCGTATCGCACAAAATGAGGAGATAGACGCCCTTTTTGACCGTTTCGACCGCATTGAACCCGCACGTCAGCTTGCCAGCCTTCATGCACAGGCCGATGTAGCCCTCTGCTTTACTTCTTTGCAAAGAAGTCCTCCTCGATCTTGTCGTACACTTCTGCGGGGATCTCCGAGGAGAAGGCGCGGTTGAGCAGCCTGCCCTTGCGGAGCTTTTTGATGCACTCCGGATCGTCGCAGATATAGGCGCCGCGGCCCGCCGCCTTGCCCGAAAAATCGATGAACGCGTCGCCCTCTTTGGGCTTTACGACGCGCAGCATCTCCTTTTTCGGCTTCATTTCGTGGCAGGCGACGCACATGCGCATGGGGATCTTTTTTACTTTCATAACGGATACCCTTACCGCACCCGCGAAAACGGGAACGGACTTACTCTTCGGCGGGGACCTCCGCCTCTTCCGCCTGCGCGGCTTCCTCTTCTTCGATGCGGCGCAGCTCTTCCATCTTCGCGGCGGCGCTCTCGCTCTTGACGTCGATCTTCCAGCCGGTCAGGCGGGCGGCCAGGCGGGCGTTCTGCCCGTCTCTGCCGATGGCGAGCGAGAGTTTGTCGTCGGGGACGACGGCGATCGCCGACTTTTCGCCGACCTCGGTCACGGAGATGACCTTGGCGGGCGAGAGCGCCTTGGCGATGAACTCGAGCGGGTTTTCGCTCCATTGGATGATGTCCACCTTTTCGCCGCCCAGCTCGGCGACGACGGCGTTGACGCGCGAGCCCTTGTTGCCCACGCACGCGCCGACGGCGTCCACCTGCGGGTCTTCGCTGGCGATGGCCATCTTGGTGCGTTGGCCCGCCTCTCGGGTGATCGCCTTGACGACGACGGTGCCCGCCTTGATCTCGGGCACTTCGTTCTCGAACAGGCGCTTGACCAGGCCGACGGAGGAGCGGGAGACGAGCACCTGCGCGCCGCGACTGCCGCTCTTGATATTTTTGACGTAGACCTGCAGGCGGTCGTTGACCTCGTACTTTTCACCGGGGACCTGGTCCTGCGGGAGCATGATGCCCTCGATCTGGCCGCTGCCCAGCTCGACGTAGACGTTCTTCGCGTCCACCTTGCGGACAACGCCGGTCATCAGTTCGTCCTTTTTATCGGAGAACTCGTTGAGGGTGTTGTCGCGTTCCGTCTCGTGCAGCTTCTGCAGGATGACCTGCTTGGCCGTCTGCGCGGCGATGCGGCTGAAATCCTTCGGCACGAACTCCTCGTAGACGACGTCGCCGACCTTGTAGCTCTTTTTCAGCTTCTGCGCGTCCTCCAAAGAGATCTCCTTTTCGCGGTCGACGACTTCCTCGACGACCGTTTTGACGGTGTAGTACTTGATGCTGTACTTTTCCGGATTGATGCGGATATCGACCTCGCCGACCTCCCCCTCGTACTGCTTTTTGTAGGCGGAGACGAGGGCGTTGCGCAGCGCCTCGATGAAGATCTCGCTGCTGATCCCCTTTTCTGCCTCCAGATCGGCCAAAGCCTCAAAGAACTCCTTGCTAACCATTGTATTCTCCTCGAATGATTCTGTTTTTTGTACCGCCGCGCCTTTGCGGCGGCCGCGCGGCTCAGTCGAAATCGATCGCCTGCGAGATCTTGACGATCTGCGTCAGGTTGAGCTTGAACACTTCTCCCGCCTTGTCGATCTCGACGCACTTGGCGGCGGGGTCGTACCCGAGCAGGACGGCTTCAAAATTTTTTTCGCCCTTGTGCGGCGCGTACAGCTTAAGCTCGACCTTTTTGCCGACGTTGCGCAGAAAGTCGCGATCCTTTTTGAAGGGGCGGTCCAGCCCGGGGCTGCTGACGTTGAGCGTGTACGGCTGCCCGTACGTCGGGTCCAGCTCGTCGAGCACCGCGTCGGCGGCGTTGTGGAAGCGCTCGCAGGTATCCAGGTCGATGCCGCCCTCCGCTTCGGTATCCAAAAAGATGGTCAATGACGGGTTTTTGCCCTGCTTGAACACCACTTCGTAGATCTCGACGCCCGTTTGGGCGGCGACGGGGGCGAGCGCCTCTTCGATCTCCTGCACCGGTCTTACCTTCATACAGCCTCCTCGTTTCGCTGCGGAAAAGCCGCACATAAAAAGATTTGAGAGCGGCTGCCCACTCTCAATCTCATGCTAACGTATTCAGTATGTCTATTATAACATAAAGCTACGCGTTTGGCAAGCATTTTTTGGCTTTTATCAACTCGATAAAAATTTTTGCCGTCGTCAGCGCGTCATCCCACGCGCGGTGATGGTTGAAGTTGATCTTGAAATAGTCTGCCAGCGTGTTGAGCTTGTAGTTGGGGAGGAAGAGCTGCCCCTGCGCGAGCGAGACGGTGTCGTACGACTTGTGCTCGAAGGCGTACTCCGACTGCGCGGCATAGTATTGGATAAACTTGTAGTCGAACTGCACGTTGTGCCCGACGAGCAGGCAGCCGTCGCAGAACTTGCAGAAGTCGCCGATGACGTCGCCGATCTTCGGCGCGCCTTTGAGCATATCGTCTGTGATGCCGGTCAGCTTGACGATCTCTTCGCTCAGGCTGCGCTCGGGGTCGACGAGGGTGGTGAACTTTTCGCGGATCTCGCCCCCTACGATCTTGACCGCGCCGATCTCGGTGATCGCGTCCATCGTGCGGCCGGGCGCGGGCGTGTTGACGAGGCCGGTCGTCTCTAAATCGAACACGACGAAAGTATTTTTGACGAGCCCTTCGGGCAGCTCTGTCTGCCCGAACAGGTCGAGCTGGTTGTAGTCTGTCAGCTTTTCGGGATGCACCTTCGTATAGCGCGTCGGCAGCGCCTTGCCCGCGCGCTTTTCGGGCACGAAGTCGGGCGGCGGCGCGCCGCGGTTGATGTAGCGCGCGGTGTAGCTGATGCGGTCGTTGAACAATTCGTTCGCGCCCGTGCAGACGATATTGTCCCCAACCTGCAGGGCGCGGATCTTTTCCTCCGTCTTTTTGCGCGGAAAATAAGAAAAGGTCATCCGCCCCGTTGCGTCGGCGATGGTGAAGCGCAGGTACGGCCGCCCGGGTTTGGTGTTGCCGGCGGCGTCCGTCTTTGGCTTGGTCTCGCGCGCGTCGACGTGCACGATCTGCCCGCATATGGTCAGAGAGCTGCTCTGAAAGTCACAGTCGGAGAGGTAGGTCGCGACTTTGGGCACGTTCGGCTCGTCGATCGGCTGAAAGTCGACGACGGGGAAGGAGCGGGCGGGGCGGTAGTCGAAGGGCTCTTCTTCCTCCTCTTCTTCCTCTGCGGCGGGCTCCTTTTGCTTATCCGCCAGCCCGCCGACGAAGCGGTCGCAAAAATTATGGGAGAGCATGCGCTCGATGCCGGGGAGCAACTGCTCGTTCTTTTCAAAAAAGGTGCGCTCGTCCGCCGAGACGCCCAGCGCGAAGCGGACGGTGCCCTCCTCGATGCGGACGTCGATGTCCTCCGCGTGGATGCAGGCGGCGGCCGCGCGGTGGGTGTGGTCGAGGTACTCCAAGATCGTGCGGCGCACGATGGCGGGGTCGGCGACCAGCTTGCGGATGTGCACGGCCGTACCCAGGCAGCGGGGCACGGCGGCGCGCGCCGCTGCTGCGGCGGCGCGCTCGTCATCGGGCGTGTAGGCGGCGTCCGTCACGATCTCGAAGGTGCAGCCGCGCAGTTTTTTATCGACGACGATCTTTTGCAGAACGGCGCGGCGCAGCCCTTCGCGCGCGTGCAGCGCCTCCATAAAGGCGGCCTGCGCGCCGCCCTCTCTTTCTCCTCCGTTCGTCATTCTATCCGTAACGTTCTCCTTATGATCCGTTTCTTTTGTGCGGCGCGTTCCGGCCCGTGCCGCGCGGCGCGCCCTCACTCTTTTCGGGAAAGAAGTTCTCGCACGGCGGCGAGGAACACTTCTTCCGCCTGATCCGCGTCCACCGTCTGCACCGCCTCGCCGCGGCGAAAGATGACGCACTTGCCCTCGCCGCCCGCGATGCCGATGTCGCAGTCCTTCGCCTCGCCCGGGCCGTTGACAACGCAGCCCATCACCGCCACCTTGAGCGGCTTGCGCACGCCGAACACGGCGCGCTCGACGCGCTGCGCGAGCTGCATGCTGTTCCACGCGCAGCGGCCGCAGGTCGGGCAGGAGATGACCTCCACATAGTCCTTTTCCAGCCCGCAAGCGCGCAGGATGCGCTTGGCGGCGACGATCTCCTCGACGGGGTCGTCTGTCAGCGAGACGCGGACGGTGTCTCCGATGCCGTCCAGCAGCAGCGCGCCGATGCCGACGCTGCTCTTGACGACGCCGCTCTCGCGCGTGCCCGCCTCCGTCACGCCGAGGTGGAGCGGATAGTTCATGCGCGCGGCGAGGGTGCGGTACGCCTCGACGGTGAGGGGCACGGAGGACGCCTTGACGGAGATGACGATGTCGTCAACGCCGTATTTTTCGAGGCGGGCGACGTCGGCGAGGGCGCTTTCGACCAGCGCGCGGGCGGAGCGGCCGTACTTTTGCAGGTGCTCCCTTTCGATGCTGCCCGTATTCGCGCCGACGCGCACGGGGATGCCGTGCGCGCGCACGCAGTCCGCCACGCGGCGCACCGCCGCCTCCCCGCCGATGTTGCCGGGGTTGATGCGGATCTTGTCCGCACCGCTCTCCACCGCGAGCAGGGCGAGGCGGTCGGAAAAATGGATGTCGGCCACGACGGGCATGGGCGAGCGGTCCTTGAGCGCGCGGATGGCGCGCGCATCCGCCTCGCCGCGCACGGCGACGCGGACGAACTCGCAGCCCGCCGCATACAGCCGCGCAAACTGCGCGAGCGTCGCCTCAACGTCCGACGTGGGCGTCGTCGTCATCGATTGTACGCGCACGGGCGCGCCGCCGCCGACGGTGACGCCGCCGACCGATACCTGTTTCGTCATACTTTCTCCTCGCCCCGCCGCAGACGCGTGCGGGCTGTCTGCGCCCTGTTTTTTCCGCCCCGCGACGGGGCGGAAAAAGAAGGAAGCCCCTTTATTCGGGCTTCCGTTCCGCCGTTTCTTTGTTGTGCCGGTTTTCCTCCATCAGCGCTTCGAGTTCGTTCATGAAGGAAGAGATGTCGGTGAACTGCCGATAGACGGAGGCGTAGCGCACGTAGGCGACCTCGTCGATCTTTTTCAGCCCCTCCATCACCATCTCGCCGATGCGCTTGGAAGAGATCTCCTGCTCGAGGGAGTTGTACACCTGCTTTTTGATGTCCTCGACCAGCTTGTCGATCTTCACCATGGGCACGGGACGCTTTTCGCACGCCTTGATGATGCCGTTTTTCACCTTGCCCGGGTCGAATGTCTGGCGGTTGCCGCCGTTTTTGACGACCAACACGGGCGTCATTTCGATGGTCTCGTACGTCGTGAACCTGCGGCCGCACTGCATACACTCGCGGCGGCGGCGGATCGCGCGGTCCTCATCCGTCGAACGGCTGTCGATGACTTTACTCTCTGTGCAGCCGCAATACATACACTTCATGGTCGCCCCTCCGAACACAGTATATTGATAGTATAGTAATATTATACCACAAGATGGGCAATTTGTAAAGTCTTCCCTTAAAATTCGCGGGGGATTTTTTGCCGCGAAGAACGACGATTATACGCGATCTATGTCACGCATAGTACTATGCAAAACGACAAAAAATGCGGGACACGGCAGAAAACCGTGCCCCGCAGGCTATATTATTTGAAGTAGCGCACGCCGCTTTCGAACAGCTTCATATCGAAGTTGCCGGGGCAATTTTTGTACAGGTTTTCGCCCGCGCGCTCGGTGTGGCCCATCTTGCCGTACACCCTGCCGTCCGGCGAGGTGATGCCCTCGATCGCCCAGAGCGAGCCGTTCGGGTTGAACGGGTACCGCATCGTCGGCTTGCCGGCCGCGTCGCAGTACTGCGTCGCGATCTGGCCGTTCTGCTTCAGCTGCTCGAGCACGGCTGCGGGAGCGACGATGCGCCCCTCCCCGTGCGAGACGGGCACGGTGTACACGTCGCCCACCTTGCAGGCGGACAGCCAAGGCGACTTATTCGACGCCACGCGGATATCGACGAGCGTCGACACGTGGCGGGAGATGTTGTTGTAGGTCAGCGTCGCGCTGTCCGGTGTGAGCGGGCGGATGTCGCCGTACGGCACGAGGCCGAGCTTGATGAGCGCCTGGAAGCCGTTGCAGATGCCGAGGATGAGGCCGTCGCGCTGCTCGAGCAGGGCGCGGATCTGTTCGGCGATGTACGGGTTGCGGAAGGTGGTCGCGATAAACTTGCCGCTGCCGTCCGGCTCGTCGCCGCCCGAAAAGCCGCCCGGGAAGGCGATGATGTTGCTGCGGCCGATCGCAGCGGCGATGGCGCGCACGCTCTCTTCGATGTCCGCCGCGCTGCGGTTGCGCACGACGACCTCTTCGCACTCCGCGCCCGCGAGGCGGAACATACGGGCGGTATCCAGCTCGCAGTTGGTGCCGGGGAATACGGGGATAAACACGCGCGGCTTGGCCGTTTTGGTCGCGATATTTTCGTAGCGCTTGCCGCAGCAGTCGAAGTCGACCGCCTCCGCCGCGCCGCTCGCCGCCGCATGGTTGGGGAACACCTTTTCGAGGGTGCCGCAGAAGGCTTCGACCGCCTCCTGCTGCGAGACGGACGCGCCGCCGCAGACGAAGGTGCCGTCCTCCGTCGTTTCGCCGAGCAAGATCTTGTCACAATCGAGCGCGGAAGGATCGGCGAGGGATACGATCAGCTCGCCGTACTGCTCGCCGAGCAGGTCTGCGGCCTCCCCTTCAAACCGGAAGCCGAAGCCGTTGCCCAGACAGGACTTGGCGACGGCCGCCGCGATGCCGCCGTTTTCGACGACCGTCGCGAAGCGGATGTTGCCGCTGCGCACGCCCGCGTGCACCTTGCGGTAGACGCCTGCGAGCGCCGCAAAGTCGGGGATCATGCTCTCGTCGCGCGGCATGGGGATGCGGTACAGCTTCATGCCCGCCTCGCCGACGACGTTGGCGATCAGCTCGCTCGCCTTGGCGGGCGCGAGCGCGAAGGAGATGAGTGTGGGCGGCACGTCGATGTGCTCGAAGGTACCGCTCATGCTGTCCTTGCCGCCGATGGCGCCGAGGCCGAGGCCGATCTGCGCATACAGCGCGCCGAGCAGCGCGGACAGGGGCACGCCCCAGCGCTTCGGGTCGCGGTTGAGGCGCATGAAATATTCTTGGAAGGTGAGGCGGATGGCGTCGAAGTCGCAGCCCGCCGCGATCAGCTTGGCGACCGAGGTGACGATGCTGTAGATGGCGCCCGTGAAGGGGCTCTCGCTCATGAGTTTAGAACAGTAGCCGTAGGCGGAGACGGTCGCGACGTCCGTTTCGCCGCCGCAGATCTTGGCGGCCATGGCGATGGCGGGGGTCAGCTGCGTCTTGCCGCCGAAAGGCATGAACACGGTGCGCGCGCCGATGGTCGAGTCGAACATCTCCGAAAGGCCTTTTTTGGAGCAGACGTTGAGGTCGGACAGGGCGCGCACGAGGCCTTCGCGGAAGTCTGCGCCGCCCGCGGCAAAGTACTGCGGCACGTCGTCGCAGATCTCGGCGGCGATCACCTGCTTGACGCCATTGGTATCGAGGAAGTCGCGGGAGATGTCGACGATGGTGCGCCCCTTGAAGAGCATCTTCATGCGGCGGTCGTCCGTGACGACTGCGACGGGCGTCGCGGCGAGGTTCTCCTGCGCGGCGAGGGCAATGAATGCGTCGACGTCTTTTTCTGCGACGACGACGGCCATGCGCTCCTGCGACTCGGAGATGGCAAGCTCGGTGCCCGAGAGACCTTCATACTTGAGGGGAACTTTGTCGAGGTCGATGACCAGCCCGTCGGACAGCTCGCCGATGGCGACGGAGACGCCGCCCGCGCCGAAGTCGTTGCACTTTTTGATCATGCGGGTCGCGTCGCAGTGCAGAAACAGGCGCTGCAGCTTGCGCTCGGTGAGCGGATTGCCCTTTTGCACCTCTGCGCCGCACGTCTCGACGGAGTGCGCGTCGTGCGCCTTCGAAGAGCCGGTCGCGCCGCCGCATCCGTCGCGCCCCGTCTCGCCGCCGAGCAGGATGATGACGTCCCCTTTCTGCGGCTTTTCGCGGTAGACCATATCCCGCCGCGCGCCGCCGACGACGAAGCCCGTTTCGAGGCGCTTGGCCTTATAGCCGGGGTGGTACACCTCGTCGACGATGCCCGTCGCGAGACCGATCTGGTTGCCGTACGAGGAGAAGCCTGCCGCCGCCGTCTTGGTGATGACGCGCTGCGGGAGCTTGCCGGGCATGGTGTCCTTGATCTTTTCGCGCGGGTCGGCGGAGCCGGTGATGCGCATCGCCTGGTAGACGTAAGTGCGGCCGGACAGCGGGTCGCGGATGGCGCCGCCGAGGCAGGTCGCCGCGCCGCCGAACGGCTCGATCTCCGTCGGGTGGTTGTGCGTCTCGTTCTTGAACATGACGAGGTATTTTTCCGTCTTGCCGTCGATCTCCGCGTCGATGCAGATGGAGCAGGCGTTGATCTCGTCGGAGAGGTCGAGGTTGTCCAGCCGCCCCTCCTTCTTCAACTTTTTCACCGCGATGGTCGCGATGTCCATCAGGCAGGGATATTTGTCCGCGCGGCCGGCGTTGAACTCGTCGAACAGCTGCTTGTACAGGCGGTACGCCGCGGCGATGTGCGGGTTGTCAGAATGGATATCCACCTCGCGGATCTCGGTGGCGAAGGTGGTGTGGCGACAGTGATCCGACCAATAGGTGTCGATGACCTTGATCTCCGTCTCGGTCGGGTCGCGGCCCTCTTCCTTGAAATAGTCGCGCACAAAGACGAGGTCCTCTACGCTCATCGCGAAGCCGTTTTTGCGGTGATAGGCCTCGATCTCTTCCTCGCTCATGTCGATGAAGCCGGCGACGTCGGCGACGTCGTGCGTCTCCATCTTTGCGCGGGCGAGCGTCTTCGGCTTTTCGAGGGAGACCTCTGCGCTCTCGACGGGGTTGATGAGGTGCTTTTTGATGCGCTCGAGCTGCTCGTCCGTCACGCCCTTGACGGCGATGACGCGCGCGCACTTGATGAGCGGGCGGGTCTTCTGCGTCAGAAGCTGCACGCACTGCGCGGCGCTGTCGGCGCGCTGGTCGTACTGCCCGTCCAAAAAGGCGATGGCGAACACCTTGTAACCTTCCGCGACGGGGAGCTCTTCCCGCCAGACGTTATCGACGGGCGGCTCGGAAAAGACGTTGACGATCGCGCCCTGCAGTTCCTCTTCCGACAGCCCCTCCGCGTCATAGCGGATGACTTCGCGCAGGTCCTCGACGGCGATGCCGAGCTGCGCGGAGAGGTCCTCGCGGATCTTCTTCGCCTGTAAATTCTCCTTCTTTTCGACAAAAACTCTGTAGATCATATCGTTCTCCCGAATATGGTGCGGCAGCCGCGCTCAATGCGCGCGGACGTATTTGATGCCGATGTCTTTGCGGTACTGCATGCCTTCAAAATGCACCTTTTCGACGTTGCGGTACGCCTTTTCGCGCGCGTCGGCGACCGTAGCGCCCTTGGCGCAGACGCCGATGACGCGGCCGCCGTTCGTCTTTAAGACGCCGCCCTCGCGCTTGGTGCCGGCGTGGTACAAAAAGACGCCCTCGTCCAAGTCGCCGATCTCGATGGGCTTGCCCTTTGCGTAGCTGCCCGGGTAGCCGCCGCTCGCGAGGACGACGCACACGCACGCGCCCTCCTCCCACTCGATCTTGACGTCGGCGAGGCGCTCTTCGGTGACGGCGAGGAAGATCTCCATCAGGTCGGTCTTGAGCATGGGGAGCACGACCTGCGTTTCGGGGTCGCCGAAGCGCGCGTTGTACTCGACCACCTTCATCCCGTCCGGCGTACGCATGAGGCCGAAGTACAAGACGCCCTTGAAGGGTCTGCCCTCGGCGTTCATCGCGCGGACGGTCGGCAGCAAGATCTTTTGCATCACTTCTTCCGCGACCGCCTCGTCGTAGAAGGGGCAGGGCGTAAAGGTGCCCATGCCGCCCGTGTTCGGGCCCTTGTCGCCGTCGAACACCCGCTTGTGGTCGCAGCTTGCGATCATGGGGACGATGGTCTTGCCGTCGGTAAAGGTGAGGACGGACACCTCCTCGCCCGGGGTGAACTCCTTGCCGGTGAGGTACTCCTCGACGACCACTTTATTGCCCGCGGCGCCGAACGCCTTGTCGAGCATGATGCGGCGCAGGCCCTCCTTCGCCTCTTCGAGCGTCTCGCAGATGAGCACGCCCTTGCCCAGCGCCAGGCCGTCCGCCTTGAGCACGACGGGCAGCTTGCCCTTTTCGACGTAGGCGAGCGCGTCCTCATAGTTATCGAAGGTCTCGTACGCGGCCGTCGGGATGCCGTACTTTTTCATCAATTCTTTGGCGAACGCCTTGCTCGCCTCGATCTGCGCGGCGCGCTTGTTGGGGCCGAACACTTTATGGCCGCGCGCCTCGAGCTCGTCTGCAAGGCCCAGCGCGAGCGGGTCGTCGGGCGCGATGACCGTATAGCCGACGTCGGGATGGGCGTCCACCCAATCGCCGACCGCCTTCAGGTCGCAGTAGTCGACGTCGACGCACTCCGCGATCTCCGCGATGCCCGCGTTGCCCTTCATGCAATATAACTTACCGACCAGCGGGCTCTTGGCGAGCGCCGCCGCGATGGCGTGCTCGCGGCCGCCGTTGCCGATCACCAAAACGTTCAGCTGCAAAACCGCTCTCCTCCGTATGAATTTATAACTTTCTTTGAATTAGCGCCGAAGTATGTCTGACATACTACTATGCAAAACATGAAAAAGCGAGAGTTCGCCGCAAAAACGGCGCTCTCTCGAGCTTTTTCGATCAATGATGGAACAGGCGCATCCCCGTGAACGCCATCACCATGCCGTACTTGTCGCACGCCTCGATGACGAGGTCGTCGCGGACGGAGCCGCCCGGCTGCGCGATGTACGAGACGCCGCTCTTGCGCGCGCGCTCGATGTTGTCCGAGAAGGGGAAGAATGCGTCGCTGCCCAGCGACACGCCCGTGATCTTGGAGAGGTAGGCGCGCTGCTCCTCTTTGGTGAAGGGCTCGGGCCGGACGGCGAAATACTGCTTCCACACGTCTTCGCCGAGGACGTCTTCGCACTCGTCGGACAGGTAGATGTCGATGATGTTGTTCTTGTCGGGGCGGCTGACATTTTCGGCAAACTGCAGGCCGAGCACCTTGTCGCTCTGGCGCAGGTGCCACAGATCCGCCTTATTGCCCGCGAGGCGCGTGCAATGGATGCGCGACTGCTGCCCCGCCCCCACGCCGATCGCCTGGCCGTCCGCCGCGAAGCAGACGGAGTTAGACTGCGTGTATTTGAGGGTGATGAGGGAGACGATCAGGTCCGTCTTCGCCGCGTCGGGCAGCTCCTTATTTTTGGTGACGATGTTCTTGAGCAGATCTGCGTCGATCTTGAACTCGTTGCGCCCCTGCTCGAAGGTGACGCCGAACACCTGCTTGCGCTCGATGGGGTCGGGCTTGTAGTCTTTGTCGATCTTGACGATGTTGTAGCCCCCCTTCTTTTTGCCCTTGAGGGTCTCGAGCGCCTTCGGGGTATAGCCGGGGGCGATGATGCCGTCGGACACCTCGCGCTTGATGATGTTCGCGGTCACCTCGTCGCACTCGTCGGAGAGGGCGATCCAATCGCCGAAGGAGGACATACGGTCGGTGCCGCGGGCGCGCGCGTAGGCGCAGGCGAGCGGCGAGTCGTCCAGCCCATCGATGTCGTCGACGAAGCACGCCTTTTTCAGGCGGTCGGACAGCTTTTTGCCGACGGCGGCGGAGGTCGGGCTGACGTGCTTGAAGGAAGTCGCGCAGACCATGCCCGTGTTCTCTTTCAGCTCCTTGACCAGCTGCCAGCTGTTGAATGCGTCCAGAAAGTTGATGTAGCCCGGTCGGCCGTTCAAAATTTCGATGGGCAGATCGTAGCCGTCCGCCATGAAGATGCGGGAGGGCTTTTGGTTGGGGTTGCAGCCGTATTTGAGCTGAAATTCGTTCATCTTCTTCCTTCTCCTTACTGATTTTTATTGATGAGCACGCTCTCGCTCGCGCCCGACGCGAGGTCGGTATAGCGCACATACAGCGAGATCTTGTTGTTCTCGTTCAGATT
Source organism: uncultured Clostridia bacterium (assembly GCA_944368775.1). GTDB lineage: Bacteria > Bacillota > Clostridia > Christensenellales > Borkfalkiaceae > Borkfalkia. The sequence goes on along the minus strand of CALVXB010000001.1, from coordinate 126,812 downwards.
GCCCCACAGCGTCTTGGCGAACGCGTCGACGTCGTCTGGGATGCGCACGCGCTCGGGCTCGCCCGTGAATGTCGGGATGGGGTTGCCGTCGCAGTTGTATGTGTGAATGAAGTGCCCGACGCCGGGGAGCGGCGCGTAGCTGAAGGTGTAGCGGTTGCAGGCGGAACCCTGTTCGTCCGCGCTCTTCAAGATGCTCATTTTGTAGGTGAAGTCCCCTTCCGCAAACTGCAAAATGCCGCTGATGCGCGGGGTGAAGTTGGGCGCGTCCGGCTCGAAGCAGCGGGTCATGAGCGCCTCTTCAAAACTCTTACCCGCCTGCAGATAGTCGCAGACGGTGTCCGTCTGGTCGCCGTTGGTGACGACGACGCTGCCGCCGACCCTGCGGACGGGCGAGTAGATGATCAGCGACGGATCCTCGACCTTGCTTTCGTCAAACGGGTAGATGGTGACCGTCTCCCCTTCCTCGCGGAATACGCGGTTGCGGCTGTTTTCGCTGCGACCCATGATGAAGTAGGCAAAGACGGCCTTTTTGCCGTCCTCGCTCTTGCCGATGACGATGCCGCGGCCGACGTAGCTGTTGTCGCGGATGAGTTCTCCGATGTCGGAAACAGTGTAGACGTTCATTGGTGTGACCCCCGTTTTTGAAAGTTTTTTCCGCCGATGCGGTGTACGCCCCGCCCGCAGCTTTGCACGCGCGGGCGCGGGAAAATGCCGCCGCGCCGCCCCTTCTCGCCCCGCAGGACAAGAGAGCCGCGGCGCGCGGGTTCAGTCTGCGATGGTGACCTTGCGCCCCTCTTTGCGCAGCTTGCCCGTCGCGAGCAGGCGGACGGCTTCGGGCAGCGCCTTGTGCTCCTCGACGAGGATGCGCGCCTGCAGCGTTTCGGGCGTGTCGCCGTCGAGGACGGGCACGGTGCGCTGCAGGATGATCGCGCCGTTGTCGTAGTGCTCGTCGACAAAGTGCACGGTCAGCCCGGACACCTTGACGCCGTACTCGATGGCCGCGCGGTGCACGTTGATGCCGTAATACCCCTTCCCGCAGAAGCTGGGGATGAGGGAGGGATGGATGTTGATGATGCGGTCGGGATAACTGCGGATGAGGGCTTCGGGCACCATGGAGAGGTAGCCCGCCAACACGATGTAGTCGACGCCGCGCGCCGAGAGCAGCCCGACGAGGTGCTCGCCGAACGCCTGCGCGGACGCGAAGGAACGCGCGCTGCATACCTCCGAAGGGATGCCGTGCTTCTTCGCGCGCTCGAGCGCAAAGATCCCCTCCTTCGAGGCGACGAGCAGGGCGATCTCACAGAAGGGGTCGCGCTCGTTGGCGTCGATGACAGATTGGAAGTCGCTGCCCGAACCGCTCGCGAATACCGCTATCTTCTTCACAGAATGGTAACTCCTTTGCCCTCGGTCGTTTCGCCGATCTCGTAGGCGCGTTCGCCCGTCGATTCGAGCGCGGCGATGGTCGCGGCGACGTCCTTTTTGTCCACGCAGACGACCATGCCGATGCCCATGTTGAAGGTGTTGTAGATCTGCGCGTCGGTCAGCTCGGAGCGCTCCTGCATGATGCGGAAGATCTCGGGCACGGGGTACGAACCCTTGCGGACGGTGCAGCCGACGCCCGCGGGGAAGATGCGCGGGATATTTTCGATAAAGCCGCCGCCCGTGATGTGCGCGATGCCCTTCACCTTCACCTTTTGGATGAGGGAGAGGATGCTGCGGACGTAGATCTTGGTGGGCGTGAGCAGCGCGTTGATCACATTGTCCTTCAGGCGGTCGTCGTAGCGGTCGAGGTCGTGCGCGTTGCCGCTGTCGCCGAACAGGCGGCGAACCAGCGAATAGCCGTTGGAATGGATGCCGCTGGAGGCGATGCCGACGAGGGCGTCGCCCGGACGGATGGAGCTGCCGTTGATGATCTGCTTTTTGTCGACGATGCCCACGGCGAAGCCGGCGATGTCGTACTCGCCGTCCTCATAGAAGCCGGGCATCTCCGCCGTTTCGCCGCCGATGAGGGCGCAGCCGGCCTGGCGGCAGCCCTCCGCGACGCCGGACACGACGGTCGCGACGACCTCGGGCGAAAGCCTGCCCGTCGCGAAATAATCGAGGAAAAAGAGGGGCTTGGCGCCCTGGCAGACGATGTCGTTGACGCACATGGCGACCGCATCGATGCCGATGGTGTCGTGCCTGTTCGCGAGGAAGGCGTATTTGAGCTTGGTGCCGACGCCGTCCGTGCCCGCGACGAGCACGGGCTCGTCCATCTTTTCGCCCGCGATGGAATAAAAGCCGCCGAAGGAGCCGATGTCTCCCAATACGTTGGCGTTGAACGTGCTCTGCACGTGCTTTTTCATCAGCTCGACCGCTTTATACCCGCGTTCGACGTCGACGCCGCTGTCCTGATAGGAAATTGCCATTTGTTTTTTTCTCCCTTTTTTGAGCGATGATCACTCGAGTTTGAATTTATCCTCCCGGTAGTCCTCCAGCGCATAGGGGTAATTGCCGTCGAAACAGCCGGTGCAAAAGTTGAGTTTACACGCCCCGCACGTCTCCTTGAGCTGGTCGACGGTGAGGTAATGGAGGGAATCTGCCTCGATGAAGGCGCAGATCTCCTCTACCGTGCGGCCCGCGCCGATCAGCTGCGAGCGCGTCTGCATATCGATGCCGAGACAGCACGGGTTTTTGACGACGGGCGAGCAGATGAGCATATGCACTTCGCGCGCGCCCGCGTCGCGCAGCATGCGCACGATGCGGCGGCTGGTCGTGCCGCGGACGATGGAGTCGTCGATGATGATCACCCGCTTGTCGCGGATGTTGGCGCGCAGCGCGTTCATCTTGAGGCTGACGCTGCTCTCGCGCATGTGTTGGTCGGGCTGGATGAAGGTGCGGCCGACGTAGCGGTTCTTCTCCAAAGCCTCTACATACGGGATACCTGATACCTCCGAGTAGCCGCGCGCCGCCACCACGGCGGAATCGGGCACGCCGCTGACGATGTCGGCGTCGATCTTGCAGGTGCGGGCGAGGATGCGCCCCGCCTGCTTGCGCGCTTCGTACACGCCGCAGCCGTCGATGACGCTGTCGGGGCGGGCAAAGTAGACGTATTCAAAGATGCAGGACGCGGCGCGGTCCTTGCGCTCGAGGTAGAACGACCGTTCACCGGACGCATCGATGACCACCACCTCGCCCGGCCTGACGTCGCGCACGAAGGTCGCACCCATCGCGTCGATGGCGCACGACTCGCTAGCGACGACGGTGTCGTCGAGGCTCTTGCCCAAGACGAGCGGGCGGATGCCGTACGGGTCGCGCACGGCGATCAGCTTGTCCGTCGTCATGACGACGAGCGCGAAGGAGCCGCAAAAGCGGTTGCACGCTTCGATGACGCCCTTGACGATGTCGCCGTCGCTGCAGCGGTTGATGAGCAGCGCCATGACCTCCGAGTCGATGCTCGTCTGGAATACGGCGTTGCCGCGGATGAGTTCTTCGCGCAGTTCGCGCGCGTTGGTCAGGTTGCCGTTGTGCGCCAGCGCCATCCGCCCGCACTTGCCCGTGAATACGACGGGCTGCGCGTTGAGCAGCGAGCTCGAACCGGTCGTCGAGTAGCGCACGTGGCCGATCGCGATGTCCCCTTCGGGCAGCGAATCGAGGTTGCCGTTCGCAAACACCTCGGGCACCAGCCCCATCCCCTTATAATACTGAATTTTGTTGGCATAGGCCACGGCGATGCCGCAGCTCTCCTGCCCGCGGTGTTGCAGGGCGTATAACCCGTAGTAGGCGGTATGCGCGACGTCGCGCGTCTCGGTGCTGTACACGCCGAATACGCCGCACTCCTCGTGCATGCCGTCGTACGGAAGTTTTCCGTCTCGCAGATACATACGCCGCCCTCCGCTCACTTAGAGGAAGTGAGGCGGGCAAACACTTCTTTGTAGGCGTCCTCTACGCCGCCCATATCCCTGCGGAAGCGGTCTTTATCCAACTTTTCGCCCGTGGTCATATCCCAGAAGCGGCAGGTGTCGGGGGAGATCTCGTCCGCGAGGATGATGCTGCCCTTGAAGCGGCCGAACTCGAGCTTGAAGTCGATGAGGTCGATGTTCAGCGTCTTGAAGAAGTCCTTCATGATGTCGTTGACGGCGAACGCCATCTTTTTGATGGTTTCGATCTCTTCGGGGGTCGCCAGCTGCATGGCGAGCGCGTGGTAGTCGTTGATGAGCGGGTCGCCGAGGTCGTCGTTCTTATAGCTGAACTCGAGCACGGTGACGGGCAGCTTGGTGCCCTCGGGCACGCCGTAGCGCTTGGAGAAGCTCCCCGCCGCGGTGTTGCGGATGATCACTTCGAGCGGAACGATCTGCACCTTTTTGACGGCCGTCTCGCGGTCGGAAAGCTCTTCGACGTAGTGGGTCGGGATGCCGTGCTGCTCCATGATGCGGAACATCATGTTGCTCATCTTGTTGTTGATGACGCCCTTGCCGGCGATGGTCCCCTTTTTGAGGCCGTTGAACGCCGTCGCGTCGTCCTTGTAGTCGACGATGACGATGTCGGGATCGTTCGTCGCGTACACCTTTTTCGCCTTGCCTTCGTAAAGCTGACCGAGTTTTTCCATGGATGATTCCTCCGAAATTGATAACTGATTTTTAGAGTGCGCGCAGCTCGTCTTGCAGCGCTGCGTCGTCGGCGGCGATCTTTTCCGCCATCTGTTTTTTGAACTGTTTGAGCTTTTCTCCGATCTCCGGATAGCGCAGCGCGAGCATCTGCGCGGCCAAAAGACCCGCATTTTCGCCGCCGTTCACGCCGACCGTCGCGACCGGGATGCCGGAAGGCATCTGCACGATGGAGAGCAGGCTGTCAAGCCCGCCCATCATATCCGTCTTGACGGGCAGCCCGATGACGGGCAGCGTCGTGTATGCGGCGATGACGCCGCCCAGGTGCGCCGCCTTGCCGGCGGCACAGATGATCGCCTCGATGCCGTTTGCCTCCGCTTCCGCCGCGAACGCGTGCGCCGCGTCGGGGGTGCGGTGTGCGGAGATGACGCGCACCTCCGTTTCGATGCCGAACTTTTTCAACGTGGTGACGGCGGGTTTGACCACCGCGAAGTCAGACTTGCTGCCCATTAAGATCGCAACTTTTGCCATATATACCTCCCTGCGGCGGCGCCGCAAAGTAATTGATCACCGATAAGATGCAGGCGCGGAAGGCCGGAGCATGAAAAAAGGCCCGCAAAGGTACACTCGCACCGTTACGAACCTGCTCTGCTTTCCTAACGACAAATGGTTTGTTCCGTTCGCGGCGGAAGAGTACACTGCGGCAGACAAAGCCGACGCGTCTATACCCTGCGGAACATGGTTCGAAACAAGCATCATCTGCCACCCATTCATCCTGTCCTTTCTCTTTTGCAAAAAACAGAAGGAAAGGGCGCGCGGACTGCCCGCGAGCGACCTTTTCCCCTTCCTATTCAGTATAGCACAAACGCAAATTTTATAAAACTGTTTGAGGCCCCTTTTGCAAAAATTTTCCCTTGAAATTTTCCGCGCGGCAAAAGCAAACGCTTGACAGGAGCCAAGCGTTTTGCGTCTGCGGATATTATCGCGCCTCTTTCTCTTCGGCGGGCGGCGCGGCAGGATCGGCGGGCGCGGCGGCAGGCGCGTTCTGCGCGTTTTGCGCGCGCAGCAGGTCGCGGATCTCGGCGAGCAATTCTTCCGCCGTAGGTTTAGGCGGCTCGGGCGCGGGCGGGGCGGAAAGTGCAGCTTCTTCCGCCATCGGCTCCTCCTTCCCCTTTTTGATGAGCCGCTCTTTGAGGCGCTCTCCACGCTCCTTCATGCGGCGCTGCGCGCCGCGCACGATGCGCAGGATGGTAAAGATGACGAAAGCGTCGATGAGGAAGGTCAGGATGGCCATGAGCAGGTTGCCGTAGTTGAGGGTGATCGCCTCGACGGTGACGCCGTCTACGATTTCCTCCGGGCGCAGCACGACGACCAGCTCGCTGAAGTTGCCGCCGACGAGCAGCGCGATGCACGGCTTGATGACGTCGTTGACCAAGCTGTTGACGATGGCGGTGAAGGCGGCGCCCACGACGAGGCCGACGGCAAGGTCGATGATGTTGCCGCGGGATATAAAGGCCTTGAAGTCCTTCCAAAAGGTACTCTTTTTCCTTTCCTTTTTCATATGTATCCCTCCGCATATCCTTCGGGGAAACGCCCCGTCAGATATATTTCTCCAGATTTTCGCGAATAAATTTGGCGACGGCGTCCTCTTCCGAATACCCGATGACGTCCGTCGCGATCTCCTTGAGAGACTCGTCTGCGTTTTTGACGGCGTAGCACTCGTCCGCCTCGAGAAAGAGGGAACGGTCATTCTTCGCATCGCCGAAGGCGACGATCTTTTCCGCGCCGAGGATGCCGCGCAGCGCCTTGGCAGCCATGCCCTTCGAGGTATTGGCAGGCATGATCTCGCACCAATAGTCGGTGTGGTACACCTCCGGCTCGTAGATGCACTTGATGTCGAGACTGCGCTCGACCTCCTCGTGCAGCGCGTCGAGGTCCTCCTTTTTGCCGATGCAGTTGAAATAGAAGATCTCGTCTCCCTTCACCTCGGCGCGGTCGCGCACGGGGTTGAGCCGGCTGTCGCCGCTGCGCCGCTCGAGGTAGCGCCGTACGCCGGTCGTCTCCTTCCCCTCTACCCATGAAACGCGCTCTGCGGCGCCGCGAAAGGAATAGACGAGCGGCCAAACGTCGTATTTTTCAAACAGCGCCTTCAGATACGCAAGCTGCCCTTCGTTGAAGTGGTTGTTGTAGAGCATTTTGCGGTTCCACGGTTCCATGACCAGCGCACCGTTATACAGGATGACGGGCAGGTTCTGCCGCAGCCCCCAGCACGCCTTTGCGGCGGAATTCAAGGAACGGGCGGTCGCATATGTAAAGAACAGCCCGCACTCGTCGATCATCTCGTTGAGCTCGGCGAGGCTGTACGCGGACACGTTCTCCTTTGCAGTCAGGAGCGTGCCGTCCAGATCGGAGATAAAGAGTGTTTTCAATGTGCGGCCCTTCCTTGCAGTTTTTTACAGTATAGCATATGCGGCGGGATTTTTCAATCTTTCGGCGCAACTTTTCTGCCGGCGCTTCAAAATGAACGCGCTTTTACGGGCGCATCCGCCCGATTTCGGCAAGATCGCCGCGGCAAAAACAGAGCGGGCGGCAAAACGAGCGCTGTAAAAGCAAAGCGGGCGGCGAGAACGCCGCCCGCACACAGACAGTGTATGCCGCAGGACAAGATTTATTCCGCATCGCCCGCGAAGAGAGCCTGCAGCAGCGCGCCCTTGACGGCGGCGCTTTCGCCGTACGGCCGCGGGATGGGGCCGGCGCCGCAGTCGATGTCGGCGGCGATCTTTCCGCCGCGCAGCACGATGGCGCGGTGCGCGAGCATGTACGCCTCCTCCACGTCGTGCGTGACGAACAGCACGGTGCGCTCCTCCTCCCGCCAGATGTCGCCGAACAGCCGCATGAGGCGGATCTTGAGGGCGGTGTCGAGAGAGGAAAAGGGCTCATCCATCAAGAGCAGGCGAGAAGGATGCAGAAAGGCGCGCGCAATGGAAACGCGCTGCGCCTGGCCGCCCGAGAGTTCGACGGGATAGGCGGACGCCTTGTCCGCGAGGCCGACGCGCGCGAGCATATCGCCGATGCGGGAAGCGTCGCGGCAGACGAGGCGCAAATTCCCCGCAACGGTGAGGTTGGGCACCAGCCGCGGCTGCTGGAAGATGTACGAGCAGGGCTGCATGGGCTCGATCTCCCCCGAAAAGGGAAGGATGCCCGCGAGCATATTCAAGAGGGTCGTCTTGCCGCAGCCGCTCGCGCCGAGGATGCAGGCGATCTTCCCCTCCTCGATGGAGAGGGAAAAGTTTTCGTAGACGGTGAGCGCGCCGAAGCGGCGAGTGACGTTGCGGATCTCGATCATGCCTTCTCCTTGCTGCGCCCGCGCGTCCAGCGGTCGCCGATGCGCCCGAGGAAGCCGAGCGCGAATTCGAGGATGCCGCCGACGAGCAGCATCAGGATGACGACGGCGAACATCTGCGCCATCTGCGCGTAGGCGGCCGCCTCGTGCAGCAGCCCGCCGACAGAGCGGAAGGTGCTGGCGAGCACCTCGGCAGAGACCATCACCTTCAGCGTCAGCGACAAATTCGCCCCCGCCTGCGCGAGCACCTGCGGGAGCATGAGCGGGAGGACGATGCGCAGCACCTGCTCCCGCTTGGGGATGCGGTAGACGCGCGCCATCTCGATCAGCTTTGGATCGATGCCGCCGTAGGCTGCGAGCATCTGCGCGTAGGTGAGCGGGAAGATCATGAGGAAGGCGACGATGATGGGCGCGATGCGCGGCGTCGTCCAGACGAGCAGCATGAGCGTGATCGCCATGGTCGGCACGGTGCGCAGCACGCCGACGACGGGCGCAAAGAAGCGGCGGAAGGGCTCGGCGAGCGCGGAGAGGGCGGCAAAGACCGCCGCCAGCGCGAAGGCGAGCAGCCACGCGCCCGCAGAGCGGCCGAGCGTGTTGCCGAAGGCGACCCAAAAGTCCGCCGAAGCGAGCTGCGCCCCCATCTCGCGCAGCGTGTCGGTAAAAGAAGGGATAACGTAGTCGTTGCGCACCGTATAATAGACGGCGATCCACGCCGCGACCATCGCGAGCACGGCGAGCAGCGAAAAGGCGATATTCAGTTTTTTGACGTCAAAGCGCCACTTTTTGTCTGCGTTCGGCAGCACCGCGCCCCTCCTTCCGCCCGCGCGGCGGGCGGTCGGGGCCGCCCGAACGGGCGGCCCCGAGTCTTTATTTTTGTATCTTGATGCGCTTATGCGGCAGTCATTATTCGTTTACGCGGCCGTCGGCTCTTCCACGAACTCGTAGTAGAAGCAGTCGTTGACGGTAAAGTCTTTGCCCGCGACGTCGGAGAGGACGTCGAGGAAGGCGTTGACCTCCGCCTTGCAGTCATGCGCATACTCGAAGCGGATGGCGCAGTTGGCGATGACCTCCTTGGTCAAATTCTTTTCGCTGAAGGTGGGCGTGGCGCCGTCGGGCAGGTGGGATGCGACCGCGTCGATGACCGTGCTCGCGGCCGTGTCCTCGTCCGCCAGCCACGCGGCGTTGCCGACGAGCGCGTCGCAGAAAGCATTGACGAAGTTCGGGTTTTCCTCGACGAAGGAGGTCTTGCCGACGAGCACCGCCTGCGGCCAGCCGTTTTCGCCGCCGTATAGCGCCTGCAGGTCGCCGACCACCTCGAGCTTGCCCTGCGTGCCCGTGACCTTGGCCGAGACGACCGGTTCCGCCGCGACCATGTAGTCGTATTCGGCGGTCGGCACGATCATCGTGGCGGGATCGGAAATGTTGAGCAGGTAGACGACGTCGTCTTCGGTCGCCTGCGAGACGTCTTCAATGATTTGATACTCGATGTCGCTGTTTTCGAGCACGATGCGCAGCGTCAGGCCGACCACCTGCTGCAGCTGGATGCAGCCGACCGTCTTGCCGCGCAGCTGCTCGCCGAGGTTGTCGGCGGTGAGCGCCTCGAAGTTGTTGGAGGCCGCGGACAGCACGAAGATGTTGCCGTGCGTGACCGTGCCGAGCAGCTTATAGTCGTCGCCCTTGCCGAGCGCCTGCGCCGCCGCGTTGACGGGCAGGATGCACAGCTCCGCCTGCGGGTCCTCGCCCGTGACGTACGTCTGGATGGTGGACGCCGCGACGACGTTGTAGGTCACCTCGCCGCCGAACTGCATCTCTTCGCTCATCAGCTGCGCGAGCGCGAGCGCGGGCGCGCCGTCCGGCGCGTAGACGTCGGCGACAGCCTCTTCGACAGTGCTGCCGCCCGGGTCGTTGCCCGGATCGTTGCCCGGATCGTCGCCCGGGCCGGGTTCGTCGGGTGCGCACGCGGCAAAAAATACCGCGCCGAAGGCGAGTGTGAGCGCGGAGAGCGCCAATGCCAAAAACTTTTTCATATCTGTTTCTCCTTAAACTGTTTGAATTTGCGTATGGTTGCCGCGGCGCGCGGAAGCGCGGGGCAGCTTAAAACTTAGAAAACAGCGTCTTGGCGTAGACACCCTCGATCATGCCCAGCTTGCCCGTGAGCGCGTTGATGGTCTCCTGCGGGGCGTCGAGCACGACGGACAGCACCGAGATGTTTTTGGCGCGGTACGGGATGCCCATGCGGCCGATGATGTAATTGCCGTATTCGTGCAGCACGGCGTTGAGGCGATCGGTGTGCTCGATGTTCTCGACGATGATGCTGACGGCGGCCACTCTGTTTTCCGACATAAAAAAACCTCCTCTCGCCCGCAGCAAAAGGAGGAAGCGGCCGTGCGGCCGCAGGCGATCCTTAACCGTCGGGGCGAACCCTTCGATGCAGGGGCGTTTTGATATTCTCTGACTATTATACCCCGCCGCCGCAAAAAAGGCAAGCGAACGGCGGCTGTAAATGCGAGCCGTTTTCGGCGTCAATACAGAAATGCGCGTTTATATGCGAAGTATGTCACGCATAGTACTATGCAAACGCGGCAAAATATGGGTATGTTCAAGAAAATTTTGCTGATTGCCGCCATCGGTGTCTGTTTGAGCGCGGCCGTACTTCTTGCGGCGAACGAAATGGAACGCCCGCCGCGCGGCGAGGTGCGCTTTGCCGCGGCCTTCCCCGGGCGGCTGCCCTCGGCGCGGCTGCCGCGCCCGCTCCCCTTCTTTCGTCCGGGAACGCACCCGAGAATCAGGTGTTTTTGAGGACGTCTCGGTAGATGGCGAGGTCTTTATCCAAAAACACGTCGAATACGACGCGCATATCGCTGCCCGTTTCGAGCAGCCAGTTTTTGACCGCGCCGACGGCGATGGCGGCGGCCTCGTCGCTCGGGAAGCCGAAGATGCCCGTCGAGATGCAGCAGAAGGCGACCGTATGCAGCCCCATCTCCCGCGCGAGGTTGAGACAGGAAATATAGCAGTTGCGCAGCACGCGACGATCCTCGTCCGTCACCCGCACGCCCACCATCGGCCCGACGGTGTGCAGGATATACTTGGACGGAAGGTTATACGCGCGCGTGATCTTGGCGCAGCCGGAGGGTTCCGGCTCGCCCTGCGCGCCCATGATCTTGGAACAATCCAGCCGCACCTGCACGCCCGCGCAGGAGTGGATGACGTTGTCGATGCACTTGTGGTGCGGGATGAAGCAGCCGAGCAGCGAGTTGTTCGCCGCGTTGACGATCGCGTCCGCGTCCAGACGGGTGATGTCCCCCTGCCAGAGGGCGATCCCCTCTTGATACTCGAAGGAGGAGATGTTGACGACGCCGCGCTCGAGCGTTTCGGCGCGGAACAGCCTGTCCTGGATCTCGAGGAAGCGAGGCGTGACGGGGTTGGGCATGCGCTCGTTCAAATACCCCCAGATGAGATCGCGCTTGATCTTATAGGGATAGCTGAACGCGGCGATCTCGTTGCGCTCTTCGAGCAGGTCGCCGAGCATCTCGTCGCAGATGACGCTCTTCTCCTCCTCAGTCAGCCGTTCGGCCGTCCAAGGGCGGTAATTCAGGTCGATGATCGTCTTATAGTCGTCGAGTAAAAGCATAGCAGACCTCCTTCGTGAGCGGCCGCGCGGCCGAAATATGCGCCGCAGTATGAAAAGAAACGCCGCTTTCGGCGTTCTTTTCTGTTTTCGGCAGTTATTTGACGGCGTTGAAGTTGATGAGGCAGCCCTTGAGGATGATGCTGCGCTCGTCCGGCGTCAGCGAGCCGAGGCCGAGAGTGATGTCCTTGACGCTCTTGCCGCTGAGAAGCTTCGCGGGGACGCTCTCCGCCCCTTCCGCGATGTATTTGTCGATGTCCTCGACGTAGATGTAGTCGCCGAGGGAGACGCGCAGCTTCTTCGCCGTGAATGGAAGCATGCCCCAATTGATGAGGTTGCTGCGGTAGCGCTTGGTGGCGTACTCCTCCGCGACGTTGGCGATGCCGCCCAGCACGCGCTGGCAAGACGCCGCCTGCTCGCGCGCGGAGCCGTCGCCCGGCTTGACTGCGACGACGCAGCTGCCGTAGATGGTGCCCTCCGTGCGGATGTGCAGCGGCTCGACTTCGCGCAGCACGCTTTCGGGCAGTTCGCCCGTCGCGCGGCGCGCGTCCTCGTCCGCCTTGACCGCCTTGGCGCGGCCGACGTAGCCGGGGTCTTTGCGCGAGAGTGCGAACTCGGCCAACTTCATCGGGTTGGAGCGGTACGAAGAAGTCTCGCCCGAAGGGATGAGCTCGTCCGTCGTGGTGACGGGGTCGGTGATGACGCTGACCGCCTTGATGAGCACGTTCTTGCCGAGGGGGATCATCTCCGGCCAATCGGCGATGTTCGGACCGTATTTGAGCTCGGCATCCGCCTGCGCCTTCCCCGCGCCGTGATAGACGCGCTTGCGGTAGATCTCCGCGTCGAAGAAGTATTTTTTGACCTTTTTGGTGTATTCTGCCTCGGTGGCGGGGGTAAGCCTGCCGCCGTTTGCCGCCGTCGCGGCGATGGAGCGCGCGTCCATGAGGGCGACGGAAGCGAGCTGGCCCTGCGCGGGCTTGCTCCCCTCGCGGCTCTCGAAGTTGCGCGTCGTGTGGCGGATAGAGAGGCCGTTGTTGGCCGGAACGTCGCCCGCGCCGAAGCAAGGGCCACAGAATGCCGTCTTGACGACGACGCCCGCGTCCATCAGGCCGCCGATGTAGCCGTTGTCGACCAGCGCCTTATAGACGGGCTGGCTGGAGGGATAGACGCTGAGCGAAAATTCGTCCGCGCCCGTCGAGCCGCCCTTTAAGATCTCGTACGCCTCGGCGATGTTTTCGTACATGCCGCCCGCGCAGCCGGCGATGACGCCCTGGTCGACGTACACGCCGCCGTCGCGGATCTTGTCCGTCAGCGTGAACTTGTCGTCGCCGCGCAGCTTGCGGCCGGCTGCCTCCACTTCGGCGAGGATCTCCTGCGGGTGAGCGACCAGCTCGCGGATGGTGTAGGCGTTGCTCGGGTGGAAGGGCAGCGCGATCATCGGCTCGATGGTGCTGAGGTTGATGGTGATGCCATAGTCGTAGTAGGCGGGCTCTTCGGGGTGCAGTTCTGCATAGTCCCCTTCGCGGCCGTGGATCTTGTAGTATTCGCGCGTCTTTTCGTCCGTCTCCCAGATGGAAGAGAGGCATGCCGTCTCCGTCGTCATCACGTCGATGCCGTTGCGGTAGTCCATGGAGAGGTTTTTGATGCCGGGGCCGACGAACTCGAGGATCTTGTTCTTGACGAAGCCGTTTTTAAATACGGCGCCGCACAGCGCGATGGCGACGTCTTGCGGGCCGACCCCCTTTTTGAGGTTGCCGCGCAGGTACACGGCGACCACTTCCGGCCGCTTGATGTCATACGTCTGGCAGAGGATCTGCTTGACGAGTTCGGGGCCGCCCTCGCCGACCGCCAGCGTGCCGAGCGCGCCGTAGCGGGTGTGCGAGTCGCTGCCGAGGATCATGCGCCCAACGCGCGCCTCCATCTCGCGCATATATTGGTGGATGACCGCGATGTGCGGCGGAACGAAGTTGGCTCCGTACTTTTTGGCGGCGGAGAGGCCGAATACATGGTCGTCCTCGTTGATGGTGCCGCCGACCGCGCACAGCGAGTTGTGGCAGTTGGTGAGGGTGTACGAGAGCGGAAATTCTTTCAGGCCGCTCGCCTTCGCCGTCTGGATGATGCCGACGTAGGTGATGTCGTGCGAGGCGATCGCGTCGAATTTGAGTTTGAGGTCCTCCTCCGTGCCCTTATTGTGCGCCCGCAGGATGCGGTAGGCCATCGTGCCCTTGCGCGCCGCAGCCTTCTGTTCTGCCGTCAGGAACGCCTGACTTTCTTTGACGAGCGCGCCGCCCATGTAGTAGCAGCCGCCGCGGATGAGTTTGATCATTGCCGTTTCTCCTTATGCGCGAAAATAAAATGGATATGTACTATTATATAGCGGAGCGGGCGTTTTGTCAAATCATTCTCCCGCAAAAGGCCGCACGCTGCCGCCGCGGGCGCGGAAAAAGCCGCCCTTGCGGCCTTGTTTCGCCGAAAATGCCGCCGCCCGAAGTAAAAAAGGCGGGGCCGCGCGGCCTCGCCCTCCTGTCTGCCCTTCAACGATCGGACAGATAGTTGTGGTGTTTGACCTGCAGCCGCGCGAAGGCGCGCTGCAGCGCGATGCGGTTGAGGCGGTACTCGGCGGCGCTGCGGTTGCGGCGCAGCTGCTCTTCGGCGCGCTCCTTCGCCTCGGCGGCGCGGCGCTCGTTGATCTCTTCCGGCCACTCGACCGCCTGCGCAAAGGCGATGGTCTCGTCGGGGCGCACCTCAACGAAGCCCTCGCTCATGAACGCCTCGCGCGTCTTCCCCTCCTGCGTGATGCGCATGGCGCCCGGCTCGACGGCGAACACCATGGGCTGATGGCCGCCCATGATGGTACACGAGCCGCCGACGGCGGGGATATGGATGCTTTCGACCTCGCCGCGGAAAAAGGTCTTTTCCGGGGTGATGATCTCGAGAAAGAATGTGCGCACGGCGCCCTCCTTATACCCGCAGAGCGGGCGGTCAGTCTTCCGACTTCATGGTGCGCGCCTTCGCACGGACGTCGTCGATGTCGCCGACGTTGAAGAAGGCGTTTTCGGGGAGGTCGTCGACCTCGCCCGAGAGGATGGTCTTGAAGCTCTCGATGGTCGCCTGCAGGGGCACGTACCGCCCTTCCAGACCCGTATAGATCTTGGACACGGCGAAGGGCTGCGACATGAACTTTTGGATCTTGCGGGCGCGGAATACGGTGTTTTTGTCCTCGTCCGAAAGCTCGTCCATGCCGAGGATGGCGATGATGTCCTGCAATTCTTTATAGCGCTGCAGCGTCGCGATGACCTTGTTGGCGACGTCGTAGTGTTCCCTTCCGACGATCTGCGGATCGAGGATGCGCGAGGAGGACTCGAGCGGGTCGACCGCGGGATAGATACCCATTTCCACCACCTTACGAGAGAGGACGGTGGTCGCGTCGAGGTGAGAGAAGAGCGCAGCCGGCGCGGGGTCGGTGATGTCGTCCGCGGGGACGTACACCGCCTGGATGGAGGTGATGGAACCGCGGCGGGTGGAGGCGATGCGCTCCTGCAAGACGCCCATCTCGGTGGCAAGGGTAGGCTGGTAGCCGACGGCCGAGGGCATGCGCCCGAGCAGTGCGGAGACCTCGCTGCCCGCCTGGATGTAGCGGTAGATGTTGTCGATAAAGAGAAGAACGTCCTGGTGGTTGACGTCGCGGAAGTACTCTGCGATGGTCAGCCCGGTGAACGCGGTGCGCATACGGCTGCCGGGCGGCTCGTTCATCTGACCGTAGACGAGCGCGGTGTTGGCGATGACGCCCGACTCTTCCATATCCGCGATCATGTCGTTGCCCTCGCGCGAGCGCTCGCCGACGCCCGTGAAGATAGAGTAGCCGCCGTGCTCTTTGGAGATGTTGTGCATCAGCTCCATGATGAGCACCGTCTTGCCGACGCCCGCGCCGCCGAACAGGCCGATCTTGCCGCCCTTGCTGTACGGGGCGATGAGGTCGATGACTTTGATGCCCGTCTCAAAGATCTCTGTGGACGGGCTCTGCTCGTAAAATGCGGGCGGCTTGCGGTGGATGTTCCAACGCTCCTTCGCCTCGACCGCCCCCTTGTTGTCGATGGGCTCGCCGAGGACGTTGAGCACGCGGCCGAGCACCCCTTCGCCGACGGGGACGGAGATCTGCCCGCCCGTGTCGCTGACCGCCATGCCGCGCGAGAGGCCGTCCGTCGCCGTCATGGAGATGCAGCGGACGGTGCCCTGCTGTTCGTGTGCAAATACTTCGAGGACGGCATCCGTGCCGTCGATGAGCAATTTTTCGTTGATGGGCGGCATTTCGCCGTCGAAATCGACGTCGATGACCGGGCCGATGATCTGACTGATCCTGCCTTTGTTTACCATATGTTGCCCTACCTTGTGGTTATGCGTCGTTTTCCGCGGCGAAGCGCCCGGAAGTGAGGTCTAACAGTTCGGTCGTGATCGAACTCTGGCGCAGGCGGTTGTACTCGAGGTTGAGCGCGTCGAGCATCTTTTCCGCGTTCTTGTTCGCGTTGGACATCGCCATCATGCGCGCGGCGTGTTCGCTCGCCGAAGAGTGGATGAGCGCCGCGTAGATGATGCCGATCAAATATTGCGGCACGAGCACGTTGAGCACCTGCTTGGGGGAAGGGTCGTAGCTGAGCTGACCGGAATAGCTGCTCTTGACGTCCGCCTCGATATCCTCCGCCTCGATGGGGAGCAGCTTGACGAGCGTGGGCTCGTGCACGGAGGTCGAGCGCATGCGCGTAAAGACGACGTACACCTCGTCCATGAGGTTGCGGTCGTACAAGTCGAGGATGTCCCAGGTGATGCCGCGCGCGTCGTGCATGGTCGGGCTGGCGACCGCGTGCGTGAACTCGAGGTCGACCGTCTGATGCCGCGCCTCGAAGTAGGCGCGCGCCATCTGCCCGATGGTGATGACGTAGTGCACGGGGTGCGCCTGCATATGCTCCCACGCGAGGTTGAGCACGTTGTTGTTGAAGGCGCCCGCCAGCCCCTTGTCGCCCGCGATGACGATGTAGGCGGCGCGGTTGTCGCGGCGGCGTTCTAAATATTTGTGCCGGATATCCGTGCTGTGCAGCATGATATCTTTGAGGGTATAGCGCACCGAGTCGAGATAGACAGAGCTGTACGTCTGCTTTTGGATGGCCTTTCTCATCTTGGCGACGGAGATGAGTTCCATCGCCTTGGTGATCTGGTGGGTGTCGTGGATGCTGCCGATGCGGTGCTTGAGCTCGGTGATGTCCGCCATGTCAGTTTTCCTCCGCGGCGAGCGGGCGGGCGGCATCCTCGCCGACCGAGCAGTCGATGTACTCGGCCGCGACCGCGAGCATCTTCGAGCGCAGCTCTTCGGACACCTTTTTGTCGGGATCGATCGCCTCGAGCAGCTGCGGGCGGTTGACGCGGATGTAGTCGGGCAAGCCCTCGACGAAGGCGTGCATGCGCTTTTCGGGGATCTTGTCGACGAGATCGCTCTGCGAAACGGTGAGCAGGACGACCATGTCCTTGACCGAATAGTTGAGGTACTGCCGCTGCTTGAGGGCGTCCGTCATCTTCGCGCCGCGGCTGAGCGTCTTGGCCGTCTCGGCGTCGAGGTCGGAACCGAACTGCATGAAGATGGCGAGCTCGCGGTACTGCGCGAGATTGACGCGAAGCTGGCCGGAGATCTGGCGGACGGCGGCGCGCTGGGCGCTGCCGCCCACGCGCGAGACGGAGAGGCCGACGTTGACCGCCGGGCGCACGCCGCTGTTGAACAGTTCGCTTTCGAGGTAGATCTGCCCGTCCGTGATGGAGATGACGTTGGTCGGGATGTAGGCGGAGATGTCCCCTGCCAGCGTCTCGACAATGGGAAGCGCTGTGATGGAGCCGCCGCCCTTTTCTTCGCTCAATTTTGCCGCGCGCTCGAGCAGGCGCGAATGGAGATAAAATACGTCGCCGGGGTACGCCTCGCGGCCGGCGGGGCGCTTGAGCAGCAGGCTCATCGTACGGTAGGCGACGGCGTGCTTGGACAGGTCGTCGTAGACGATGAGCACGTCTTTGCCCTGATACATGAAGTACTCCGCAAGCGCGCAGCCGCTGTACGGCGCGAGGTATTGCAGCGGCACCGGGTCGTCTGCCGTGGACGAGACGATGCAGGTGTACGCGAGCGCGCCTTCATTGCGCAGGGTGTTGACGATCTTGGCGAGGGAGGAGGCCTTCTGCCCGATGGAGACGTAGATGCAGATGACGTCTTGCCCCTTTTGGTTGAGGATGGTGTCGACGGCGATGGCCGTCTTGCCCGTCTGGCGGTCGCCGATGATCAGCTCGCGCTGGCCGCGGCCGATGGGGATCATACTGTCGATGGCGAGGATGCCCGTCTGCAGCGGCTTGTTGACTTTGGCGCGGTCCATGATGGAGGGCGCGGGGAACTCGACGGGGCGGTACTCTTGCGACGCGATGGCGGCGAGGCCGTCGACGGGGTCGCCGAGCGGGTCGACGATGCGGCCGAGCAGTTCTTCGCCCACGCGCATCTGCACCGTCTTGCCCGTCGAGTAGACGAGGTCGCCGTAGCGCACCTTTTCTGCCCCCGAAAGAAGAACGGCGCCCACGCTGAACTTTTCAAGGTTGAGCGCGAGCGCGTGATACCCGCCCTGAATTTCGAGAAGCTCGTTGTATTTTACATCTTCGAGACCGCTGATGTGGATGATGCCGTCGCCCGCATAGGTGATGCGGCCGCAAGAGCGATCGTCCTCGATCTCCTGCACGGAATCCAGCTTGTCGAGGATCCCTCTTCCTATTTTTTGAATGTCGATCATATATTACCTGTGCGCGGAACACGTCATAACGACTGTTTGATGTGCTCCAAGCGGCCTCGCACGGAACCGTCTAAGATCGTATCGCCGATGCCGATGATGATGCCGCCGACGATCTTCGGGTCGATGGTATAGCATACGCCCGTGCAGCCGCGCTTCCGGACAAAGGCGGAGATCTTTTCTCGCAGCTCCGCGTCCGGTTCTCTGGCGAGGGTCACCTTCGCCAGACTGTCGCTACGTTTGGCCATTTTATTCTTTGCTCCATTTGGCGAGGCACTCTTCGATCAGCTTTTTGTCGTCTTCCGGGGTGAGCTTGCGCCCGAGGACCTTTTCGGCCACCGCCAGAGAGACGTCTGCGATCTGCGCCTCGATATCTTCTTGCAGTTTGCGGTACTCCTCTTCCATCTCCTGCTCCGTGCGCTCGACCATGCTCTTTGCCTGGCGGCGCGCGGAAGCGACGATGTCGTCCGCCTTTTGGTTGGCGACCTTGACCGCGTTCTCCTGGATGACCGCCGCCTCCTTTTTGGCGTCGGAAAGGACGAGCTCGATGCTCGACTTCATTTCCTTGACCTCTTCGTTCAGATCGGCGTTCTCCTTTTCGATCTTGCGGATCTTTTCCTGCCGCTGCTTGACCATCTTTTTGACGGGTTTGAAGAGCAGAAGATACAGCCCGACCGTCAAAATGACGAGCGCGATCAGATGAAAGATGATGCTGGACGGATCGATGATCTCATCGAGCGGGGTCGCCAGCAGCTGGCTTTGAAAGATTGTCATCAACATTGTTTGCACCTTTGCAAATGATTTTATTGTGTGTGTACCGCCGAAGAGCGCGCCGCGATCAGACGACGAAGATGAGGAGCAGGCTGACCAGCAGGCCGTAGATCGCCGTCGTTTCGGCAAAGGCGAGGCCGAGCAGCAGCATGGTACGGATCTGCCCCACCGCCTCCGGCTGGCGCGCGGTCGCCTCGACCGCCTTGCCCGTCGCGATGCCCATGCCCACGCCGGCGCCGATGCCGGTCAGGGCCGCGATGCCCGCGCCGAGGAGATTGAGTCCGAGTTCGCCTTCTACGAGTAAATTCGCGATCATCGTGACTAAAAGTTCCATAATCGTGTAACCTCCGAGGAGAAAAAATTAACTTGGTTCTGCCGCGCCGTGCGGCGCGTGATGGTTGCCCGCCCTGCGGCGGAAAGTGCGGCACAGCGACGCTGCGTTAAGCTGCCTGTGCCTCGGCCGCCTGCGCGCCCTTCTTCTTTTTGACGCGCTTTGGTTTTTTGGGCGGCGTTTCGATCGCCTCCTGCACGAATGTAAGGGTGAGCGAAGCGAAGACGTACGACTGTATGAAGGCGTGGAAGAGGGTGAACAGCGGCGTGAGTACGGCCGCAAATATGACCGAAATGCCGAGCACTTTGAGCGCGCTATAGAGCGCGATGACCATGATATACACCATCTCCATGATGACCATGCCGCTCAAGATGCTGCCGAAGAGACGGAATGTCATCGATACGGGGACGGCGAGGTCGGTGATGATGTTGATGGGGTTCGCGTAGTGCAGCAGGCGGCGCGCCTTGTTCTTCATGAACCCCAAAACGTGGATGAACAGGAAGGTGCACAGCGCGAGCGCGAGGCAGGCGCCGAGGTCGGCGATGGCCGGGCGCAGCCCGAACAACTCGATGAGCACGCCGCAGCAGATATACGCCGCCGCGCCGAAGGTGTACGGCCCCATCAGCCCGCTGTACTTTTCTGTCATTTCGTCTGCGCTCTTGTCGAAGAAGCAGACCAGCCACTCGAGGAACATCTGCCCGCCCGACGGCGTCATCTTCCATTTGCGGATGATGGTCAGCCGCAGGATGAGCGCCACGAGCAGGATGGCCGCGACGACGATAAAGCCGGAGATGACGCTCTCGTTGATGGAGATCCAGCCGAAGTCGAACACCTTTTTCGGGAAGACCTCATCACGCAACCCGTCAAACGCGCCGTCAAACGCTTCAACCAATCGTTCCCACATTGAACCGATAACCTCGTTTTGTCAAAAATCAAATTCATTGTACTACTTTCGCCCGGATTTTTCAAGCAAATGACCGCGGGCGAAAGATAAAATATTTTTATACCTTCCGTTCATTTTTTCAAATGAAGCGGCAGTATTTCGACATATGTCGAGCAGGTTCGCGGGCGGCCGCGCGTGAAAATTGCGGCAAAATTTTGCGATACCCTTGCTTTTTATGTGCAGATATGCTACAATTTTTGCAACGGAGAATCGACCATGAAGACATATCGCTTCAAACTTTCTGTCGCGGCCACCGTCGGCTGCGTCGCGGGCATCCTGCTCGGGCTTGCCGGCATCGGCGTGACCGCCTACCGCATCTACAAATACGGCTTTTCCTCGGCGCAGCTGATCATCCAGCACGTCGTGGTGCTGCTCGTTTCCGCGCTCGCCATCGCCGTCTTTGCCGCCATCCTTATCCGCTCCGTCTATAAATTGACGGATAAGACGCTCGTGCTGTGGTTCGGCTTCATCAAATCGGAGTACAAGATCGCCGACATCGAGGCGGTGCACCTGTTCACCAAGACCAACAAACTCGTCCTCTATTTTAAGGATGAAAAGTACACGGTGATCGTCGTAAAGCCGGAATGGTACCGCGAACTGACGCAGGAGATCATCGCCCGCAACAAGAACATACGCTACGACGTTTCGACGGACGACAAGGACGAGACGGACGCGTAGTATGTCTGACATAGTACTTAAAACGGGGCGGGCGCGCGGCGCCCGCCCCTATCGTATGTCACGCATAGTACTTGCCGTTCGGGCAAAAAGTCGAATATAAAGCAAAAGGCGCCGCCTTTCCGATGCGGAAAGGCGGCGCCCCTGTTTACTTTTACGTTTTGATACTTTTCAGACGGCCTCAGTCTTTGAAGTATCTCTTGAGCAGGCCGTTGAAGCCTGCGCCGTGGCGGGCCTCATCTTTTGCCATCTCGTGCACGGTGTCGTGGATGGCGTCGTAGCCCAGCTCTTTAGCGCGCTTGGCGATCTCGAGCTTGCCGGCGCAGGCGCCCGTTTCGGCGGCGACGCGCAGCTCGAGGTTCTTTTTGGTGGAATCGGTGATGCACTCGCCGAGCAGCTCTGCGAACTTGGCTGCGTGTTCAGCCTCTTCGTACGCGTAGCGCTTGTACGCCTCGGCTACCTCGGGGTAGCCCTCGCGCTCGGCGACGCGCGCCATCGCGAGGTACATGCCGACCTCGGTGCACTCGCCCTCGAAGTTCGCGCGCAGGCCCTTCACGACTTCCTCGTCGAGGCCCTTCGCCACGCCCACTTCGTGCACGCAGGCGAATTTGAGCTCTGCCGTTTCATCGATGGGAACAAACTTGGTCGCCTTGCAGACGGGGCAGACCTGAACATCATCGGCGACGATCTCGCCGCAGATCGCACATCTTTTCATGATAATAACCTCTCGATAATTTATTTTCGGAGGGCGGCGCGCGCCGCGCGGCACCCTTTCGATCTCGCCTCTATTGTATCATCCGGCGGCAAAGTTTACTGTTGCTTTTGCAACAAATCAGCCGCACATACGCTTTTTTTGAAAAAATTTCAGCCTATTTGTTCTGTATGGCAGGCCCGGCGTCTGCGCCGTCTTTTTCTAACTTTTCGATGCGCTTGCGGATGCCGAGCATGCGCGCGTCCGTCGCGGCGATGGTCTCGGCGCAGCTTTTGAGCTCGGCGGAGATCTCGGGGCGGTCGGCGCTGTTCTTTTTATATTTCATCTGGTGTTCGAGGCTGGCCCAAAAGTCCATCGCAACGGTGCGCAGTTGGATCTCGACGCGCATGGGGCGCTTGCAGTCCGAAAAAAATACGGGGATCTCGACGATCATGTGGTAGCTGCGGTAGCCGTTGGGCTTGGGCTTGCGGATGTAGTCTTTGACCTCGAGGACGGTGACGTCGTCTTGCCGGGCGAACATTTCGGCGACGGCGTAGATGTCGTCGATGAAGGAGCAGATGACGCGCACGCCCGCGACGTCGTTGAGGAACTGCTCGATCGCCTCGACGGTGAGCGGCAGGCCGCGGCGGCGCAGCTTGCCGACGATGCTCATCGGCCGCTTGACGCGCGAGGAGATGCTCTCGATGGGGTTGCGGCTGTTGCGGAAGGAAAACTCGTCGTTGAGCACCTCGAACTTGGTGCGCACCTCGCGGATGGCCGCGCTGTAGCGCATCATAAGCTCGGCAAAGTGGTTGAAGTGCTCGTACACGTCGTCCGGCGCGTCCCCCTCCTGCACGAGCGCGTGCAGCAATTCATCGCTTTCCGGCGTGCCTGCCTTCAAGTCTGCCTGCCCCGGCGCAGGGAGCCGGCTCGCGAGCGACCGTTCATCGTTCATCTCTCTTTCCTTTCGGGCGCGCGAGCGCCCGCAACGTTTTGTTCAGGGCTTTATTATAGCACAACTTTTGCGTTTTGTAAAGCGGGAAAAGAAAAAGGTCCCGCTTTGACGAGACCTTTCACAATATTTTAATAGTTTGCGCACAGTATGCGTGACATAGTACTATGCAAACGGTCCAAAAACCGCCGATATCACAGGTCTTTGTTCTTGAAGATGTGCATGCCGACGGGCAGCGAGACGGCGACCGAGAGGATACCGAAGGCGAGCATGGCGGCGGGCAGCGCGAAGGGGGGCAGGCCGGTGAAGAGGGCGTCTTCGCCGAAGGCCAGGATGCCGACGGTGAGCGCCGCCGCAAAGACGAGCACCATGACGAGCACGAGGAGGACGCGCGACTTTTCGACGCCGAGGCGGAATACGAGGGGCAGCAGCAGCGCGGCCGCAAACAGCCCCGCCCCGCAGTAGAAGAGGACGGTGGCGAGGGCGGCGAGCTTGTCCTCGCACAGCAGGACGAGCAGGCCGGAGAGCAGCCAGCCGGGCAGTTGGCAAAACAGCGCGAACAGGTAGCGGCCGAGCGCGAAGCGGGCGCGCGAAATGCCTGCCGCGACGGCGAATTTTTCCCAGCCGTCCTTGTCGTCGCTCGTCATGGAGGCGAGGGGCACGGCGACGCCGATCATGACGCAGATGGCGGCAAAGTAGAGCGGGTCGCCATTGAGCAGCGAGACAAGGAAAAAGACGGCGACGAAGATGATGTAGTACGTGGCGACAGGCTTGACGTTCAGCCAGCTTTTATAGAGAAGACCTTTCATATGCGTTCCCCCTTGATGAAATAGAGCATGATCTCTTCGATGCCCGCGCGCTCGGCGGAGGTGCCCGCGGGGAGCTTATCTCTGCGCACGAGCGCGGACGCGCCGAACTCGCCGCGGCGCGCGGCGACGACGGCGTCTTTCAACCCTTGCAGCGCCTCGACGGGCGCGTGCACGACGGCGTATCGCTCATACAAGGCGTCCTTTTCTTCAAAAAAGAGCAGCTTGCCGTTGTGGATGAAGGCGATGTAGTCGCACAGCTTTTCGAGGTCGGTGACGATGTGCGAGGAAATGAGTACGGAGCGGCGCTCCTCCTGCATGAAGTCATAGAGAAGCTCGAGGATCTCGTCGCGGGCGACGGGGTCGAGCCCTGCCGTCGGTTCGTCCAGCACGAGCACGTCCGCGCCGTGCGAGAGGGCGACGGCGAGCGCGAGCTTTTGGTGCATGCCGCGCGAAAAGTCGGCGACCTTTTTGCCCTGCGGCAGCGAGAAGCGGCCCAAAAAAGACGCGAACGTTTCGCTCTCCCAATGCGGGAAGATGTGGCGCATGACGCGGTCGAGCTGCCCCGCGGTGAGGTTTTCGGGCAGGCAGTTTTCGCCAAGCACGGCGCCGATGCGGCCGCGCTCCTCCGCGGTGAGAAGGGCCGCGTCCTTGCCGAACACCTCGACGCCGCCGCCGCTCGGACGGACGAGACCGAGGATGCACTTGATGGCCGTCGTCTTGCCGGCGCCGTTTTCGCCGATGAAGCCGACCACCGCGCCGCGCGGCACCGAGAAGGTGACTCCTTCCAAAGCGAAGCCGGGGTATGCCTTTTGCAGGTTTTGGATGCGGATAATGTCTGACATATTACTCTCCCTGACATAGTACTTGGAACATTTCGAGCAGTTCTTGCTGCGAAATGCCCCCTTGGCGGGCGATTTCGATCGCCTCGAGCAGCTTTTGCTCGGCCTGTTTGAGCAGTTCTTCGCGCAGCATCTCGCGGTTTTTGGCGGCAACGAAGCTGCCCTTCCCCTGCACGGTGCAGATAAAGCCGTCTCGCTCGAGGTCGTCGAAGGCGCGCTTTGTCGTGATGACGCTGATGCGCAGGTCCTTTGCGAGCGCGCGGATGGAGGGCAGCGCCTCCCCTTCGCGCAGCTCTCCGCGCAGGATGGCGGCCTTGATCTGCGTGTAGATCTGCTCGTAGATGGGTCTGTCGCTCGCGTTGCTGACCGTTACATACATGGTACCCTCCTTTCGTATTAACTGTATATATACATTATATACACTATACACAATTTGTCAAGCGTTTGCGCGCAAAAAGGCTAAAAAATTTCCGCCGCGCGGAAAGGCGGGCGGAAATTGCTCATTGTTCGGCGCGTGAGCGCGTTCTTTTGGGCGGGCGGGGCAGGAATGACTTTACGCGCCGCGCGGCGGGCGCACCGCCCTGCCGCCCGTTTGGGCGATCATGCGCTCGGCGGCGAGGGAAAATTCTTCCGCCTCGACGGTCAGCGGCTTATCCAGCCCGCCGCGGGCGAGCACCTTGCAGGCGGTCGCGCGGCGGTCGACGAGGCCCTTTTCGCGCAGGGAACCGATGTCGACGCGCTCGCCCGCCTCATAATTGGCCGAGAGGGTGTCGAGGTTGACGAGGGCGCGCGCCGCACGCGAGCCCGCCTGCGGCCGCTCCTCCCCCGCGAGCAAGCGGGCGGTGCGGCGGCTCGCACGGCGCAGGGCGAAGGCGGCGGAAAAGGTCTCGAGCGTGGCGCCCGCAGCGAGCAGCGCGCGCAGCTCCCCTTCCGAGACCCGCTCTCCGCTCGCGCGGCGGGCGTCCGTGCGGATGAGGCCGCGCGCCGTCAGTTGGGCGCGGTCGGCGGGCGGGAAGGTGAAGGGCTGCACCGTCGCCCCGCCCTGCAACCCCTGCCGCTCCGCGATGGCGCGGACGAGCGAGAGCGCGGCGCGCAGGCTGCGTTCTCCCGTCACCTTGCAGCGGACGGGCACGGCGGCAAAGCGCTTGCGGTCGGACAGGTCGCGGAAATGCACGCCCGCGCGCGCGGCCTCCTGCGGGTCGGCGGCGAGGCTGACGGCGAGGCTTTTGGTGTTGGCGACGACGCGCGCGAGCAGAATGCGGCCGCAATAATAGCTCGCCCCGCCCCACGATACGCGCTCGCGCACCCCGCGAAAGGTGAGCAGCTGCGCGCGCACGGTCGCGAACAGCGCGCGCACGCCTTCGTCTGCGAGGGCGATGCGCGCCAAAAAGCTGCGGCGCAGGCGCAGGAAGATCATCTCCCCCGCCGCCGAGGTGAGCAGCGCGCGGGAGAACGCGCCGTCGCCCTCTCCCTCTTGTTCGGGCGAAGGAGGCGCGAAGGGCGGCGCGGGGATGAAGGTCGCCGAGCGGGGCGCAGGCCCCTGCCGCACGGCGCGGGCGGGCGCTGCGGAAACGGGCATTTGCGCGGCGGTAGCAGCCGAGGGCACGGCGGAAGCAGCCGAGTGTGCGGCGGAAGCAGGCATCTGCGCGGCGGGCGCGCTTGCCCCTTGCGCGGGAGCGGGCGCGGATACGGGGGCGTCCCCTTCCGCAGGCCGGGCGGCGCGCAGGGGCGGGCGAAGCTGCCTTGCGCCGCGCGGAAGCTCTGCCTTCCAGCGCGCGTACAGCTCGGCCCCGCGGCGGGGCACGCGAAAGGTGCCGACGACGGGCTCGGTGCAGCCTTCATCCGCAAACCAGCCGACAAAGCGGTACCCTGCGCGCGGCGGGAGGGGCAGCAGCTCGAGCTTGCAGTCGCCCGCGTGCCGCTCGCACACCGTTATGCCGTCGCCCAGGTGCAGGATCAGCCGATACGAGCAGGCGCGCAGCAGCAGCCCCGCGACGAGCGCGGCGCAGCCCAGCCCCGCCGCGAGCGCGGCGTACAGCTGCCAGGGCAGCGATGCCAGAAATTCAAAAAACGCGCTCAAAAACAAATATGCCGACAATGCCCTGCCCTCCCCGAAGCGAACTCACGCGCCCATTATAGCACGCAGCCGGGCGCATGACAAGGGCCTGCAGCCGCCCGCGCGGGGGTCATTCGGGCGCAAACGACCGCCTTCGCGCCCGCGCGACGCCCCTCGCGGCCATTCGGCAAAAGTTCTGCCCGTTTGCAAGTTCGCGCGCGGAGGCTTGTTTTTAGGTGAAATCGCCCGCGCGGAGGCGCACAGACGGTCGGTCGGCTGCGAAGCGCAGCCGCGGGCAAAGCCGGCGGCCACTCCCTTTTTCGCCGTTCGCTTGCCTTACCGCGCGGTGTATGCTATAATTGTTGCATCAGTAAAGTGCGATCGGCGCGCAGCTCCGCACCTCTGAAAAAGGAGGAAAACATGGCTTTTGATTTCAAAAAGGAATACAAAGAATTTTATATGCCGAAGAACAAACCTACAATGATAGAGATCCCGAAAATGAACTATATTGCCGTCCGGGGGAAAGGCGATCCGAACGAGGAAAACGGAGAATACAAAAGCTCGATCGGCTTGCTGTACGGCATCGCCTTTACGATAAAGATGAGCTACAAGGGTCCCCATCCGATCGATGGCTTTTTTGAGTACGTCGTGCCGCCCCTCGAAGGGCTTTGGTGGCAGGAAAACTCGCTGGGACTCGATTACGCCCGAAAAAAAGATATGCACTTTATCTCTATGATCCGACTGCCGGACTTCGTAACGAAGGAAGATTTTGCATGGGCGGTTCGAGAAGCAACAAAAAAGAAAAGGCAAGACTTTTCTAAAGCAGAGTTCTTCCCCTATGATGAAGGGCTATGCGTTCAGTGTATGCACATCGGCTCTTATGACAATGAACCCGCCACCGTCGAACTCATGCACGACTATATGAAAGCAAACGGGTATGAATTGGATATTACGGACACGAGATACCATCACGAGATCTATTTGAGCGACCCGAGAAAGTGTGATGTGTCCAAGCTGAAAACGGTCGTGCGCCACCCTATCCGCAAAGCGGAGTGATCGAGCGCGTTTTTAAAAAAGTTGCAGGATACGATCGACCTGCAATAAAATCTTCAAAGAATAAGAAACGCGGCAGGCGCACCGAATGGTGCGCCCGCCGCGTCAACGTTTATGCCCGCCGCGTCGGCGTTGCGGATATGGAAAATGCGGGGCGGCGCGGCCGCGCAGAGGCCGTCAGCCGCCGACGGAGCGGCGGAGCACGGCGAGCAGATCTTCTTCAGAAAAATGCGCGAGGCAGTTGGCGACGTTGCGGTTTTTGGCCGCGCGCGCGGCGTAATCTTGCAGCGTCTTATCGTTGTACGCCTCGCGGCGGCCGAGCAGGACGGCGACCTTGTGCGCGAAGGCGGGGATGTCCATGCCCAGCGCGGCGACGACTTCCTGCATACGGGCGGGAATCTTTTGCATGCACGCCTCTAAAAAGGCGGGCAGCAGCAGGCCGTTGGCGCGGCCGTGCGGCACGCCGTGAAAGTAGGTGAGCGCGTAGCCCATGCCGTGCACGGGCGTGGTGCCCGTCGCGGCGATGACCATGCCCGCGAGCGTCGAGCCGTAGAGCAGCGTCTGCCTGTCCTGCAAGGTGTACTTGCCCAGCCGCAGGGCGGGATAGGCGCCGAGCAGCAGGCGCAGGCTCTCGCGCGCGAGCGCGTCCGTCAGCGCGCCGCCGCGCACGGACAGCATCCCCTCCACCGCGTGCGAGATCGCGTCGAGGGCGGTGTTGACCGTCACCTGCTGCGGGAGGTCGGCCATGTACTTTCCGTCCAAAAATGCGAGCTTGGGGAACAGCTGCGGCGCGGAGATGCTGCGCTTTGTCTGCCCCGCGTCGTCGGTGAGGATAGAATAGGGCGTGACCTCGCTGCCCGTGCCCGCCGTCGTCGGGATGTGCACCATGGGGAGCACGTCGCCCTCGATGGGATGGGTGAAGATGTCGCCGACCTCCTGCCGCGCGCACAGGGCGACCGCCTTGGCCGCGTCCATGGGCGAGCCGCCGCCCGCCGCGACGATAAAGTCCGCCCCGAACGAGCGCGCGAGCGCCGCCCCCTCTTTGACGCTCGCGACGGAGGGGTTGGGCTCGATCTTGTCGTAGACGGCGAACGTCTGCCCGTTCCTGCCGAGGGCGTAGGCGATGTCTTCGAGCGCGCCGTTTTTAGCCGAGCTCTTGCCCGTGACGACGAGGGCGCGCGCGCCGAAGGGCGCGAGCAGCGCGGCGTTCTTTTTGACGCAGTCTTCCCCCGCGACGATGCGCACGGGCATATAGTATGCAAAGGGCATGGTGTACCTCCCACAATGGTTTTGCTTGTCATAGTGGAAGAGAATAATACAGAGCCGCTTTACTCTCTTCCACTATCAGTGTAGCACCGCGCGCGGCGCGCGTCAAGAGGACGACGCAAATTTTCAGGGGACGGCGCAAATTTTCGGCGAAAGTTTTGCAAGCAAAAGGGAGAGGCCGCGACCCCTCCCCTTCTTTTTCTTAATTTATGGCGTTTGATCTTGCATTATGGCGCTTGATCTTGCGGCAGAAAGCGGGCGTAACCGCCGCCCCCGCGCCGCAGCGCGCGAGAGACGCGCGAGAGTGTCGCCGAAGAGATGCCTGTCTCCTCGATGATCTCGGCGTACGTCTTGCCCTCGCACAGCAGCTTGGCAGCCGCCGCACGCTGCGCCATCTGCTCGATCTCTTGATAGGTGCAAAGGTCGGATAGCAGCGCGGCGACGTCTTCCTGCGTCTTGCAATTCAATATAGTGCGGTATAACAGGTCCTGCATCGACGCGCTTTCCTTCATGCAAACACGTCCTCCAAAGACTTGCGCAAAAAGGCGCGCGTCTTTTCGCTCTTGGGGTCGTCGAACACCTCTTCGGGCGTGCCCTCCTCCTCGATGACGCCGTCGGCGATGAAGAGGACGCGGTCGGCGACGCTGCGCGCGAAGCCCATCTCGTGCGTGACGACGACCATGGTGCTGTCGGAAGATTTGAGACCCTTGATGACTTTGAGCACTTCGCCCGTCAGTTCGGGGTCGAGCGCGCTGGTCGGCTCGTCGAAGCAGAGGATGTCCGGCTCGAGCGCGAGGGCGCGGGCGATCGCCACGCGCTGCTGCTGCCCGCCCGAGAGTTCAAAGGGGTAGGCGTCGCGCTTTTCGGACAGGCCGACGCGCGCGAGCAGCTCCTCCGTGCGCGCGGCGATGCGCTGTTCGCGCTCCTCTCGCAGCATTGTCAGGATATCCTTGCTCTCCGCCTTCAACCGCCGACGCTCCGCCTTGTCTGCGATCCGGCAGACGGCGCGCAGGTCCTCCTTTTTTTGGCGCAGCGCGCGCTTGGCGAGCAGCGTCTGCGCGAGGGCGATGTTTTTGTACACCGTGTACTGCGGAAAGAGGTTGAACTGCTGGAACACGAGGCCGAAGTGCAGCCGCTTTTCGCGGATCTGCGCGTCGGTATAGGCGCGCTTTTCGGCCGCGTCGAAGAGAACTTCGCCGCCGACGGACAGCGTGCCCTCGTCGGGCGTTTCCAAAAAGTTGAGGCAGCGCAAGAGCGTCGTCTTGCCGCCGCCGGATGAACCGATGATGGCGAGCACTTCGCCCTTTTCCAGCGAAAAGGAGATCCCTTTGAGCACCTCGTTGTCGCCAAAGCGCTTGCGGAAATTTTGAACTTCAAGAAATGCCATAGGTCACACCCTGAAATAGTTGAGCTTTTTTTCGAGAAAGCCGAAGAGCAGCGTGAGGACGCCGACGAACACGAGGTAGTAGACGGCCGTGTAAAAGAGAGGCCAGATCAGCCCCGTGATCGTGTAATCGTAGGCGATCTTGAGGATCTCTTCGACCACGATGATGCGCGCGAGCGACGTGTCTTTGACGAGGGTGATGATCTCGTTGGACATGGGCGGCACGATGCGCTTGATGACCTGCAGCAGCACGACGCGGAAAAAGATCTGCGCGCGCGTCATGCCGAGCACCTGCCCCGCCTCATACTGCCCCTTGGAGATGCTCTCGATGCCGCCGCGGTAGATCTCTGAAAAATAGCAGGCGTAGTTGATGACGAAGGCGACGATGACGGCGACGACGCGCTCGAGAAAGCCCCAGCCGAACAGCAGCGCCGGGCCGTAGTAGATGACCAGGATCTGCAGCATGAGCGGCGTGCCGCGGATGATCCATACGAAGACTTTGACGACGTATTTGAGCGGCTTGAAGCGGGACATCGACCCGAAGGCGAGCACCAGACCGAGCGGCAGCGCGAACAGGAGCGTTGCCGCAAAGATCTGACAGGTGACGCCGAAGCCGCGCAGCAGGTCGAGGGATATTTCTAAAAATTCTTGCATGGCCGCAGGCGCCCCTTACACGGCGACGCCGTACTTTTCGCCGAGCTCGTCCATGGTACCGTCTTCTTTATATTTCGCGAGCAGCTCGTCGATCTGCGCGCACAGCTCTGTGTCTTCCTTGCGGAAGCCGACGGCGAAATCTTCGCTCGCGAAGCCGACGTCGACGTACATGAGGTCGGTGAAGTCCCCCTGCCCCGCCATGTCTTTTGCCAACGCGATGTCGACGACGGCGACGTCGGAAGAGCCGCTCTTGACTTCGAGGAAGGTATCCGCCTGCTTATCCATGGACAGAAGCTGATCTTCGGAGATCCCCTCCATTTCGCTGAGGATGTTGTCCGCGGCAGAACCGCCCTCGAAGGCGATCGTGCCCGCCTCGGCGAGGTCCGCCTGCGAGGTGTACTTGTCGGCGTCCTCCGTGCGGATGACGAGCACCTGCTGGTTGACCATGTACGGCTCGGACAGCAGGATGGCCTCCTGCAGCTCCTCGGTGACCGTCATGCCGTTCCAGATGACGTCGATCTCGCCCGAGTTGAGAGAGACGATCTTGGTCTCCCAGACGATCTCTTTGAATTCCACTTCATAGCCGAGCTCGCCGAACGCCTTTTCTGCGAGTTCCGCGTCGAAGCCGATCCACTCGCCCGACTCGTCGGGGTAGTCCATCGGCGGATAGTTGGTGACGCCGACGACGATCGTATCGTCATCGACGCTGCAGCCGGCATAGACTGCGACGCCGCTCACGAGCAGAATGAGCGAGCAGACCAAAGCCAAGATCTTTTTCATATTTCTATAACTCCTTTTCGGGCACCCGCGCGGGCCGCCCACACGTTTTGTCGACCCATAGGTCGGCATCTCATTTATTATACTTTATCGCGCTAAATTAGTAAAGTGTTTCCGACGAAAAATTCTTCTTTTTTTCACAAAGCGTCAACTTTTCTTCATGTTTTCGGAAGCGCCGCCGCCCCGCCGCAAGACAAAAAGATCCCCCCGAAATACTTCGGGAGGACCCTTGCGGTGTATTACAGCTCTGTGTATCCTTGCTTATTTGCGGCGCACGAAGAAGCAGATGCCTCCGCCGATGATCGCCACGGCGACCAACGCGACGAGCACCCAAGCGAGGACGACCACGGTATCGACGCTGCCTGCGACGCCTTCGACGCCTTCCTGCACGCCGCCCATCTCGTCTTCGAGGCCGCCGACGCTCGCCTGCAGCTGCTCGTTCGCATCGTCGAGCGCGCTCTGCAGCGCTTCGACGGCCGCCTGCAGCGCCTCGTTGTCGCCGTTCATGCCGTCAACCGCAGCCTGCAGCGCTTCGAGCGTGCCCTTCAGGCCGTCGACCGTCGCCTGCAGCCCTTCGACTGCGCCGGAGATCGCCTCGTCGGAGGTATTCAGGCCGGCGATGGAGCTTTCGAGGGCGGCGATGGAGTTTTGCAGCGCCTCGAACATAGCCTCGACGTCGACAGGCTCCTCTTCGGGCGCGACGGAATAGCTCACCTTGATGAGGGTATCGCCGTCATAGGGGTAGTTGGTGTCTTCGGACATACTGTCGATGATGCCGCCGAGCAGCTCGTTGATCGTCTGCTGCGTCTCTGCCGTCAGCAGGCCCTCGGTGGCGGGTTCGGTGTCCGTCGCGGGGGTGCCGAGCAGCAGCTCGCCGAGCAGTTCGGGAACGTCGAGCACGAAGCCGAGCATCGCGTTGCCGAGCAGGTCTTCGACGGTCGCGGTATCCTGGATCTCCCAATATGTATCCGTCTTATCCACCTTTTGGCCGAGCACGAACGCAAACAGCAGGTTGAGCACGCCCGAGGTGCCGTCCTCATTGATCACGATGAGCGGCGCCGTTCTGCCTTCGAGCGGCTGCGGATCGTATGCCTTGATCGAGTCTTCCTCTTTCACGAGCTCGATCTCGCCCATGCCCGTAAACTCTTTCAGAGAAATTTCGCCGGACAATTCGATGACCGCATCCCAAAGCGATTCCACGATGCCGGTAACCAGCGCGGGCAGCAGCGTACCGCCGTTCAGCCCTTCCATAACGGTATCGATGTAGGCGGGACGGTTGCCGTTGTCGTCGCCGGAGAGATGCGACTGATACACGTCGTTGACGAGTTGGATGAGCGTGACGTCTTCTTCACCGTCCGCGCCCTCGTACACGACGATGGCGAGGATATCGCGGATCGCCTGTTCGATGACGGCGTCCACCGTTTCGCGCTCCTCCGCGACGAGGCGGTCGAGCTCGCCGATGAGGAAGTTGAGCGACTCTTTGAGCCCCTCTACGGAGATGGTCACGCCGCCCGCCATATTGACAAAAATGTTGCCGTTTGAGTCTTTCCACGCGGTCGTATCCGCGGCGACTTCAGGATCCTCCGGCTTCTCGCCGACGAGCGCCGCGATCAGGTCGATGGCGGTGTCGAGGGTGACGTCCATGCCCAGCAGCGAGCCGATCAAACTTTCAATCGTCGGGCCGAAGCCGGCCGCCTGGACGGTGTCGAGCAGGCCGTCGACCACCCCGGTGCCGAGGTTGGTGATGACGTCTTCGGACAGGCCGAACTGCGGCTGCTTGGCGTATTCGGTGAGGTCGTCGATGGTCGCTTCCTCTTTATTTGCGGTGAGGTAGGTGATGTTGTCGAGGTTGGTGACCGTGTCGATCGCCGCCTCCACGGTGCGCGTTTCCCCTACCGTCTCGCTCGTAAAAGAAACGAAGCGCATGGGGCAGGGATAGGTGACGGCGGAACCCGTCTCGATGTCGTACAGCTCGTTGCCCGCCTCCGTCGTCATGGTGGCGATGTCGTTGGCGTGCATATGGCCGGTGAACACATAGTGGATGCCGGCGTCCGCAAACGCGGCGGAGACAGCCTGATAGTCGTTGACGAGGTATTCGCCGAGGAACTCCTCCTCCATGTCGAAGTGCTCGATGAGGCCGTGGTGCATCATGCCGATGACGGTGTTGCCCTTTTCGACGGCCGCCTGCGCCTGCTCGACCACCCACGCCTGCAATTCGGCGCTGATCTGGCCGCTCGTCTGGTGCTCGGCGGTGCCTTCGTCGGTGTTGTCCGCGCTGTAGCGGCCGCTGTCGACGACGATGATGGTATAGCCTTCTGCGGGCTCCGCCACATACGAGAGCATACCCGCCTTGTCGCCGTCTTCATCCTCGGTATAGGTCGAGGGCTTGAACTGCGCGACGATGCCGTTCTCTGCGTTGTACACGGTGTCTGCATACGTCTCGAGGAAGAGCTCGGGAGTGGTGCGGGTCGCGGGGACCTTGGCGCCGTCTTCGGTGTTATAGTTGTAAGCGAGGTTGTTGTTGACGTCGTGGTTGCCGTTGGTGACGTAGATCTTGATGTCGGGCAGCGCTTCTTTCAGCTCGGCGAGCTGCGCGGCGACGTATTCGTGCGATTCGAGCTCGCCGTCTTTGGTGAGGTCGCCCGAGATCATCAGTACGTCGGGAGCCTGCTCCACGACTTTCGCGAGCATTCTGTCCAGAATGCCCTGGCTCTCGGTAAAGATCTTGCGGTCGCTGTTGAGCGCGTCCTGATAATCTTCCGTGTCCTTGATGAGTTCGGAAGGAAGAATGTGGATGTCGGACAAAACTGCGATGTCCAGCGTCTGTTCGTTTGCCGCGCCTTCCGCCTGCGGCTCCTGTTCCTGTGCGCCGACCTTCAGCCCCTGCGGGAGCAGCCCGATGAACAGGGCCGCCGCCAGCAGGAGGGAGAGCAGCGCCGCGCCGATGCGCTTTGCTTTGCTTGTCATAAGATCCTCCAAAAAGATTTGTACGACCATTATAGCGCGGGCGTTGTCATAAAATTGTCTTGATTTTCCCCTTCAGTTGTAAAATACTTTCCGCAAATTGTCTACAATGTAAAATACTTGTCAAAATTGCAAACAGTTTGTAAATCGCTTTACATACTGCAAAAAGTTTATTGCGTTTTGACAAAATCGCGCCGCGGCGGTCGGGCATGCGCGCTGCGGCGGGCGCGAAAACGCCGCCCCGCGCTTTGCGCGGGGCGGCGGAAAAGATCATTTTTTAAGGCTGACGCCTTGCGCCCTACCTGCCGATGGTGCGGCCGATGAGCTCTTGCGCGGCGTCGTAGCCCATGCTCTTGAGGCGGAAGTTGCGCGCGGCGACCTCGATGATGATGGAGAGATTGCGCCCCGGCTTGACGGGGATGACGTGCTTCATCACCTGCATGCCGAGGATGGTCTCGTACATGGTGCCGTCGCCGATGCGGTCGTACTCTTTGCCCTCCACCCAATCTTCCAGCTCCATGACGAGGTCGATGTCCTTTTCGTTGAGGACGGAGCCGGAGCCGTACATATTTTTGATGTTGAGGATGCCGATGCCGCGCAGCTCCATAAAATAGCGGATGAGCTCGGGCGAGGTGCCGACGAGGGAGTCGGAGACGCGCTTGATGATGACGCTGTCGTCGGCGACGAGGCGGTGGCCTCGCTTGATGAGTTCCATCGCCGTCTCGCTCTTGCCGACGCCGCTGTGGCCGGTGATGAGGATGCCGACGCCGGAGATGTCCATGAGCACGCCGTGGATGGTGACGGAGGGGGCCAGCTTCTTATTCAGATAAAAGAAGAGGTCGTTCATGATCGTCGTCGTCACCTTGTCCGTGCGCAGCACGGGACAGCCCGTCTTGCGCACCGCGCCGAGGATCTCCTGCGGCACGGGCAGATCGCGCGAAAAGATGATGCACGGGATGTCGTGGTACGAAAAGAGCTTGTCCACCCGCTCGCGGCGCACTTCGGGCGCGAGGTCGCGCAAAAACTCGTACTCGGAGTTGCCGATGACGAGGATGCGGGAGGAGTCGAAGTAGTTGAAGTAGCCTGCAAATTGCAGCCCCGGGCGCAGCACGCTGTAGGAGGAGAGGGTCACCCTTCCCCTGCCCGCGAACACGACCTCGAGGCCGAGGCTGGAGCAGAAGCTGTCGAGCAAGATGGTTTCAGATTCGTTCATATGTTTTCCCCCAATCCGAATTTGCGGATGACGTAACCGACGCCGTCTTCGTCGCAGGTGCGGGTGACGAAGTCCGCCTCGCGGCGCAGCGCCTCTTCGCCGTTTGCGACGGCGACGCCCAGCCCCGCCTTGCGTACCATGGGCAGGTCGTTGTAGTTGTCGCCGACGGCGATCGCCTCGGCGAGCGGGATGCCGTAGTGCCCGCACAGGTATTCGAGCGCGCCGCCCTTGTCGCTCCCCTTGCAGACGATCTCGACGAGGTATTCCATGCTCGTCGTCACGTAGAAACGCTCGCCGAACTTTTGCTGCAGGGCGGCGAGCACCGCCGCGCGCTCCTCGGGCGGGCTGACGGCGATGATCTTGTGCGGCGAAATATTTTTGTCGCGCACCGTGGCGGCGATATCTTCGGGCGTGAGGATGCCGCGCACGGCGCACGCCTGCTCGTACCAGCGGCGGAAGTCGTCGTCGCGGTTGACGTAAAAGTCGTCGCCGTCGTAGACGTGGATGTGCCGCCCCATGCCCTGCAGAAAGGCGCAGATCTGCTGCGCGTCTGCGCACGGGATGCGGTTGTCGCGCACGAGCGCGCCGCTCTCGATGTCGCGGATCATGGCTCCCTGGTAGGCGGCGACCAAGCCGCGCAGGCGCAGCCGGCGCGCGTACGGGAGAATGGAGGACATCATACGCCCCGTACAGAGGGCGAACACGCCGCCCGCGCGCACATACTCTTCGATGGCGCGGGCGTTCCCCTCCGAAATTCCCCCCTCCGTGCGGCGCAGGGTGCCGTCGAAGTCGGATACGATGAGTTTATAGTGCAGCATCAGAGTGATTCCTCAAAATATTTTTTGATGGACGCGGCGAGGCTGTCGCCGATGCCCTCCACCGCCGCAAGTTCGCGCACGTCGGCGCGCATGATGCGGTCGATGGTGCCGAACTTTTCGATGAGGGCGCGGCGCTTGACCTTGCCGACGCCCGGGATCTCGGTGAGCACCGAGGTGAGCGAGCGCTTGCTGTGGATGTTGCGGAAAAAGGTGATGGCGAAGCGGTGCGCCTCGTCGCGGATGCGCTGCAGCATGTGCAGGCAGTAGTCGCGCTTGTCCAAAAGGATGCTCTCTTTGGAGTGCAGGGTGAAGATCTCCTCCTCCCGCTTGGCGAGGGAGATGAGGTCGATGCCGGAGACGCCCGCCCGCTCGAAGATCTCGGCGACGGCGGAGAGCTGCCCCTTGCCGCCGTCGATGATGACGAGGTCGGGCTTTGCGAAGCGCTCCTCCTCGTCCGTGCCAAGCTTGGCGAGGCGGCGGGAGAGCACCTCTTGCAGGCTTGCAAAGTCGTTTGCACCCTCGACCGTCTTGATCTTGAAGCGGCGGTAGCTGCTGCGGTCCGCCTCGCCGTCGATGAACACGACCATCGAGCCGACCTTGTCGACGCCGCTGATGTTGGAGATGTCGTAGCACTCCATGCGGCGGGGGTAACGGGAGAGGCCGAGGATCTCTTGCAGGCGGCGGCAGGCGTTGACCGTCATGTCCTCCTTGTGGCGGATCTTGTCGATGGACTTTTCGAGGTAGTCTGCCGCGTTCTTTTCTGCCATCTCGAGCAGGCGGCGGCGCACGCCCTGCTTTGGCGAAGCGACGGAGACGCACTTGCTGTACGTCGAGCGGAAAAATTCTTCTAACAGAGGCCCTTCGCAGAAATCTTGCACGATGAGCTCGTCGGGGATCTCGTGGGCGGCGTAGTATTGGGAGATGAAGGAGGTGAGCGCCTCGCCGTCGTCGGAAGCGTTTTCTACCGCGTAGGTGCGCGCCCCCTGCATGATGCCGCGGCGGGTGATGAGCACGTTGACCGCCGAATACATCTTGTTGCTGACGTAGGCGACGACGTCGGCGTTGATGTCGCGCCGCAGCGCCGTGATGCGTTTGAGGGAGATCTTGGAGAGCATTTCGAGCTTGTTGCGGCAGTCGAGCGCGAGCTCGAACTCCTCCGCCTCGGCGTAGGCCGCCATCTTTTCGCGCAGCAGGCGGTCGACGTCTCCCTCGCCGCTCTCCAAAAAGCGCATCGCCGCCTTGACCCGCTCGCCGTACTCTTCGGGCGAGATCTTGTGCGCGCAGGGCGCCGGGCAGCGGTGGATGTGGTAGTTGAGGCAGGGCTTTTTGGGCTTGGATGTGATCGCCGTCGAGCAAATGCGCACGCCGAAGGCCATGTTGACGATCTCGAGCACGTCGCCGACGCGCACGCCTCCCATGTACGGGCCGAAATACTTGTTCCCCTTGACCAGCTTGCGCGATACGGTGAAGGAGGGATAGGGCTCGGAGACGGTGACCTTGATATACGGATACGTCTTGTCGTCTTTGAGCAGGATATTGTACTTCGGCTTATATTTTTTGATGAGGTTGTTTTCGAGGGAGAGGGCGTCGATCTCCGACTTGGTGATGATGTAATAAAAATCGTCGATGTTGGAGACCATCGCCTGCACCTTTTCGGGCTTGGGCGAAGAATGGAAGTATTGGCGCACCCTGTTTTTGAGGACGCGCGCCTTGCCGACATAGATGACGTTTTTGTCCTTGTCGAGCATGATATAGACGCCGGGCTGATCCGGCAGCAGTTTCAACTTTTCCTGGATCTCATTCATAGCAGGTGAGGGCGGGGCGCGGCCGCTGCGGGCGCGGCGCCAAAGACCCGTTTTTATTATACACCACGCCCGCCGTTTTTGCAATAAAATGCGCGAAAAAAAGAGCGGCAGCCGCCGCCCTTTGTTTTTTCGTCCGCCGCCCTTTGTTTTTGCCCGCGCGAAGCGCCCCGCTGAACGGCCGCAAGCGGCGGGCGCTCAAAGGCCCAAAAATTCTGCCCCCTTGCACAGGACGTCGTTGACGGTATCGCCGCGCAGACTGTAAAAGATGACCTTGCCGCAGCGGCTGGCGCGCACCATGCCGAGGTTTTTGAGCAGGCGCAGCTGGTGCGAAACTGTCGTCTGGTGGATGCGCAGCAGACGGGCGAGGTCGGTGACGCACAGCTCGGTGACGGCGAGCGCGGAGAGGATGCGCAGGCGCGT
The DNA here is from genome assembly GCA_944368775.1 of uncultured Clostridia bacterium. Lineage (GTDB taxonomy): Bacteria > Bacillota > Clostridia > Christensenellales > Borkfalkiaceae > Borkfalkia. The sequence continues at coordinate 88,031 of CALVXB010000001.1, read as the reverse complement.
TCCGTCTGCAAAGACGGAAAAAAAGCAGACAAGCCCCTCCAGCGTATCCCCCGACGGGATATAGCTCTCCACCATCGCCTGCGTGCGCTTATCCAGCAAAAGCATCTGCTCTTCCATCTCCCCTCTCCCCCTTTGCCCGCGGCCGCGGGGCGCCCTTTCGTGACGCGACACTATTATAGAATACGCCGCACGAAAATGTCAACGAGCGCTTGCGGGGCCTTTTGGCGGATGGGCGGTTTGCGCGTCGAATGGGCGCGAATGGGGCGCTTGTCCTTTTCAGATCAATTCGTATCGTTCAAATAAATTGACCATATGCTCGCTCACGTCGTCGTCAAAGCGATAAAAAATCGTCTGGTCCTTTTGCTCGTCGTAAGACCGATATCTGTACAGGCCGCCGTCGCAGACGGCGAGTTCCATATGGAGGGTCGTAAAGAAACCGTCCTTGCTGACGCGGTATATGGTCACCCTGTCATAGCCCGATACCTCACCGCTGAAAGCGACCGTTTTCTCCATAAAGGGGTCGAAGATGCCGCCGACGCCGAAGGTGCTGTCCAATTCCATGATAAACCCGATCGCCCGCTCGGCATACGCCGCGTCATCGTTGCCGAGCAGGACGCTCGTATCCTCTTCGAGGTATCTGCCGATATAAAAATGATAATTTTCGGGATCGGCATAGTAGGCCTCGACCTCTTCAAACTCGCTCTCCCTGCAATAGATGGCTGGGTTCCAATACAACGCTTCTTTATTCTGAGCGCAGTACAGTTCGAAGGGCGCGCCGTCCACCTTCCACCAAATATGATATTCGCTTTCAAATGCCGCAGGCTCGCCTTCACCGACGACGATGCCGTCCGGCCAAAGGTGATCGTAAAAGCCCGTGACAAAGGTCTGCCCGTCTATCTCCATGCGCGCAGGGTCGCTGTATTGCGGCAAAAGCGAGCACCCCGAAAGGCAGGCAACACACAGAAGTGCCGCGACGAGCGATAAGCAGTATCTTTTCATGATCTTCCTTCCCTATTTTGCATATGCATTATTTTGACTGCGGCACCGTCATCAGACCAGCCAAAAGGGAAATTCGTCATCGCCAATTTCTTCCATAGAGAGTAAATGATAAGCAGCGGTATCGTACTTGCACAAGAAGTAATGGTATTCACCTGCACGGTATATACTTGCAGGCACCATAAGTTCGTCGCCGTCCGCAGAAAAGGATGGGTAGCCGTCGATGCTTTCATAGCCGCGCGGCAGCGTTACGCGTCTTGGCGCGCCGAAATTTTGCAGCGAAAAAATATAGAAATGCTTTCCGTTCTCTAACGCAGCAAGCACATTTTCGTCCGGCGAAACGTCGCCCGTATAGAGATAATGAACCCTCCCTTTTGAAACAGCTGCTCACCCGTGCGACTATCGGAAACAGATACGCTGCCGCCGCTCATCACTATTTTGTAGCGATCCGTCACAATCGTAAAAAAATCGCGGTTACCAAAATCAAAGTCAAAGATCCGCTGCCATTTGCCTTGTTTTATCGCTCTCTTACTCATCGCATCATTTTACGCCTTTACATATCTGTATCTTATTTTCGTCGGCAGACGACCCGCAACAGCCCGGATGCATATTGATTATAGCAAACGCAGGCAACTTTGTCAACGGCGGCCTTTGAAACCGTTTGCACACGACCGCACGATCGGAAAGGGCGGGCGATCCGAACGATCGCCCGCCCCTCTGTTGTCGATACACTTTTTGCGGATGCGCCGCCCGCCGGGCGGCATAGGCTGCGGCCGCGCGCGGCTTACTTGACGGCGGTCACCTTGTAGCCGGCGTCCTCGACCGCCTTGATGAGCACATCGTCGGCGACGTCCGTCTCGACGATGGCGCGCTTCTTTTTGAGTTCGACCTTTGCCTGCACGCCCTCGATCGCGTTGAGCGCGTTTTCGACGCGCGCGCTGCAGTGGGCGCAGCTCATACCTTCGATCATCAATGTCTTTTTCATACCTGTATCTCCTTTGCCCTTTTGGGCTTCGATATCGATTTTGGGGCGGAAGCGCATCAGCCGCAGCGCGTTGGTGACGACGAACACCGAGCTGACGCTCATCGCGAGCGCGCCGATCATGGGGCTGAGCACGACGCCGACGGCGTACAGCGCGCCCGCAGCGATGGGGATGCAGAGCACGTTGTAGATAAACGCCCAGAACAGATTTTGGTGGATGTTGCGCACCGTCGCCTTGCTCAAATCGACGGCCGCATCCAGCGCGCGCAGATCGCCGCCGACGAGGACGACGTCTGCCGAGTCGATGGCGACGTCCGTGCCGTTGCCCATCGCGACGCCGACGTCCGCCTCTTTGAGGGCGGGCGAATCGTTGATGCCGTCGCCCACCATCGCGGTGACGGCGCTCTTTTTGCTGTCGGCGACGGCGCGCAGCTTGTCTTCGGGGAGCACTTCGGCAATGACCGTGTCGATGCCCGCCTGCCGCGCGATCGCCTGCGCCGCGTGGCGGCTGTCGCCCGTGAGCATGACGGGGGTGATGCCGCGCTCCTTCAACCCCGCGACCGCCTCCGCGCTGCCCGCCTTGATGGTATCCGCGACGGCAAAGAGCGCCGCGACCTTGTCGCCCGACGAAAAGTACAGCACCGTCTTGCCCTCGTCCGCGAGGCGCGCCGCGTCCCCTTCCGCCGCCGAGAGGTCGACGCCCGCCTCTTCGAGCAGGCGGCGGTTGCCGATGCGGCAGAGCGCGCCGCCCGCCTCCGCCTGCGCGCCCTTGCCGGGCAGATAAGAGAAGTTTGCCGCGGCCGCGAGGGAACAGCCCTCCGCGCGCGCCCGCTCGACCAGGCACGCCGCGAGCGGATGGTTAGAGTCGAGTTCGACCGAACCCGCCTCCGCGAGGGCGCGTTCCGCCGTATAGCCGTTGTAGAGCGCGATGTCGGTGACGCGCGGCTTGCCCTCGGTGATGGTCGCCGTCTTGTCGAGCAGCACGGTGCGCACGAGCTTTGCCTTCTGCAGCGCCTCGGCGTCCTTGAACAGGATGCCCATGGAGGCCGCGCGACCGGTCGCCGCCATGACCGCGACGGGTGTGGCGAGGCCGAGCGCGCAGGGGCAGGAGATGACGAGCACGCTGATGGACATGCTCAAAATTTCGGGAACGGTGACGGCGACGACGCCCGTGCCCCAAAGGATCATCCAGAGGACAAAGGTGAAGGCGGCGATGCCGAGCACGGCGGGCACAAAGATGCCCGCGATCTTGTCCACCGTCTTTTCGATGGGCGCCTTGGAAGCGCCCGCCTCGCGCACCATGCGCACGATCTTGGAGAGCACGGTGTCCTCGCCCACCTTTTCGGCACGGATGCGCAGGACGTTGCCCTTGTTGACGGAGGCGCTGGTCACGAAGTCACCCTCGCCCACCTCGACGGGCAGGCTCTCGCCCGTGATCGCCGATTTATCGACGAAGGAATTGCCCGAAAGGATGACGCCGTCGACGGGAATGCTGTCTCCCTGCTTGACGACGACGATATCCCCGCGCACCACCTCGGCGAGGCGCACTGCGCGCTGCTGCCCGCCTCGCTCGACGGTGACCGAGTCGGGTGCGAGCTTCAAGAGCTTTTCCACCTCCTCGCCCGTGCGGCTCTTGGAGCGCGCCTCCAGCCACTTGCCGAGGGTGACGAGGGTGAGCACCATCGCCGCCGACTCGAAGAAGAGGTCCTCCATCGCCAGAGCGTGCGCGTCTTGGGCGAAGGGCATGACGAACATGACGACAACGCTGTAAAGATAGGACACCGCCGCGCCCAGGCTGACCAACGTGTCCATGTTCGGCACCCGCTTGAAGAGGGCACGCACGCCGCTCTTGAAGAAGGCGAAGTTGATAAAGAGGGTGGGCGTCGTCAGCAGCAGCTGCATGAGCGCGAAGTTCTGCGCGCTCGTATGCGGGTCCCAAAAGAAGGGCAGCGGCGCGCCGAACATATGCGCCATCGTAAAATACATGAGGGGGACGAGAAAGCACAGGGATGCGAAGAAGCGCACCTTGAGCTTTTTGGCCTCCTCGCCGAAGGAGTTGGCCTTTTTTTCGGCGGCGGGCGCGGGCTGCGCCTTGCCGTCGTCGATGCGCGCGCCGTAGCCCAGCCCCTCGACGGCGGCGACGATCTTATCCGCGTCGACGAGCGACTCGTCGAAGTCGACGTCCATGCACTCGCCCATCAGGCTGACGCTCGCGCTGCGGACGCCCTCCATTTTGCCGACCGTCTTTTGGATGCCCGCCGAACAGGCGGCGCAGGTCATCCCCGTCACTTTGAATTTTTGTTCCATATTCGCTCTGTCTCCGCGTCAAAGCGCGCCGCGGCCAAGCCGCTGCGCACAAATCCCTACTATAAAAGTCGTATTTGATTATAATACGGCGCGGCGGCGCTTGTCAAGGGTTCGCCGAAAAAATCGGCGGCCAAAATACCGCCTGTTGCGTTCCTCTATTTATTCGACGGCAAGTTTGCGGCGCGGGCGAACGCGCGGATAGCGGCGAAGTATGCCACGCATAGTACTATGCAAAACGGCAAAATATAAAATTTCGGCGGCGCTTTTTGCAAAAGCGCCGCCGGATCGTGCATTTCATATATTCAGTTGAGGAAGCCGCGGATGACGGCGTCCTCCGCCTCCTGCTCGGTCAGGCCGAGGCTCATCAGCTTCATCAGCTGCTCCCCCGCGATCTTGCCGACCGCCGCCTCGTGCACGAGGCTGGCCTCGGGGTCGACCGCGTCGATGCGCGGCGTAGAGACGATGCGCGCACCTTCGAGCAGGATGCCGTCGCACTCGACGTGCCCGAAGCAGGCGTTTTTGCCGATGAGGTCGGAGCGGAACTTCTGCACGGACTTTCCTCTCGCGACGCTGCGGCTGACGATGTCTGCGCGGCTGTCGCGGCCGGTGAGGCGCACCTTGAAGTCGGTGATGGCGACTTCTTCGGCGTCGGTGAGGATCTTCTCCTTCACGATGAGCTGCGCGCGGTCGCCCACCGTCGCGTACGTCTTGCGGTCGGTGTAGGTGACGCCGCCCAGCTGGGTCGATTCGAGGGTGAACTGCGCGCCCTCGGCGAGGTGGATCTTGGTGACGGGATCGAACACCTTTTTGCCGCTGCCGCCGCCCGAGGCGTAGTGCCGCTCGACATAGCGCACGCGCGCATTCTTTTTGAGATAGAAGGTGTGGATACCGTCGTGCTCGGCGTCGGCGCAGGTCGCGTTGTGGATGCCGCAGCCGGCGATGATGGTGACGTCTGCGTTTTCGCCGATGAAAAAGTCGTTGTAGACGGTGTCGTGGAAATCCCCCACCGTCAGCAGCACGGGGATGTGCACCGATTTGTTTTTGACGCCCGGCTTGACGATGATGTCGATGCCGTCTTTGTCCTTTTTGGAGACGATCTCGATGTCTGTGTTCGAGTTGCGGGCGAGGAGCTTACCGTTTTTGCGGATATTGAAGCTGCCCTCGGGCACGCCGTGCAAGTCGGCGATGGTCTCGAGCAGCTGTTCGTCTGTCTTGTCGATGGGCATTGTCAGTCCTCCTTGATGTTGCGCCAGCAGAGGTTGGGGCGCTTGGTCAGCTTGTCGAACATCTCCTCTTTGCGGCCGAAGCTGACCGGGCTGTCATTTTCGAACAGCACGATCTTGTCCGCCGTATCGAGGATGCGCTGCTGATGGCTGACGATGATGACCGTCTTGTCGTGCAGCCGCTCGAACACCTTGACGAGGTCCTCGAAGCTCCAGAGATCGATGCCCGCCTCCGGCTCGTCGAGCAAAAACACCTCGCCGCCCTTGGCGATGGCGGTCGCGAGCTCGATGCGCTTGAGCTCGCCGCCCGAGAGGGTGCCGTCGACCGCGCGGCCGATGTAGTTGCGCGCGCACAGGCCGACGGACGAGAGGCACTCGCACATCGCGTCCGTGTCCATGCGCTTGCCGCTCGCGAGTTCGAGCAACTTCTGCACGGTGATGCCCTTGAAGCGGACGGGCTGTTGGAAGGCGATGGTGAAGCCCTTGCGGGCGCGGTCGGTGACGGAGAGATCGGTCACGTCTTCGCCATTGAAGAGGATGGTGCCCGACGTGGGGAGCAAAAAGCCCATCAAAATTTTGATAAGCGTCGATTTACCGCTCCCGTTGGGGCCGGTGATGACGCTGATCGTGGCGTCTTCGAAGGTGAGGCAGACGTCTTTGAGGATGTCCTGCACCTTGCCCGTCCCCTCGTCTTGCACCGAATAGGAAATATTTTTCAGCTCTAACATAATTCTCCTGCAGCTGCTTGGCCGTCTTTTCGCGTAGTATTTTCCGAATCGACGGAAATTATAAAACAGACGGCGGGCCGCTGTCAAATGTTTGCGCGCGGCGCGCCGCCCTTCTTGCGGGGTAAATCCGCTCCGTTTTTGAACCGCTTTGCGCGGGCGCGCTCCGCCCGCTCTCCCCCGCTTGTTTCTTTCCGAACGCCGCAGACGGGTCAGGAACAGAGCAAGCCGGGGGCGAGGCGGATGCGCGGCCGGGGCGTTACAAATTCAGCCCGCCGCGCGGCACTCGCGCGGCACTTTTACAAAAGTTATACGTTGACTTCGCCGTGGACGCCGAGGCCGGAGGCATGCGCCGCGAGGATGGGATCGATCTCGGCGGAGATGAACTCCTCCACCTGCTGCGGGCTGCGGCCGATGAAGTTTTTCGCGTCGAGGATGCCGTCGAGGCGGTCGTGCACGGGGGCAAACGCCGCGTCGGCGCGGATGAGGTCGAGGAGGTTGTTGTCCTTACCCTCCTGCTTGACGTTTTTGGCCGCCTCCATCGAGAGGACGCGGATGCGCTCGTGCAGCTCTTGGCGGTTGCCGCCCGCCTTGACGCACTCCATCATGATATTTTCCGTCGCCATGAAGGGCAGCTCGGCGGCGATGTGCTTGGCGATGACCTTTTCGTAGACGACGAGGTTTTCGGAAATGTTGAGGTAGAGGTTGAGCAGCGCGTCCGTCGCGAGGAAGGCCTGCGCGATGACGATGCGCTTGTTGGCGCTGTCGTCGAGGGTGCGCTCGAACCACTGGGTGGATGCGGTGACCGCCGTGTTGATAGGCAGGCCGATCACATAGCGGGCGAGCGAGCCGAGGCGCTCGCTGCGCATCGGGTTGCGCTTGTACGCCATCGCCGAAGAGCCGATCTGGTGCTTTTCAAACGGCTCCTCGACCTCCTTCATGTTCTGCAGCAGGCGGATGTCGTTGGAGAAGCGGTAGCCGCTCTGCGCGATCTGCGAGAGGACGCACAGCACGTTGTAGTCGAACTTGCGCGGGTAGGTTTGGCCGGTGACGCCGTAGACGGAGGAATAGCCCAGCTTGCCGACGACGCGGCGCTCGAGCTCGGCGACCTTTTCTCCGTCGCCGTTGAACAGGTCGAGGAAACTCGCCTGCGTGCCCGTCGTGCCCTTGACGCCGCGCAGTTTGACGCAGCTTTGCAGGTGCTTGAGGTTTTGGTAGTCCATCAGAAGATCTGAAAGCCACAGCGTCGCGCGCTTACCGACGGTGGTCAACTGCGCCGGCTGCAGGTGGGTGAAGCCGAGGGTGGGAAGGCTTTTATATTGCAAGGCAAACTTTTTGAGCTTGTCCATAACGTTGACCAGCTTGGTCTCGACCATCTTGAGCGCGTCGTCGATGACGATGACCTCGGCGTTGTCGGTGACGTAGCAGGAGGTCGCGCCGAGGTGGATGATGGGCTCGGCAGACTTCGCCTGCTTGCCGAAGGCCTTGACGTGCGCCATCACGTCGTGGCGGACGTCGCGCTCGAAAGCGCGCGCGTCCTCGTAGTTGATGTCGTCGGCATATTTTTTCATCTCGGCGATCTGTTCGTCGGTGATGGGGAGGCCGAGCTCTTTTTCCGACTCGGCGAGGGCGATCCAAAGTTTGCGCCAGAGGCGGAACTTTTTGTCGTCCGAAAAGTTTTCCGCCATTTCGCGGCTCGCGTAACGGCTGAGCAAGGGGTTCTGGTAAACGCTCGTATCCTGCATGGTATAACTCCCTGTCGATAGTATTTTCGCTCTCTATTATAGAGCAAACGCAAAAATTTTTCCAGCAAAATGGGGCGCAAAGAGCACTTTTTTCGGCGGGGCGCGCAAAAATCCGCGCACAGCGCACGGTCCGCGGGCATACGCCGCGCGGCAAAGGCGCGCGCGGCGGGGCGAGCGCCGCCGCCGACGCGGAAAAACCGCGCAGAAAGCAAAGAAAAGGGGCCGCGCCGCAAAAGAAGCCGCCACAACGAAAAGGGGCCGCGCCGCGCGCAGCCCCCTGCCGTTACATCTGCATATTGTTCAAAAGATCTTTCAAGGTCATCAGCTCGTCCTGCGAGAGGGTGATCCCCTTGCCCATGCGGTCGTGCGCCGCGTTCCAGGTGCGGATATCGTAGACGGGCTCGCGCTCGTTCCAGCTGACCATGTTCAGCTCCTTGGTCCAACCGTTCCCCGTCTCGCCCAAAACGCCGAGCTTTTCGACGATCTCGTATTTCAGTTCAGCCATCGGCTCAACCTCCGTTTGCTTTTTTCTTGCATTATAACATGACGGCGCGCAAAAGTAAAGAGTTTGCCGATTTGTTTGCACGAAATTTGCATGAATGTGTATGAAGCAGTTGTCTATCGGGCGAAAATTTCACGCTTTTACCCGATCTATGCCTGACATAGTACTCTGCAAACGGCGCGAAACAGACTTTAATTGCCCAGCATATTCTGTATCGCGATGCCGTAGCCGCGCGTCGGGTCGTTGAGAAAGACGTGCGTGACCGCGCCGACCAGCCTGCCGTCTTGCAGGATGGGGCTGCCGCTCATCCCCTGCACGATGCCGCCCGTCTCCGCGAGCAGCGCCTCGTCCGTCACCTTGATGACAAAGTTTTTGTTGCTCCTGCTGCCCTCGTCCACCTTGACGATGGATACGGCGTACTCGCGCGGCGCGACGCCGTCTACCGTGGTGACGATGCTCGCCTCGCCGGGGTGCGCGTCCTCGCCGATCTGCGCGCGGCGCAGGCAGGAAAAGTCGTAGCTGCGGTCAAAGTAGCCGTAGATGCCCGCGCCGCAGTTGCGGTCGGCGACGGCGATGCGCCTGTCGTTTAAGAATACGCCCTTCAATTCCCCCGCCCTGCCACGCGCGCCGCGCACGACGTCGACGATGCTGCAGCGGTAGATGTCGCCCTGCCCGACCTGCATCGCCGCGCCATCCTCGCCCGCGACCGCGTGGCCGAGCGAGCCGAAGCGCAGGCTGCCCGCCTCGATGTAGGTGACGGTGCCGATGCCCGAGATGCTGTCGCGCACGAGCACGCCCAGCCGCCCCCGCCCGCTCGCCGCGTCCTGCGCGGGGAGCAGGTTCGCCTTGACGCGCTCGCCGCCGCGGCGGACGACGATCTCCCCCTCTCTGCCCCCGCCCGCGCGGATGGCCGCGTCGATGTCGGCGACCGTCGTCACGCGCATGCCGCCGAAGGAGAGGATGAGGTCGCCCGCCTCCAGCCCCGCCTCTTTGGCGGGGCTGCGCGTGCCCTCTTTGGTGAGCACCTCGCAGAAGCCGACGATCTGCGCGCCGTCCATCCCCAGCGTAAAGCCCGCCGGCATCCCGCCGATATACACCTCGCGCTCCGCCGCCGCGGCGGGCGGTACCGCCGCGGCGAGCACCAACATCGCCGCGAGCAGGATCGCTGCCAATGCGCCCGTCCTCTTTTTCAGCTTGTGCATACTTCCTCCAAAACTCGTATGCCCATACTATGCGCACTCCGCCCGCCCTTTATGCGGCGCGCAGCCGCTTCAAGCGGCGAAAAGGGGCGTATTGCGGCGAATGTTTGCGCTTCTATGTCACGCATAGTACTATGCAAAACGCGAAAATTTGCATTTTCGCGCCCGCGCGGGCGGGAAAATATGCGATGTTCGCGTCAATTATTGACTTTTTGCGCGCGGCGTGGTATAGTAGGAGCGGCGAAAATAATGACTTGAAAAAATTTTGCAAAACGCCAACAAAACTCGCTTTTCGGGTGTTGTATCTGTGAGAGAGTATGAAGAGCAGCGGACTGGAACAAAAGATCGAGGCCCTGCGCGCGGGAGATACGCGCGCCTTCGACCGCATATACGAGATGACCAACCGCCCGGTGTACTTTGCCATCCTCTACGTCGTCCGCGACAAGATGTACGCGGAGGACCTGCTGCAGGAGACGTATGTGCGGGCGCTGCGCTCGCTCGGCTCGTACGCGCCCGGCACGAATTTTACCGCGTGGCTGACGCGCATCGGCAAAAACCTCGCGCTCAACCACCTGCGCAAGGCCAAGCGTGAGGTGGCGACGGACTTCGAGACGGACGCCTGGCGGTACGGGGCGCGGGAGACGGAGCTGCCCTACATCTTCGACGCGGCGGCAAAAATTCTTTCCGAAGAGGAGTACGAAATATTGATGCTGTGCCAGGTGGCGGGATATAAGCGGCGGGAGGTCGCCGCGATGCTGGATATGCCCATCGGCACGGTTACCTGGCGCAACAACGAGGCGCTGAAAAAGCTGAAACACTATTTAGAAAAGGAGGACGGACGATGAAAGAACTGAAAAAGCTTTTGGCCGAACAGGCGCCCGCCGTCCTCCCCGACGAGCGCGTCAAGCAAAATATCCGCCGCGAGCTGGGCTACGAAGCGCCCGCCGAGCGGGAGGCCACCTACGCGCACGGCGGCACAGCCGCGGTGCGCGGCAAAAAGACGCTTTGGATCGCCGTTGCGGCGGGGCTGCTCGCCGTCGCGCTCGCGCTGGGCATCCTGCTGCCCGTCTTTTTACGCACGCCCGCGCCGCACATCACACTCCCGGGCGACAAATTTTTAGACATCAAGAGCACGGACGACTTTTACGCCTACGGGGCGGCGTCCGTCGGTTCTATCCTGTCGGCGCGCGAAAGCGGCGGGCAGGCCGCGGCCGCGGCGAGCGCGCAGGCGGAGAGTGCGGCGGCGTTGAAGAGCGTGACCGCCGTGCGCAGCGCTTCCCTCTCCCCTTCCGCCATAAATACGAGCGAACTGCTCGCGGCGGCGGAGGCGGTTTCGCGCAGTTTGACGCAGGAACAGGAGGCGATCGCCGAGACCATCAACGGGTACATGGCGCTCGTCGAGGAGCTGCTCAGCGAGGGGGCGATCGAGCACGAGACGGCGGCCGCGGGCGGCGAGTACGCGCAGTACGCCTACCACACGACCGTATGGCACACCGACCTGCTCGGAGTCCGCATCCGCAGCGACCTCTACTACGACATGACGCCGCTGGGCGCGCACGTTGACGGGGACGAGACGGAGGAATACTACGCGATCGAGGGGGTGCTGGTGCCCGAAAACGGCGTCGCCTACCCCATGGAAGGGCGGCGCGAGGCGGAGAGCGAATACGACGGCGGCGAGAGCGAGACGGAGAGCGAGACGCAGTTTACCGCCTACCTCAACGAGGCGCGCACCGCCTATATCCGCATGGAGCAGGAAAGCTCGCACGAGGCCGAAGAGGGCGAGACGGAGACGCAGCAGCGGTACGTCTATATCTACAACGACGGCACGAGCGCCCGCTGGACGGAGCGCACCGTCGTCGAGTATGAGGAAGAAGAGGGCGAGCTCGAGCTGAAGATGACCGTGCAGAAGGAGAGCGGAGACAAAGACGTGATCGTGTTCTCGAACGAGGACAGCCGCGACGGCACCCTGCGCGCCGAAGCGACGGTGGGCGGCGAGCGCGTGCGCTTTACCATATCCATCTTCGACGAAAACGGCAACAGCGGCTATCGCTACGACTTCGGCGACGGGCACTACGGCGATCATGACCGCTTCGACGACGACGATGACGACGACGATGACGATGATGACGATGACGACGATCATGACGGCGGCGGCGATCACGGCGGCGGCGATCACGGCGGCGATGACGACGATGACGACGGCGACGATGACGATGATGATGATGATGATGACGATGACGACGATGGCGATCGGTGGGATCGCCCCGGCCGCAACTGATCGAACGATATGCGGGAGCCCTGCAAACGGGGCTTCCGCCTTTTGTTTTTTGCGCGCAAAGCGCTTTTGCAGCGAAATTTGAGAGAAGCAAAGCGCGGCCGCACTGCGCGCGATCGAGTAAAAGGCAATCGCCTCCTGACAAAGAAATAGACAACACAACCTTCTATTAGTTTTATTGTTAGACAAAAACTAAATAAGCTATTGATTTTATACTTACAATCTGCTATAATTCATACAAAGTCCCATATATACTTTCGGACTAAATTTGTCGTTTAAGTGACGGAGGAGAGTAAATGGCCAAAAACGCAGATTTGGGTGCAGCAAGAAACGCGAAAAAAGATGAGTTTTACACACAGTTGACCGATATTGAAAAGGAGATGCGGTATTACCGCAAATATTTTCAAGGGGCAACCGTCTTTTGTAACTGCGACGATCCTTTTGAAAGTAATTTTTTTAAGTACTTCGCCCTTAACTTTAATCGTCTCGGATTAAAGAAGCTGATTTCCACTTGTTATACCGATTCTCCCATCGCAGGGCAGCAGCTGTCTTTATTTGACATTATAGACCAAAAAGAAGAAAGCGGAAATAAGCCTTACAAGGCAATCATCACAAAGGTATATGATACTACCGGAGATGGCGGCATTGATATGCTTGACGTTGCCGAACTGTTTCGGATGGGAGAGAACCAGTTGACCGAATTGGAAGGAAACGGCGATTTTCGCTCCCCAGAATGTATCGCTTTGCTAGATGAAGCGGACATCGTTGTAACAAACCCTCCCTTTTCGCTTTTTCGCGACTATGTTGATATTTTGATAAAGCATCAAAAGAAGTTTATTATTATTGGAAATGTCAATGCAATTACCTATAAAGAAATCTTTCCACTTTTAAAAAACAACCAAATGTGGATCGGCGCGAGCATCCATTCCGGAGATCGCAAATTCTACGTTCCGGATGATTATCCACTAAATGCTGCCGGATGCGGAGTTGAGCCCGATGGGAAACGATACATTCGTGTAAAAGGTGTTCGCTGGTATACAAATTTGGATATAAAACAACGACACGATGAGCTGATTTTGGTAAAAAGATATTCCTCTGAAGAATACGTCTGCTATGATAATTATGATGCAATAAATGTAAATAAAACAGAAGACATTCCATATGATTACCCTGGGACAATGGGCGTTCCCATCACATTCATGGATAAATACAACCCCGATCAATTTGAAATAGTTGGCTTGATTGCTGGAAATATTCGTGGGTTAGCCGGGATTGTTTCAAAGACAGGGAAAGATGGGCCATACATAAATGGGAAACTAAAGTACGGACGAGTATTGGTTCGCAACAAACATCCAGAGCTACCAAAGGAGGAAAACACATAATGGAAATTAAGGAACAGAAAATTACCGTTCGAGATTTATATGAAGGCTACTTCAATGATGCAGAAGAAGGCGTCGTTGGGTATAACGGAAATCTGGATATTCGCCCCAAGTACCAGCGAGAGTTTGTTTATAAAGACAGTCAGCGCGACGAGGTCATTCGTACCGTCCTAAAAGGACTTCCGCTGAATGTGATGTACTGGGTAGATCGCGGAGAGCAGTACGAGACCGACAACGACGAGCCACGTTTTGAAGTGATGGATGGTCAGCAACGAACGATTTCCTTGTGTGAATACGTTGATGGCTCATTTTCCGTTGACGATAAGTTTTTTGGCAACCTTCCGAGCGATCAGCAGAAAAAGATTCTTGATTATGAGCTGTTTGTTTATGTGTGCAGCGGTTCAGACAGTGAAAAATTAGATTGGTTCCGAATTATCAATATCGCGGGTGAAGAACTGACCGATCAGGAGCTGCGAAATGCTGTATATGCCGGCAGTTGGGTATCGGATGCGAAACGTTATTTTTCCAAGACCGGCTGTGCGGCGTCAAGGATTGCAGACGACTACTTAAAAGGAGCATCCATTCGGCAAGAATACCTTGAAACAGCAATCTTTTGGGCAGCAAATGCTGAAGGGAAAAGCATCGAAGGATATATGGCCGAGCATCAGCACGACCCCAGTGCCGTATCCCTTTGGAGTTATTTCCGCTCCGTCATTGAATGGGTACAGGCAATCTTCCCCCAAACACGTAGAGAGATGAAGGGCTTGCCGTGGGGTTTATTCTACAATCAACACGGAACACGAACTGACCTTGACCCCAGAAAGTTGGAACAGGAAATACAACGTCTTATGGGTGACGAGGATGTTACAAAAAAGTCCGGCATTTATGAATACCTTTTGACGGGTAACGAAAAATGTCTGTCAATTCGAGCATTTGACCGTCGCGATGCCCTTGCCTCATATGAAAGACAAGGACATAAATGCGCAATTTGCGGAAAGGAATGCAAATTCGAAGAAATGCACGCCGATCATATCACGCCTTGGAGCAAGGGCGGAAAAACAGTGCCCGACAATTGTCAAATGCTTTGCCGCGACTGCAACTTGCGAAAAGGGGCGCAGTAAGTTTGCTCTTGATAAAAGCACATTTGTTACGGACGGCGCCTATACGCTCGCGCGTTTCGCCCGCGAATGGGTGTACGTACCCGCCTGCCCGCGCCGCCTTTGCCGAGATCGAGGCCTTTTTGCGCGCGGCGGCGGCGTCAGCCGCCGCAGAAGAGATCAACGGCTGCGCGGGGCAAATTCAAAAACAGGCGATACGGCAGCATAAAAGTATTTCAAAAGCCGCAAAATAAGCCGCGCGAGAGTGCTTCAAAAAATCGAACGAAAAAAAAATTCAAAAAATTTTGCAGAGCGCCAACAATTTGCGCCTTTGCGCTGTTGTATTGGTGTAACGAGAACCGGAACCGTTCACAAAAACAACCAAAGGGAGAAATCACCATGAAAAAAATCGTTATGATCTTGTTGGCTATCGCAATGACGCTCGGGCTGTCGGTCGGTTTGATCGCCTGCAATACGGGCAGTACGGAAAAGGGCCAGGGCGCCGTGAGCGGCGCGGAGGACGCGACGCAGAGCAGCTACGGGTTCAGCGCGGCGACGGCGGGCTCCATCCTCTCCGCGATGCAGGGCGGCAGCGCGCAGCAGCTGGCGGTGGCGAAGGGCTACAGCTTCGCCCGCAGCGAGGTGACGGACGAGGCGACGATCGAGTCGCTCAACGACTATATGTTTTTGGTGGAAGGGCTGCTCGGCGACGGGGCGTTCGGCATGACGACGGAGGCTTCCGACCGCGCGGAGTATGCGGTGAAAGCGACGGTCTCTTACCGTGACATCGAGGGCAACACCCTCTCGTACATCCTCTACTACAACGAGACGGAGCGCGGCGGCTACTACGGCGACGCGAGAAGCGTTTTGAATACAAGCGCCGACCTTGACGACCGCTACGATGACGATTGGGATGACCGCTACAACGACGACCGCTACGACGACGACCGCTACGATGACGACCGCTACGACGATGATTGGGACGACCGCTACGACGACGAGCGCGTCTATGACATCGACGGCGTGATGCTGGTGGACGGCGCGGAGTACCCCATCTACGGCCGCACCGAGGCGGAGACCGAGTGGGATGAGTCGGAGAGCGAGACGCAGTTCGTCGTGCAGATGAGCGATACGCGGACGATGGTTGTGACGCAGGAGCAGGAGAGCGAATGGGATGAGCGCGAAGAGGAGTACGCCTACACCATCCGCGAAAACGGGCGCATCGTCGAGCGGTGCTCGTTCAGCTTCGAGCAGGAAGAGGGCGAGACGGAGATCGAGCTGCTGCTGACCAAGGACGGGCAGACGCAGACCTTCTACTTCGAGCAGGAAGGCCGCAGGGGCATCCGCATCTACGTCGGCAGCCGCCAGGGCGGCACCGCCTACACCGTGCGCGTGGAGACGGACGAGGCGGGCAACTCGTACTACGTCTACGAGACGGTGGGCGGCAACTACCGCTTCGACAGGCCTGACTTCGACTGAGCGGCAGGCGCGGACAAAGGACAGCGCAACAATAAAACACCCGGCGGGGAGGGCGACGCCCTCCCCTTTTTTTGTATAGACGGGCGGCCTGCCCGCCCGCACAAGCCGCAGCGGCGCACTTTGGCGCGCGCTTCTAAAATTTTATGAAAAAAAGGCACAGCCGCGCGCGGTTTTTTTGCTGAATAGCAAAAAAACCGCTTTATTCTTGTCAAAAAATGTGCTATAATAAGAAAGATATATTGTACGCAGGGATGCGCGGAGGCTACTTTCACACATGAATCTTCTCAGCCGTTTTACGAACGGGACACGGTTTCGCGATTACAACGACTTTTACAACCACTTCAGCTTGAACGTGCCGGACAACTTCAACTACGCCTATGACGTGGTGGACGAATACGCGCGGCTCGAGCCGGGCAAGCGCGCGCTCGTTTGGTGCGACGACGCCGGCGACGAGCGCACCTTTACCTTCGGCGACATCAAGCGCCTCTCGGACAAGGCCGCAAACTTTTTCCTCTCCTGCGGCATGAACAAGGGAGATACGGTGCTGGTCATCCTCCAGCGCCGCTACGAGTACTGGATCACGCTGATGGCGCTCTCCAAGATCGGCGCGGTCGCCATCCCCGCGACGCACATGCTGATGAAAAAGGACCTCGTTTACCGCATGGAGAAGGCGGGCGCCAAGATGGTCGTCGCCGTCAACGAGGACGAGCTGTGCGACAACATCTTAAAGGCGATGAAGGAAGCGCCCTGCGTGCGCTGCGCCGCGACCATCGGCAAGCGCGAGGGCTTTATCGACTTTACCGAAGAGGTGGAAAAGCAGAGCGAGGTTTTGGACGTGCCCTACCGCGCCGAGCGTACCGCCGACGACTACCTGCTCATCTACTTTACTTCGGGCACGACGGGCATGCCCAAGATGGTCACCCTGCCCCAGCGCTACACGCTCGGGCACATCGTGACGGCGCGCTATTGGCTCAACTGCATGGACGACGGCCTGCACTTCACCCTCGCCGAGACGGGCTGGGCGAAGGCGAGCTGGGGCAAGCTGTTCGGGCAATGGCTGTGCGGCTCGGCCATCTTCGTGTACGACTTCCACGGCAAGTTCGACCCCGCCGCGCTGATGGAGCACGTTTCGCGGTACAAGATCACCACCTTCTGCGCCCCGCCGACGGTGTACCGCTTTATGATCAAGTCGGACATGAGCAAGTACGACCTCTCCTCTGTCAAGTATATGATGACGGCAGGCGAGGCGCTCAACCCCGAAATTTACCGCCAGATCCGCATGAAAACCGGCCACCCCATCTACGAGGGGTTCGGCCAGACGGAGACGACCGTCGTGTGCGGCACTTTTTCCGAGTTTATGGAGATCAGGCCCGGCTCGATGGGCAGGCCGTCGCCGCTGTATTACGTGCAGCTGCTCAACAACGAAGGCAAGCCCGTAGAACAGGGCGAGACGGGCGAGATCTGCATCCGCCTGCGCGACAAGCAAAACGGGCTGTTCGTCGGCTACTACCACGACCCCGCGCTGACCGAGACGGTCATGTACGACGGCTATTACCACCTCGGCGACCTCGCCTACTGCGACTCGGACGGCTACTATTGGTTCGTCGGGCGCAAGGACGACATCATCAAGAGCTCGGGCTACCGCATCGGGCCCTTCGAGGTCGAGAGCGCGCTGATGGAGCACCCCGCCGTGCTCGAATGCGCCATCACGGGCGTGCCCGACACCGAGGGCGTGCGCGGCCAGCTGGTCAAGGCGACCATCATCCTCGCCCCCGGCTACGAGCCGAGCGAGGCGCTCGTCAAAGAGCTGCAAAACCACGTCAAAAAGACGACCGCCCCCTACAAGTACCCGCGCGTCGTCGAGTTCGTGAAGGAGCTGCCCAAGACCATCAGCGGCAAGATCCGCCGCGTGCAGATCCGCAAAGACGACCAAAACAAATATTGAACGAAATAAAAGAGCGGCCCGCCGAGGTTTTCCTCGGCGGGCCGCCGCTGTTTTACGGTACACTCACAAAATACTTACGCCTTTTTGGGGATGAGCAGGCCGATGTCGCCGTTTTGGCGCAGGTAGACGACGCGCACTTCGCCCGTGTCGGCGTCCTGGAAGATATAGAAGGTGTGGCCGAGCAGGTCGAGCTGCTCCGCCGCTTCTTCCGCAGTCATCGGGGTGAGTTGGAAGGTCTTGGTCTTGACGACGTGCGCTTCGGGCAATTCTTCTTCGCGGAAGAAGAGCTGCTTCTCGACGAAAGCGTCCTTCTTCAACCTCGACTCGAGCTTGGACTTGTGCTTGTAGATCTGCTTTTCGATCTTGGGCAAAACCGCGTCGATGTTGTCGTAGAAGTTGTCGCCGGAGACCTCGGCGCGGATCATGTTCCCCTTGTAGTAGATGGTGACCTCCGTCTTGGAAAAGCGCCCCTCCTGCTTGAGGTAGACGGAGCATACCGAATCGTCGTCGAAATATTTATCCAGGCGGGAAACCTTTTTCTCCACGACGCCGACCAACTTTTCGCTGGCCTTGCAATTTTTCTCGCTGATCTCGATTCGCATATGAAACCTCCTGATTTGTATTCTGCCGCGGCCGCGCGAGGCGCGCCGCGAAACGCTCGTGTTTTATAGCCGCCGCCCTTGCGGTCAGCGGAGCGGTTCAAACATAAATTTGCCGTCTTTGGCGTCCACGCGCACCCGCTGGCCGGGCGCGACCTTATTCGCCAAAATTTCCTCGCTGAGTGCGTCCTCGATGCGGCGCTGGATGACCCGCTTGAGCGGGCGCGCGCCGTACACCGCGTCGTAGCCCTCGTCGAGCAGCTGCTCGCGCGCGGCGCCCGTGATGTCGAGGTCGATCTCGCGCTTTTTGAGGCGGGCGGTGAGGACGGAGAGGAACAGGTCGCACACGCGCGCGGCGTCCGCGCGGGAGAGCTTGTGGAAGATGATGATCTCGTCGATGCGGTTGAGGAACTCGGGCTTGAACTGCGATTTGAGCTCGTCGGTGATCTTCTCCTTCATGCGGTCGTACTCGGCGTCCTCCTCCTTGGAGGGCTCCCCTTCTCCCGCAAAGCCGAGGCGGCGCATCTCGTTGACCTTGCCCGCGCCGACGTTGCTGGTCATGATGATGATGGTGTTTTTGAAGCTGACCACCCTGCCCTTGCTGTCCGTCAGGCGGCCGTCGTCGAGGATCTGCAAGAGGACGTTGAACACGTCGGGGTGCGCCTTTTCGATCTCGTCGAAGAGCACGACGGAAT
Source organism: uncultured Clostridia bacterium (assembly GCA_944368775.1). Classification (GTDB taxonomy): domain Bacteria; phylum Bacillota; class Clostridia; order Christensenellales; family Borkfalkiaceae; genus Borkfalkia. The sequence goes on along the minus strand of CALVXB010000001.1, from coordinate 68,883 downwards.
AGGGCTTGCGGCGGATCTTTTCGGTGAGCTGCCCGCCCGTATCTTCAAAACCGACGTAGCCCGGGGGCGCGCCGATGATCTTGCTGACCGAATGTTTTTCCATGAACTCGCTCATGTCCATGCGGATCATGAGCCGCTCGTCGCCGAACATGGCGGCCGCGAGCGCCTTGGAGAGCTCCGTCTTGCCGACGCCCGTCGGGCCGACGAAAATAAAGGAGCCGATGGGCCGGTTGGGGTCTTTGAGCCCCGCGCGGGCGCGGCGGATGGCCTTGGCGACGGCGCTGACCGCCTCGTCTTGCCCGATGACGCGCTTATGCAGCTCCTCTTCGAGGTGCAAGAGGCGCGTGCTCTCCTCCTCCGTCAGTTTGACGACGGGGATACCCGTCCAGCTCGCCACGATCTTGGCGACGTCGTCCGAGCCGATGGTCGCGTGCGTCTCGCCCCGCTTCTGCTCCCACTCTTTGCGCAGCGCGTCGATCTCCATCTCCACCTTGCGCATACGGTCGAGGACCTGCTGGGCGGTGGCGAAGTCGTCGCGGCGGGCGGCCTTGTTCTTTTCGGCGAGCAGCCGCTCCATCTCGTGCTCCTTCTCCTTGATGCCGGCGGGGCCGTTGTAGCTGTCCAGCCGCGCGCGGCTGGCCGCCTCGTCGATGAGGTCGATCGCCTTGTCGGGCAAAAAGCGGTCGGTGATATAGCGGTCGGAAAGGCTGGCGGCGGCGACGATCGCGTCGTCGGAGATGGTGACCTTGTGGTGCGCCTCGTACTTGTCGCGCAGGCCGCGCAAGATCTCGATGGTCTCCTCCACGCTGGGCTGCTCGACGTAGACGGGCGTGAAGCGCCGCTCGAGCGCCGAATCTTTTTCGATATATTTGCGGTATTCGTCGATGGTCGTCGCGCCGATCGTCTGCAATTCGCCGCGGGCGAGCATGGGCTTTAAGATGTTTGCCGCGTCCATGCTGTTGTCCGCGCTGGCGCCCGCGCCGACGATGCTGTGGATCTCGTCGATGAACAGGATGATATTGCCGTTGCTCTGCACCTGTTCGATGACGTCTTTGAGGCGCTCTTCAAAGTCGCCGCGGTACTTTGCGCCCGCGAGCATGCCGGGCAGGTCGAGGGAAAAGACCGTCTTGCCCGAGAGAAGGTCGGGCACCTCGCCCTTGACGATCGCCTGCGCGAGCCCTTCGACGACGGCGCTCTTGCCGACGCCCGGCTCGCCGATGAGCACGGGGTTGTTTTTGGTGCGGCGGGAGAGCACCTGGATGATCTTGTCGATCTCCTTTTTGCGGCCGATGACGGGGTCGATCTTCCCCTCCCGCGCCTTCTGCGTCAGGTCGACGCCGAAGCGGATGCCCGCGCCGCCCGCGCTCTTGCCGCCGGACATCTCCTCCACCGGAGACTGCTTGGCGACGTGGCGGCGGAAGATCTCTGCGCGCCTGCGCTCCTCCGCCTCGTCCGGTTCGGGCGGGACGCCCATCTCCTCGTCCAGCGCGCCCTGCAGCGCCTCGATGTCGACGCCGAGCATACGGAGCAGGCGGACGGCGACCGATTCGTCGTCGACGAGGATGGCAAAGAGCATATGCTCGCTGCCCACGCTCGCGCCCGCGCCGTCGCGGTCGACCGCGAGCTCGCACGCCTTGTCGAACATATTTTTGGTGCGGGGGGTGAAGCCGCTGAGCTTGACGCTTTTATTGAGGGTGCGCACGAACACCGCGCGGTAGTCGGGCTCGCGCACGCCCACCGCCTGCAGGATCTGCGCGCCGCGGCAGTTGGGAACGTTGAGCATCCCGAAGAGGATGTGCTCGCTGCCGACGTAGCTGCTTCCGTAATACTGCGCCGCCTCCAGCGAGAGCTTGACCGCCTTGCGGAGGTTGGGCGAAAACTGATTGAAATCGTACATGAACTAAACTCCCCGGCCGCCGCGCGGGCGGCCGACTCTTTGTTTTTCCGGCCGTGCTTTTTCGGCAGACCTGCCTTCTTTGGCGCCGCCGCGGGCGCATACGGCTTTGAAGGCGCGCCCGCGCGCCGCGCTACTCGGCGGCCCGGCGGACGAGCGCCATCTCGTCGCGGCAGCGTCGGGCGCGATAGACGTCTCGCTCGGCGGAAGTGAGCGCTTCATCCGAATATAAGCCGATGTTGGCGGGGCGCATGGCGGCGATAAATTCGTCCAGCGCGGAAAACTCTGCCGTCTGCAAAAATCCGAGCGCGACGCCCAGCTTGACGTCGGACGCATATTGCAGGAACTCGGCGTACGAGATGCGCTCGCAGTTGCTCAAAATGCCGTAGGCGCGGCAGCACTCGTCTTTGATGCCGACGGCGTCGCCCGCGAGCAGCGCCCGCCGCGCCTGCGACTCGAGATTGACGATCTCCAGCGCCGCGCGCTGCACTTCGTTCAAGATATAATCTTCGCTCACGCCCAGCGTGACCTCGTTGCTGACCTGATACATATACCCCTCCGCCGCGCTCCCCTCGCCATACACGCCGCGCACGGTGTGGCCGAGTTGAGAGATCTCGAGGATGAGGCGGTCCATCTTGTTCGTGCGCGTGAGCCCCGGCAAAAAGAGCATGACGGAGGCGCGCATCCCCGTGCCGAGGTTGGTCGGGCAGGCGGTGAGATAGCCGAGCGTGCGGTCGAAGGCGAAGGGCAGCGTTTTGGAGAGCTCGTCGTCGACGGCGGACAGCCTGCGGTATGCGAGCGGCAGGTTGAGGCCGGGAAGGATATACTGCTCGCGCAGGTGATCTTCCTCGTTGAGCATGATGGAAAACTTGCCCGCGGGGTCCTCGCCGTCCCCCTCCTCGTCGATGAGCGCCGCGCCGAACGCGCGGTTGGCGGCGAGCTGGGCGCTGATGAGGTGGTCGTCGCAGATGGCCTGGGCGACGTCCTCCGAAATGACGTCCATGCGGTAGAGGCGGAAGCTGCGGATGCGGCTGGCAGCGGCCTGCACGGCGCGCACGATCTCGCGCGCCTGCTCGGCGTCGTTGAGGCGGTTGGGGAAGGGATACCCCTCCAAATTGCGCGCGAGGCGGATGCGGGTGGAGGCGACGGTGCTTTCGATGTTATTGATCATCCTCGTTATCGATCGTCCTCCCCTCCGAAGCCGACCCGCACGATCGCCTTGTTGAGGCGGCGCAGGCGGCGGTTGACGTCGTCGGCGTCCTTCATGCGCTTTTCGCGCAGGGCGCGCTCCAGCTCGCCGCGCAGATTTTTCTGCTCGTCGAGCAGGCGAAACATCCGCGCGCCCGCGAGCGGGTGCTTGCCCTCGTGCACCGTCTTTCCGTGCATGCGGCGGATGACCGGCTCGAGCTCGTCGCGGAAGGCCGCGTAACAGGCCGCGCAGCCCAAGAGGCCGGTACGGCCGTAGTCTTCGAGCGTGCAGCCGCAGACAGGGCAGCGCGTCTCTCGCCGCTGCTCCCCCTCCGGCTGTAAAAAGGAGACGTAAAAGTCCGGCTCGTCGCCGCGCCCGGCCGCCATCTCCCCCAATCTTTCAAAACAATCGTCACAGAGCGCCAGCTCTCCGCCGCCTTCGCGGCGGACGAGGTGGGTCGCCCGATTTTTTTTACAATTTGAACAGAGCATATGCCCTCCGCCGCCCCCGGTGCGGGCAGCCGGTCCGCGCGCCGCCCGATGCGGCGCACTGCATGATCTTCACATTCATTATACCACGAAAGGGCGGTTTTGTAAACGGTTTTTTCAAATTATGTTCGCTTTTCGCAACTGCGCGGCGGGCAAAACCACAAAAAGCGGCATATTGCGGGGCGAGCGGGCACAAAATGCGGCACTTGCCCCGCAAACGGGCGGGGCGGCAGAGCGCGCGGCTCCATGCGAACGAGCGCGGCGGCAGGACGCGCGGCCGACACAAAGGTGCGCGGCGCGGGCAAAGGAACGCCTCTCCCGATCATTGGAGGCGGAAGATGTCACAGGTAGTCGGCGCGGTCGAGGCGGGCGCGCACCCGCTCGATGGCGCGCTTTTCGATGCGGGAGACGTACGAGCGGGAGATGTGCAAAAAGGCGGCGACCTCACGCTGGGGCATGGGCGCGCCCCCTTTCAGGCCGTAGCGCAGGCAGAGCACGGTGAACTCGCGCTCGCACAGCGTCTCTTGCAGCAGGCGCATGAACTTTTCGTGCACGAGACGAGACTCGACCGCCTTGAACACCCCTTCTTCCCGCTCGAAGAGAATGTCCATGAGGGTGAGCTCGTTGCCCTCCTTGTCGACGCCGACGGGGTCGGAGAGGTAGGCGGTGCCGCGGTGCTTTTTGTTGCTGCGGATGAGCATGAGGATCTCGTTTTCGATGCAGCGGGCGGTGTACGTCGCAAGCTGCGTCCCCCGCCCCGGCCGGTAGGTGTCGATCGCCTTGATGAGGCCGATGCTGCCGACGGAAATGAGATCGTCCGTCTCCGCGGCGCCGCTGTATTTTTTGACGATGTGCGCGACGAGGCGCATATTGTGCCGCACGAGCATATCTTTGGCGGCGGCGTCGCCTGCGCGGGCGCGCTCAAGGTACTTTGCCTCCTCTTCGGGCGGGAGCGGCTTGGGGAAGGATCCCTTGCCGCCCACGGCGCCCGTAAAAAAGAGGATCTTGGACACGATCGCGTGCAGGAAATCGAAAAACATGGCGGCACCCCCTCGGATGCCTTACTATATGTTTTTTGCCGCTTGTACCATTCCGCTAATTCTCCCCGCGCGCCCTTTACCCCCGAAAAGGGCGTTTTATGTCTGACATAGTACTATGCAAACCGACTTATTTTTGAATTTACTCGAAAAAACCGGCGCGAAAAGGGGCAGCCGCGCCTGCGGCGCGGCTGCCCGAACAAAAATTCACTTTACTGCTTCACGCCTCGCCTTCTTCTGTGAAGCGCTTGATGGCGGCGTACGTCGCGGGGCTGACGAGGTGCTCCATGCGGCAGGCGTCCGCCTCCGCCGTTTCTGCGTCGACGCCCAGCTTGATAAAAAAGCGTGTGATCAGGCGGTGCTTTTCGTAGACGGAGGAAGCGTAGGCGCGGCCGCTGTCGGTCAGGCGGATGTGGTTTGCCGCGATCTCGACGTACCCCTTCTGCACCAAGATGCGCAGCGCCTTGGTCACGGCGGGCTTGGATACGCCCAGCTCGCGCGCGACCTCGACGGCGTGCACGTCTTGCTTCTCTGCAGAAAGGCGCAGGATGGCCTCGAGGTAATCTTCGCCCGATTCGTTTTCGATCATGTATTCCTCCGTATGCGCGCTCAGTTTTTTGCGCCCCCCTCCGGGAGCAGGCGCACGGCGCAGTCTGCCGCCCGCTGCAGCAGGCGGGTAAATTCTTTGATGTCGTCCTCGCCCAGCAGTTCGACGTAGCGGTCGACGCCGGCGAGCAGCATATCGTACTTCTCTTTGAAGCGGCGGCGGCCCGCCTCGGTGCAGCGCACGTCCATCTTGCGGCGGTCGTCGGGGGAAACTTCCATCTCGACGTACCCCTTTTTGCGCAGCGCGCGCAGGATGTTCGCCGCGCGGGCGCGGCTGATCTCGAGCGCCTCGCTCATCTGCGAGGGCGTGGCGCCCGCCGCGCCGCGGTCGCACAGGTAGTACAGCGCGGCCGTCTCCCCTTCCAAAAATTCGCGCAGGACGGCGATGACGTCCAGCTTATTCAGCCGCCAGAGCTGGTGCAGAAAGCCGTCGCGCAGCTGTGCTCTGTCCATAGCGCTCCCCTCCTCATTCGTTAGATTTGAGCGACTCGGCCATGTCGATCTTGTTCAGCTTGATGAGCATGAACGCATAGACGATGGCGGCGAAGGCGATGGTGATCAGGAAGGCCCACAGGTAGCTCCAGCCGAAGATGGCGCGGCCGAGCATCATGGAGATGCTGTCGACCTGGCCGATGATGAACCGGTGGAGCAGGACGCCGAGCCCGAGGCCGAGCAGCGAGCCGACGATGGTCAAGATGGCGCTTTCGCGGTAGATATAGCCTGCGACCTCCGCGCGGCGGTAGCCGAGCACGCGCAGCGTCGCGATCTCGCGGCGGCGCTCGTCGATGTTGATGTTGGTGAGGTTGTACAGCACGATCGCCGCGAGCGCGCCCGCGCTGACGACGAGCACGAGGATGACCAGCCCCATCGTCGACTCGAGCCCCGCAAAGGTGTCTGCCGAGGTCTGCGTGAACTCGACTGCCGAGACGGAGACCGCGTCTGCGCTGCCGTCCTCTTTGACGTTGCCGTCGAGCAGGGCGCGCACCGCCGCCTCGTCGCCTGCGGATACGTCCGTCTTGACGAGCAGCGTGTTGTCCGCGGGCACCGCGCCGATGCGGTCGGCGTACGTATCCGCCGAAATGTAGGCGTAGGTGCCCGTATAGTTTTCGCAGATGGCGTCTACGCGCAGCTCGACCGTCCTGCCGCCCGAGCGGTAGGAGACGGTGTCGCCGACGGAGACGTCGTACACGACGGCGATATTCTCCGCGAGCACGATGCCGTCGCCGCTCACATCGATTATAGCAGAATTTTTGCGTTCATGCAAGGAAATAAAGGATGTGAATTGCTGCGCGTCGTCGACGATGTAGAAATCGACGTTTTCGCTGCCCTCGACCTGCTTGCCGCTCTCGCCGAAGCGCAGCTGCACGTTTTCACTGTAGAGGGAGATGTGATCCTCCCCTTCTTCGCCGATGAAGTCGAGCAGCGCCTCGTTTTCGGTGGCGGAGAGGTCGCCCGTGTAGTCGACGACGGCGTCGTAGAGGATGATGTCGCCGAACTGCATATCGCTGACCGAGGAGATGGAGTCGTTCAAACCAAAGCCGGTGAGGATGAGCGCCGTGCAGCCCATGACCGAGATGATGGTCAGCAGCATGTTCTTTTTATAGCGGAAGATGTTGCGCAGCGTCGCCTTCCACTTGAATTTGAGGGGCTTCCAGAGGATGCCGATGCGCTCGATGAGCACACGCTTGCCCGCCTTGGGCGCCTTGGGCTGCATGAGCGCGGCGGGGCGCTCTTTGAGCGAGGAACGGCAGGCCGCCCATGTGACGATGGCGGTGCCGGCGATGGCGATGACGAGCACGGCGAGCGCAAACCACGGGCTGAAGCCGTATTCGAGCGCGGGCAGCGTGTACATGGTGCCGTACGCCCGCCAGAAGATGGAGGGCAGCAGGCTGAAGCCGATGAGCACGCCCGCGACGCAGCCGATGAGGCTGGCGAGGCAGCAGAAGATGAGGTACTTGGACATGATGCGCCCGCGGCCATAGCCGAGCGCCTTGAAGGTGCCGATCTGCATGCGATCCTCCTCGACCATGCGGGTCATGGAGGTGAGCGCGACCAGCGCCGCGACGACGATGAAGAAGATAGGGAATACGCCGGCGATGTCCTGCACCTTTTCGACGTTCATATCATAGCTGACGTAGCTGACGTTGGTGCTCGCGCGGTCGAGGATCAGCCAATCGACGTTGTCGGCGGAGATGCCCATGCTCGTCAAAATGGAGCCGAAGCCGCTCTCTTCTGCCGATTCGATGAGGTCGAAAAAGGGCTGCAGACGGTCGTCGACGATGGCCTCGATCTCTTCGGTGCCGTCGGCGAGGAAGTCTTTATAGCCGCTTGTAAAGCGCTCGTGCCCCTCCGTGCCCTCGAACTGCACCCACACGTCGGTGTAGGCGATCTCGATGGGGTCGGCGCCGAGCATGCCCATGACGCCCTCGTTGTTGAGAACGGAAAAGATGGTGCTCTTTTGCAGGTCGTACAAGTCCTGCGCGCAGCCGACGAGCACGGCGTCGAGCACGCCCGAGCCGACGTTGGTCACCTCCCGCCCGTCGCCGTAAAAGTAGTCGGCAGACGACGCGACGCCGACGACGGTGAGCGTTCCTGCCGTGTACACGTCCTGATAGGTGCCGCTCGCCGCGTCCAACTCGAAGGTATCGCCCACGGCGACGTCGTCAAAGCGGTTGCTGCCGTGCAAGGCGAGCACTTCACCCGGCGCATCCGGCCACGCCCCTTCGAGCAGGGTCAGGTCGTTGAGATAGCCGCCCTCCTTTAAGTCGTCTGTATCCAAGCCGATGAGGCGGACGGCGGCGTCCGTCTCGCCGACGGTTGCGACGAGGTCGGTAGAGATGAGCGGGACGGCCTCTTCGACGCCGTCGAGCGCGGCGATGGCGTCGACGTCTTCTTTCGTCATGCCGAAGGTCGCCTTGACGTCCGCGTCGTAGGCGTGGTTGTCGAGGTAGTAGTTGCTCATCGTGCTCTTCATGTCCGGCGTGGCCTGCAGGACGCCGATGAGGAAGCCGACGCCGAGGGCGACGATCGCCATGATGGCGATGAAGCGGCCGAAGCCGGACTTGAATTCGTTGACGATGTATTTGTTGAATTTTTTCATGCCGACACCTCCTCGCGCGGGCGCGCCCTTACCACTCGATGGTAGAGACGTCCGCGGGATGCTCCTGGACCTCTTCGGAGAAGACCTTGCCGTTCTTGATGTGGATGACGCGGTCGGCCATCTGCGTGATCGCCTGGTTGTGGGTGATGACGATGACCGTCTTGCCGCTCTCGCGGCAGATGTCTTGCAGCAGCTTCAAGATGCTCTTGCCCGTCTCGTAGTCGAGCGCGCCCGTCGGCTCGTCGCACAGCAGAATTTTGGGGTTTTTGGCGATGGCGCGCGCGATGGAGACGCGCTGCTGTTCGCCGCCCGAAAGCTGGGCGGGGAAATTATCCATGCGCTCGGCGAGGCCGACGCTGCGCAGCGTCTCCGCCGCGTCCAGCGGCTCGCGGCAGATCTCGGCGGCGATCTCGACGTTCTCTTTGGCGGTCAGGTTCTGGATGAGGTTGTAGAACTGAAAGACGAAGCCGACGTCGTAGCGGCGGTAGTCGGTCAGGCGGCGCTCGTTGAAGGCGCTCACCTCCTCGCCGTCCATCAAGATCTTCCCCTCCGTGACGACGTCCATGCCGCCGAGCATATTCAGAACGGTCGTCTTGCCCGCACCGCTCGGGCCGACGATGACGCAGAACTCGCCCTTTTCGATGGTGAAGCTGACCTTGTTGGCGGCGTAGATCTTATTTTCGCCCATGGTGTAGATCTTGCTGACTTCGTGAAATTCGACAAAGCTCATGTTTTTGCCTCCTCTGTCATGCGCGCTGCTGCGCGCCAGCGACTTTGTCACGAAAAATTATGACAATAGTGATAATAGTTTTTAGTAATAACTATTTTCAATTCTATTATATGCGAAGGGCGGCGTTTTGTCAATAGGAAGCCGCCATTTTCCGTGTGAAAAAGCGGCGAAAAAGGGTGAATTTATCTTCACGTTTCGGGCACAAAAGAGCGCCCCGCGGGCCATGTCCGCGGGGCGCTCCCCTGCCGTGCCGCCTTACGAGCGGTCGCGTTCGCGCCCGCCGCCGACGAGGCGCAGCACGCCGCCCGCAAAGATGGAATACACGAGCAGCCACAGCGCCGCGAGTGCGATGAGGATATACACGACGATCGCGCCGACGCTGCGGTCTCCCTGAAAGATGGCGGAGACGAGGTTGAAGTTGAAGATGCCGTACAGGCCCCAATTGACTGCGCCGAGCAGCACGAGGATGTACGAGACGAGATTTGCGATAAACATTGACGATACCTCCGCACACAGTATGCGCAGCCGCGCGCAAAACTTGCGCGCGGCTGCAAAATGTTTGATTTGGTGCGGCGAACGCGCGCTGCTCCTGCGGCGGTGCGGGAAATCTGCGCTCGTTCGGCGGCGGTGCGGGAAATCTGCGCTCGCTCGGCGGCGGTGCGTGAAATCTGCGTTCCTTCGGCACGGTGCGGCCGAAAAGTGTTCGCTCGGCGGCGGCGTTGAACATAAAAGCGGCGCCATCCTCCGCGGAGGATGGCGCCGACGCGCCGACAATTTAAAAAAGTTTCTGCGCCCCGTGCGGACAAATTCCGATACGCGAAGCGGATAAGTTCCCCTGCCCGCGGCGGACAAATTCCGATACGCAAGCGGACAAATTCCCCGCCCGAAGCGGGCAAGCTCTTGCGCACGCGCCGCTTATACCTTGCGGAAGGGGCGGCGCAGCTTTTCGAGCAGGGCGCGGCGGCGGGTGCCGCGCGGGAAAAAGCGGCGCAAAAAGGCGCCGTCGGAGCCCGCGCGATCGACGAGGCCGGCGGCGAGCAGCAGCGGCTCGGCGTACGGCGTTTCGCGGCAGACCCGCCAGAAGATGTGGGCGTGGCGGGAGTCTGCCTCCGCCCACGGGCGCTCGCTGCCCGCAAAGTGCAGCAGCATGGGCGCGGAGGCCGCCGCGCGGTAGGCGGCGTACATGTCCTTGGGGGCGAAGGTGCAGGCGCGGGCGCGCTCATCCCCCTCCTTCTCGGGGATGAAGTTCCAGCCGTATTCGAGAAAGCGGATCTTGCCCGCGCACAGCAAATTGAGCAGGTCGCGGCGGACAGACGTTCCGCGCACGCCCTCGCGCACCATGCGGAGCAGCGCTTCCTCGGTGTAGGCGGCGCGCATGGCGGCGAAGTTCATCACCAAGACGCCGGGTTCGGCATAGGCGAGCGTTCCCTCCCCATACTCCTCGCGCAGGGCGGGGCTGTAGCCGTTCAGCCCGCCCGCGAGGCAGACGTCGGCGACGGCGGCGCAGCAGTCGGCCTCGTCCAAGGCGCAGTCGTAGAGGGCGGCGACGTCTTGCAGGGCGACCACCTCGGCGTCCAGCCAGACGGCGCGGCGGTACTGCGCGAACAGGTGGGGCAGCGCGAGCTGCATATAGGCGGTGCGGCTTTCGGCGGGCAGGTCGGCGAGCAGCCGCTCGTCGAGCAGGCGGTCGACATCGAAGAAGCGCAGCGAGAAATTGGCGCGACCGTGCAGCACCTCGCGCAGCTTCTCCTTGTCCTCCTCCCCCACGCCGCTGCAGAATAAGACGACGTCGTAGCGGCGGTCGAAGGAGGCGGCGTCGGCGACCGAGCGCAGGCAGACGGCCGCGCGCGCGAGGGTCTCCTGCACGGCGGGCACGAAGAGGGCGACGGCGTCGCCGAAGGCGGGCGCGGCGCGGAAGGGCGGCTCGGTGTCCTCAAATTTGACGATGCGGCGCTTGCCGATGGAACAGTTCTTTTGGCGGGCGAGGTAGGTCAGGTAGATGCCGAACAGACGCTCGCCGAGGTGGCCGGGCGCGCGCATCGCTTCGCCCGAGTAGCGCAGGGCGGCCATGTCGCGCCGCCGATAAAAGCGGCGCAGGATGCCGAACAGCCAGGCGCTGTAATCTTTGAACAGTTCGCGCCGCATGACGAAGATGTTGCCCGTGTACAGGTAGTGGCCGTACAGGTACTCCTTTGCGGCGCGATCGTAGGCGGGGTACTCGGTGCGGATGATGTCCATGACCGCGTCGAGGTCCTCGATGTGCAGGTTGTCCGCATTTTTGTACTGCCAATAGACGGTGCAGATGTAGTAGTTGACGGGCAGCGGTGCGAGCACGTCGTACTTTTCGACCGCGCGGCGGACGGCCGCCTCGTCGCCCAGCCCCATCTCCGCCGCCGTGCGCGCGTTCAGGTAGTCGCGGCGCACCGAGCGGTGGGCGTTGGTCTTGACTTTGTCGTTGAATTCGAGATAGCGGCGGTAATGGCAGAAGCCGTAATAGTCGGCGTCGGCGTACTTCCACGCCCAATATTGGGTGAGAAGCTCGCAATATTCGTTGGCGTGCGCCGCCATGAAGCGGTCTTCTTCCGTCCCCTTCTGCAAAAAACGGACGACATCCTTCTGCCGCACGGGGGTAAAGATGTCGTTGTGCACCGCGGCGCAGTCTTTATGACAGGAAATATAGATCTTGACGCGGTCGCTGCGGACGCTCTCCATGCCCTCTCTCCTTTGCGGGCGCCGCAAGGCAGGCTCCCACTCTATTCTTCTATTATATAAGGAACGGGCAATGAAGTCAAGAGATATTTCCCAAAAAAAGGGAGCGGCGGGCCGCACGGGCGCAGGACAGAGCCGCGCGGCGGGAGGCGCGGGCTGCGCTTCAATAATTGACCAGACCCTCTAAAATGAGCTTGTCGGCGACGAGCGCGATGAACTCGCTGTTGGTGGGCTTGTCTGTGCCGATATACACGCGCACGCCGAACACCGCGTTGATCGCGTCCACCCGCTGGCGGTTCCATGCGACCTCGATGCTGTGGCGGATGGCGCGCTCGACCTTGCTCGCCGTGGTATTGAACTTTTCGGCGATCTTCGGGTACAGCTGCTTGGTGACGTTGTTGATGATGGCAGGCTCGGCGACTGCCATCTTGATCCCCTCGCGCAGGTAGCCGTACCCCTTGATGTGCGGCGGGATGCCGATGGAGATGAAGATGCTGCTGATCTTTTCGTCTAACGTGACGGGGCTGCGCTTTTCGCGCACGGCGGCGGGCACCGCCTTGGGCGCGGGCTCGGCGACCAGCTCTTTGGCGCGCGCCGCGACGATGTCGGGCGAGACGGGCTTCATCAGATAGTAGCGCGCACCCTTTTCCATCACGCGCGAGACGATCTCGTCGTCGGCAAAGGTGCCCGTCACGATCGCCCGCGCCGCGATCTTTTTGTCGCGCAAGGCATCCATCACGCCGAACCCGTCCAGCCCCTTGAGCACCAGCCCGACGAGGACCACGTCAGGCTTGGTGCGCTCGATGAGCGCCACACCCTCATTTCCGTCATCTGTCTCTCCGCAGACTTCGAAACCTTCCCCGCGGAGGCTCTCCGCGACGGCCTGCGCCGTGTCGTGATTGTTTTCGAGGATCACGATCTTCTTCTGCTGCATGGCATACGTCCTCCTTGATTCCAATCGATGCGATCTGATTATGTCTATTATACGAAATTCGGAGGCATTTGTGAAGCGCTTTTTGTACAAATATCAATTATATTTTTACAAATATTGCTGTATTTTTTATGATTTTGTCGGATTTTGTAAAAAATTGCCGCATCCAACGGCAAACGCGATGGCGAAACGGCGGATTCCGTCGCCCTCGCCGCCGATTCTTGACGGAAGGGCGCGTTCGGACAAAAAAAGAGCCCCGCACGGGGACTCTTTTGCCGTATTCACTTTTGCGGCGCGGCGGCCGCGCGGACAGGGCCCTCGCCCTTACCTGCGGGCGCGGACGGGTTCGGGATAGTCGACGCCGTACGTTTCGGCGGTGACCTTTTCGATGACCTGCGGCCGCAGCGGGCGGTCGCGCATATCGGTGGGGACGGATGCGATCTCGTCGACGACCTCCATCCCCTCGATGACCTTGCCGAAGGCGGCGTACTGCCCGTCGAGATGGGAGGCGTTTTCGTGCATGACGAAGAACTGCGAGCCGGCGCTGTCGGGCAGCATGGAGCGGGCCATGGAGAGGACGCCGCGCGCGTGCTTGACGTCGTTCTGCGCGAAGCCGTTCATGCGGAACTCGCCGCGGATGGTGTAGCCGGGGCCGCCCGTGCCGTTGCCGGCAGGGTCGCCGCCCTGGATCATGAAGCCCTCGATGACGCGGTGGAAGGTCAGCCCGTCATAAAACCCGCTGCGGACGAGGGAGAGGAAGTTGTTGACGGTGTTGGGCGCTTTGCTCGGGTACAGCTCGGCGCGGAAGGTCTTGCCGTTTTGCATGGTGAAGGTGACGACGGGGTCCATAGTGTTTTACTCCTTTTCGAGATCTTCGTATTTTTGCACGAGGACGTTCGCCTCGCGGAAGAGCTGCACGGAAAAATCGTCGGGATAGCCGTGCTTGTAGACGACGCGCGCGATGCCCGCGTTGATGATCATTTTGGCGCAGATGACGCAGGGCTGGTGGGTGCAGTACAGCGTGGCGCCCTCGATGCGGATGCCCAGGCGCGCCGCCTGGATGATGGCGTTCTGCTCGGCGTGAACGGCGTAGCACAGCTCTTGCCGGGTGCCGCTGGGGATGCCCAGCTTGCGGCGCAGGCACTCTTTGCGGTCGACGCAGCTGACGATGCCCGCGGGCGCGCCGTTGTAGCCGGTCGTCATGACCCGCTTGCCCTGCACGATGACCGCGCCAACGTGGCGGTTGTCCTGAAAGCAGCTCGACCAGCCCGCGACCGTCTCCGTCAGTTCCATAAAGCGCCGATCCCACTTATCCATTCCGTTCCCTCCGATGTGTTTTTTACATTGTACCACACCCGCCCGCAAAATGCAAGCGGCGCGCGCATTTTTCCGCCCCCTGCGGCGCGCCGCTTCCATGCGGCGCGCGAGAGATGCGGACGGGGGCGCGCGGACATTTCTTCTTATATAAAAAGAAGGGCGCCGCCCCGCCGAAAGGGAGCAAAAATTAGCACTCTTGCAAGAAAGTGCTAAAATTTTGTTTTTTGTGGCGCAAAACGTTTGACTTTTGCCTGTAAATGGCTATAATAGATAATGATTTAGCACTCAGGCAGCGAAAGTGCTAACCTGATACGGAAAAAACATTTGGAGGCATCCTATGAACATCAAACCTTTATTCGACAAAGTAGTCGTCGAAAGCGTTCAGACAGAGGAAAAGACCAAGAGCGGGTTTATCCTCCCCTCTTCGGCGCAGGAAAAGCCGCAGACGGCGCGCGTGGTCGCGGTCGGCCCCGGCGGTACGGTCGACGGAAAGGACGTGAAGATGGTCGTGAAGGTCGGCGACACCGTTCTCTTCTCGAAGTATTCGGGCAGCGAATTTAAGGTGGACGGCAAAGAATTCACCATCATCAAGCAGAGCGATATCCTCGCCATCGTAGAATAATCACGCGGAACAAGGAGGAACAAAATCATGGCTAAACAGATCAAATACGGAGACGAAGCAAGAAAGGCGCTGGAAAAGGGCGTCAATACACTCGCAGATACAGTCAAGATCACGCTCGGGCCCAAGGGCCGCAACGTGGTGCTCGACAAAAAGTTCGGCGCGCCGCTGATCACCAACGACGGCGTGACCATCGCCAAAGAGATCGAGCTGGAAGACCCGTTTGAAAACATGGGCGCACAGTTGGTCAAGGAAGTTTCGACCAAGACCAACGACGTCGCGGGCGACGGCACCACCACTGCGGTCGTGCTGGCGCAGGCGATCATCCGCGAGGGGCTGAAGAACCTCGCCGCGGGCGCCAACCCCATCATCCTGCGCAAGGGCATCGACAAGGCGGTCGACGCGGCCGTCGGCGAGCTGAAAAAGATCTCCAAGACGGTGGACAGCAAGAAGGCGATCGCACAGGTCGCGTCTATCTCCGCCGGCGACGAGACGGTCGGCCAGCTGATCTCCGACGCGATGGAAAAGGTCGGCAAGGACGGCGTGATCACCGTGGAAGAGGGCAAGACGATGAACACCGAGCTCTCGACGGTGGAAGGCATGCAGTTCGACCGCGGCTACGCTTCCGCATACATGGTGACCAACACCGACAAGATGGAGGCGGTGCTCGACAACCCCTACATCCTCATCACCGATAAAAAGATCTCCAACTTGCAGGAGATCCTGCCCATCATCGAGCCGCTCGCGCAGCAGGGCGCGCGCCTGCTCATCATCGCGGAAGACGTGGAAGGCGACGCGCTGGCAGCGCTCATCGTCAACAAGCTCAAGGGCGTGTTCAACTGCGTCGCGGTCAAGGCGCCGGGCTTCGGCGACCGCAGAAAGGCGATGCTCGAAGATATCGCCATCCTGACCGGCGGCACCGTCATCACCTCCGACCTCGGCTACGAGTTCAAGGACGTCACCCCCGACATGCTCGGCCACGCCGCGCAGGTCAAGGTCGATAAAGACAACACCACCATCGTCAGCGGCGCGGGCGACCCCGCCAATATCAAGGCGCGCGTCGGCGCCATCAAGGCGCAGATCGCGGAAACCACCTCCGACTACGACAGAGAGAAGCTGCAGGAACGCCTCGCGAAACTCGCAGGCGGCGTCGCGGTCATCAACGTCGGCGCGGCGACGGAAGTCGAGATGAAGGAAAAGAAGCTGCGCATCGAGGATGCGCTGGCTGCGACCCGCGCGGCGGTCGAGGAAGGCATCGTTCCCGGCGGCGGCGTGGCGCTCCTCTCCACCATCTCCGCGCTCAAAGAGCTCGTCGCGACCCTCGAGGGCGACGAAAAGACGGGCGCGCAGATCATCCTCAAGGCGATCGAAGAGCCCATCCGCCAGATCGCGAAGAACGCAGGCCTCGACGGCTCGGTCATCGTCGACAAGATCACGAGCGCGAACAGCGCGACGTACGGCTTCGACGCGCTCAAGAATGAGTACACCGATATGGTCGAGAGCGGCATCATCGACCCGACCAAAGTGACGCGCAGCGCGCTGCAGAACGCGGCGTCTGTGGCGGCGACCCTGCTGACGACGGAGAGCGTCGTGACGGATATCCCCGCGCCCGAACCCGCAGCGCCCGCAGGCGGCGGCATGGGCGGCGGCATGTATTGATCCCACAGCAAAACGCAATAAAACAGAACGGCGGCCCGACTTTCGTCGGGCCGCTTTTTTTTGTTTGTTCGGGGCGCGGGCGGAGATTCAAAAAAAATAAACTGTGCATTTAATGGCTGCAAAAAACGGCTCCCCTTCTGTATCAACGAGGAAGGAGAGCCGCAAGTTTTTGCAGGAAATATTTTTCGGGTTACGGGGTGACGCGGTTGATGTCGCGCGGGAACATGGACGCGTAGCGCACGTTTTTGAAGCCGAGCAGGTGCATGGTGATGCGCTCGAGGCCGAGGCCGAGGCCGCCATGCGGGGGCATGCCGTACTTGTGCGCCATCAGGTAGCTTTCAAAGTCGTCAGGGTCCATGCCGCGGGCGCGCATTTTGGCGACCTGTTCGTTGTAGTCGTGGATGCGCTGGCCGCCCGTCGTGATCTCGATGCCGCGGAACAGCAGGTCGAAGCTGAGCGTGTAGGCGGGGTCGGCGGGGTCGTCCATCGCGTAGAAGGGGCGCTTTTCGGAGGGGTAATGGGTGACGAAGAGGAAGTCGCTGTCGAACTCCTTTTTCGCCCACTTGCCGAGGATCTGCTCCTCTTCCGGCTCGAAGTCGCGGTAGTCTGTGATCTTCTTTTTGAATTTTTTAGTGATGATCTCCTTCGCGTCCATGAACTTGACAACGGGGATCTCTTTGATTTCGGGCAGCACGGCGCCGAGCAGCGCGATCTCGGGCGCGTAGTTGTCCTTTAAAAACTGCATGATGTACTTGAGCGCGCCCGTCTCCATGTTCATGATGTCATAGAAGCTGTCGATGAAGCCCATCTCGAAGTCCATGCTGACGTACTCGTTGAGGTGGCGGGAGGTATCGTGGTGTTCGGCGCGGAACACGGGCCCTACTTCAAACACGCGCTCGTACACGGGAACGAGCATCTGCTTGTAGAACTGCGGGCTCTGCGCGAGGAAAACCTGCTTGCCGAAGTAGTCGAGCTTGAAGATGTTTGCACCACCCTCCGCGCCCTGCGCGTTGATCTTGGGGGTGCGGATCTCGGTGAAGTTTTGGCTGAACAGGTAGTCGCGGAAGGCGCGGGCGATGCCCTCCTGGATCTTGAACACGGCGCGCTCTTTGGGGTTGCGCAGGGTGACGGGGCGCAGGTTCAAGTCGAGGTCGAGCGGGATGTTGTCCAGCTGCTTTTTGTTGATGACGATGGGCATGGGCTCGGCGGGGGTAGAGAGCACCTCGATGTCGTGGATCTGCATCTCGTAGCGCCCTTCGCGCGTGGCGTCTTTGACGATCTTGCCCGTCAGCTTGACGGCGCAGCCCTCGACGACCTTGTCGTCCATGCGGTAATCGGAAAAATCGGGCGAATAGACGCACTGCACCACTTCGCGCGCGGTGCGGATGATGACGAAGGCGAAGCCGGTCATCTCGCGGATGCGGTGGATCATGCCCTTCATGCAGACGACTTCGTCGACGTGCGCGGGGAAATCGCTGTACCCGACGCAGGTCGCGGTGACGTTTCCGCTGATCGTGTCCATATGTTTAACCTCTCATGTTTGAAAAATAGTTCGCCCTTTATTGTAAACTTTTGCGCGCAAAAATGCAAGCAAAATCGCGGCAAAACGGGGAAGCGGCGGGCACCGCCTCCCCTTTTTGCGTACTATGCGTGACATAGTACTATGCAAAAGTGCAAATTTCGTGCTGAATTGAGCGGTCAGGCGTGGAAGGTCTGCACCGCCGCGTTGCGGTAGACGCAGATACGGCAGGTGTAGCCGTTGGTCTCGAACGGCTCCCCTTCACTTTCGCACGACCAATTTTGAAGCATATCGAGATTCTCGAAAAAGACTTCCGCCCCGCCGTCGGCGTCCACCTTGGTCGCGATGACCTCGGTGCAGTACGGCAGAAGCGTGCGGTACAGCATCGCCCCGCCCACGACGAACACGTCGTCCGCGGGATAGCTCGCGACGGCGGCGAACAGCTCGGCGAGCGAGCGGACGAGGACGCAGTCCTCCCGCTGCGGGCCGTCCGGCCAGAGCACGACGTTGACGCGGTCTTTGAGCGGCCTGCCGCCGGGGAAGGAGAGCAGCGTGTTGCTGCCCATCACGACGACTTTGCCCGTCGTCGCCTCGCGGAAGTGCTTCATGTCTGCGGGCAGGCGGAAGAGAAGGTCGTTGTTTTTGCCGATGCCCCATTGTTTGTCGACGGCTACGATCGCGCGCATCTTGTTCCTCCTTGCAGTCTATGTGTATAGGTTTGCAGCGAAGTATGCGTGGCATAGTACTCTGCAAATGATGAAATTTCTGCTTTTATACCCCCGTTCAGATGGCGACGGGGATCTTTTCTTGCAAATCGGTATAGCGGTAACCGACGAGGCGGAAGCTGTCTTTGGTGAAGGCGTAAAAATCGGTGACGGGGTCTGCTTCTAACTTCGGCGCGTCATAGCGCGGATTTTGCAAGATCTTTTGGATAATGGGCACATGGCGGTCGTAGATGTGCGCGTCGGCGACGACGTGGACGAGCTCGCCCGCCTCCAGCCCGCTCGCACGGGCGAACATCATGAGCAGGATGCTGTACTGCACGACGTTCCAATTGCTCGCCGCGAGCATATCCTGGCTGCGCTGGTTGAGCACGGCGTTGAGGGTGTTGCCCGTGACGTTGAAGGTCATCGAGTAGGCGCAGGGGTACAGGTGCATATCCTTGAGGTCGGCGACGTTATACATATGCGCGATGATGCGGCGGCTGGCGGGATTGTGTTTGAGGTCGTAGAGCACCTTGTCGACCTGGTCGAACTCCCCTTCCGGGAATCGATATTTGAGGCCGAGCTGGTAGCCGTACGCCTTGCCGATGGAGCCGCTCTCGTCTGCCCAGCTATCCCAGATGTGCGAGGAGAGGTCATGGATGTTGTTGCTCTTTTTTTGCCAGATCCAGAGGATCTCGTCGATGGCCGATTTTAAATAGGTGCGGCGGATGGTGAGGATGGGGAACTCCTCGCGCAGGTCGTAGCGGGAGACCTGCCCGAACTTTTTGATGGTGTGCGCCGGCGTGCCGTCCGCCCAGCACGGGCGCACCTCGCAGTCGGTATCCCAAGTGCCGTTTTCTAAAATGTCCTTGCAATTTTGAATAAAGATGTCGTCCGCCCTGCTCATGGCGCACCTCCGTGTGTGTTCGTTCTTGTCGTTTGCCCGCGCGAGGCGGGCGGTTTGCCACCGCCGTCGCAGGCGGGGCGCGCGGTCAGCGCAGCCGAGCCCGATACATGGCACGGCCGAGCGCTTCTTCCCACCCGCGCAATTTTTCGGCGCGCGCGGCGTCGTCCATTTTGGGGAGGAAAACGCTCGCCTGCCCGACGTTTTTGCGCAGACTGTCGATGTCTTTGTAGTACCCGCAGGCGAGGCCGGCGAGGTAGGCTGCGCCGAGGGCGGTCGTCTCGCGCACGGCGGGGCGCACCACCTCCGCGCCGAGGATGTCCGCCTGGAACTGCATGAGGAAGTCGTTGGCGCTCATGCCGCCGTCCACGCACAGGCGGGAGAGGACGGTGCGCAGGTCCTGCTCCATCGCGTGCACGACGTCGAACGCCTGCAGCGCGACAGACTCGAGCGCGGCGCGCACGATGTGCGCGGCCGTCGTGCCGCGGGTGATGCCGCCGATGACGCCGCGGCACTCCGCATCCCAATGCGGCGCGCCCAGCCCGACGAAGGCGGGCACGACGGTGACGCCGCCCGTGTCCGGCACGGAGAGGGCGACCCGCTCCGACTCGGCGGCGGTGTCGATGACGCCCAGCCCGTCGCGCAGCCACTGCACGACCGCGCCCGCGACGAATACGCTGCCTTCGAGCGCGTAGCTCGGCTTGCCGAGCGAGGCGGTGAGCGTCGTGATGAGGCCGTTGCGGGAGGCGACCGCCTCGTCGCCCGTATTCATCAAGAGAAAACAGCCGGTGCCGTAGGTGTTTTTGACGTCTCCTTTTTCGACGCACAGCTGGCCGAACAGCGCGGCCTGCTGGTCGCCGACCAGCGCGCGCACGGGGATGGGCGCGCCCAAAACTTCTGCGACGGCGGTGCCGTAGTCGTGCCCGGAAGGAAATACCTGCGGCAGCATACAGCGCGGGATGCCGAACAGCGCGCACAGCTCGTCGTCCCACTGCAAAGTGTGGATGTTGAAGAGCATGGTGCGCGAGGCGTTGGTGCAGTCGGTCGCGTGCACTTTGCCGCCCGTCAGGTGCCAAAGGAGGTATGTATCGACGGTGCCGAACAGCAGCTCGCCCTGTTCCGCGCGGCGGCGGGCGAAGGGGACGTTGTCTAAGATCCAGCGGATCTTGGACGCGGAAAAGTAGGCGTCCATGTTCAGCCCGGTGCGCGCGTAGACGAAGTCGCCGTACTTTTCTTTGAGCCCCTCGCAAAAGGCGGAGGTGCGGCGGCATTGCCAGACGATGGCGTTGTAGACGGGCTTGCCCGTGAAGCGGTCCCACACGAGCGCCGTCTCGCGCTGGTTGGCGATGCCGACGGCGACGACCTCCTCGGGCGAGACTCCGCCCGCGGCGAGCGCCTCGCGGTAGCTCTCCATCTGGGAGGCGAGGATGTCGCGCGGGTCGTGCTCGACCCAGCCCGGGCGCGGATAGATCTGGCGGAATTCGCGCATCGCCTTGGCGACGACCTTCCCCCTCTCGTCAAACAATATTGTGCGGGAACTTGTCGTTCCCTGATCGAATGCGGCGACGACGCGCATCGGCCCCCCTCCTTTATTTATGAATATCGCTCCGTTTACAGCGTATTATGCGTGACATAGTACTATGCAAACAGAGGAAATATCTGATTTATCGCCCTAAAAGGCGTCTTTTTCGAGCTTGCTCCAGCGGCGGGCGATGAAGCGCGTGCGCAGCGCGCGCGGCAGGATGCGCGGCAGCACGGCGACAACTTTGTTCCAAAAGCCCGGCCGGCAGACGCGCTTGTTTTTGCGCACCGCGCGCAGGCTCTTTGCGGCGACGTACTCCGGCGTCTTGGCGGACAGCTTGCCCCAAAGCCCCTGCCCTTCGATCATGCGGCAGACGTCGGGGCGGGTGTACACGCCGCCCGGCTCGACCGTCGTCACATTGACCCTCTGCCCGCGCACCTCCTCGCGCAGGGAGGTGAAAAAGCTCTCGAGCGCGCCCTTCGCAGCGCTGTAAACGGCGAAATACGGCATGGGATAGACGCCGGAAATGCTGCCGACGGTGACGATCTCGAGTGTGCCGACGCGGTTTTCGAGGGCAAAGCGGGTGACGCACAGCGCCGCCTCAAAGTTGATGCGGCACTGGAAGGCGATCTTTTCCTGCGTGTAGCGGCAAAACGCCTTTTGGATGTCCGCCCCCGCGACGTTGCACAGGCGAAAGATACGCCATCCACCCGCTTTGACGGCCGCAAACAGCCGCGCGCGGTCGGCCGCGTCCGTCAGGTCGCAGGCGAAGCAGGCGACGGTGCAGCCGGGAAAGCGCTCGGCGAGCTCGGCGCGCAGCGCGGCAAGTTTCTGTTCGCTGCGACCCGTCAAAAAGAGATCCCCTCCCCGCGCGCATGCGAAGGCGAACGCGCGGCCGATGCCGCCCGTCGCGCCCGTGATCAGCGTGCAGTTGCGAGGCGATTGCGTGCTCATAC
Source organism: uncultured Clostridia bacterium (assembly GCA_944368775.1). GTDB lineage: Bacteria > Bacillota > Clostridia > Christensenellales > Borkfalkiaceae > Borkfalkia. The sequence continues at coordinate 46,999 of CALVXB010000001.1, read as the reverse complement.
ACTGTTATTGTACCATAAACGCGGGAGGTTGTAAAGTGGGCGCAAAAAATTCTCTCCATAAAATCGCAGCGCGCCGCCCATTTCGCACCGCCGCCACTCGCGCCGCCGCAGATAAGAGCCCGCCCCGCCGCGCGGCGAGTAGTCCGCGCGGCGCACCCCCGTGCCCCCGCCGACGGCAAAAAATTTCACGCGCAGCGCGCAGCGAACGCTTGACAGCCGCCCCGCCCCGCTCTATAATGAAACAATCAATCAAAAAGGAGCGTTTATTATGCGCGTTCTCGCCATCAACGATATTTCCTGCGTCGGCAAATGCTCGCTGACCGTCGCCCTGCCCATCATTTCGGCCTCGGGCGTGACCTGCGACATCTTGCCCACCGCCATCCTCTCCACCCACACGGGCGGCTTTAAGGGCTACACCTTCCGCGACTTGAGCGAGGATATCCCCGCCATGATCGCGCATTGGAAGAGCCTCGGCCTGCAGTACGACATCATCATCAGCGGCTACCTCGGCAGCATCGACCAGATCGAGATGGTCAAGACTGCCAAGCGCGACCTGCTCAAAGAGGGCGGACTGATGGTCGTCGACCCCGTGATGGGCGACAACGGCATCCTCTACGCACACTTCGACGCGAAGTTCGTCGAGGAAATGAAGGGGCTGTGCCGCGAGGCGGACGTCATCGTGCCCAACCTGACGGAGGCCTGCTTTTTGACGGGCACCGACTTTGCCGCCGTGCGCGAGGGCGATTACGAGGCCGTCTTGACCAAGCTCAAGGCGCTGTGCCCTCGCCCCTCCATCACCGGCTGCGACGTGACATATACGAAGGACGGGAAGAGCGCGCGCGGCACCGCCGTGTTCTACACGGGCGATGACGGCGGCACGCGCAGCTATACGACGGAGAAGGTCGAGGGCGCCTTCCACGGCGCGGGCGACGTGTACGCGAGCGCGCTGGTCGGCTGCCTCGCGCGCGGGGTGCATACCGACCGCGCCGTCGCCATCGCGGCGGAGTTTACAAAAAATTCGATCAAGCAGACGGCGATCGACAAGACGGAGCCCCGCTACGGCCTCAACTCGGAGAGCCAGATGCTCGGCTACCTGCAGGCGCTGGATACAGCCGTCAAAGAGGGCTGACGCCCGCAAGCCTTGCGGCGCGCCTTCTGCCCCGTTTTGCGGCGCGGCTTTGTACCCTGCATTGCGGCCCCTCCTGCCTTGCGGCGCGGCTTCCGCGCCGCGGCGCAGAAAGCGGGCCGCGCGGCACCTCTTCCGCCCCTTTATCGCGCGCACCCTTCCGCTTTTTGTTAAGGGCGGAGAATATTTCATAAAAAACACCCTGCAATACGCTTGCACAGCGCACGCGTTTTGAGTATAATAAGAATAGAAAATGCCCCTGCGGCATACAACTGCATAGTAAGGTCTGCGGTGTTCGGAGTTCGAATTATCTTAATCCACAGTATATTTTCGGGAGCGCTCTGCAAATCGTCCGTGCCGATAGGCAAGGTCTGTTATGGCAACGGAAAGTCTGATGCGGTACGGCGGCGCACCCACCTGCGAGAGCGGGTTAACACTTTTTCGTTCTGCGGCACAGGCGGATCTTTTTTATTTTTTAAAAATTTTTTCAAAAAAGTGCGGCAAACGGCTTGCCAAAGCCGCCCATATATGTTATAATAGCAAGGCGATTTTGGTTATGGCCTCATGGTCAAGCGGTTAAGACGTCGCCCTCTCACGGCGAAAACTGGGGTTCGATTCCCCATGGGGCTACCAAACAGAGAAGACAGGTATCTTGCCTGTCTTCTTTTTTATTCATGAAGGCGCGCGCAGCGGGCGGGCGCAGCGACCCCGCCCCGCCGCCATACCCCCACACAATATGAAAGGCGCACGGAACTCCGTGCGCCTCTTTTGTTGCAGGCAAATTGTTTACGCCCTCTTTTTGTAGCCGCACTTGGGGCAGACGCCGTTTGCATCCAGCGCGATGCCGCACAGCGGGCAGCGGTCGATCTTGTTTTTGGTGACATACTCCTGCGACGCCGCGTTGACGCCGCTGGTAAAGGTGAGCTTGGCGATGTTGAGCTTGTCTTTGAGCAGGTCATAGACGATCTTGATCATCCCCTCGACAGTCATCGTCTCCTTGGTGACGACGAGGCGGCAGTCTGGATAGGCGGCGGCGAGCTCCGTCTTGAACGCCTCCCCCTTCATCGTGTTCTGCGGGGAGCCGTCTTTGATGCCTTGCCTTTCGTACACGCCGAGGATGGCGGGCAGCAGCGGGTCGTCTTCGCGCAAGATCAGGGCATGATCGAAGTTTTTCAGCACGCTCCACGCCGTCTTCTGGATCTCGTTGCAGGGAAAGACCATGTTGACGCCCTCGTTGACGGTGTCCTCCACCTCGATGGTCAGCACGCCGGTGTGGCCGTGCAGGTACTGCGCCTCCCCTTTGAATCCGTAAAACCGATGCGCGTATTGCAGCTCGAGTTTGGTGATGCTCCTCATAAATAACCTCCGTGCGCGCGGCCCCCGTTTTAGATTTTTTGTTGCGGCAGCCGCGTTTCTTAATGAGATTATATCTCAATAAGAGCGTTTTGTCAAGGGGATAAAACAAAATCTTTCCAAAAATTTTACTGCGCGGAAAGAGGGCAAATCGTCGACGAACGCGGGGCAAAGGCGCGGAACGCCGCGCTCATTTCGGCGCGCACTGCGCAAATCCCCGCGCTCGGCAAAGGCGACACGTGGCGGCAAAGGCGGGCGCAAACCAAGCAGGCAAAGGCGGGCGCAAACCCTTTCAAAACACCATAATAGGCCGGCCCGCGAAACGGACCGACCTATTATAGTGAGAGAATATGAAAAAAGTTTTGTGTAGGCCTTGTTTGATTTTGTGCCCTTATTATACTCCCCCATTATGATTGTTTCATGAAAAAAGAATGGCGCTCCCCTGAAAACTGCGCGCACGAACGCACACAAACGCCCGCCCGTCGGCGGGCGATGGAAGCGGAGCGGGGCAAAGGGAACACTTCTTCACCCAACTATTCGATATGAACGGCGGATCGGTCGGTGTATTTTGCGCAGATGGCCTCGGCGACGCGGATGCCGTCGGCGGCGGAGCTGGTGATGCCGCCCGAGTAGCCGCAGCCCTCGCCGCAGGGGTAGACGCCGCGCGCGGTGACGCTTTCGAGCGTTGCGCCGCGCAGGATGCGGACGGGGGAAGAAAAGCGAGTCTCGACGCCCGTCAAAAGGGCGTCCGGCGAAGCGAAGCCGCGCAGGCGGCGGTCCATATCCGTGATGGCGGCGCGCAGCGAATCGGCGATATACGGCGGGAGGATCGCGCCCAGATCGGACGGCGCAACGCCCGCCGCGTAGGAGGGCAGCACCTCGCCGAAGCGAGTGCTCGCGCGGCCGCGCAAAAAGTCCTCAGCGCGCTGCACGGGCGCGGCATAGCTCTCCCCTCCCGCGCGGAAGGCGGCGCGCTCGAGCGCGCGCTGGAAGGCGACGCCGTCGAGAGGGTCGCCGCGGTCGAAGTCGGAAAGGCGCACCTGCGCGAGCAGCGCGCTGTTGGCGTTGGCGGCGTCGCGCGCGTAGTTGCTCATGCCGTTGGTGACCACGCCGCCCGCCTCGCTCGCCGCGGGCATGACGAAGCCGCCCGGGCACATACAGAAGGTGAACGCCGTGCGCTCGCCCGCGTGGCTGACCAATTTATAGTCAGCGGCGGGCAGGCGGGTTTTGATATCTCCGGCGCGGGAAGCGGCGTTCGCCGCGCCGTATTGGGCGGCGTCGATATTCGCCTGCAAATGCTCGATGCGCACGCCGACGGCAAATTCGCGCGCCTGCATGGCAAAGCCGCGCTCGTGCAGCATCTGGAAGGTGTCGCGCGCGGAGTGGCCGACGGCGAGGACGAGCTCGCTCGCCTCAACGCGCTCCGTCTGCCCGGTGCGCACGTCGCGCAACGTGACGGCGCGCAGGTCGCCGCCGCGCACGTCGACGTCTTCGAGGCGGCAATGGAAGCGCACCTCTCCGCCGTTTTCAAGGATATAGCGGCGCATGGCGCATACCACGACGCGCAGGCGGTCGCTGCCGACGTGCGGCTTGTTCAGATAGGCGACTTCGGGCGGGGCGCCGAACTCGACGAAGGTGTCGAGCACCTCGCGGTTGCGCGCGTCGCGCGTCTGGGTGTTGAGCTTGCCGTCGGAAAAAGTTCCCGCGCCCCCTTCCCCGAACTGCACGTTGCAGTCCTCGTCGAGGATATGTTCGCGGAAGAAGCGCTCGTTTTGCGCGGCGCGCTCCTCGACCGTGCCGCCCCGCTCGACGACGAGGGGGCGGATGCCGGAACGAAGCAGGCGGACGGCGCAGAACAGCCCCGCGGGGCCGCTGCCCGCAATGACGACGCGCGCGGGGGTGCGGGTGACTGCGGGATAGGTGCGGGCGAGCTGCGGGATGGGCTTGCGGTCCGCCTCCACGCTGTATAACCAGCGGATATTAGACTTGTCGCGCGCGTCCAGCGACTTTTTGAGGATGCGGATGTGCTTGCAGCCGCGCAGCTTTTTGGCCGCGAGGGCGAGCAGTTTGTCTTCGCTTTCGCCGGGCGAAAGCCGCAAGTCATCGATGCGCATATTCCCTCCCCGCGATCGCGTCCGCCGCCACAGCCCCGCAGGAGAACGCCCACTGCAGGTTGTAGCCGCCGCACTCGCCGTCAACGTTCAAAAGCTCGCCGAGCAGGTACAGCCCGTCCGCGCGCAAGCTCATCAGACCCTCATCCACTTCGGCGAGGGGCACGCCGCCCTTGGTGACCTGCGCATAGTCGAAGCCGAGAGTGCCGACGACGGGCAGGCGGAAGTCTTTGACGCTATGCGCGAGGCGGGCGAGGTCGTCCATATTTTTGCGAATTTTTCCCCTTTCGGCTGTATTTTGCGCCTGAAATTGAGAAAAATCGGCGTTCGCAGAGTACTTTGTCAGACATTTTCCGACCGAACTGTTGACGACGCCGCGCAGCAGGTCCTCTTTGCGCATGGCGGGATAGCGCGCCGCCTTGGCGCGCAGGAGGCGCTCGACTTCGCCCGCGGCGCGGCCGGGCAAAAAGTCGACGGAGAGCACGTCACCCTCACCGCAGAAGGCGGAGATGCGGAAGATCGCGTCGCCGCTGACGCCGTAGTCTGTAAAGAGCAGGTCGCCGCGCATACAGACGGGCGAGCCGACGATGCGCACGGCGCAGTCGGCGCGCACCCCTTTCAGGCCGCGGATGCGCGCCTGCTCCGTCTTGAGCTGCACGAGCGAGGGGCGCAGCGGGGTGACGGTGTGGCCGAAGGCGCGGGCGAGGGCGTAGCCGTCGCCCGCCGTGCCGAAGTGGGGCGCGGCCCTGCCGCCGCAGGCGAGCGCGAGGCTGCGCGCGCAGAACTCTTCCCCTTCCGTTTGAACGAAGAACTTGCCGCCGCTGCGGCGCGCCGAACGGACGCGCGCACCGAGGCGCACCTCGACCCGCCCTTCGAGGGCGAAGCGCAGCAGGTCGGTGACGGAGGCGGCCTGACGGGAGGTCGGGTAGACGCGGCCGACCTCGTCCGCCTCGAACAACCCGCCCAGCGAAGTCAGTTCGCGCAGCAAGTCGTCCTTGCCGAAGCGGTCGAGCACGGACACGACGGCGTCCGGCGCGTCGGTGAAGTAGTGTTCCGCGCCCATGTGCGCGTTGGTGACGTTGCCCTGGCCGTTGCCCGTCGCGGACAGCTTGCGGCCGAGGCGGTCGTTGCGCTCGAGCAGCAGGACGTCGGTCACGCCCGCCTCCGCCAGGCGCAGCGCGCAGAACAGGCCGGATGCACCCCCGCCGACGATGATCGCCGCATACTCTCGCATAGTACCCTCCCGGAAATTTCGGTACGAACATTGTACCGCACCGCGGGCGGTTTTGTCAATCGTTCGCGGAAGCACAAAAAATCGGTGCATGCGCTTGACTTTCCGCGCGATTTATATTAGGATAGAAAAAAAACGCGGCGGCCCGCTGGCCGCCCCTGCGCCCGCGGCGCGGATGCGGCGGTGTGCGGCGGCACGGAGAACGATATGGACAAGATCGTACAATATTTTTTTGATTATCCCCTCTTTTTTTGGGCGCTCGTGCTGCTCGCAGCGGCGATGCTCGCCCTCGGCGGCGTCCTGCTCTACCTGCGCCTGCGCGCGCCGCAGACGGGCGGCGGCGCAAAGGAAGAGAGCGCGCCCCAAGGCGGGCACTTCAAAGCGCCGCACGGCGAGCTGCACGAGGAGCCGTACGAACCCGAACCGCACGACGAAAAGTAGCGTTTTTTGCGTATTATGTCACGCATAGTACTATGCAAAACGCGAAAATACGCAAGATCGCCCCGCCAAACGGCGGGGCGATCATATTTTTTGCCGATCGAGGCTTACTTGCGTTTAGGGAGGATTGCCTCTTTGCCGCCCATGTACTTGCGCAGCACTTCGGGGATGGTGACGCTGCCGTCGGCGTTGAGGTGGTTTTCGAGCAGGGCGATGAGCATGCGCGGCGGCGCGACGACGGTGTTGTTAAGGGTATGCGCGAAGGCGTTGCCCTTCTCCGTCTTGTAGCGGATGCCGAGGCGGCGCGCCTGCGCGTCGGTGAGGTTGGAGCAGCTGCCCACTTCAAAGTACTTCTTCTGGCGGGGGCTCCACGCCTCGACGTCGATGCTGCGGTATTTGAGGTCAGCGAGGTCGCCCGAGCAGCACTCAAGGGTGCGGACGGGGATGTTCATGGATACGAACAGCTCGACGGTGTACGAGTACAACTTTTCAAACCAATCGCGGCTCTCCTCCGGCTTGCAGACGACGATCATCTCCTGCTTTTCAAATTGGTGGATGCGGTAGATGCCGCGCTCCTCGATGCCGTGCGCCCCCTTTTCCTTGCGGAAGCAGGGCGAGTAGCTGGTCAGCGTGAGGGGCAGGTCGGCCTCGGGCAGGACGGTATTCATGAAGCGGCCGATCATCGAGTGCTCGCTGGTGCCGATCAGGTACAGATCCTCCCCTTCGATCTTGTACATCATGCCGTCCATCTCTTCAAAGGACATGACGCCGGAGACGACGTCGCTGCGGATCATGAAGGGCGGGATGACGTAGGTGAAGCCCTTGTCGATCATGAAGTCGCGCGCGTAGGTGAGCACGGCCGAGTGCAGGCGGGCGATGTCGCCGATCAGGTAGTAGAAGCCCTGCCCGCTCGTGCGGCGGGCGCTGTCGAGGTCGATGCCGCCCAAATTTTCGAGGATGTCGAGGTGGTACGGCACTTCAAACGGCTTTTCGGCCGGTTCGAGGAAGCGCTTGCGCTCGACGTTCTCCGAGTCGTCGCGGCCGACGGGAACTTCGGGCGCGATGATGTTGGGGATGGCCATCATGTCCTTTTTCAGCTGCGCGGCGATCTCCTCCGCCTCCTTTTCGATGGCGGCGATGCGCTCGTTGTTGGCGGCCGCCTCCACCTTGGCCTCCTCTGCCGCGGCGATATTTTTTTCGCGCATGAGCTTGCCGATCTTGGCGCTGATGGCGTTGCGCGCGGCGCGGCGCTCGTCGCCCTCCTTTTGCAGGGCGCGGCGCTGTTCGTCGAGAGAAAGGACCTCGTCGACGAGGGGCAGCTTGTGCTCTTGGAACTTTTTGCGGATATTTTCGCGCACCGCTTCGGGGTCGCGGCGCAGCAGGTTGATGTCGATCATCTCATAGCCTCCGTACAAACTAAAAACATTTACTTATTTATTGTAAACCAAATTTTCGCTTTTTGCAATAAAATGCGCGCCGCGCGGAAAAATTCTTTTTGTTTTTTGTAAAGAAGCGCGCGCCCTGCCGCGCGCAGGGCGCGCAAATGTGCCGCCGCCCGCCCGCGCGCGAAAAATTCAGAAAAAAATTATTGTAAAAGCGCCCCCGGTATGCTATAATATTTTTGCAGAATCTATCGCAAGGAGGGCGAGGCATGGCCCTTTTCCAATACAACAAGTACGGCGCGCGCTCTGCCGAGCGGGAAGAATACGACCGCCTGCGCCGCGCCGCCCGCCGCAAAAAGACGCCGCCCGTGCGCTGCGACCGCGCCGAGCGCTTTGACGCGCCGCTCGAACGGGGGCTGACGCGCGAACAGGTCGTGCGCCGCTTCGAGCAGTCTCTCTTCAACGAGACGAGGCAAAAGTTTTCAAAGTCGTACGCGAGCATCTTTGTCGAAAACATCTGCACTTCCTTCAACCTGCTGTGCGTGCTCGCCGCCATCGCGCTCGTCTACTCGCACGCGCCTATCTCGCAGTTTTTGTTCGTCGCCATCTTCGCGCTCAACCTCGGCTTCGGCATAGTGACCGAGGTGATCGCAAAGTTCAAGATCGACCGCCTCTCCATCCTGACCGCTCCCATGGCGCAGGTGCTGCGCGACGGAAGGATGGCGGAGATCCCCGCAAACGACATCGTGCTCGACGACGTCGTGCTGCTCGCCCTCGGCGACCAGATCCCCGCCGACTGCATCGTCGCGGAGGGGAGCGTGGAGGTCAACGAGGCGCTTTTGACGGGCGAATCGGCGCCCGTGCGCAAGAAGGAAGGAGATATGCTGTACGCGGGCAGCTTTATCTCTTCGGGCAAGTGCAAGGCGCGCTGCGAAAAGGTGGGCCGCGATACCTACCTGCACGCACTCTCCGCCAAGGCGAAAAAGTATAAAAAGCCCAACTCCGAGCTGATGAACTCGACCAAGCTGATCATCCGCTTTATCGGGTTTTTGATCATCCCCATCGCGGTGTGTATGTTTTTCGTAAATTGGCAGAACTACACGCCGCCCGCAGTCGACGCCTTTGACGCCGTCGACCTCGGCGACACGGCGCGGCTGTACGATACCATCCAGCGCACCGTGTCCATCGTCATCGGCATGATCCCCTCGGGCATGCTGCTGCTGACCAGCCTGGCGCTGGCCATGGGCATCATCCGCCTGATGTCGCGCAACACGCTGGTGCAGGACCTGTACTCCCTCGAAATGCTCGCGCGCGTCAACGTGCTGTGCCTCGATAAGACGGGCACGCTGACGGACGGGCGGATGAAGGTGGTCGACTGCATCACGCTGGAAAATACGACGGGGTACACCGTCGAGGAGCTGGTCGGCTCCTGCCTCAACGCCCTGCGCGACAACAACCAGACGGCCATCGCGCTGTACAACCGCTTCGGGCACGACTCGGCGCTGCGCGCCTCGGCGAAGCTCCCCTTCTCCTCCGCGCGCAAGCTGTCTGCGGCGTCCTTCCCCGAGGTCGGCACCGTCGCGATGGGCGCGCCCGAATACGTGCTCAAAAAGCTGCCCGTCAAGCTGCGCCGCATGGTCGCGCAAAGCACCGCCAAGGGGCTGCGCGTGCTGCTGGTGGCGCGTTCGGAAGGGCACATCGAGGGCGAGACGCTGCCCGACGGGTTTGAACCGATCGCGCTCATCACCCTCGCCGACAACATCCGCGAAGAGGCCGCCGATACCATCCGCTGGTTCCGCGAGAACGACGTCGCCGTCAAGGTGATCTCGGGCGACGACCCGCGCACCGTTTCGGAAGTTGCAAAGCGGGTGGGCGTGGAGGACGCCGAAAACTACATCTCCCTCGAGGGGCTCAACGACAAGGAGGTCGCCTCCGTCGCCAACAAGTACACCGTGTTCGGGCGGGTCACGCCCGAGCAGAAGGCCATCCTCGTGCGCGCCATCAAGTCCTTCGGCAGGACGGTCGCCATGACGGGAGACGGCGTCAACGATATCCTCGCGATGAAGGAGGCGGACTGCGCGGTCAGCGTCGCCTCGGGCAGCGAGGCCGCCAAAAACGTCAGCCACATCGTGCTGATGGACAACAACTTCGCGTCCATGCCCAACGTCGTGTTCGAGGGGCGGCGTGTGATCAACAACATCCAGAAATCTTCGTCGATGTACCTGATGAAGACGCTGTTCACGACGCTGTTTGCGATCATCTCCGCCGTGACCATGCAGCTGTACCCCTTCAAGACCAACAACCTGATGCTGCTCGAGATCTTCGTCATCGGCGTGCCCACCTTTTTTCTGTCGCTGCAGCCCAACAAAAACCGCGTCAAGGGCAAGTTTTTGCCATACGTGCTATCGCGCGCCGTGCCATGCGCCATCACCCTCGTGCTCGCCGTGCAGAGCACGCAGCTGGTCAACTTTTTCTTCCCCGGGCACTTCGGCGACCATATGGAAGAGATATCGGTGTACATCATCACCTTTGCGGGGCTGACCATGCTCTACCGCATCTCGCAGCCGCTCAACCTGTACAGGACGGTGCTGCTGCTCGCCATGTGCGCCTGCTGCATCGTCGGGCTGAACGTCTTTCCCGCCTTCTTTTTGGGGGAAGGGTTCCAAGCGCTCGACTTTACCAGCGCGCTGTACGTGATGGTCGTCGTGCTGCTGTGCTTCCCGCTGACAGACCTGACGACGCTCGCCTACGACAAGTGGCAGGAGAACAAACCGCGCCGCGACGGGCTGTTCGAGACGATGATGGAGCGGCGGAGGAAGTAGCGCCGCGCGGCCTGCAAGCGCCCCGCGCGCGCAGGCAAAGGGCGAGCCGCCGCACGGATGGGCGCGCCGACGCGTCTTGCGCGGGCGCGCACGGGAGCGAACGCCGCCCGCCGATACAACTTCAAACACATACAAAACGGCCCGCCTGCGAGAGGCGAGCCGCTTTTTTTGTCTGCGGGAGGCGGGAGCCGCCGCCCTGTCGTTGTTATTCTTCGTCCTCGGGCGCGCCCTCCCCTGCCGTTGCTTCTTCGGCGGGTCCGTTCTCCGCGTCTGCGGGCGCGTCTTGCGCGGCGGGAGCGTCGCCCTCGGCCTCTTCGCCCGGAACGACGGCGACCGTCGCGACGACGGCGTCTTTGAGGCGCATGATGCGCACGCCCTGCGTGTTGCGACCGATGAGGGAGATGTCGGACGCGTGCAGGCGGATGACGGTGCCGCTGCCCGAGATGATCATGACGTCCTCGTCGTCGCCGATCACTTTGAGGTTGACGAGGCAGCCCGTCTTTTCGGTGAACACGCCCGCCTTGATGCCCTTGCCGGCGCGCCCCTGCAGGCGGTAGTCGTCCAGATCGGAGCGCTTGCCGAAGCCGTTGGAGGTGACGGTGAGGATCTTGCAGCCCGGCTTGACGACGAGCATATCGACGAGGCGGTCCTCCTCGCCCAGCGCCATCGCGCGCACGCCCTGCGTGTCGCGGCCCATCGGGCGGACGTCCTCCTCGGAGAAGCGGATGCACTTGCCCTCGCGCGAGGCGATGATCAGCTCGTCTTTGCCCGTGGTGAACTGCACGGAGATGAGCTCGTCGCCCTCGTTGATCTTGATGGCGATCTTGCCCACCTTGCGGATGTTGTCGAACTCTTCGATGGCCGTCTTTTTGATGAGGCCGCGGGCGGTCGCCATCGCGATAAAGCCGCCCGACGCCTCGGCGAAGGGGATCATGGCGGTGATCTTTTCGTCCTGCCCGATCTGCAGGATGTTGACGATCGCGCGGCCGCGCGCCTGGCGCTGCGCCTCGGGGATCTCGTACGCCTTGACGGAGTACACCTTGCCCAGGCTGGAGAAGAAGAGGACAGAGTCGTGCGTGGAGCAGATGAAGAGAGACTCGACGAAGTCCTCGTCCTTGGGCTTGTGGGCGGTGACGCCCATGCCGCCCCGCTTTTGCGCCTTATATTCGGCGACGGGCTGGCGCTTGACGTAGCCGGAGTGGGTCATGGAGATGACGACGTCCTCCTCCTCGATGAGGTCGCCGATGTCGATGTCGCCGTAGTCGAGGGAGATCTCCGTCTTGCGCGGCGTCGCGTACTTGGCGCGGATGTCGGCGAGGTCCGTCTTGATGATGTCGAGCACGCGATATTCGTGGGCGAGAATGTCTTTGAGGTCGAGGATGGTGCGCTCGAGCGCGGCGAGCTCTTCCTGCAATTTTTCCACTTCGAGGGAGGTCAGGCGCTGCAGGCGCATCTCGAGGATGGCGTTGGCCTGCTTATCGGACAGCTCGAACGCCTCCGTCAGCTTGGCGCACGCCTCGTTTTTATCCGCCGACGCCTTGATGATGGCGATGACCTCGTCGATGTGCGCGAGGGCGAGCACGAGGCCGGCGACGATGTGCGCGCGCTCTTCCGCCTTGTTCAGGTCGAAGCGGGTGCGGCGGACGATGACCTCCTTTTGGTGCTCGACGTAGTGGTGGATGATCTCTTTGAGGCTGAGCACCTTGGGCTCGCCGTCGACGAGGGCGAGCAGGATGATGCCGTTGGAAGTTTGCAGCTGGGTGTGTTTGTACAGCGTGTTCAGGACGACCTGCGCGTTGGCGTCCTTGCGCAGCTCGATGACGATGCGCATGCCGTCGCGGTCAGACTCTTCTCGAATGTCCGAAATGCCCTCGACGCGCTTGTCTTTGACGAGGTCGGCGATGGTCTTGATCAGCTTTTCTTTGTTGACCTGATACGGGATCTCGCTGACGACGATGCGGGTGCGGGCGGCGTTGCCCGCGCGGTACTCCTCGATCTCGCACTTGGAGCGGAGGACGAAGTTGCCGCGGCCGGTCGCGTAGGCGCGCTTGATGCCCGCCCTGCCCATGAGCGTGGCGCCGGTCGGGAAGTCGGGCGCGGGGATGTGCTGCATCAGCTCGTCGAGGGTGATGTCGGGGTTCTCGATCTGGGCGATGACGCCGTCGATGACCTCGGCGAGGTTGTGCGGCGGGATGTTGGTCGCCATGCCGACGGCGATGCCGTCGCTGCCGTTGACGAGCAGATTGGGGAAGCGGGCGGGCAGCACCGTCGGCTGCATGCCCGTGTCGTCGAAGGTGGGATAAAAGTCGACCGTCTCCTTGTCGAGGTCGCGCAGCATCTCGGCGGCGAGCTTAGACATGCGCGCCTCGGTGTAGCGCATCGCGGCGGGCGGGTCGCCGTCGACCGAGCCGAAGTTGCCGTGCCCGTCGACGAGGGGGCAGTTGATGGTGAAGTCCTGCGCGAGGCGCACGAGGGCGTCGTAGACGGCAGAGTCGCCGTGCGGGTGGTATTTACCTAAAACGTCGCCGACGATGCGCGCGCACTTGCGGTACGCCTTGTCGTTATACAAGCCCATCTCGTGCATGGAGTACAGGATGCGGCGGTGTACCGGCTTGAGGCCGTCGCGCACGTCGGGGATGGCGCGGCTGACGTTGACCGCCATCGCGTAGGCGATGAAGGACTTTTTCAGCTCGTCGTCTACCTCGACGTCGATCAGGTTGGTCATGGCGAGGGTCTTTTTGAACTCCTCGGTCAATTCCGGGCTCGTCTCTTTTTTAGCCATAGGTCACCTCTCACACATCCAGCTCGGCGACGAGCTTTGCGTTCTGTTCGATAAACTGCCTGCGCAGCTCCGGCTTTTCGCCCATGAGCAGCGAGAACATCTCGTCCGCCTCCACAGCGTCCTTCATATTGACGCGAAGAAGGGTGCGCGTCGCGGGGTTCATCGTCGTCTCCCAGAGCTGGGTGCTGTTCATCTCGCCCAGGCCCTTGTAGCGCTGCAAATCGAACTTGCCGGGGTCGGAATTGCGGTACTCTTCAAGCTCCGCGTCCGAATACATATACTTTTCCTCTTTGCCGCGCGTCGCCTTGTACAGCGGGGGCTGGGCGACGTAGACGTGGCCGCGCTCGATGAGCGGGCGCATGAAGCGGAAGAAGAAGGTGAGCAGCAGGATGCGGATGTGGCTGCCGTCGACATCGGCATCCGTCATGCAGATGATGCGGTCGTAGCGCAGCTTGCTCTCGTCGAAGTCGTCGTGGATGCCGCAGCCGAAGGCGGTGATCATGCTCTTGATCTCTTCGTTTTCGAGCACATGGTTGAGGCGCGCCTTTTCGACGTTGAGGATCTTGCCGCGCAGGGGCAGGATGGCCTGAAAGCGGCGGTCTCTCCCCTGCTTTGCCGTGCCGCCCGCCGAGTCGCCCTCGACGAGGTATATCTCGCACAGCTCGGCGCGCTTTTCGCTGCAATCGGCCAGCTTGCCGGGCAGCGTCGTGTTTTCGAGGATGCCTTTGCGGCGAGTCAGCTCGCGGGCGTTGCGCGCCGCGTCGCGCGCCTTTTGGGCGGTGATGCAGCGCAGGATGAGCTCGCGCGCCTGCGAGGGATTCTCCTCTAAATAAGTGCCGAGGTGCTCGACGGTGGCGCGCTGCACGAAGGTGCGCATGGCGCTGTTGCCCAGCTTTGTCTTGGTCTGCCCCTCGAACTGCGGCTCGGTCAGCTTGACGGAGACGACCGCCGTGATGCCCTCGCGCACGTCCTCGCCGCTCAATTTATCGTTTTCTTTCAGGATGTTCAGCCGCCGCCCCGCGTCATTGATGACCTTGGTGAGCGCCGCCTTGAAGCCCTCGAGGTGAGTGCCGCCCTCCTCGGTGTGGATGTTGTTGGCGTAGCTGAAGATGGTCTCGTTGTAGCCGTCGTTGTATTGGATGGCGACCTCGATGGCGCTCTCCTCCTGCGCCTCTTCAAAGTAGACGGGGGAAGGAAAGAGGGTCTCTTTATTTTTGTTGAGGTCCTCGACGAAGTGCAGGATGCCCCCCTCGTAGCAGAACTCGTCGAACTTGGCGGGATCTTCGCGCTCGTCGCGGATGGAGATGGTCAGCCCCTTGTTCAGGTACGCCAGCTCGCGCAGGCGGATCTTGAGGTTTTCGTAGCGGAACACGACCGTCTCGAAGATGTCGCCGTCGGGGTAGAAGGTGACCTTGGTGCCCGTCTTGTCGGTATCCCCGACGATGGCGAGGGCGCGCTGGGGCACGCCGCGGTTGTAGATCTGCTTATAAATGTGGCCGTTTTGGTACACTTCCACTTCCAGCCACTCGGACAGGGCGTTGACGACGGAGAGGCCGACGCCGTGCAGGCCGCCCGAGATCTTGTAGCCGCCGCCGCCGAACTTGCCGCCCGCGTGCAGCTTGGTGAGCACGAGCTCGACGGAGGAGATGCCCTCCTTGTGGTGGATGCCCGTCGGGATGCCGCGGCCGTTGTCCTCGACCGAGCAGGACCCGTCTTTGTTGATGGTGACGCGGATGGCGTCGCAGTAGCCCGCCAGCGCCTCGTCGATGGAGTTGTCGACGATCTCCTGCACGAGGTGGTGCAGGCCGCGCTCGTCCGTCGACCCGATGTACATGCCCGGGCGCTTGCGGACGGGTTCCAACCCTTCGAGGACCTGGATCTGCTCCTCGCCGTATGTGCCCTGAACCTTATCTGCCATAGTCGCTCTCTTCTCCTTTTTTTGCTCAGAATATCCGTTTTTATATACCCTTATTATAGCATATTTCGGCCGAAATTCAAAGCGATTTGCAGACGATTTTACAAATTCAAATGAGGCCGACCGCGTTTGAGCGCGTTAAAGCCGTCTGTAAGGCGCGAAAAGAGAAAGCTCGACATAATCGTCGGCTTTGTGCAGCGCATATCGCGCGCGGAGGGGCCTTTTGCGCGCATACGGGAGAGAAAAGCGGCGCATACTGCTTTTAAAAAGAGGAGAAAAACCATGCAAAACGAATGCGGCTGCGAGGGCTGCGGCGCGCCCTGCGAAGGGGCGGAGGCGTACATCTGCGAGGAATGCGGGCGGGGCTACTGCGCCGCCTGCGCGGGCGGCGGCGTCTGCCCGCGCTGCTTCGGGCGGCTGCGCAGGCCGAGCTGAACTTTCTTTCAAAAAAACGCAAAAACGCCCCCTGCCGCGGGACGGCAAGAGGCGCAAAAGAGCCCCCGCAAAAGCGGGGGCGCATCGTGCTGCGATGAAATTCAAAATTCGGCGTAACCCTGCGGGATGATGCCGAAGCGGATGCAGTCGATGAGGCGGCTCTCGTACTTGCGCAGCCCCCTGATCTCGCACTGTTCCGCCTTTTGCTCGGCGGCGTTGAGCTCGCGCAGGGCGGCCATGCGGTCGCCGTTGACGTACAGCTCGTAGGCGGCGGAGATGCGGTAGGTCTGCAGCGACTTTTCCGCGCGCAGATACCCCTTCAATTCCGCGTACAGGCGGCGCGCCTCCGTCTTGTCCTCCTTCATACTGCACTCGCAGAAGAGCACGTCGGCGGCGACGGCGTTGTAGTAGTATTTGGGCACCTCGTCGAGCAGCCCCGCGAGGCGGTCGCTCTCGCGCACGGCGGCGGGCGTGTCGCCGCTGTCGATGCAGTACATGAGGCGGTAATCTGTCATGAGGATGAAGTGCCAATCGTCCTCGGGCAGCTGGGGCAGCCCGTAGAAGAGGGAGCGGTCGATCTGCGAGGGAGAATCGCCCTGGTACATACGCCCCTCGATGGCGAGGATGTTGACCGCCGTGAGGCAGGAGGCGTCCTTTTTGCGCAGGCTGCGCAGCGTTCCGCCGTCCGTGTCCGCGCCGCCGCCGAAGTTGGGCAGCAGGTTGTAGAAGAAGATGCCGAAGGCGTAGGGCAGCGCCGTGCAGGTGAGCGCGTACACCGCGAAGTGCATTTCAACAAAAAAATACAGCACGAACGCCGCCGCCGCGAGCAAAAAGCAGAGCAGCGAAAAGAGCAGCCCGCCCGCCGTCATGCGGGTATAGCGCGCGTACAGGCGGTCGGTGCGGCGGGGGATCATCTCCGCGACGCCCGCGACGGAGTCGGGCATCTCGCGCAGGGTGAGGCGCAGCTTGCCGTCTTTGCGGTAGATCTTCAGCCAGCCGATGCGCACGCTGTTGAAGCGGAAGCCGCCCGCCAGGCCGAACAGGATGTGCCCGAGTTCGTGCAGGGCGACGCACAAAAAGGATGTGAGCGCCCCGCCCAAGACGAGGGCGACGATGATGAGGACGGAGTCGTACTGCTGCCAATAGCCTGCGTCGCGGTAGGCGACCCAGACGACGGCGCCCGCGAGGGCGAAGGACGCCGCGACGATGAGGACGCGCAAAATGCGCTCGAATATCCGCTTCATGTCCTTCCTCCTCCCCGCGCCATGGCGAGGTAACCTTCTAAATTATCCGATTCGCGCACGGTGACGCGGTCTGCCCCCGCCTTGCGCGCGGCCGCCGCGAGCAGCAGCGCGGCTCCGCCGAGGATGTCGGCGCGGCGGGCGTCCATGCCGGGCAGCGCCAGCCGCTGCGCCTGCGTCATGCCGAGCAGGCGGCTGCCCCACCCCTCGATGCAGGCGGCGGTGAGCACGAAGCCGTCGATGCGGGCGGGGTCGTACGGGGCGACGCGCCCCTCGAGCGCGGCGAGCGAGGTCGCCGTGCCGCCCACGGCGCACAAGTCCGCGCAGGCGGGCGCGCCGTCGAAGAGGGCGAGCTTTTCGGCGATGACCGAGCGGAGCGCGGCTTCGTCTTCTCCGCACAGGTCTTTGAGGCGCACCGCGCCGATATCGGCGCTGCGCGCGTAGACTTCTTTGCCGCGGCGGACGGTCAGCTCTGTGCTCGCGCCGCCCACGTCGACGACGCCGCCGTCGGCATCGCCCAGCGCGCCGGCAAGCCCTGCGAGCGCCTCGCGCTCGCCGCTGAGCACGTCGACGCGCAGCCCGCACGCGCGGCGGACGGCCTCGACAAATTCGCCTCCGTTCTCCGCGCTGCGCACGGCGGCGGTGGCGAAGGCGTACACCTCCGCCGCGCCCGCTTGCCTCGCCTCGGCGGCAAAGCGCGCGACCGCGGCAGCCGTGCGCTCGATGGCGGCGGCAGATAAAACGCCCGTGCGGGCGATCCCCTCGCCCAGACGGGTCGTGTCCATCTTCTTATATAAAGTGCGACCGTCCGCCCACAAGAGCAGGCGGACGGAGTTGGAACCGATATCAATCGCGGCAAATTTCATAGACGATCTCCCCTTCTCCGGAAAAAGCGTCCGCCCCGTCTACGGACAGGTCGGCGACGTCGCCCGCGCCCAACAAGCCGAGCTTGCGCGCGGCCATCTCCAGCCAGACGCGGTCTTTATAAATGGAGATGTCTCCCTCTTTGTCGGCGGCGAGCTGTTCGTATAGTTCGATCTGTTCGAGCAGCTCCTGCTCGAGCGCCCTCTTTTGCGAGACGGAGATGATCTGGTAGATCATGAACACGATCAGAAACACCAGCAATATGACGGCGGCGACGGTCGCGCCGATGACGATCCTCTTGAATTTTTCTTCCTTCATCGTACCCAGACGGCCGCCGAGCCCTTATTTTCCGCTCCCGGCCGCTCCTGTACTTATTATACAATTTTTTGCCCAAAAAAGCAAGTGTTCTGCGCAAACTTCCGCGCCAAAGCGCAAATCCGCACACGGCGGCCGCCGCCATGTACGGGCGGAAGGAAGGCAGGCAAAATGCCGCCGCAAACGCGAGGTACAGCACCCCGCACAGCGCAAAAAATGAGAGGTCGAGCGCGGCCGAGAGTGCGCGCAAAGCGAACTTTCGCGCGGGAACGGGCGGCGCAGGGCAAACGCGCTGCTCTTCCCCCTTTTTCCGCTCCGCCCTCCTTTCGCCCGCCCTCGCCCTGCGTCGGGAGGGCGCTTGGGCCACCTCCCCCGCCGCCTCGCCCGCGCGGGCGAGGCGGCGGGACAAAAAGCCGAACGGCTCGTACAATGCCCCCGCCAGCTCGCCCAGCAGCAGGCAGACGAGCAACGTGCCAAGCAGGTCGCTCATTTTGCGAGCAGCTTGCGGATCAGCTTTGCGCCGCGGGGAGAAAAGCGCAGCCCCTCGATCTTGCCGACGGCGGAAAAGCTGCCGTCCGCCTTAGAAAAGCCGACGATCTTCAAGTCCTCCCCCGCGATGAAGGCGCGGCCGTTTTCCAGCGTCAGCACGATCTGCCGCGCGGAAAAGGCGTCGACGCTCTCCACCGCGGTCAAAGAGATCTTTTTTTGCTGTTCGATGAGCGCGGTCTGCGGCCTGCCCTCCCCCATACGGCACCTCCGGGCGGAAATCTCCGCCATCTATCGTATGCCGCCGCCCCCGCCGTTATGCGCGGCGGGCAAAAAGCAGGGCGGCGCGGGAGCGGGCAGCGCTTCTTCCCCCCCCCCAAAAAAAAATAAAGGCGCGCAAAAGGGCGGGGCCGCACGGCTCCGCCCTGTCGATGCAAATTTATCAGGCCTTCTTTTCTTTGGCGCGGGCCTTGGCGCGCAGCTCGCTGTCGAGGATGCGCTTGCGCACGCGCAGCGAGACGGGCGTGACTTCGAGCAGCTCGTCGTCGTTGATAAATTCGAGGCACTCTTCGAGGCTCATCTTTTTGGGGGAATTGAGGCGCATCGCGTCGTCGCTGCCGGCGGCGCGGGTGTTGGTCATGTGCTTCTTTTTGCAGACGTTGACGTTGATGTCCTCGCTCTTGGGGGAGACGCCGACCACCATGCCCTCGTACACCTGCGTGCCCGGGCCGATGAACAGCACGCCGCGGTCCTGCGCGTTGAACAGGCCGTAGGTGACCGCCTCGCCCGTTTCAAAGGCGACGAGCGAGCCGGTATCGCGGCGCTTGAGGTCGCCCTTGTACGGCTGGTACTCGAAGAATACGGAGTTCATGACCCCCTCGCCCTTGGTCTGGGTAAGGAACTCGCTCTTGTAGCCGAACAGGCCGCGCGCGGGGATGAAGAACTCGAGGCGCATGCGCGAGCCGACCGCGCTCATGTGCACGAGCTCGCCCTTGCGCTCGCCCATGCTCTGGAAGACGGGGCCGGTGCCGTCTTCGGGCACGTCGACGATGAGGCGCTCGACCGGCTCGTACAGCTTGCCGTCGATGGTCTTGTACAGCACCTTGGGGGTGCTGACCTGGAACTCGTACCCTTCGCGGCGCATATTTTCGATGAGGATGGACAGGTGCATCTCGCCGCGGCCGCTCACCTTGAACGCCTCGGCGGTGTCCGTGTCCTCCACTTTGAGGGAGACGTCTTTGAGCAGCTCGCGGTACAGCCGCTCGCGCAGGTGGCGGGAGGTGACGAACTTGCCCTCTTTGCCCGCGAAGGGGCTGTCGTTGACGGAGAAGGTCATCTCGACCGTCGGTTCGCTGATCTTGACGAAGGGAACGGCCTCCACCTTGTCCGTCGCGCAGACGGTGTCGCCGATGTTGATGCCTTCCAGACCCGAAAAACAGACGATGTCGCCCGCCTTCGCCTCCTCGACAGGCACGCGGGAGAGCCCCTCGATCTGGTACAGGTTGACCAACTTGCCGCGGCGGTTCATGCCGGGGATGTTGTGGTTGCAGACGGAGACCTCTTGATTGGCGCGCACGACGCCGCGCTCGATGCGGCCGATGCCGATGCGGCCGACGTAGTCGTTGTAGTCGATGGACGAGACGAGCAGCTGCATGGGCGCGCTTTCGTCCACCGCCATGGGCGGGATGTGGTTGAGGATGGTGTCGAAGAGTGGAGTGAGGTCCGTGCCCTCTTTGTCCGCGTAGCGCGACGCGGTGCCCGCCCTGCCCGAGCAGAACACGATGGGGCTGTCCACCTGATCGTCGGAGGCGTTGAGGTCGATGAGGAGCTCTAATATTTCGTCCTGCACCTCTGCGATGCGCGCGTCGGGGCGGTCGACCTTGTTGACGACGATGATGAGCTTGTGGTTGAGCTCGAGCGCCTTCTGCATGACGAAGCGGGTCTGGGGCATGGGGCCCTCCGCCGCGTCGACGAGCAGCAGCACGCCGTTGACCATTTTGAGCACGCGCTCGACTTCGCCGCCGAAGTCTGCGTGGCCGGGGGTGTCGATGATGTTGATCTTGACGCCGTGATAGTGGATGGATGTGTTTTTGGCGAGAATGGTGATGCCGCGCTCGCGCTCGAGCGCATTCGAGTCCATGACCCGTTCCTCGACGACCTGATTCTCGCGGAAGGTGCCGCTCTGGCGGAGCATCTGGTCCACCAGCGTCGTCTTGCCGTGGTCGACGTGCGCGATGATCGCCACGTTGCGTAAATCGTTCCTGATCAATTTCTTCTCTCCTCAATAAAATGTAACGCAACTATTTTAATACATTTCAGCGATTTTCGCAACAGATTTTTTCCGCAAACGGGCGCGCACGCCCCATTTTGCGCACAAAATTTTTGCGCGCGGGCTCCGCCGCCCCGCGGCAAGCGGGGCGGCGGGCAATGGCAATAAAGCCGACGCAGGCAGTCACGCCGCCCAGGCGGCGGGCATGGTGCGGTTTTCGATAAACCAGGCGGTGTCTTTGAGTTTGACGGCAGCGCCGCCCTCCCCCGCCGAGCTCTCCACGCGCACCCCGTCGGCAGAGGAGATGACGCGGATGTTGCCGTTCATGGGCGCATAGCCCGCTTCATTGTCCGCGACTTGGCTGGTGACGTAGACGGCGTCGGTGTACGGGGCGACGCGGTCGATCATCGCCTGCGTGGGGAACTGATTCTCCTTCGTATCCGTGTACTCGTCGGTGCCCGCGCAGCAGCAGACGCAGACGATCTTGGGGCGGATGACCTCGAGCAGGCAGTCGTTGGAGGAGGTCTTCGAGCCGTGGTGGCCCGCCTTGTACAGCTCGACCTCGGGGAGGTCGTTGTACTGCACGAGGTACTCCTCCCCTTCTTGCTCCAAATCGCCCGTGAAGAGGAAGTTGCGGTCTCCTTGGCTGAACAGCACGCATACGGAGTAATTGTTTTCGTCGCTGCTGTCGTGCTCGTAGAAGTAGTTGTACAAAATGTGCATCTCGATGCCGTCGGAGAGGGCGTAGGTGCGCTGCGCGCCGTTCTCCCCGTTCCAGCACTCGAGCGCGGTGTAGTAGACCGCACCTTCGGCGACCGCCTCATCGCGCTGCGCGACGTAATCTTTATATACGTTGGTATTCTTGTTGGTGCGCGGGAAGCCGATGATCGTTTCGCACTCGAAGCGGTCGAACATACTCGGCGAGTCGCTGTCCCCCGCGAAGCCGGCGATGTGGTCGCTGTCGGCGTGGGTGACGATGACGTATTCGAGGGTGCCGTCGGCGACGTACTCCTCCATGTAGGCGGCGGTCGTGTCCGTGCTGCTGCGGGTGGAGCCCGCGTCGATGAGGATGTCGGCGTCGCCCGCCTTGATGTAGATGCTGTCGCCCGCACTGTCGTTGCCCAGCTCCATGAAGTGGAAGGTGAGGTCGCCGCTCGCGTATGTATCGCCGCCCTGCGGGCGCGTGATGTAGCTGTAGATCAAAAATGCCGCGACAAAGCCGACCGCGAGCGCGAGGATGCAGCAGAATACGGTGAGCGCGGCGCTGAATTTTTTGGATGCCATCGCTTAACCCTCCCCGTTCGCCTGCGTCTGTGCGGCCGTGACGGTGACGGTGCGCACCAGCTGATAGTCGCCCCAGCGAAAGTCGTCGACGGTGTAGGTGAAGTTGTAGACGCCGGGCGTATCGGCGTCGAAGCGGGAAAAGTCGCCGCCCACGATCACCTTGTCGGAGATGTCTCTGCCAAATGACAGGACGGTCGCGCCGGGGTCGTCGTACCCCTCGCCCGCGGCGACGGAGACGGCCTGCGCGCCGTTGAGCGTGAAGCGGTCGTTGGCGGTGAGCGCCTTGGCCGCGAAGATGCCGCCCGCGATGCCGAGCGCGAGAAAGACGAGCGCGAGGGCGAGGGTCGCCGGGTGCAGCTTTTTGGCCGCGCTGCGCGTGCGTTTGCTTTTTGCCATAAAAATTCCTCCTTCTTTGCCTGCCATTGTACCACATTGCGCGGCAAAAGTAAACGGGCAAAAAAACCGCAAAAAGCAAAAAAATAAGAGGAACCACGCAATTTCTCGCGATCGTCCTCTCATTTTTGTCCCGTTTTTTACGCTCGATGGCTGCTTTTTCTCAAACTTTTGAAGAAAACGCCCTTCGTCGGCGAATTTTTGATTTTCTGGCAAAATTTTTGCGCTCTTCTTTCCTCACGGTCGGGCCGTTGCGCACCCTTCCGCGACGAACATTTTCGCCGCCGTTTGCGGCATCTCTGCCGCGCATATCCGGCTCGCGCCCTGTTTTTGCCTTCGCCGCGGCAAACTGCCGCATAAAAATCGAGACTGTATCGGAAAGCGGCGATAGCGCGCCCGGCGCGGATCCTTCTCTTTTTTCTCTTTCGGAATTTGTTGCAAATACGCTTGCGGATCTGTTCTACCGCCGCCGACAGCAACAGTATCTGCAAAGATGCGGCCTTCATGCGCGCGGCGGCGCGGCAAATCGCGGAAAACGGCGCAAAATGCGGCAAAACGCCCTGCCGCGCGGCGCAAAGCCGCCAAACGCAGGCATACGAAAGGCCGCCGACCTTGTGAATAAATGAAAGGCCGCCGCCCCTTGCGAACAAACGAAAGGCCGCCCGCGGAAGCGGGCGGCCCTTGCCGTTTTTTGATGCGTTCGTTCAGCCGCGGATCTGGCCGTCGCCGACGAGCTGGTACTTATAAGAGGTCAGCTCGCGCAGGCCCATCGGGCCGCGCGCGTGCAGCTTTTGGGTGGAGATGCCCATCTCCGCGCCCATGCCGAATTCAAAGCCGTCCGTAAAGCGGGTGCTGGCGTTGACGTACACGGCGGCGCTGTCCACTTCGTTGAGGAATTTTTCTGCCGCGGCCGCGTCCTCGGTGATGATGGCGTCGCTGTGGTGGGTGCCGTACTTGTTGATGTGGGCGATCGCCTCGTCGACGCCGCTCACGACCTTGATGGAGATCTTGAGGGCGGAATACTCGGTGTAGTAGTCTTCCTCCGTCGCGGGGGCGAGGTCGGGCACGATGGCGCGGCACTGCTCGCAGGCGACGATCTCGACCTTCTTTTCGCGCAGGGCGGCGACGATCTCGGGGAGGTGCGCCTTGGCGAAATTCGCCTCGACGAGCGCGCTCTCGCAGGCGTTGCACACGGAGGTGCGCTGCGTCTTGGCGTTGATGAGGATGGGGATGCCCTTAACGATGTCCGCCGCGCCGTCGAAGTAGACGTGGCAGTTGCCCGTGCCCGTCTCGATGACGGGCACCGTCGCGTTTTGCAGGGCGTTTTGGATGAGCCCTGCGCCGCCGCGGGGGATGATGCAGTCGACGACGCCGTTCATGCGCATGAAGCGGGTCGAGCCCTCGCGCGAGGTGTCCTCGATGAGCTGGATGAACTCGCTGTCCATGCCGGCCGCGCGGACGGCGTCCTTGATGATGCCGGTGATCGCGATGTTCGAGCGGATGGCGTCTTTACTGCCGCGCAGCACGATGGCGTTGCCGCTCTTGATGGCGAGGCCGATGGCGTCTGCCGTGACGTTGGGGCGCGCTTCATAGATGATGCCGATGACGCCCAGCGGCACGCGCACGCGGCGCAGTTTGATGCCGTTGTACAGGGTGCGCTCCTCGAGCACCTCCCCGACGGGGCAGGCGAGCGAGATGAGCTTTTCCAGCCCGACGGCGATGCCGTCGATGCGCTTTTCGTCCAGCATCAGGCGGTCGACGAACTGCGGGCCGCGCGTGCAGCCCGCCATATCGATGCGGTTTTCGGCGATGATCTCGCCGGCGCGCGCGCGCAGGGCGGCGGCGGCGGCAGAGAGCATCGCGTTGCGCTGCTCTTCGCTCGCGCGGGCGATGACGCCTTCATGTTCTTTGGCCCGCAGGCAGGCCTCTTCCACTCCGATCATAGTTCCCTCCGTTTATCGGTCGTTTATGCCGCGCATAGTACTATGCAAACGGCAAAAAATTCAATGATATTGCCCAAAAATCGCGGCAAAAGCGGAAATTACTCCTCTTCGTCCTCGTCGGGCAGGTCGACGTTGTGGTAGACGTCTTGCACGTCGTCGAGGTCTTCGAGCTTATCCAGCAGTTTGCGGAAAGTTTCGGTATGCTCGGGGCTGAGCGTGACCTTGTTCTGCGGGATCATGCGCACGTCCGCCTCCAAAAACTCGACGCCCTTCTCTTCGAGGTACTTGCGCACGTCGGAGAAGGCGGCGGGGTCGGTGTAGATCTCGTACACGTCGTCCAAGACGACCACGTCGTCCGCGCCCGCGTCGATGGCGTACTCGGTGATGGTGTCCTCGTCGAGGTCGAGGGTGCGCTCGACGACGAGCAGCCCCTTGTTGCTGAACATATAC
The DNA here is from genome assembly GCA_944368775.1 of uncultured Clostridia bacterium. GTDB lineage: Bacteria > Bacillota > Clostridia > Christensenellales > Borkfalkiaceae > Borkfalkia. Next base: position 22,159 of record CALVXB010000001.1, on the reverse strand, counting down.
GACACGCAGCCGGTGTTGCCCAGCTCGCCGCCGCACTTGGAGAGGGTGCTGCGCACGTCGCCCGCGGTGCGGTTTTTGTTGTCGGTCAGCGTCTTGATGATGAGCGCGCTGCCGCCCACGCCGTAGCCCTCGTACACGAGCGTCTCGTAGTTGACGCCGCTCAGCTCGCCCGACGCCTTTTTGATGCACCGCTGGATGTTGTCGTTGGGCATGTTGTTCGCCTTCGCCTTGGCGATCACGTCCGCGAGCTTGCTGTTCGTTTCGGGGTTGGGGTTCGCCTTTGCTGCGACGGCGATCTCTCTGCCCAACTTGGTGAAGATGCGGCCGCGCGCGGCGTCCGCCTTGCCTTTCTTTGCCTGAATGTTATGCCATTTGCTGTGCCCGGACATTGGTTATTCTCCTTGATATCGTCTCGATTCGTTGGGTTTGTCTCTCTTCATTATGCGCCGCGGAAGTGCTCCGCGCGCAGCAGGTACATCAGGATGCCCGCCGATACGCCCGCGTTGAGGCTTTCGCACCCGCCCAGCATTGGTACGCGCACGGTATGCGCGCACGCGGCGCGCACTTCTGCCGTGACGCCGTTTGCCTCGTTGCCGATGACCAGGCAAAAGCGGGGCGGCGGGGCGAAGCGGAAGGCGTTCTCCCCCGCCATATCCGCGCAGACGAGCGGCACGCCCGCGAGCGCGGCGGCAAGCGCCGCGTCGTCGCCGATGTGCAGGCGGACGCGGAACAAACCGCCCATCGAGGCGCGCACGACTTTGGGCGCGAAGGGGTCGGTGCAGCCGCGCAGGTAGACGTCGGCGTAGCCCGCGGCGTTCGCGGTGCGCAGCACGGTGCCCATGTTGCCGGGGTCGGCGACGCCGTCGAGCAGGACGCTCAGCCCCTGCGGCGGGGCGGGCGTACACGGCGGCATGGCGACGACGGCGAGCACGCCCTGCGGCGTGACTTCTTCCGAGATCTTATCGAACACGCCGTCCGACACGACCAGCTCGCCGTCACAGGCGATGCCCTGCGGCGGGACGCGCTCTGCCCGCACGAGCAGGCGGATGTGCGCGCCGCACGCGGCGGCCTCGCGCACCGATTTGAGCCCCTCGACCACATACTCTCCCGCCGCGCGGCGAAACTTTTTTTCGCGCAGGGCGAGGACGCGGCGCACGAGCGGATTGTTCCTCGAAGTGATGACCATATAAATACCAAAAAAACCTTCTTGCGGTGAGGAAGAAGGTTTTCGGATCGGTTGCTTTACGCGATGGCGGCTTTCGCCTTTTCGGCCAGGGCCGCGAAACCGGCGGCGTCGTTGACCGCGATGTCCGCGAGAACCTTTCTGTTCAGTTGGATGCCGGCGACCTTGAGGCCGTGCATGAACTTGCTGTAGGACAGGCCGTTCAGGCGGGCGGCCGCGTTGATGCGGGCGATCCAGAGCTTGCGGAAGTCTCTCTTGCGGTTCTTGCGGCCGATGTACGCGTACATCAGCGACTTCATCACCGCTTCGCGCGCGATGCGGTACGAGCGGCTCTTGGAGCCGAAGTAGCCCTTGGACAGGCGGAATATCTTTCTGCGCTTTTTGACAGCGTTGACACCTCTTTTGATACGCATGACTTATCTCTCCTTATTCGCTTAGTTCTTGTACGGGATCAGGCGGTTTTTGACCGTCAGTTCCTGCGTCTCGCTCACGAACGCCGTCTGGCGCAGGTTGCGCTTGCGCTTGCGGGGTTTTGCGCCCGTCTTGTGGTTTTTACCAGACTGTGCCCTCTTGACTCTGCCGCTGCCGGTCACGTCGAAACGCTTCTTGGAGCCGCTATGCGATTTCTGTTTAGGCATGTTGTTATCCTCCGAAATAATTTTCCGTATCCGATGCGCGCCGTAAGCCCGCGGGCGGGCGCGCCGTTCCGATCTTTATTGTTTTGCGGGCGAGAGCAGCATGGTGATGTTGCGCCCCTCGCTGGCAGGCTTTTTGTCCATGACCGCCTTCCCCTCCAGCGTGTCGAAAAAGGCGTGCATCACGTCCACGCCCATCGAGGCGTGCGCGTTCTGCCTGCCGCGCAGGCGGATGGAGACCATCACCTTGTTGCCCGCCTCCAAAAATTTCTGCGCCTGGCGGGATTTGACGTTGAGGTCGTTCGTGTCGATGGTCATCGAGAGGCGTACCTCCTTGATCTCGACCATCTTTTGGTTGCGGCGCGATTCTTTTTCCTTTTTCCCCTGTTCAAACTTGAACTTGCCGTAGTCCATGATCTTGCAGACGGGCGGTACCGCCGTCGGCGAGATCTTCACCAAGTCGAGCTCGCTCTCTTCTGCGAGGCGAAGTGCGGCCTGCGAACTCATGATGCCGAGCTGCTGCCCGTCCGCCCCGATGACTCTCACTTCACGATCGCGGATCTCTCCGTTGATCTGATGCTGGGCTTTAATACTTGTATACCTTCCTTTTGATTATTTGACGATGTCGGAATGCCCGCCCAAGCCGAACAAAAAAGGCGGGCCCGCAAAAGGACCCGCCCGAAATATCGCTCTTATGCCGCCCACGCTTCCGGCAGGCGGTTTGGATATATCGTGCACTTGCCGACGCGATTGCCGCAAGGCGAGAAGCGTTCCTTCTGCTTTACCGATATATCATACCAAAATTCTCGGCCTTTGTCAACCGATTTTTCGGCCGAATTTTGTCAAAAGACAGTCTTTTCGTCATTTTCCTTCTTGACGCGCGCGGCGAAGTCGGCGAGGGGCATGCTGCCGATGTCGCCCTTTTCGCGCATGCGGACGGAGACGGTGCCCTCCTCCTTCTCCTTGTCGCCGATGATCAGCATATACGGCAGCTTTTCGAGCTGCGCCTCGCGGATCTTGTAGCCGATCTTTTCGTTGCGCATATCCGTTTCGACGCGGACGCCCGCCGCTTTGAGCTGTGCCTCGACCTGCTTGGCGTAGTCCATCGACTTGTCGGAGACGGGCAGGATCTTGACCTGTACGGGCGAGAGCCAGACGGGGAACTTGCCCGCGTAGTGCTCGATGAGGATGCCGATGAAGCGCTCGATGGAGCCGAACACGACGCGGTGGATCATGATCGGGCGGTGCTTTTGGCCGTCCTCGCCCGTGTACTCCGCCTCGAAGCGCTGCGGCAGCTGGAAGTCGAGCTGGATGGTGCCGCACTGCCAGGTGCGGCCGATGGAGTCGGTCAGGTGGAAGTCGATCTTGGGGCCGTAGAAGGCGCCGTCCCCCTCGTTGACGACGTAGTCGAGGCCCATCTCGTCCAGCGCGGCGCGCAGGGCGTTGGTCGCCGTCTCCCAATCTTCGTCGCTGCCCATGCTGTCTTCGGGGCGGGTGGACAGCTCGACGTGGTACTTAAAGCCGAACAGGGTATACACTTCGTTGATGATGCGCACGACGCCCTTGATCTCGTCTGCGATCTGCGCGGGGAGCATGAAGATGTGCGCGTCGTCCTGCGTGAAGCAGCGGACGCGGAACAGCCCGTGCAGCTGGCCGCTCTTTTCGTGTCGGTGGACGAGGCCAAGCTCGCCCATGCGGATGGGCAGGTCTTTATAGCTGTGCGGAGTGAGCTTGTACACGAGCATGCCGCCCGGGCAGTTCATCGGCTTGATGGCGCAGTCTTCGCCGTCGATCTTGGTCGTGTACATATTCTCTTTATAATGGTCCCAATGGCCGGACGTCTCCCACAGCGAGCGGTTGAGGATGATCGGGGTCTGCACCTCGACGTACCCCTCGCGGGTGTGGATCTGACGCCAATAGTCGACGAGGATGTTTTTGAGCACCATCCCCTTTGGCAGGAAGAACGGGAAGCCCTTGCCCTCGTTGAGCAGCGCGAACAGGCCGAGCTCTTTGCCCAGCTTGGTGTGGTCGCGCTTTTTGGCCTCTTCGAGCATGGTGAAGTAGGCCTCCATCTCCTCCTTCTTCGCAAAGGCGGTGCCGTAGATGCGGGTGAGCATCTTGTTCTTTTCGTTGCCCCGCCAATAGGCGCCCGCGATGCTGGTCAGCTTGAACGCCTTGATCTTGCCCGTGGAGGGCAGGTGCGGGCCGCGGCAGAGGTCTGTGAAGTCGCCCTGCTTGTAGAAGGAGATCTCCTCCCCTTCGGGCAGGTCTTTGATCAGCTCGACCTTGTACTTTTCAGAATACTTGGTCATCAGTTTGATCGCCTCCTCGCGCGAGAGGGTGAAGCGCTCGACGGGAAGGTTGCTTTTGATGATCTTTTTCATCTCCGCCTCGATCTTGGACAGGTCCTCCTGCGTGATGGGCGTCTTAAAGTCGATGTCGTAATAGAATCCGTTGTCGATGGTCGGGCCGATGGCGAGCTTGCAGGTCGGGAAAATGGCCTTGACCGCCTGCGCGAGCACGTGCGCCGCCGTGTGACGGTACACCTGCAGCCCCTCCTTATCCTTCAGCGTGAGGATCTCCAGCTCGCAGTCGCCGTCGATGACGTGCGCGAGGTCGACCGCCTTGCCGTTCACCTTCGCCGCGACCGCCGAGCGCGCCAGCCCTTCGCCGATGCTCTTGGCGACCTCGTAGCAGCTCACGGGGGCGGCGAACTCCTTCTTGTCCCCTCCCTTCAGCGTAATGATCATGCTCTTGTATCTCCTTGCTTAAAAAATGAATTTTTGCAATATAAAAGCGCCCTCAAACACAACGTTTAAGGACGCATGCACTGCGCGGTTCCACCTTAATTGCCGCAAAAACGTTTGCGGCCGCTCTCGCGCGATTTGAAAAAGCCGCGCACGCTCTTGCCCGGGCGGAGCGGTTTCGTCTCGGGCCGGCCGTACGGCGCTTGCAGCGAGTGCGCCGCTCTCTGGAAGGGCCCCTCCCGAACTACTTGTCTCCCCTTTGATGGGCGATATTCGATATGCTATTATAATAGCCCCTTTTGCGCCGTTTGTCAACGAAAAAGCGCCGCCGCCCGCAAATTTTTTGATGACCTCCGCCCGCAATTTTTTGCGGGGGCGCGCATCATGAAAAGACAGCCCTGCCCGCGTAATAGCGGCGCAAAAAGTTCTCCAGACGGGTGCCGGGGGCGGTGAGGCACTCGACCTTCCCCGCGCCGCTGAGCACGATCTCGCGCAGGGTATTCATCTCCGAGGGGCCGCCCTCGATGAGGGAGGAGCGGCGCAGGCGTCGGCAGCGCGCGTCGAACACGGCGTCGCCCTTCAAAAACACCTTTCCCCTGCCCGCGCCGAGCAGGTAGTCCATGAAGTCGGCGAGGCGGCTGCGCGTGAACACGCCGGGCACGCAGGCGGCGACGCCCCGCCACTTTTCGCGCAGGTCGGCGAGGCGGAAGCGGTAAAAGCCGTCCAGCGTGTACTCCCCCGCCGCGGCGCGGCGCAGGCGGGTTAGGACGCAGCGGCGGTCCTCGGCGAGGTCGGCGGCGATGACGGCGGCGAGCAGGATCTCGCGGTCCTCCCCGCCCAGCCCCGCGGGGCGGACGAGGGGGCGCAGCGCAGCGTACTTGTAGCCGATGCACAGGATGTCTGCCATCTTTTCCTCGGCGGCGCGGACGAGGGCGGCGTCTCCCGCGGCGGCGAGGCGGACGCGGCCCCCATCGAAGCCGATCTGCGCGGCGGCGCCGCCCTTGGCGAGCGCCGCCGCGATGTAGGCGATGTAGCGGCAGTTGGCGTCCGCTTCGGTGACGGTGAGTTCACATTCCATGCTTTCAGTGTATGCAGGCGGGCGCGATTTATTTACGCGGCGGGCGCGATTTTGTGGGGAGGGCTGCGCGATTTATGGAAAATGCGGGCGCGGATATGCGCGGTTTGCGAAAAATTTGCGGCGCGCCGCCCTCTCGGCTTGACTATCTCTCTAAAAAATTATATAATCAAGTGAATAATTTTTCGATCGGGAGGGCTTATGCCGCCGTTTGTCATCGCGCTTATCGCCGTGCTCGCCGTCCATTATTTTTTGGCGATCGCGACCATCTACCTCTTATTCAAGGACATGGGGCTGGTCAAGGCGGTCATCCCGTGGAATCTGGTCGTGCTGCTCGTTCCCATCGTAGGGCCGGCGGCCTACCTGATCTTCCGCCTCTTCCGCAAGAAAAAATGAGTTTTGTTCACACCCACGGAGGTATTCGCTTATGGACATGAGATCAGTCGAAAGCAAGTGGCAGCAGCGTTGGGAAAAGACGAAGGAAAACCACTTCAACAAAAAGAACATCGACAAAAAGTACTACGTGCTGGAGATGTTCTCCTACCCTTCGGGCGCAAAGCTGCACATCGGCCATTGGTACAATTACGGCCCGTCGGACAGCTTCGCGCGCTTCAAAAAGATGCAGGGCTACGAGGTATTCCAGCCCATGGGCTTTGACGCCTTCGGCCTGCCCGCCGAAAACTACGCCATCAAGACGAAGATCCACCCGAAGGATTCGACGGAAAAGAACATCGCGACGATGGAGAAGCAGCTGCGCGCGATGGGCGCGATGTTCGATTGGTCTGCCGAGGTCAAGACGTGCGAGGAAGACTACTACAAGTGGACGCAGTGGATGTTCCTCAAGCTGTATGAAAACGGCCTCGCCTACCGCAAGGAAGCGCCCGTCAACTGGTGCCCGAGCTGCAACACCGTGCTCGCCAACGAGCAGGTGCAGGAGGGCTGCTGCGAGCGTTGCGGCACCCCCGTCGTCAAAAAGGACCTCACGCAATGGTTCTTCCGCATCACCAAGTATGCCGAGGAGCTGCTGCAGGGGCTGGATACCATCGACTGGCCGGAAAAGACAAAGCTGATGCAGCGCAATTGGATCGGCAAGTCGACCGGCTGCGAGATCGAGTTCGCCTGCGAGAGCGGGGATACCTTTAAGGTGTTCACCACCCGCTGCGACACGGTGTTCGGCGTTTCGTACGTCGTGCTCGCGCCCGAGCACCCGCTCGTGAAGAAGCTGGTCTCCGACGAGCAGCGCGCGGCGGTGGAGGCGTACATCGAGGCGACCGCAAAGACAAACGAGATCGACCGACTCTCCTCCTCCCGCGAAAAGACGGGCGTGTTCATCGGCCACTACGCGATCAACCCCGTCAACGGCGAAAAAGTGCCCATCTACGCCGCCGACTATGTGCTCTACTCGTACGGCACCGGCGCGGTCATGGGCGTGCCCGCGCACGACGAGCGCGACTATGCCTTTGCGCAGAAGTACGGCCTGCCTATCAAAAAGGTCATCGAAAATAAAAACGGCGAGACGGTGCTGCCCTTCTGCGAGGACGGCATCTGCGTGAACAGCCTGCAGTTCGACGGGCGGTTCGGCGAGGAGGCGCGCACCGAGATCTCCAACTACCTGACCAAGATCGGCAAGGGCGAGCGCAAGATCAACTACCGCCTGCGCGACTGGCTGGTCTCCCGCCAGCGCTATTGGGGCGCGCCCATCCCGGTGGTGCATTGCCCCAAGTGCGGCATCGTGCCCGTGCCCTATAAAGATCTGCCCGTCCGCCTGCCCTACAACGTGCAGTTCGAGCCGGACGGCAAGTCTCCGCTCGCAAAATGCGACGAATTCATGCACACCAAGTGCCCGCACTGCGGCGGCGACGCGCTGCGCGACCCCGACACGCTGGATACCTTCGTCTGCTCGAGCTGGTACTACCTGCGCTACCCCGACGCGCACAACGCCAAGCAGCCCTTCGACCCGGAGATCGTCAACCGTATGCTGCCCGTCGACAAGTACATCGGCGGCGCGGAGCACGCCTGCATGCACCTGCTGTACGCGCGCTTCTTCACCAAGGCGCTGCGCGATATGGGGTATTTGAACTTCGACGAGCCCTTCCGCTCGCTCGTGCATCAGGGCGTCATCCTCGGCCCGGACGGCAACCGTATGTCGAAATCGAAGGGCAACGTCGTCTCCCCCGACGACTACATCGCGCTGTACGGCTCGGACGTGTTCCGTATGTACCTGATGTTCGGCTTTTCGTACACAGAGGGCGGCCCGTGGAGCGACGACGGCATCAAGTCGGTCGCGAAGTTCCTCGACCGCGTCGAGCGGCTGACGGACAAGGCGATCTCCCTCAAGGCGGAAGAGCCCGCCAAGGCGCACGGCCGTGACGAAAAGGAGCTGGACTACGCGCGCAACTACGCGATCAAGCAGATCACCCGCGACCTCGAGGCATTCTCCTTCAACACCGCGGTGGCGCGGCTGATGGAGTACGTCAACGCGCTGAATAAGTACGACGGCACCGAGGGCCGCAGCGCGGCCTTCCTGCGCGAATGCACCCGCGACCTGCTGCTGCTGCTCGCGCCCTTCGCCCCCCACTTCACCGAGGAGCTGTGGGAGCGCTTCGGCGGCAAGTACTCGGTGTTCGACCGGAGCTACCCCGTCTGCAACGAGGCGGCGCTCGTGCGCGAAGAGACGGAGTACGCCGTGCAGGTGAACAGCAAGATCAAGACCAAGATGATGATCTCGAAGGACGCGACGCAGGAGCAGATCCGCGAAGCGGTGCTCGCCGACGACGCCATCCGCCCGCTCATCGAGGGCAAGCCCGTCCGCAAGTTCATCGTCGTGCCCGGGCGGCTGATCAATATCATCGTGTAATATTTTTTGCAATACGACGCGCGCCCCGCAATTTTGCGGGGCGCGCTTCTTTATATCGTTTCATAAAAGCGCGTTCTCGGGGTTTGAAGGGGCGCGCGCGGGCGTTCCTTCTTTTTTTGCGCGGCGGGGGCTATGTGCGGGCGGGGCGGGCGGCGAGGCGGGCGCGCGGGCGCTTCTTCCGCACAAACAGCACGAGGCGGACGAGCGCCTTGTACAGCTCGGCGGCGGGGATGACGGCGAGGGAGAAGGCGAACACGATGCCCCACTGCCCGCCCGTGAGCGCGGCGATGCCGAAGGCGGCGCGCAGCGGCGGGAGGGCGCACAGGGCGAGGTTGACGGCGACGCCGATGCCGACGGTGGCGAAGAGCAGTTTGTTTTGGAAAAATCCCCTGCCGAAGGCGGAGGCGCGCTCCGAACGGATGTTGAAGGCGTGGAACAGCTCTAAAAAGGAGAGGGTGAAAAAGGTCATGGTGACGGCGGCGGCGTTCCCGTACGCGCGCAAAGCGAGGGCGAACGCGCCCATGCACAGCGCCGTCTGCACGGCGCCGTAGACGGCGACGGAGGCGAGCGACTCGGCCGAGAACAGCGAGGCGGCGCGCTCGGGCGGGCGGAGCATGCAGTCGCGCTCGGCGCGGTCTGCGCCCAGCGAGAGGACGGGCAGGCTGTCGGTGATGAGGTTGATCCAGAGCAGCTGGGTGGAGGTGAGAAAATCGAATTTTGCGAAGGCGAGGGCGGCGATGAGCACGGCGAGCACTTCGGCGAGGTTGGTGGCGAGAAAGAAGCGCACCGTCTTGCGGATGTTGGCGAACACCCGCCGCCCCTCGCGCACGGCGGTGACGATGGTCGCGAAGTTGTCGTCGGCGATGATCATGTCGGCGGCGCTCTTGGTGACGTCGGTGCCCGCCTGCCCCATCGCGATGCCGATGTCCGCCCTGCGGATGCCGGGCGCGTCGTTGATGCCGTCGCCCGTCATGGCGACGACGCCGCCCGCCGCCTGCAGTTGCTCGACGATCAGGCTCTTGTGCCCGGGACTGACGCGCGCGAACACGCGCGCCTGCGGCACCCGTTCGCGCAGCTGCGACGGCGTCATGGCGTCCAGCTCTGCGCCCGTGACGACCTGCCCCTCGCCCTCGGCGATGCCCAGCCGCGCGGCGATGGCGTAGGCGGTCGCGCGGTGGTCGCCCGTGATCATGACGGGGGTGATGCCCGCCCCCTTGCAGGCGGCGACCGCCTCGCGCGCGCCCTCTTTGGGCGGGTCGATCATGCCGCAGATGCCGACAAAGATCAGGTTTTCGTCGCAGGGTGCGCCCGCGTACGGGCGGTAGGCGAAGCCGAGCACGCGCAGGGCGCGGGAGGCGAGCTGCGCGGTCGCGGCGAGCACGGCGGCGCGGTCCTCCTCCGTCATCGGCCGCACGCGGCCGTCGAAGATGCGGTCGCAGCGGCGCAGCAGCACGTCTGCGCCCCCCTTTACATAGTCGAACCGCCCTTCGTCCGTCTCCGCGGAGACGGTCATACGCTTGCTCTCGGAGGAGAACGGGATGCCGCCCAGCCTGCGGCCGCGCGCCTGCACGCCCAGCCCCCGCGCGTAAGCGACGAGGGCGACTTCGGTCGGGTCGCCGGTCGGCTTCCCCCCGCGCGTGCGCACGCTGTTGCACAGCAGCATGCACGCGAGCAGGTGCCGCTCACCCGCAGAATGTTCCCCTGCCGCGCGCTCGCTGCCGCCCGCTTCGGGCAAAACTTGGCCGGCGGCGGGCGTCTGCGCCCCCGCCGGAGGGCGGAAGGGCGCGAAATTTGTGACGACTTCCTCCACCGTCATGCGGTTTTCGGTGAGGGTGCCCGTCTTATCCGAGCAGATACAGCTGCAGCCGCCCAGCGTTTCCACCGCGTGCAGGCGGCGGACGATGGCGCGCGCGCGGCTCATCTTCTGCACCCCCATCGCCATGATGACGGTGACGACGGCGGGCATGCCCTCGGGGATGGCGGCGACGGCGACCGCGACGGCGGACAAAAATCCGCTGAGCAGCGGCACGCCCCGCCCGAACACGCCGATGCAGAAGAGCAGCGCCGCGACCGCGCCGACAAAGGCGGTGATGATGCGGCCGAGCACGGCGAGCGCCTTTTCGAGCGGCGTTTTGGCGGCCTCCGTCTGGGCGAGCATGCCCGCGATGTGGCCAATCTCGGTGTCTTTGCCCGTCGCGACGACGACCGCCTGCGCCCGCCCGCGCACGGCGAAGGTGGAGGAATACAGCATACAGCGTCGCTCGGCGAGGGGCGCCTTGGCGGAAACGGGCGCTTCCGATTTGGAGACGCCGCTCGACTCGCCCGTCAGCGCCGATTCGTCGCAGCGCAGCTGCTCGGCGCGCAGGATGCGGCAGTCGGCGGGGACCATGTCGCCTTCTTCCAAAAAGATGACGTCGCCGGGCACGAGCAGGCGGCTGTCGAGCAGGATGTCGCGGCCGCCGCGCACGACTTTGGCGCGGCAGACGGAGAGGCGGTCCAGCTTTTCGACGGCGGTATCCGCGCGGTACTGCTGGATGAAGCCGACCACCGCGTTGAGCAGCACGATGAGCAGCAGGATGCCCGTGTCCGTCAGCCCGCCTCTATCCCCCGTGGCAAAGGCGACGGCGGCGGAGAGGGCGGCGGCGCACAGCAGGAGGATGGTCATAAAGTCCTTGAACTGCCCCAAAAACAGGCGGAAGGGGCCGCCCTTTTTGCGGGAGGGCAGGGCGTTTTCTCCGTACTGTTGCAGGCGGCGGGCGGCCTCCGCCTCGCCGATTCCCACCTCGGATGTTTGCAGGGCGGACAGCACCTCCGCCGCGGAAAGGGAGTGATATGCGCGCATACGCACCTCGACAAAAAATGTACAAGGTATTGTATTCTCGCCGGGCGACAGATAGAACGGGCGAGTACGCGTACAGCAGCGGCTCGCAGACGAGCGGCGCGTATGGGCTTGGACATTCAAAGGTAGGGACGGTAAAGGCTTGTGCCTTCGGCTCCCTCTCGCTGCGCTCGAGCACGCCGCTTTTCTAACTATAATTTGGTCGAAATGGTGGGGACGGTAAGGGCTTGCCGAAACCCCTAAAGCTAAAAACAGGGCTCCCAAAAAAGATTTGCGAAGCAAAGATTTTTTGGGAAGAGGAGCCGCAGGCATCAGAGCAAACAGGACGGGAAACTACCCGTCCTGTTGCGAAATTTGCCTTGCGGCGACGAGGCAAAGCTCTCGCTGCGCTCGAGCACGAACTTCCGCGCGGCGGCTTTGCCGCCGCGCGGAAGTTCGCGGCTCCCGTCCCCACCCAAAAACGCGCAGAGGGCACCACATGGTGCCCTCTGCGCGTTTTGGTGGGGACGGTAAGACTCGAACTTATGACCTCATGCATGTCAAGCATGCGCTCTAACCAACTGAGCTACGCCCCCGTGACAGCTTATATATATTACCATTTTTGCGCCCCGTTTGTCAACAAAAACGGGGCGCTTTTTTGATTTTTTTGGCGAGTTGCGAAAAATTCATTCCTCTCCGTCACATCCCCTGCCCCGCCGCACGCTCGAGGGCGAGCGTGCGCTCGCGCTTTTTGAGGATGCGCGGCAACATGGTGAAGAATGTCGTCGCCGTGATGACGCCCGCGAGGATGTCGGCGATGCCCTCGCTGTAAAAGACGCCCGCGACGCCGAAGGCGTACGGCAGCGCGAAACAGAGGGGGATGAGCAGGATGACCTTGCGCAGGCAGGCGAGGAAGATGGAGATCTTGGCCTGGTTGAGGGCGACGAATACGTTTTGCAGCGTCATCTGCGCGAAGAACATGACGGTGCCCATCATAAAGACGGGCGTATAGCGGCAGACGAGTTCCATCACCGCATCCGAGGCGTTGAACATCAGCCCGTACACCTGCGGCGCGAGCAGGGACAAAAGCCAGACGGAGACGCTGCCGCACAGCGCGACGACGGTGACCATCTTCACCGCGCTCTTGATGCGCGCCGAGTTGCCCGTGCCGTAGTTGTAGCTGACCAGCGGCTGCACGCCGTTGCCCAGCCCGTTGAGGGGCATGCAGACCATCTGCACCGCGCTGAGCATGATGGTGAGCGCGGCGGTGTAGTTGGGGTCGTCGCCCGACCAGCGCACGAGGTTGACGTTGAATACGATCTGGATGGCGCTTTCGGTGACGCTCATGATGAAGGGCGAGAGACCCAAAAAAAGGATGCGGGCAGCGGTGCGCAGGGGCGGCAGAAATTGGGAGAGGCGGAAGCGGTAGGCCGTCTTTTTGCGGAAGAAGAAGGCCGCCGCCCAGACGGCGGAGACCGCCTGCGAGAGGATGGTGGCGAGCGCCGCGCCCTCGACGCCCATGTCGAATACGAAGATGAAGAGCGGGTCGAGCGCAATGTTGAGCAGGGCGCCGATGGCGACGGTGAACATGGCGGTAAAACTGAAGCCCTGCGCCGTGATAAATGGATTCAATCCCAGCGAGAGCATGACGAACAGTGTGCCCATGCCGTAGATGAAGAGGTAGCTGCTGCCGTACGGCACCACCTCCGTCGGCGCGCCGAACAGCCGCACGAGCGGCTCGCAGAAAATGAGCACCGCCGCCGTGAGCAGCACGCCGAATACGAGGAGCATCGCCGCGCCAGCGTTGAACACGCGGCTCGCCTGCTCCCCTTTCTTTTCGCCGAGGGCGATGCTGGCGAGCGGCGCGCCGCCCAGCCCGACGAGGTTGGCGAAGGCGCTGACGATGATGGTGATGGGAAAGACCACCCCCAGCCCCGCGATGGCGAGGGTGCTCTCCGGTTCGGGCAACGCGCCGACGTACATGCGGTCGACGAGGTTATATAAGAGGTTGATGACCTGCGCGAGGACGGCGGGGAAGGCGAGCTTTGCGACGAGCACGCCGACGCGGTCTTTGCCGAGGTCGATTTTTTTCTTTTCTCTCATGGTACAGCGAAAACTGCGCCCCGCGGCGCGCGGGGCGGGAAGATGCCGAAAGCCTGCGCGGGCGGCCGCGCGTCCGCGGGGAAAAGCTGCGGGCGCGGGAAAAATTCTCATAAGACAAAAGCGCCCCGCCCGCGGGCGAAGCGCCGTGTCGTGCAAAAAGTTTGTTTACAGGGGCGGCAAAACGAGGTTGAACACGATGCCGCTGATGAGGATGACAGCCATGCACACGGGCGCGATGTAGCGCACCATGACGCGGAAGTAGCCGCGGCTCGCCTTGCGGCGCAGGCCGATCTCGTCGGGGATGAGGTTTTTGTCGATGAAGTACCCCGCGAGGATGCAGGTGAGGATGGCGACGATGGGCATGAGGATGCTGTTCGCGAGGTAGTCGAACATATCCAAGATCGTATAGCTGGAGCCGGAGGGCAGCGTGATCTGCGCGCCGCTGAGCACGCCGAAGCCGAGAGAAGAGATGGTGCCGAGCACGATGACGATGCCGAGCACGACGGTGCAGGCGACCCAGCGCTTGAGGTGCAGATTCTCTCGCAGGACGGCGACGATCGCCTCTACGAGCGAGATGGAGGAGGTGAGCGCCGCAAAAAAGACGAGGATGAAGAAGGCCGCGCCGATCCAGCGGCCGCCGGGCAGGTTGTTGAACACGGCGGGCAGCTGCACGAACATGAGCGAGGGGCCGGAGGCGCTCAGCGCGCCGTCCGGGTCGGCGGAAAAGGCGAAGATGGACGGGATGATGATGGTCGCCGCGACGATAGCGAACGCCGAGTCGCAGATGGCGATCTGCAGCGAGGACTTGGAGACGCTGACGTCCTTCTTCATATACGAGCCGTAGGTGATCATGATGCCCATCGCCAGCGAGAGAGAATAGAAGAGCTGGCCGAGGGCGGCGAGCAGCGTTTCATAGCCGAATTGGGAGAAATCGGGCGTGAAGAGGTAGGCGACCCCTTCCAGCGCGCCGTCCTGGCAGAGGACATAGACCATCAGCGCCACGGAAATGACGGCGAGCAGGGGCATCAGGACCTTGCTGATGCGCTCGATCCCCTTCTGCACGCCGAACACGACGACGAGCACCGTCGCCGCGGCGAAGATGAGGAAGAAAATGAGCGGCTGCCAAGGGTCGGAGATGAAAGTGTTGAAGTAGGCAGAGGTGTCGACCGCCGCGCCCGCGCCCTCGACGAGGCCCGCCGAGCCCGCGAAAAAGGCGACGATGTACTTGACCACCCAGCCGCCGATGACGCAGTAGTACGGCACGATGATGATGGGCACGGCCAGGCAGATGAAGCCCAGCCACTTGAACTTTTTGTTCAGCGACGCGAAGGCGCCGAGCACCCCCTTGCCCGTCTTGCGGCCGATGGCGATCTCGAGCATCAGCAGCGTGATGCCGACCGTCGCCGCCAGGATGATGTAGCATAAAATGAAGATGCCGCCGCCGTATTTGGCCGCCAAATACGGGAAGCGCCACAAATTTCCGAGCCCCACGGCGGAGCCCGCCGCGGCGAGCACGAAGCCGATCTTGCTCGTAAAGCCGTGGTGCTTTTTTGCCGCGGGCGCGCCGCCCGCGGCTGCCGCTTGCGCGGGCGCGCTGCCCGCAGCGGTCTCTGCGCCCGCTGCGGGCACAGGCGTCTGTTCTGTCTGCATGTTCGCTTTCTCCCTCACTTTTATTTTACAAGGCGCACAGCTCGCGCTTTGAAAAATTTGCCCCGCGAAGACGGCGCGGGGCAGACGTACTTGCTTCTATTGTATCTGAAAACCGCGCGTTTGTCAAGGGCGTTTGTCAGAAATGGTGAACTTTGCCGCGGGCGAGGGGCAAAAGCGCCCTTCGCCTGCGCGTGCGGGCGGGCGCGGAGCGGGCGGCGGGGCGGGCGCGCGGGGCTGCGCCGCGCTTGCAGGCGCGGAATACGTCCGCCTCCCCTTCGGGCGGAATGCCGAAGTCTGTCGCCTCCCCCGTCGACGGCTCTTCGGCGACCGAAGGCGCAGCGTCTTTGCCCTTGGGGAAGCGGCGGAAGTAATCCTTCGTCTCGCGGACGACGACGCCCGAGAGCAGGATGAGCGCGATGAGGTTGGGGATGGCCATCAAGCCGTTGAAGATGTCGGCGATGTTCCAGACGGCGGCGACGGTCATGTACGGGCCGATGAGCACGGCGAGGATGTACAGGATGCGGTAGGTATAGATGGCGACCTTTTTGCGGCCGACGATGTACTCGAGGCAGCGCTCGCCGTAAAAGTTCCAGCCGAGAATGGTGGTGAATGCGAAAAAGATGAGGCAGACCATCAGGATCACCGGGCCCGCCGTGCCCAAAAAGCCGGGCAGGCCGTTGGAGAAGGCGTGGATGGTGACGTCTACCCCCTCGAGGCCGAGTGCGGGTTGCCACGCGCCGGTGATGACGATGGCAAGTCCGGTCATGGTGCAGACGATGATGGTGTCGAGGAAGGTGCCGGTCATGGAGACGAGGCCCTGGCGGACGGGCTCCTTGGTCTTGGCGGCGGCCGCCGCGATGGGCGCGGAGCCGAGGCCGGCCTCGTTGGAGAAGATGCCGCGCGCGATGCCCTGCTGCATGGCGACGAGCATGCTGCCCGCGATGCCGCCCGCGACCGCCTTGGGGTTGAAGGCGCCCACGACGATGTCGGCAAACGCCTGCGGGATGGCGGTGACGTTTGCGCCGAGGATGATCAGGCAGACGAGCACGTACAAGATGACCATGAAGGGCACGACCATCTCCGACACTTTTGCGATGCGCTTGACGCCGCCGAGCAGCACGAGCGCGACGGCAATGGTTACGATCAGCCCGCCGATGACGACCGCGATGCTGTACTCGGTGCCGAAGAGCGACACGGTGGGCGCGCCCGCGAACACGTTGTTCACCGCGCCCGTGATGGAATTGACCTGCGAGAAGGTGCCGATGCCGAACAGCCCGACGCACATGCCGAGTACGGCAAAGATGACGGCGAGGAACTTCCAACGCTTTCCGAGTCCGTTTTCAATATAATAGAAGGGCCCGCCGAGGGTGTGGCCGTCGGGGTACACCTTGCGGTACTTGACGGCGAGCAGGCCTTCGGCATACTTGGTGGCCATGCCGAAGAAGGCGGCCAGCCACATCCAAAAGAGCGCGCCCGGGCCGCCCGCGCAGATGGCGGTGGCGACGCCGACGATGTTGCCCGTGCCGATGGTCGCCGACAGCGCCGTGCACAGCGCGCCGAAGCTGGATACTTCGCCCGCGCCCTCCTCCTTCTCGAACATATACTTGAACGCACGGCCGAGCTTGCGCACGGGCAGGAATACGAGGCGCACCGTCAGGTAGATGCCCACGCCGAGGATGAGGACGATGAGCGGGATGCCCCACACAAAGTCGTCGATCGCCTTGATCACAGAATCGAATGTCATACCTTTTTCATTTTTGCCAAAAAAGAAAGCCGCCCGAAAGCGACTTGCGGAAAAAACACCGCTCCGTCCTTTTGCCTGAGAGATAGCCGCGACAGCGGCATACACCTTCGGCGCCCTTTTTTTGGCCTCTCCGGAGTTTATTTTTGCAACGAATAGTATACCGCACCCGCATGCTTTTGTCAAACAAAAAAGCGGGACGGGCTCGGCAAAAAAAGCGCAAAAGCGGGAAAATAGGGCAAAAATCGCCGCCGCGGGCGCGGTATTATGGTAGGCGACAGCGGGCGCGGCATACAGGCGGGCGACGCGATGAATGACGGGCGCGGAGGCGGGCATGGACGTGGTCGGCAAAGTTTCGGGAGAGACCCTGTACATATTTCTCATCGGCGAGCTGGACGAGCACAGCGCGCCGCGGGCGCGGCGGCTTGCAGACGAGGCCATCGACGCGAACGCCGGCTGCGCGCGCGCCGTGTTCGACCTATCCGGCGTGCGCTTTATGGACTCGACGGGCATCGGGTTTTTGGTCGGGCGGTACAAGCGGCTGCGCCGCTACGGCATCGCCGCCGCGCTGCAGTCGGTCGGCATCGCGGCGGACAAAGTGCTTTCGATGAGCGGCGTGTACGCGCTCATCCCCAAACTGTAAGGAGGTCTCTATGAACAACCGTATGACGCTGGAGCTCCCCTCCCTCTCCGAAAACGGGCCCTTCGCGCGGGACGCCGTCGCCGCCTTCTGCGCCCGCCTCGACCCGACGCTGGACGAGCTGTCCGACGTAAAGACGGCCGTCAGCGAGGCGGTCACCAACTGCATCGTGCACGCCTACCCGAACGCGCCCGGCACGGTGCGCATCGAGTGCGCCGCAGGGCGCGGCGCGCTACATATCCGCGTCATCGACTACGGGCGGGGCATCGCGGACGTCGCCCGCGCCCTCGAGCCCTTTTACACGACGCTGGAGGGCGAGGAGCGCTCGGGCATGGGCTTTACCATCATGCAGGCGTTTATGACAAACTTTTCCGTGCACTCGGAGGAAGGGAAGGGAACGACGGTGTGCATGCGCAAGGTGTTCGCGCGCGGGCCGGCGCAAGAGGCCCCCGCCGCCGAGAGCGAAGCGGGCGGGAGCAAGCGCGCGAGCATGCGGCAAGAAGCGGAGTCACGCGGGCACGGCTCCCCCGCCGCAGAGAGCGGGGCAGGCAGCGGGGCGGGAGACGAGAAGGATGCGGGCGCGGCGGGCGAACCTTCTTCCCCCACACAGACGGACGCGCCGCGCGCAAGGGCTGCCGATGCGCGGCGATGAGGAGACGCTGCGCCTCATTCGCCTCGCGAAGGCGGGCGACGGCGGCGCGAAGGAGGCGCTTTTGACCGAAAACGCGCCGCTGCTCAAGAGCATCGTGCGCCGCTACCTGGGCAAGGGTACCGAGTACGACGACCTCTATCAGCTGGCGGGCATCGGGCTGCTGAAGGCGGTCAAAGGGTTCGACGAGTCGTACGGGGTGCGATTTTCGACGTACGCCGTGCCGCTGATCGCGGGCGAGATCAAGCGGTTTTTGCGCGACGACGGGTCGGTGAAGGTGTCGCGCGCGCTCAAGGGCAAGGCGCGCGAACTCAACGAGTTTATCCGCGCCCGCACCGCCGAGACGGGCGCGCCGCCCGCCCTCGGCGAGGTCGCAGGCGCCTTCGGCATGAGCGAGAGCGAGGCGGTGTTCGTGCTCGGCTCGGCGCGCATGCCCCTCTCCATCGACGAGAGCGCGGGCGATGAGGACAAGGCGCGCCCGCTGCTCGAGCGGCTGCCCGCCGCCGACGGGCAGGAGGAGATCGTCGAAAAATTGCAGCTGAAGTCGGCCATCGAGAGCCTCGGCGAGCGCGCGCGCAAGATCATCTTTTTGCGCTACTTCCGCGACATGACGCAGAGCGAAGTCGCCGCCGTCATCGGCGTGTCGCAGGTGCAGATCTCGCGCATCGAGAGCAAGGCGATGGAAGAGATGCGCCAAAAATTGGGCTGAACGCGCGTTTGCAGAGTACTATGCGTGACATAATATCCGTCTTTTTGCCGCCGCCGTCCGCCGCGCGGCGGCAGGACGAGTACTATGCGTGACATAGTTTGCCGATCATAGGCTGCATTTTCTCCCTGCCGCGCGGAAGAGGCGGAAAAAAGGCGCGCCCGCAGAAGTTGTAATGATTGACATTACAATATTTTTAATCTATAATAAATAAGAAGAAACAAAGGAAGGGATACGGCCATGAAGATCACATCGCGGTTCACGGTGGCGGTGCAGACGCTGCTCGTCATCGTCCGCTTTTCGCAGACGACCAAAGTGACGTCCGACTTTATCGCGGCGAGCGTGCAGGTCAACCCCGTCGTCATCCGCCGCACGCTGCTCAGCCTGAAGGCGGCGGGCATCGTGGAAGTGAAGGCGGGCAGCGGCGGCGCGAGCCTGTGCCGTGACGCGCGCACCGTCACGCTGTACGACGTGTTCCGCGCGGTGGACGCGGTGGAGGGCGCAGAGGGCGAGCTGTTTCATTTTCACGAAAAGCCCAATCCCGCCTGCCCCGTCGGCCGCAACATCCGCGGCATACTCGACCCGCACCTCGCCGACGCCCAGCGCGCGATGGAAAAGGAGCTGCAAAAGGTGACGCTTTTTGACCTCGCGCAGGAGCTGCGCGCGGCGGAACAAAGGCAAAATTGACAGACGGAACGGCCGCCCTCCCCTCGCGGGAGGGCGGTTTTGCTTGCCGCAGAGAGCGCGGCGGCGGAGGGCGCGGCGGATGCGGCGCCCTCCGCAAGCGAAAGCGGGCGCTCGGCGGGCGGAAAGGCGCTTCAAAAAAATTTCAAAAAAGTTAGTTGTAATTCTTGACATTACAACAGCGGAGTGCTATACTATCGTCGTAATCAAAAAGATTACAACAAATTCAAACTTTTGGAGGTAACATTGTATGAAAAAGGTAGCCATCGTCTGTGCGGCTGGCAAACAGGGAACGTGCCTCGTGAACGAGGCGATCGCGCGCGGCTATGACGTGACCGGCTTTGTGCGCGGCAACGACAAGATCGCAAACCCCAAGGCCAAGAAGGTCGTCAAAGACCTGTTTGACCTGACGCGCGCCGACCTCGAAGGGTTTGACGCCGTCATCGACGCGTTCGGCGCGTGGACGCCCGAAACGCTGCCCCTGCACCAGACTTCCCTCAAACACCTCTGCGACATCCTCAGCGGCACGAAGGTGCGCCTGCTGGTCGTGGGCGGCGCGGGCAGCCTGTACGTCAACCCCGAACACACCCTGCAGGTCAAAGATCTGGACAGCTTCCCGGCCGAGTTCAAGCCGCTGGCCAACGCGCAGGGCGCCGCGCTCGACGATCTGCGCAAGCGCGACGACGTGCAGTGGACCTTCCTCTCCCCCGCCGGCGACTTCGTGGCGGACGGCCCGCGCACGGGCAAGTATATCCTCGGCGGCGAAGAATACTTCGTCAACGCCAAGGGCGAGAGCCGCATCAGCTATGCAGACTACGCCATCGCCATGATCGACGAAGTGGAAAACGCGCGCCATATCCGGCAGCGCTTCTCCGTGATCGGCGAATAACCATCATAAGATCGGGAAAAAAGACCCGTATCTGTCAAGGATCGTGTGAGAGAACGAGGGACAGCCTGAAGCTGCCCCTCTTTTTCCGCGCGCGGCGCCCGAGAGAGCGCGCCCTTGCGCAAAAAATACGCAAAGCGCCGCGCAGCGCTTGACTTTTTTGCGCAAACATGGTATTGTATATGATGTTCACGCACGGAGGCGCGGAAGCGTTGCTCCCCTGCCGATGTACAGAACAGCCGCACGGCGCTTGTAAATTTTTTTCAAATCCGAAAAAAATCACAAAAAATCAGTTGACATTTTTCGCTGAATATCCTATAATAGACAAGCGTTGTGATTGAGACAATGACACCCGCAGACAGGGGCCTTTAGCTCAGTTGGTTAGAGCGGTCGGCTCATAACCGATTGGTCCGCGGTTCGAGTCCGTGAAGGCCCACCATTGTTTCTTATTACGGCCCGGTAGTTCAGTTGGTTAGAACGCCAGCCTGTCACGCTGGAGGTCGACGGTTCGAGACCGTTCCGGGTCGCCACTTTTTCGGAAGAAGCCTGTTTGATAGCATATGTGGGCTGCCAAGCAGGCTTTAAAATGCCTCGGTAGCTCAGTCGGTAGAGCAAGGGACTGAAAATCCCTGTGTCGGTGGTTCGATTCCGCCCCGAGGCACCAACCATGCTGGTGTAGCTCAACTGGCAGAGCAGCTGATTTGTAATCAGCAGGTTGTGGGTTCGATTCCAATCACCAGCTCCAACGCAAACGCGGAGCCAACTCCAATTTTATACGGGAAGATTCCAGAGCGGCCAAATGGATCAGACTGTAAATCTGACGTCTACGACTTCGGTAGTTCGAATCTACCTCTTCCCACCAGTAAAAGGGATACCCAACAGGGTATCCCTTTTACTGTGGAAGAGGTAATTGAAAAATGCCGACCTTCGGTAGTTCGGGCGAGCGGCGCAGCGTGAAGAGTTGGCGAGAACACCACTCCCCTTTCGCGCCGCGACGCTCTCGCGCAAAGCGCGAGTATCTACCTTCGCCGCGCTCAATGCGCGGCGACTTCTTCCCACCACCAAAAGGCACCCATGCGGGTGCCTTTTTTGGCGGTGGGAAGAGGTAATTGAGAAGCCCCGACGTTCGGTAGTTCGGGCGAGCGGCGCAGCGTGAAGAGTTGGCGAGAACACCACTCCCCTCTCGCGCCGCGACGCTTTGCCGAGGGGACCCCGCGCGCGGGGTTTCGGCAATATGTATCCTCTTCCCACCACCAAAAGGCACCCAAACGGGTGCCTTTTTTGGCGGTGGGAAGAGGTAATTGAGAAGCCCCGACCTTCGGTAGTTCGGGCGAGCGGCGCAGCGTGAAGAGTTGGCGATAGCCGCGCTCCCCTTTCGCGCCGCGACGCTCTCGCGCAAAGCGCGAGTATCTACCTTCGCCGCGCTCAATGCGCGGCGACTTCTTCCCACCACCAAAAGGCACCCATGCGGGTGCCTTTTTTGGCGGTGGGAAGAGGTAATTGAGAAGCCCCGACGTTCGGTAGTTCGGGCGAGCGGCGCAGCGTGAAGAGTTGGCGAGAACACCACTCCCCTCTCGCGCCGCGACGCTTTGCCGAGGGGACCCCGCGCGCGGGGTTTCGGCAATATGTATCCTCTTCCCACCACCAAAAGGCACCCAAACGGGTGCCTTTTTTGGCGGTGGGAAGAGGTAATTGAGAAGCCCCGACCTTCGGTAGTTCGGGCGAGCGGCGCAGCGTGAAGAGTTGGCGAGAACACCACTCCCCTCTCGCGCCGCGACGCTCTCG